>NZ_LBIY01000075.1:0-73698 GCF_028128625.1 Bradyrhizobium sp. CCBAU 45389 | reverse complement strand
CAGTTTTGGTGCGACGCTGGTAACCGCGAGTCTTCGCCAAACCAAATCCTGTGGGTATGGGTCCCGGCCTTCGCCGGGACGACACTGAAGGCGTCGCGAGAGCATCGCACCCATGACATCCGCGTGATTGACCTGCTTCGCCGTCAGCGGCAGGTTGGCTCCAGATCCCTTCCTATTCCCACTCCCCATGCTCACCGTCACCAGCCTCTGGATTCCCTTCACCGTCGTCGCTGCGCTCGGCCAGGTCGCGCGCAATGCGATGCAGCGGTCGTTGACGAAGCCGCTGGGGACCTGGGGCGCGACCAATATCCGCTTCCTGTTCGGCTTCCCGTTCTCGCTGCTGTTCCTCGGCGTGGTGCTGGTCGCGACCGGCGATCATATCGGTATGCCACCATCGGCATTCTGGCCATGGCTGCTGCTCGGCGCGCTCAGCCAGATCGTCGCCACCGGCCTGATGCTGCTTGCGATGAACGACCGCTCCTTCGTGGTGACCACGGCTTACCTCAAGACCGAGGCGATCCAGACCGCGATCTTCGGCTTCGTCTTCCTCGGCGATCACCTCACCTGGTTGAAGGTGCTGGCGATCGTGATTGCGACCATCGGTGTCGTCATCACCGCGCTGCGCCCCGGCGGCGAGAAGAGTTTTGCGGAATTGAAGCCGACCATCACCGGCCTCGTCGCCGCGGCGGCATTCGCGCTCTCGGCGGTCGGTTTTCGCGGCGCGATCATCACGGTGCCGAACGTGTCGTTCGTGACGGCCTCGTCGTTCACGCTGGTGCTCGGCCTGTTCGTGCAGACGCTGGTGCTGACGATCTACCTGCTCTGGCGTGCGCCGGACGTGTTGCGGGGCATCCTCGGCATGTGGCGGCCGTCGATGCTGGCGGGCTTCACCGGCGCCTTCGCCTCACAGTTCTGGTTCCTGGCCTTCGCGCTGACGGCCGCCGCCAATGTCCGCACACTCGCGCTGATCGAGGTGTTGTTCGCGCAGGGCGTGGCCTACTACTCGTTCAAGCAGCCGATCGCACCGCGCGAGCTTGCAGGCATCGCGCTGATCGTGATCGGCGTGGCGGTGCTGGTGGGGGCCTAGTTCCTGTCTTCCGGCAGCGTCGGCAGCGGCGAGACCTCGATGCCTTCGTCGATCAGCGACTTCGCCTCTTCCGGCGAGGCCTCGCCGTAGATCGGGCGGTGCTCCTTGTCGCCGTAATGCATGGCGCGCGCTTCGTTGGCAAAGCGCTCCCCGACATTGTCGGCGTTCTTGACGATGTGATCGCGCAGCTCCTTGAGCTTGGCGCGCAGCTCGCGCTCTTGCGACATCAGCAGCGAGGTCGGCCCTGACGGCGCAGCCTCGGGCGTGGTCGAAGCCGCGGGCTCCGGCGGCGGCGTTGCGCGCCCGCGGCCCTTCTTGCCGACGATGCGCGGCGCCATGATCGCCTTGTCGACCTTGGCCGAGCCGCAGATCGGGCAGGTCACGAGCTTGCGCTTCACCTGCGAATCATAGGCCGACGAGCTCTGGAACCAGCTCTCGAAGGCGTGGTTGCGGTCGCAGTGGAGCGCGTAGCGGATCATGCCGATCCCCGTACGAGATGCAGATGGTCCGGCCCGGCCTTGGGGTCGGCGACGCCGAAGCGGCGGCCGTGCTGGAGCGACGGGATGGCGCGGCGCGCGGTCTCGACCTTGGCCGGGTCGATCTTGGCCATGATGATGCCGGGCTCGACATCGCCCTCGGCGAGGATCTCGCCCCAGGGATCGATGATCAGCGAGTGGCCATAGGTCTCGCGCTTGTTCTCGTGGGTGCCTGCCTGCGCCGCGGCGAAGATGAAGCAACCGGTCTCGATCGCGCGCGCGCGCAGCAGCACGTGCCAATGCGCTTCGCCGGTCTTGCGGGTGAACGCCGACGGCACCGTGATGAAGTAGGCGCCGCTCTCGGCCAGCGCGCGGTAGAGCGCGGGGAAGCGCACGTCGTAGCAGATTGTCAGCCCGACCCGGCCCCAGGGCAGGTCGGAGATCACGGCGGTCTCGCCCGGCTGGTAATTGGCGGACTCGCGATAGCTCTCGCCGTCCAGCAGTTCGATGTCGAACATGTGGATCTTGTCGTAGCTCGCGAGCACATTGCCCTCGGGCCCGATCAGGAAGGAGCGGTTGACCGCCTTCTCCGGCGAGAAGCGCAGCGCCAGCGAGCCGACATGGATGTGGATCTTCAGCTCCGCCGCCAGTGCGCGGTACGCCTTCAGCGAGGCGTCATCCTCTTCGCTCTGGAGGTGCTCGAACAGCGCCTTGCGGTTCAGCTGCATCATGTTGCTGACTTCGGGCGTCTGCACGTAATCGGCGCCGCCCGCCGCCGCCTGCCGGATCAGCCGGGTCGCCTGCGCGAGGCTCGGCTCCGGCATCAGGCCGGTGCGCAGCTGCACCATCGCGGCGGTGAAGGTCCTGTTGTCGCTCATGATGCCGCCTTGACGCTTTCGAGCATGCCGTCGAGCTTGCCTTCGCGGTCGAGCGCGTAGAGGTCGTCGCAGCCGCCGACATGGGTGCCGCCGATCCAGATCTGCGGGAAGGTCGAGCCGTCGCCGGCGCGGTCGTACATCTCCTGGCGCCAGGACGGGTTCCTGGCGACGTCGAACTCGGTGAAGGTCGCCTTCTTGCGGGTCAGCAGCGACCTCGCGGCGGAACAATAGCCGCAGCCCGGCCTGGTGTAGATCTCGACAGCAGCAGTCATCTCGTCTGGCGCTTTCATGTCATGAATTCATTGAATTATATGGGACTTCACCTGATCTCCACAACCCGGGCGAACACCAGCACGTCGACCTGGGCCGCCTTGGCGCGGAGCAGGGCACGCGCGCAGGCGTCCAATGTGGCACCCGAGGTCAGGACGTCGTCGATCAGGACGACGCGGCGGCCCTGGACCTCGGCCTGACGGTCCGGAGATACCTGGAATGCGCCCTGCACATTGGTGGCGCGCTGGGCCCGTGACAGGCCGATCTGCTGCTCGGTGGCACGGACCCGCCGCAGCACGTCGCCCCGCACCTTGACCCCGCTCTGCCGTTCGATGATGCGCGCCAGCGCTCCGGACTGGTTGTAGCGCCGGCGCCAGGCCCGCCGCCAATGCAGGGGCACCGGCACCAGCATGTCGGCGCCGGCAAGCAGCTCGCCGCCCGCGCGCGCCATCCAGCGGCCCATGGCCGGTGCCAGATCGGTGCGGTCCTGGTATTTCAGCGCATGCACCAGCGTGCGCGCAACGTCGTCATAGCGCACCGCCGCGCGGGCGCGCTGGTAGGCCGGCGGGCTCGCGATCGCCTCCATCGACAGCATGTCGGGGCCGGGATCATAGACGAAGGGGATGCCGAGCCGCGGGCAATAGGGCCGTTCGATGAACGACAGCCGCGCCCAGCACGCCGCGCAAACGCCTTCGCCATCGACCGGCTCACGGCAAGACACGCACAGCGTCGGTAGTGCGATGTCGAGGGCGAGCCGTGCCGCACGCGCCAGCGCATGGTGGCCCGCGGTCCATGCGGCACGCAGCGGTGCGGCGAGGGAACGGGAGGGGGCGGCGTTGGCTTCCATGAGAGGCTAGCGTTCCCGTCGACGGCGCTCAAGCGGCGGTGGCCCGAAACGGGATCAGGAAAGCAGTTCGTGATGCTCTCTCAGGATGGCGCGAGCACTCCGTCGCTCCGAAGCCGGCGCCAAGATCGAGTCGTAGGCAAGCCGCATTTGGCGGGCGGCCCGCGCAGGGGGCATTGCGCCTACGCCCGTCCCTAGACCCGGGACGAGCAAGGACTGGATTGCCTCGTCGTCACCGGCATTGTGCGTGATGACAGCGATCAGAGCTGCCCGGAATGCGAGATACACATTCACGGTCTGATCGATGCGCGTGGGGACTCGCATCGTGGGGGCACTCACGAGGAACGGGAAGCGCTTGTGACCCGTGGCAAGCACGATCGCTTGGCCGACCGGCAGCTCGCCATAGTGTTGCTCTGCCAAGAGGGCTTGCAGATTGGTCTGGAGGTCCCAGCCGAAATATCGCGAATAGAGAAGGTCGATCCCGCCATCCATGTGCCCGAAACTGTTCGCGGGGCTCAGGATCGCATCGGCCTCCTGCGCAAAAATGTCGCCGAGCGAGACCTCGACGTCTGCGACATCGGCAAACGCTGCTCTCCACGCCTCGACAATTTCGGCGTTGATATCGCGAAGATGAATGCTGAACACTGCCGGAGCCTCGGTGAGGCCTAATTATACGACGGCCCGTCTGGCCGTTCCACCTGACTCTCGATTGCGTGGGTTGCCAGAGTGGCCGTCATGAGCGTAACCAAACCGCATGGCTGTACCTCCCCAAACCCCGCCCGCTCTGTTTGATCGCGCCTTGCTGCACGCACGGCAACAGCGCGCGCAGGCGCAAGGCGAGGTGACCTTCCTGATTGATCGGGTTGCCGAGGACATGTCCGACCGGTTGGCGGCGGTGATGCGGGAGTTTCAAGCGCCGGTCGATCTCTGGAGTCCCGGCGAGGGTCCGTCGTCGCTGCGCGCGCGCCTGCCTTCCATCGAACGGATCGCACTCGATACGGCCGGCGCGGAAAAACTGCCGTTCGCGCCGGAAAGCCTCGATCTCGTCGTCTCGGCGCTGGCGCTGCAATTCGTCAACGATCTGCCGGGCGTGCTGGCACAGGTTCGCCGCGCGTTGAAGCCGGATGGCTTGCTGCTGGCGGCGATGATCGGCGGCGACACCTTGACCGAGCTGCGGCAGGCCTTTGCTGCCGCCGAAGCGGAATGCGAGGGCGGCGTGTCGCCGCGTGTCGCGCCGTTCGCTGACCTTCGCGACATCGGCGCGCTGCTGCAGCGGGCTGGCTTTGCGCTGCCGGTGACCGATGTCGACCGCGTCGTGGTGCGCTATGGCAATGCGTTCGCGCTGATGCAGGATCTCCGCCGCATGGGCGCGACCAACGTGCTGATCGAACGGCGCCGCACACCGAGTCGGCGCGCGACGCTGCTGCGGATGGCCGAGATCTATGCCGAGCGCTTTGCCGATGCCGACGGCCGCATCCGCGCGACATTCGACATCATCTGGCTCTCCGGCTGGGCGCCGCATGCGAGCCAGCAGCAGCCGCTCAAGCCGGGATCGGCGAAGGCGAGCCTGGCGGAGGCGGTGAAGAAGGCGGGGAAGGAGTGATCCTCATGGTGAGGAGGCGCGTCAGCGCCGTCTCGAACCATGCAGGCCCCGCTCTTGCCGCGCGGCCATCCTTCGAGACGACCGCTGCGCGGTCTCCTCAGGATGAGGTCCTGCCTCACATCAGCAAATCGATCAAATGCGGGATCAGCGGAATGTCCGCGGGCGGCATCGGGTAGTCGCGCAGCTTGTTGGCGCGGACCCAGGCGAGGTTCTGGCCCTCGCGCGGCGTCACCAGGCCTTCCCAGCGCCGGCAGATGTACAGCGGCATCAACAGGTGGAAGGTCTCGTAGCCGTAGCTGGCGAAGGTCAGCGGCGCCAGGCACGGTTCGGCGACGGTGATGCCGAGCTCCTCATGGAGCTCGCGGATCAGGCTCTGCTCCGGCCGCTCGCCCGGCTCGAGCTTGCCGCCGGGGAATTCCCATAAGCCCGCCAGTGCTTTGCCTTCGGGGCGCTGCGCGATCAGGACGCGCTTGTCGGCGTCGACCAGCGCGCAGGCCACCACGAGAGTCAGTTTGAGATCGGCCATGCCTGAAGTCGCTCGCTGAGGATGGGCCGTAACGGTTCGTTAACCCCGTCCTGGCCCGCGTTTCTACGGCTTCCATAAGTCATATTTAATCGACGGTTCCTAGAGTGGAAACGATTGAACCATTCCGGGGCCGACCCATGCGCGCTGCGATTTGCTCCATGATGCGCCGTCTCGTCCGCGACCGGCGCGGCAATGTCGCGGTGATCTTCGCATTCTGCTGCGTCCCCCTGATCACGGTGGTCGGCTGCGCGGTCGATTACTCCCGTGCGACGCAGGTCCGCTCCAAGCTCCAGGCCGCTGCCGATGCGGCCAGCGTCGGCTCGGTCGCCAAGACCTCGCCGGCCTTTGCCGCCGCGGGCGCGATGACGTCGGATGGCGCAATCCCCGCCGGCATCACCGACGCGACGAACATCTTCAATGCCAACGTCGCCAACCTGACCGGCTACACGCCGAACAGCGTCACGCCGACGGTGGTCAAGTCCGGCTCGACCGTTACCTCGACAGTCTCGTTCACCGGCACCATCAACACCATGTTCCTCGGCGTGATCGGCAAGACCGCGCTGAACATGAGCGGGACGTCGACCGCGACGGCGACCATGCCGCTCTATGTCGACTTCTACCTCCTGCTGGACAATTCGCCGTCGATGGGCGTGGCGGCGACGCCGGCGGACGTCAGCAAGATGGTCAACAACACGTCGGACAAATGCGCCTTCGCCTGTCACGACTACAACGACGCGAACAACTACTACAACCTCGCCAAGACGCTCGGGGTGACGACGCGGATCGACGTGCTGCGCAGCGCGACGCAGTCGCTGATGGATACGGCGGGTGCCACCGAGACCTATTCGAACCAGTTCCGCATGGCGATCTACGATTTCGGCGCTTCGTCGAAGACCATCGGCCTGCGCGCGCTGTTCTCGCTGTCGGCGAGCCTCTCGAGTGCGAAGACGGCGGCGGGCGGCATCGATTTGATGGGCGTCTACGGCAACAACGATTCCTACACCGCCGACAAGGATACGCAGTTCAGCACGGTCTTCCCGGCGATCAACAGTGCGATCAGCGCCCCGGGCGCCGGCACCTCGGCGGCGCCGATGAAGTATCTGTTCTTCGTCTCCGACGGCGTCGCCGACGAGTATAACACCGGCTGCTCCAAGCCGGTCGTGAGCGGTGGACGCTGCCAGTCGCCGATCGACGTCTCGCTCTGCACCACCATCAAGAACCGCGGCATCAAGATCGCGGTGCTCTACACCACCTATCTGCAGCTGCCGACCAACTCCTGGTACATGACCTACATCGACCCCTTCAACAAGGGACCGTTCGGGCCGTCACCGAACAGCGAGATCGCGAAGAACATGCAGAGCTGTGCTTCGCCCGGGCTGTATTTCGAGGTGAGCCCGACCCAAGGCATCTCGGACGCCATGAACGCGCTGTTCAAGAAGGCGGTGGCGGACGCGAGGATCTCGGGGTGAGGCTGATCAAAGCTCTCGCGCTCTATCACCGTCACCCTGAGGTGGCCACTTCTTAGCGGCCCTCGAAGGGCGACGGCCCGGCTTTCTCCGCGCGGATGCAGCGGTGGCCGTGCATCCTTCGAGGCTCCCCACGCGGCGCGTTGCGCCGCGTGTCTCGCACCTCAGGATGACGGGGAGGGAGTCGCAGCAGAACTACGACCTGTAATCCCCGTTGATCGCCACATACTCCTTCGTGAGATCGCAGGTCATGACTCGGTCGCGGCCCTTGCCGAGGCCGAGCGACACCTTGATCGCGATCTCCGGGGCCTTCATCGCCTCCGATACCTGCGCTTCGTCATAGGACGGATCGCGCGCGCCGCTCTTGGCGACGCGGATGCCGTTGAAGGAGATCGAGAGCTTGTCGCGATCGGCCGGCTCGCCGGCCTTGCCGACAGCCATCACCACGCGGCCCCAATTGGCGTCCTCGCCGGCGATCGCGGTCTTGACCAGCGGCGAGTTCGCGATCGACATCGCGATCTTGCGGGCGGAGGCCTTGGTCTTGGCGCCCTCGACGGTGATCTCGACCAGCTTGCGCGCGCCTTCGCCGTCACGGGCGACCTGCTCGGCGAGATTGGCGAGCACCTGGTTGAACGCCTTGACGAACGCCTTCAGGCGCGGATCGCTGGCGCGGCTGATTTTTGGCGCCCCGTGCTCGGCGGCGGCACCGGTGGCAAAGGCCAGCAGCGTGTCCGATGTGGACGTGTCGCCGTCAATCGTGACCGCGTTAAAAGTGTCCTCGACGCCGGCCTTGAGCAGGGCCTGCAGCGCGGCGGGTGCGATTGGCGCGTCGGTGAAGATGAAGGACAGCATCGTCGCCATATCGGGGGCGATCATGCCGGCGCCCTTGGCCATGCCGTTGATGGTGACCTTGGCCTTGCCGAGCTTGACGGTCGCGGTCGCGACCTTCGGGAAGGTGTCGGTGGTCATGATCGCCTTGGCTGCGGCGAGATAATCGCCGGGCGCGGCGGCTTCGGCCAGGCGTCCGAGCACGCCGTCGAACTTGGTCGCGTCCAGCGGCTCGCCGATCACGCCGGTCGAGGCCAGGAAGATTTCGCCCTCGCTGCAGCCGACCGCCTTGGCCGCGATCTTTGCGGTCAGCGCGGTGGAGGCGCGGCCGGTCTTGCCGGTGAAGGCGTTGGCATTGCCGGAATTGACGACGAGGGCGCGCGCCTTGCCGCCCTTCAGCTTGGCGCGGCACCATTCGACCGGCGCCGACGGGCATTTCGATTTGGTGAACACGCCGGCCACCGCGGTGCCCTTGTCCATCACCGCCAGCAGCACGTCGGTGCGGTTCTTGTAGCGGATGCCGGCCTCGGCCGTCGCAAGGCGGATGCCCGCGATCACGGGCATGTCGGGAACGTGTTTCGGGGCGAGGGGAGAGACGGAGGAGGACATCGCGGGTGCCTTGGTGGGGTCTGGATATGCAGATGGCCGGGCATGTGCCCGGCCATTGCGACGTTAGATACTATTGGCGTCCGCGAAGTGACAGCGAATTCTTACTTCTTCGCCGGCGGAGCCATCTTGCTGTCGGAGGGCTTGGCCGCGTCGGCGGGCTTGGCGTCCGCCGCCGGCTGGTCCAGGCGCTCGACCTTGGCCTCGGCGCGCAGCTTGGCGACATAGTCGGCCTGGGCCTTGCGGGTGACGTAGTTCTCGATCTGGGCCTTGACCTGCTCGAAGTCCGGCGCCTTGCGGGCGCGCTTTTCCTCGACCTTGATGATGTGCCAGCCGAACTGCGACTTCACGGGGTCGGAGATCTTGCCCGGCTCGAGCGCGAAGGCCACGGCCGAGAATTCCGGCACCATCTGCTCCTTGGTGAAGAAGCCGAGGTCGCCGCCGTCGGCGGAGCCCGGATCCTTGGACTTCTTCTTGGCGAGCTCGGCGAAATCGGCGCCCTTGTCGAGCTCGGCCTTCACCGCCTTGGCCTCGTCCTCGGTCTCGACCAGAATGTGGCGGGCGCGCACCTCCTGCTCGCCGGTGATCTGCTTGGAGGCCTCCTCATAGACCTTCTTCATCGCGTCGGGGGTGGTGGCGGCCTTGCCCTCATTGGCGAGCAGGCTGTCCATCAGCAGCCGGTTGCGGGCGAACGCCAGGCGCTTCTTGAACTCCTCGCTGTCGGCGACCTTCTTGTCTTCGGCAGCCTTGCTGACGATCTTCATGTCGATCAGGAAGGACAGGACGTTCTCGTCCTTGGTCGCCGGGTCCATCTGGGCAAGGCTCGGCCCGAGTTCCTCCTCGGCCATGGCGACGTCGCTCTTCTTGATTTCCACGCCATTGACCTTCGCCAAGACCGGATCGTCGGCAGCCCGGCCGGGACCCGCGATCAGCGCCAGCGCAAGGCAGCCCACGAGGGCGGTGGCGAGGCCGAAGCGCAGGCCGGTTTTGGTTACCGGGAACGAGGTGGTCATGGAAAATCCTTTTGTTGAAGCAGGGGGCTGCTCGAGCGGGGCGGACACTCGCCCAATCAGGGGGGCTTGGCAACGCGAAAAGTCTGTCAAAATGATGAATTAGCCGCAACGCGCCCGCCGTTGACAAGGCCCTGACCGGGCCATATCTCTGCCCGGTCGCGACCATGGCGATGGCGTTTATTTTGCTGCGTTTTTGGCCGTTGAACCCAGACTTGCCCAATTCCCACCCATATGGCGGACGACCCCCCGCAGTCCGGGCTCTGACGCCAGCAGGCGTCACGGTGAGTTGATAAGGCAGGCGGGTGACAACTTCTTGGCTGCAACGCGGTTGAATCGCGAACACAGGAACTAGGCATGATCGGCGCGCTCGCCCGCAAGTTTTTCGGCTCCGCCAACGACCGGCGGGTGAAGGGATACCAGTCCCGCGTCAACGCGATCAACGCGCTGGAGCCCGAAGTCTCGAAACTCTCCGACGAGGCGCTCAAGGCCCGCACCGCCGAGTTCAGGAAGCAGCTCGCGGAGGGCAAGACGCTCGACGACCTCCTGGTGCCCGCCTTCGCCACGGTGCGTGAGGCCGCCAAGCGCACGCTCGGCCAGCGTCATTTCGACGTCCAGCTGATCGGCGGCATGGTGCTGCACGAGGGCGACATCGCCGAGATGAAGACCGGCGAAGGCAAGACGCTGGTCGCGACCCTCGCGGTCTATCTCAACGCGCTGGCCGGCAAGGGCGTCCACGTCGTCACCGTCAACGACTACCTCGCCCGCCGCGACTCCGGCTGGATGGGCCAGATCTACGGCTTCCTCGGCATGACCACCGGCGTGATCGTGCACGGCCTCGACGATGCCGAGCGCAAGACGGCCTATGCCTGCGACATCACCTACGGCACCAACAACGAATACGGCTTCGACTACCTGCGCGACAACATGAAGTACCGGCTCGAGGACATGGTCCAGCGGCCGCACTTCTTCGCCATCGTCGACGAGGTCGACTCCATCCTGATCGACGAAGCGCGCACGCCGCTGATCATCTCCGGCCCGCTCGACGACCGCTCGGACTTCTACAACACCATCGACGGCTTCCTGCCCAGGCTCGACAAGACCGATTACGAGGTCGACGAGAAGCAGCGCACGGTGACGCTCACCGAAGCCGGCATGGAGAAGATCGAGACGCTGCTGCGCGACGCCGGCCAGCTCAAGGGCGAGTCGCTCTACGACGTCGAGAACGTCTCCGTCGTGCACCACATCAACCAGGCGCTGCGCGCCCACACGCTGTTCACGCGCGACAAGGACTACATCGTCCGCGACGACGAGGTCGTCATCATCGACGAGTTCACGGGACGCATGATGCCGGGCCGGCGCTATTCGGAAGGCCTGCACCAGGCGCTCGAAGCCAAGGAGCACGTCCAGGTCCAGCCCGAGAACCAGACGCTGGCCTCGATCACCTTCCAGAACTACTTCCGCATGTACGAGAAGCTGGCGGGCATGACCGGTACGGCCGCGACCGAAGCGGACGAACTGTTCGACATCTACAAGCTCGAGGTCGTGGAGATTCCGACCAATCTGTCGATCGCGCGCCTCGACGAGGATGACGAGGTCTACCGCACGCAGAAGGAAAAATACGCCGCCATCCTCGCCGAGATCGAGCGCGCCAATGCGCGGCTGCAGCCGGTGCTGGTCGGCACCGCCTCGATCGAGAAGTCGGAAGTGCTCGCCGAGTTCCTGAAGCAGAACGGCTACAAGCAGATCGATTTCGGCAAGGAGAACGCGCTCGACAAGCTCTATGCCGCCGCCCGCGCCGGCAAGCCGTCAAAACTGTTCGCGGTGCTGAACGCGCGCTTCCACGAGCAGGAAGCCTACATCGTCGCCGAAGCCGGCGTGCCCGGCGCGATCACGATCGCGACCAACATGGCCGGCCGCGGCACCGACATCAAGCTCGGCGGCTCGCTGGAGATGCGTCTCCAGCAGGAGACTGCCGGCATCGAGGACGAGGCCGAGAAGGCCAAAAAGATCGAGCAGATCAAGGCCGACATCGCGCATTTCCGCGACATCGTGCTGAAGGCGGAGGAGACCGTCGAGATCGAGCCGGCGAAGGGCAGCAAGCCCGCCAAGACCGTGAAGAAGCCGGGCGGCCTCTACATCATCGGCTCCGAGCGCCACGAATCCCGCCGCATCGACAACCAGCTGCGCGGCCGTTCCGGCCGTCAGGGCGACCCCGGCCGCTCGAAATTCTTCCTGTCGCTGGAAGACGATCTGATGCGCATCTTCGGCTCGGACCGTCTCGACAGCATGCTCCAGCGTCTCGGCCTGCAGGAGGGCGAGGCGATCATCCATCCCTGGATCAACAAGGCGCTCGAAAAGGCGCAGCAGAAGGTCGAGGCGCGCAACTTCGACATCCGCAAGAACCTGCTGAAGTTCGACAACGTCCAGAATGACCAGCGCAAGGTGATCTTCGACCAGCGCGTCGACCTGATGAAGGACGACAGCGTCGCCGAGACCGTCACCGACATGCGCCACGCCTTCATCGACGACCTCGTCGCCAAGCACGTGCCCGAGCATGCCTATGCCGAGCAGTGGGATGTGGCCGGCCTGAAGGACGAATTGAAGCGCGTGCTCGATCTCGACCTGCCGGTCGACGACTGGGCCAAGGAAGAGGGCATCGCCGACGAGGAGCTGCTCACGCGCATCGAGACCAAGGCCGACGAGCACATGGCGGCCAAGGTCGCGCAATGGGGCCCCGACGTGATGCGTTACGTCGAGAAGACCATCCTGCTGCAGACGCTCGACCATCTCTGGCGCGAGCACCTGATCATGCTCGACCACCTGCGCCAGGTCATCGGCCTGCGCGGCTACGGCCAGCGCGATCCGCTCCAGGAGTACAAGACCGAGGCCTTTAACCTCTTCCAGGAGATGAGCGCGCACCTGCGCGAGGCCGTCACCGCGCAGCTGATGCGGGTCGAGATCGTCCCGCCGGAGCAGGAAGCGCCCGTGCTGCCGCAGATGGAAGCGCACAAGTTCGATCCGAACACCGGCGAGGACGAAATGGCGCTCGCCAGCGTCACGCTCGGCGCGCAGGCCACCGACGCCGCGCTGCGCGATCCGAAGAACCCGGCCAGCTGGGGCAAGGTCGGCCGCAACGAGGATTGCCCGTGCGGCTCGGGCAAGAAGTACAAGCACTGCCACGGGCGGTATGCGTAGCGGCTAGCTTCGCTGCCACGCGCGCGTGAGGCGCGATACTCGTGCCTCATCCTCCGTTGTCGTCGCCCGGCTTGACCGGACGACCCAGTACGCCGCGGCTTCTCGGCTCAATCACTAATGTCTCTGGAATACTGGATCGCCCGCCTTCGCGGGCGATGACAGTTGAGGGTGTGGCGCGCAGTTAGCCCCACGTCGTCGTCCTGGCGAAAGCCAGGACCTATTCCCCCAAGAGTAAGTTGTGGCGCGACGCTGGCGACCGCGAGTCTTCGTCAAACCAAATGCGGTGGTAATGGGTCCTGGATCTGCGCTCCGCTCGCGATAACGCTGCGCGTTGTCGCGAACTGCGCTTGTCCAGGACGACGATGGAATTGATATTCGTGTCAATTCGAGCTGTCGATCAAGCTCTCCAGCAGCCGCTTGAGTTCGCTCGTCGACTTGTCGCCGTAGCTCTCCAGGATGTGCTCCTCCTGGTCCACCGCGAGCGAGTTGAGCCTCTTGCACAGCACCTTGCCGCGGTCGGAGATGAACATCAGCACCTTGCGGCGATCGTTGGGATCTTGCACGCGGTAGACCAGCGTGTCGGAGACCATGCGGTCGATCATCTTGGTCAGCGTTGGATGGTTGAGCAGCACCGCGTCCGCAAGCTCGCCCATCGAATGGCCGTTGCCATCCGACAGCACTTTCAGGATGCGCCATTGCTCGACGGGAACGCCCTCCTTGCTCAAGCGCAGTTCCAGCTGCCGGTTGATCTCCCGGTTGGCTTGCGCGAGCAGGTAAGCGAGATGTTCGGTGATCGGGGAGTTTTCTTTCGACGGTTTTGCCACGGCTAAGACTTCGTCTTGACCCAAATGAGTGAATGTCTTGCAATCAATGCTGCATCTATATGCACTTCAATTCTTGAATATTCAATATTTTCAAAATAGGATCATTGCCCAACAAAAGGGCGGAAGCCGCGGCCGCCTGCTCAATGTGCTTTCAGGTCTGGTGCCAGACAGGAGTTGGCGTGCGCGCGACGGTAAACTTCCCGGCTCACGGCGGCCCGGCGTTGCCGCCGTCCCTGCTGTTCAGGAATCTGTCGTCCTCGGCGGCTGACTTCGACCTGTCTCCGGTCGACGCGCATTTCATGAAGCGCCGCGGCGCGCGCAACAAGCTGCGCATCGGCAATTTCCTCACCTTCACCGGCTCGCCCGGGATCTGGGGCCCGACCTCCACCAACAGCGCGATGCTGGCGGTCGCCGAGATCAACAAGCGCGGCGGCATTTTGGGCCGCGAGCTCGAGCTGTCGATCTACGATTCCGGCGGACCCATCGATGAGGTGGTGCGCCGCGCCGAGCAGGCAATCGCCTTCGACGAGGTCGACCTCATCATGGGCTCGCATATCAGCGCGGTCCGCGTCGCGCTGCGCAAGGTCACCGGCAACCGCATCCCCTACATCTACACCCCGGTCTATGAGGGTGGCGAGCGCACGCCGGGCGTGATGGCGATCGGCGAGACGCCGCGCTGGCAGAGCCGGCCGGCGATCCACTGGCTGGCGGACGTCAAGAAGGCCGCGCGCTGGTACCTGATCGGCAGCGATTATGTCTGGCCGTGGCAGTCGCATCGTTCGGTGAAGCGCTACATCAAGGAGGCCGGCGGCCAGGTCGTCGGCGAGGAGTTCGTGCCCGTCGGCGAGGACAATCACGAGCCGCATCTGGCGCGTATCCGCGCCGCCAAGCCCGATGTGGTGCTGATCTCGCTGATCGGCACCGACAGCATCACCTTCAACCGCGCCTTCGCTGAGGCGGGGCTTGCCACCTCCACGCTGCGGCTGGCCGGTGCGATGGACGAGACTGTGCTGCTCGGCATCGGCGCCGACAACACCGAGAACCTGTTCTGCGCCTCCGGCTATTTCAACGGCATGGTCTCGCGCGCCAATGACGAGTTCCTCAGCGCGTATCATTCCATGTTCGGTGCCAACGCGCCGCCGGTCGGCTCCGTCGGTCAGTCGAACTATGAAGGATTGCGCTTCCTTGAATCCGTCGCCAATCGCGCCGGCTCGCTGGCCTTCCGTCCGCTGCTCAAGGCCGCGCGCAACACCGTTTATACGGCGGGCCGCGGCCCCGTGACGCTTCGCGACGGCCGCGCCGAGATGCCGATGTACCTCGCTGAAGCCGACGGTCTCGACTTCAAGATCATCAAGACGCTCTGAGAGGCGGCTGCCGATAGCCGCAGCGGACTTGCGAAATAATACTTGAAAAGGAAAATATTTCCGTCTGTAATATCGACGTGAAGCCGGTTGGCCCGCGCCGTGCGGGCGCGAGCAAGCGGCTTCCGTCCAATGCCAGGGATCAAGAAGCCTCAGAGGAGAGCGCCGTGACAGTTGTCCTTCCCACGCCCGCCCAACTTCGCAGTGTCGCCGAACAATGCGGCCTTTCGCTCACCGATGACGACGTCGCCTCGTTCCGCGGCCTGATGCAGGGCTCGATCGAAGCCTACAATCTCGTTGCCGCGATGCCGGACGAATTGCCCGAGGTGAAATATCCGCGCACGCCGGGCTATCGGCCCTCGGCCGAAGAGAACCCGCGCAATGCCTGGTATCGCAAGTCGACCGTGAAGGGCGCCGCCAGCGGCAAGCTCAAGGGCAAGACCATTGCGCTGAAAGACAACATCATGCTGGCCGGCGTGCCCATGACCAACGGCTCGTCGACGCTGGAAGGCTATGTGCCCGATTTCGATGCCACCATCGTCACGCGCATGCTGGATGCCGGCGCCGAGATCAAGGGCAAGGTGCATTGCGAGCATTTCTGCCTGTCCGGCGGCAGCCACACCGGCTCCTACGGGCCCGTGCATAATCCGCACAAGATGGGGTACTCGGCCGGCGGCTCGTCGTCAGGCTCGGGCGTCGTGGTCGCGCTCGGCGAGGTCGACATGGCGATCGGCGGCGATCAGGGCGGCTCGATCCGCATGCCGTCCTCGTTCTGCGGCATCTACGGCATGAAGCCGACCTGGGGCCTCGTACCCTATACCGGCATCATGCCGATCGAGATCTATGTCGACCATACCGGTCCGATGACCGCGACGGTCGCCGACAACGCGCTGCTGCTCGAAGTGCTCGCCGGCGATGACGGCTACGATCCGCGCATCAAGGCTCCGAAGGTCGAGGAATACACCAAGGCGCTCGGCCAGGGCGTCAAGGGCATGAAGATCGGCATCCTCAAGGAAGGTTTTGAGCAGCCGGTCGCAGAAGCTGCGGTGAATGAAAGCGTGCGAGAGGCCGCAAAGCGCTTCAAGGATCTGGGCGCCACCGTCGAGACCGTCTCGATCCCGATGCACCTCCTGGGCGGCGCGATCTGGACCCCGATCGGCACCGAAGGCCTGACCCAGACCATGATGTTCGGCGACGGCTACGGCCTCAGCCGCGGCGATCTCTATTCGACCTCGCTGATGGATTTTCATCGCGGCTGGCGCCGGCAGGCCGACTCGCTGTCCGAGACCACGAAGCTGTTCATGATGCTCGGCACCTACATCAACAACAATTTCGGTCCACGCTTCTACGGCAAGGCGCTCAATATCTCCCGCCGCCTCACCGCGGCCTACGACAAGGCGCTTGGGGATTACGATCTGCTTCTGCTGCCGACGACGCCGATGAAGGCGACCAAGCTGCCGGAGCCCAATGCCAGCCGCGAGGAGTATGTTGCGCGCGCGCTCGAGATGATCTCGAACACCGCGCCGTTCGACATCACCCATCACCCCGCGATGTCGCTGCCCTGCGGCATGGTCGACGGCCTGCCGGTCGGCCTGATGCTGGTCGGCCGCATGTTCGAGGAATCCACCATCTACCGCGCCGCCCATGCCTTCGAGCAGATCGGCGACTGGAAGAAGATGTGAGAAGCGAATTAATGCAGACGGACGGAAATCTACCGCATGGCTAACGCGTTCGTCGCGGCGTTCGAGATCCTGAGCTTCGGTGCGATCATCGTCCTGATCGTGCTGGGGCTCGGGATCATCGCCAGCATGATGGGCATCTTCAACTTCGCGCAGGGCGAGTTCGTCCTGCTCGGGGCCTACATCACCTATCTCGCCTACGCCAAGGGAATGCCGATCTGGGCCGGCATGGTCGCAGCGCCTTTTCTGGTCGGCGCGCTCGGCTTCGTCTTGGAGGCGTTGATCATTCGCCGCTTCTACGCCGCGCCTATCGTCGCCATGCTCGGCACCTATGCGCTCGGCCTCATCATCCGCGAATCCGTGCGCGGCCTGATCGGCGGCTTCTATCTGACCGTGCCCGAGCCGATCGGCGGCTCCATCGATATCGGCGCCATGCACATCTCGGCCTGGCGCTTCACCATCATCGTCATCACGCTGCTGGTGATGGGCGGCTGCTATCTGCTGCTGTCACGCACCAGTTTTGGCCTCCGCGTACGTGCGACGCTGGAGAACCCATCGCTGGCGCGCGCCTCCGGCATCTCCACGCCGCTGATCTACGGCGCCACGTTTGCGTTCGGTGCCGCGCTCGCCGGCCTTGCCGGCGCGCTGATCGTGCCGGTGTTCAGCCTGTTCGCCGATCTCGGCCTGCGCTTCCTGATCCAGGGCTTTGTCGCGGTGATGGTCGGCGGAGTCGGCTCCTTCATCGGGCCGGTCGCGGGCGCCGGCGTCATCGGCACGCTGAGTGCCGCGCTGCCATGGGTGATGGCGCCCGTCGTCGCCGACGTCCTCGTCTTCGTGCTCGCCATTGTCTTCATCAAATTCCGCCCGCAGGGCCTCATCGCTGGAAAAGGGGTTTAGTCACATGTTCGATCGTCCTGAGCTTTCACGCCGCCGCTTCCTCTCCAATTTTGCCTTCGCGACCGGCGCCGTCGCGACCGGTGTCGGTAGCTGGGTGATCCCGGCCGATTGGGCCAACGCGGCGGAAGGCCCGATCAAGGTCGGCATCGCCACCGACCTCACCGGTCCGATCGCCTATGCCGGCAATGCCGACGCCAATGTCGCCAAGATGGTGATCAAGGAGATCAACAATGCCGGCGGCCTGCTTGGCCGTCCGCTCGAGCTCTACATCGAGGATACCGCGTCGAACGAATCCGTCGCCGTCGGCAACGTGCGGAAACTGATCCAGCGCGACAAGGTCGACATGGTGCTCGGCGGCATTACCTCCTCGATGCGCAACGCGATCAAGGATCCGATCGTCGCGCGCGGCAAGACGCTCTACATCTATCCGCAGCTCTACGAGGGCAAGGAGTGCACGCCCTATCTGTTCTGCACCGGCCCGACGCCGGCCCAGCAGTGCGACGAATTCATTCCCTGGTTGATCAAGAACGGCGGCAAGAAGTTCGCGCTGCCGAGCGCCAATTACGTCTGGCCGCACACGCTCAACGTCTATGCCCGCAAGGTGATCGAATCCAATGGCGGTGAGGTCGTGTTTGAGGAATACTACCCGCTCGACCAGGTCGACTTCTCCTCGACCGTCAACCGCATCATCTCCAACAAGGTCGATGTCGTCTTCAATACCGTCATTCCGCCGGGCGTCGGCCCGTTCTTCAAGCAGCTCTATGAAGCCGGCTTCCTCAAGAACGGCGGGCGTCTCGCCTGCGTCTACTACGACGAGAACACGCTCAACATCAATCAGGCCGCCGAGATCGAGGGTCTTGCGAGCTGCCTCGACTATTTCAAGGTGCTGACCAAGGAGAACCCGTTCGACGCCAAGATTCAGGCGGCCTACGAGAAGGACTTTCCGGGCAACTTCCTGTTCGCCGCCGGCAGTGCCGCGACCGGCACCTATCGCGGCCTGAAGCTGTGGGAAGCGGCGGTCAAGGAAGCCGGCAAGATCGATCGCGAATCGGTCGCTGCTGCGCTCGACCATGCCAAGATCGCCGAGGGTCCCGGGGGACCTGCCGAGATGGTGCCGGGCAAGCGGCACTGCAAGATGAAGATGTACACCGCGGTCGCCAAGGGCGGGAACTACGAGATCGTCGCGCGCAGCAACGGTCTCGTCGATCCCAAGGAATGCTGAGGCAGAATGCCGAAAGCGATGGGCGCAGTGAAGCAGGCGGTCCCCGCCGAGATCGGCGGGGAGACGCAGGCTGCCATGGCTGGCAGCCGAACGGCGGCAAGAGTCGTCGCGGTACGAAAAGTCCTGCCGATCGTGGAGGGCGTCGTACTGGTCGCGGCGCTGCTCGCGCCGCTGGTGCTGCAGGACTATCTCACCGTGTTCGCGACGCGCGTGATCATCCTCGCGCTGTTCGCGCTGTCGTTCGACCTGGTCTGGGGCTATGCCGGCATCATGAGCTTTGGCCAGGCCCTGTTCTTCGGCTCGGCCGGCTATGGCGTCGCGCTGCTCGCACGCGATCTCGACATCACCAACATCTTCCTGGTGTTGCCGGTGGGCACGCTGATCGGTCTCACCTTCGCGCTCTTGCTCGGCGGCTTCCTGCTGCTGGGCCGGCATCCCTCCAGCGTGATCTTCGTCTCGCTGGGCACGCTCACCGGCTCCTACGCTGCCGACCGCCTCGCGCGCGGCTGGTACTATCTCGGCGGCCAGAACGGCATTCCCTCGATCGCACCGATGTCGCTCGGCGGCTACGAGTTCTCGGAAGGGCCGGCCTTCTATTATCTCGTGCTCGGCATCCTCGTCGTCGTCTACCTGCTTTGCCGCTTCCTGGTGCGCTCGCAGTTCGGGCTTGCGCTCGCGGGCCTGCGCGAAAACGAGCAGCGCATCGCTTTCTTCGGCTACAAGGCGCAGCACCTGAAGGCGATCATCTTCGCCATCGGCGGCGCCATCGCCGGTCTTGCCGGCAGTCTCTATGCCTTCCACGAAGGCTTCGTCTGGCCCAACATGGTCGGGGTCGTCGTCTCGACCCAGGTCGTGCTCTACGTGCTGTTCGGCGGCTCCGGCACGCTGATCGGCGCCGTCATTGGCACCGTGATCGTCGAAGGCGTCAGTTTCTGGCTCTCGGACAATTACCGCGACATCTGGCCGATCATTCTGGGATTGCTGCTGCTGCTCGTGATCCTGTTCCGGCCGCTCGGCCTGATCAGTTTTGTCTTGGGCGAGCGCGAACGGGTCGGCAGCTTCGGTGCCAGGATCAAGGAGAAGCGCAATGCTCCTTGAAGCGGCCGGCATCAAGAAGGTCTTCGGCAAGCTCACCGCGCTCGACGGCGCCGCACTCACCGTCGGCGAGAACGAGTTTCACGGCCTGATCGGTCCGAACGGCTCCGGCAAGAGCACGCTGATGAAGTGCATTGCCGGCGCCGAAGTGCCGACGCAGGGAAAAGTCTCCTTCGTCAACACCGACATCACCGCGTTCACGCCGACCGAGCGTGCGCGCGCCGGCATGAGCCTGAAATTCCAGATCACCAGCGTGCTGCCGTCGCTGACGCTCTACGACAACATCCTGCTCGCGCTCCAGGCGCAGTCCTCGCTGTTCGACCTCGTGTTCTCGCGCACGCGCGGTGCGCTGCACGATCAGGTCATGACCATGCTGACGCAGTTCCGGCTCGCTGATCGCGCCTTCGATGCGGCTGCAGCCCTGTCGCACGGCCAGCAGCAATGGCTGGAGATCGCCATGGCGCTGGCCGGCAAGCCAAAGCTCCTGCTGCTCGACGAGCCCACGGGCGGCATGAGCCTGGAGGAACGCCGCGTCACCGGCGAATTGCTGCAGCCGATCAAGGAACATTGCTCGCTCGTCATCGTCGAGCACGACCTCGATTTCATCCGCGACATCTGCGATCGACTCACCGTGCTCGACCAGGGCAAGGTGCTGGCATCGGGCACGGTGTCCGAGATCCAGGCCAACAAATCCGTCCAGGAGATCTATCTGCGCCGTGCCTGAATTTTTGGACATCAAGCATCTCGACGCCGGCTATGGCCGCAGCCAGGTCCTGTTCGACGTCACCCTGGGCATTCCCTGGCGCGGCGGTGTCGCCGTGCTCGGACGCAACGGCGCCGGCAAGACCACGCTGATGAAGACCATCGTCGGCGAGCTGCCGGCGTGGAAGGGCGAGGTCGCCTTCGACGGCCGCGACATCAGCCGCCGCGCCACCCAGGAGCGTGTCCGCGCCGGCATCGGCTATGTGCCGCAGGAGCATTCGGTGTTCGCGCGCCTGTCGGTGCGCGACAATCTCGCGGTCGGCTCGCTTGCGAGCAAGGACGCCTCTGCCGTCGACCGCGTGCTGACCATCTTCCCAAAACTCGGCCAGCGCCTCGACCAGCCCGCCGGCACCCTCTCCGGCGGCGAGCGCAAGATGCTCGCCATCGGCCGCGCCATGTTAGGTGATCCAAAATTGCTGTTGCTGGACGAGCCGACCGAAGGCGTCTGGATCGGCGTCATCGAGGAGATCACCGAACGCCTGATCGAGCTCGCGAAAGACATCGCCGTCATCATCGTCGAGCAGCACCTCGATCTGGCCCTGCGCGTCGCCGACTACGCCTATGTGCTGGACCGTGGACGAGTCGCGTTACAAGGGCAGGCGGGCGAGGTGAGGGGCAATCCGGAGCTGATGCGGTATCTGGCGCCGTAGTGAACCATTTGCCTCTTGCTTGTGAGTGAGGCGCAGCCTTCTCGCCCCATCTCAACTGCCGTAGCCCGCATGAGCGAAGCGACATGCGGGGACCGTCGGCGACATTCCCGGATGTCGCTGCGCTCATCCGGGCTACGCGCAGCCAATTCCGTCATCCTGAGGTGCGAGCCGAGCGACGCAACGCGGCGCGCGGGGAGCCTCGAAGGATGAACGGCCGGGATGCAGCCGGGCCGTCGCCCTTCGAGGGCCGCTAAGAAGCGGCCACCTCAGGATGACGGGGAAATATTGTCGATTGAAGAAGCGCCGAAACGAAAGCGGGGAAGCTCTTACTTCACCGCCCCAAAGCGGCTGTCGAACGAGTTTGACTGCACCACCGGTGCGGCTCCCATGATCTGCGTCGCTTCACCCGCGCCATCGCTCACCGACGGCTTTAACGCGGGGCGGGTCTGGGCGAGGCGCGTGTCGGGCTGCGGCTTCGGCGGCTCTGCCGGCTTGGCGGCGGCCACCGTCGGCTTCGGCGCGTCCTTTGCGGCGTCCTTGGACTTGTCATGCCCCGGCACGAAGCGCGTCACTGCGGCTTTCAGGCGGGACGCTGCGGTCGGCGGCGTCGCGGAGGTCGTGGCCGGCGCAACCGATGCGGTGGCTTGCGGCGGAGGCGTCGTCGTCGCCGTGGTGTCGGCGGTGCCGAGGCCCATCTTGCGGCCGAGGTTGGAGAAGAAGCCGCCGCCTTGCGATTTCTCGGCGGGCTGAGCCGCGGCGACGCGGGTGTTGGTCGTGGGCGCGCTGACGGCGACGACGGGCTCTTCCTGCGGCGCAGGCGCGACCGCGGCGGCGTCGAGGTTCGGCTTGGGCGGATTGACGTGTCCGGGGATCGTGCCCGGCGCCTTCGCCATCGCCAGCATCTGCAGCGTGGTGCCTTCGGCGCCTTCCGACAGGCCGGTCGAGCCTTCCGGAATCTTGGCGGCGAAGATCTTGTTCATGCCGCCGTCGATGCCGGTGTTCATGCGCGCCATCGGCGTGCCCTTGGCAACGAGCCTTGCGTATTCGGCTTCGTCCTTCGCCTGCTTCTCGCGCACGGCGCTGGCGACGTCCTCGGGGATCACATAGGCCGGGCACTTGGCCGAAGCGTCGAACACCGGATCGCGCTTGGCGTCGGCCGGCTTCGTTGCGTCGAAGACGTACTTCTTCTCGCAGAAATCGACCCTCGGCTCCTGCCGCGTCACCTCGAAATGATCGTAGCCTTCCTTGATCATCTTCCAGAAGGCCATGTTCGGATTGTTCCGGTGCTTGGCCATGTTCACCGGCGTCATCTTGAACGGATAGGCCTGCAGCTGGAACGCCTTCTGGCCGCCGAAGAAGGATTCGCGCCCGAGCGAATAGATCTCCGCGATCTGCTCGTCCGTCATCGCGTAGCAGCCGCGCGAAGAACAGTCGCCGTGCACCATCAGCTGCGAGCCGGTGCGACCCAGCGCCTTGTCGAACGCGTTCGGATAGCCCGTGTTGAAGGAGAGGTAATAGGCCGACTGCGGATTCATCTGGCCCGGATTGATCGAGTAGAATCCTTCCGGCGCCTGGCGGTCGCCTTCGCGCACCTTGGGGCCGAGGTCGCCGGACCAGCGGCAGATCGGATAGGTCTTGAGCAGCGCGAACTGGCCGTTGCGGGTCTGCTTCCAGACCTCGAGCTCGGCCTCCTGCTTGAACAGGCGCACCAGGATCGGCGATTGCAGATCCATGTTCTTCTCGACCATCGCGGCGAGAAGTTTTGGCGGCACCGGCTGGTTGGCCTTGGCGTTGGTCGCGAGCGAGACCTGGTCGGTGTCGCAGCCGGCCAGCAGGACGCCGGCCGTCATCAGCGCAACCGAAGCCAAGAGCGCGCGAGCAAGCGAACGAGAAATCAAGATGGACCCCACACCGTGCCGGGCAGAGAGCGCGAACCCCAATTCTTTTGGAGCATGATCCGACCGGAAAACCACCCGCCGTGACGGGCTCGTTCAGACCACGCTCCAGCGCTTATGCCCTGAAGCCATTGATTAAAATTCTAACCTCTGGGTCATGTGGTCGCAACCCGAGCGGGGATCACGAGGGCGTTGGCCCAAAGGTGTGGTCAACAGAGACTTAAACTGGGCGTAACTTGGAACTGGGCCGGAACTTGGGCCTTGCGGCCAAACCGCCACTGAGATCGCCGATTTGGGCAAAAAAAGGGTTAACGCGGCGTTACCGGGTGTGGGTGGGGCTGCCCGAAAGGTCTCGTAGGGTGGGCAAAGGCGCGAAGCGCCGTGCCCACCATCTGGCTACCCGTACGGCTCGGAATGGTGGGCACGCTTCGCTTTGCCCACCCTACGAAACCGGAATCGAGGCGAATCAGCTCAGTTTCCGGCCGATATCGAGGAATTTCTGCCGCCGCTGCTTGCGGATGGCGTCGCCGTCGAGGCCCTGGAGCTCCTCGAAAGCCTTGGCGATGGCCTCGCCTGTGGTGGCGATCATGGCGGCGGGGTCGCGGTGGGCGCCGCCGACCGGCTCCTTCAGGATCTGGTCGATCACCCCGAAGCGGAGCATGTCCTGGGCGGTGATCTTCATGTTGTTGGCGGCTTCCTGCGCCTTGGTGCCGTCGCGCCAGAGGATGGAGGACGCCGCCTCCGGCGAGATCACGCTGTAGATGGCGTGCTCCAGCATCAGGACCTTGTTGGCGGTGGTGATCGCGATGGCGCCGCCCGACATGCCCTCGCCGGTGATGATGGCGACGTTCGGCACGGTCAGCGCGAGACACGCATCGGTCGAGCGCGCGATGGCTTCCGCCTGGCCGCGCTCCTCGGCGCCGATGCCGGGATAGGCGCCGGCGGAATCGGCGAGCGACAGCACCGGCAGGCCGAACCGCTCGGCCATCTCCATCAGCCGAACGCATTTGCGATAGCCTTCGGGGCGCGCCATGCCGAAATTGTGCCGGATGCGGCTCTCGGTGGAATCGCCCTTCTCCTGGCCCATCACGCAGATCGGCTCGCCGCGGAAGCGGCCGAAGCCTGCGACCAGCGCCTCGTCCTCGCCGAACTTGCGGTCGCCGGCGAGCGGGGTGAATTCGGTGATCAGCCCCTTGATGAAATCGTTGAAATGCGGCCGCTGCGGATGCCGCGCCACCAGCGTCTTCTGCCACGGCGTCAGGTTCGTATAGAGGTCGGCCAGCGCCTGCGCCGCCTTGTCCTCGATCCGGCCGACCTCGTCGCTGATGTCGGTGCCGGTGGCGGCGAGTGCGCGCAATTCGTCGACCTTGGAGTCGAGCTCGGCGACGGGCTTTTCGAAGTCGAGATAGCTGCGCATCTGGTCTTGCATCAACTCAGTATAGGGGGACGGGGCGAAAGAAGCGAAGCGAGGTTGGGTCACGGAAAGAAGTGTAGCTTCTTCAACGAGTTGGCTTGTGCGCTGGTGGCAGGGAGCCAAATCAGTCGTGAGGCCCCGGCTCTTTCTGCGGAGATGTGGCCGAAGTCAAGGCGGTTTCATGGGTTGCCCGTAGCCCGGATGAGCGAAGCGCAATCCGGGAAGGTCTGTCCGCGAGGAGGGCGGCCCCGGATTACGCTGCGCTCCATCCGGGCTACGGGCAGTAACTACTTCTCCGCCAGCGGGTGCAGGTCGCGCACCAGGCTCTTGAGGCGCTCCTCGACCACATGGGTGTAGATCTGCGTCGTGGAGATGTCGGTATGGCCGAGCAGGGTCTGCACGATGCGCAAGTCCGCGCCGTTGTGCAGCAGGTGGCTGGCGAAGGCATGGCGCAGCACGTGCGGGGAGACCAGCCGGGCCTGCAGGCCGGAGGCGACCGCGAGCTCCTTCAAGTCGCGGGCAAAGTGCTGCCGCGTCAGATGTCCGCTCTCGCCGAAGGAGGGGAACAGCCATTTCGAGGTCGCGAGACCGTCTTTCTTTTTCTCCGTCTTCGCGGCCTCCGTCGCGGCGAGGTAATCCGCCATCGCCTGGCGCGAGGCCTCGTTGAGCGGCACCAGGCGCTCCTTGTTGCCCTTGCCGCGCACCACGATCATGCGCGCATCGCGCTTGGCCGCCGAGCGCGGCAGCGCCACCAGTTCGGAGACGCGCAGGCCCGTGGCGTAGAGCACCTCGAGCAGGCAGTAGAGCCTTAGAGAGCGCAGCCGCTTCGACGGCGAGGCATCCTCCGCCTCGCTCAATTCCTTGGCGCGGCGGAGCATGCGGTCGACATCCGCGATCGACAGCACCTTTGGCAGACCGCGGCCACGCTTCGGGCCTGATAGTATCGCTGCGGGATCGTCACCGCGAATGCGCTCGCTCAGCAGGAAGCGGTAGAGGTGCCGCATCGCCGACAGCCGCCGCGCGACGCTGGTGGATTTGAAGCCGCGCATGTCGAGGTCGGCGAGATAGTCGCGCAGCGTCTGCGTTTCCGCGTCCGCAAATGTATGGCCGCCCCGGCCGAGAAATTCCGAGAAATCGGTGAGGTCGCGGCGGTAGGCGTCGAGCGTATTGGGGCCGGCGCCCTGTTCCGCCGCGAGCATGTCGAGGAACAGGCCGGTGAGCTTGGTATCGGAGGGCTTTGCAGGCATGCCCCGGAGCCTAGCTGCTATTTCTTGAGAAACTTATCCGGCGGGATCGTCACCGTCATGTCCCGCGGCTTCGGGTTCACGAAGTTCGCCAGCGCGAACACCACGCCATAGACGATGCCGGCGATCACGGCGACGACCGTCAGGAAGCGGAACAGGCTGGGCATCGTGCAAAGGTTCCTGAGGTCCAGGCGGGCGAATTAACCAATGAAATCATCCAACATGTTCGCCGTTTCGTGGCAAGAGTCCTCTGGCGAGGGCCCCTGCGGGGTCGTATAGGTGGCCAAACCCTGCCGCCTTTGGCGGCAGATCGAGCGAGATTTAGAGCTGAGATTTATGTCCGACGCCGCGTTGCCGATTCCCGCTTCGCCTGAGGCCGACATCCTGTCGGCCCTGGGTGCGCGCTCGATCGTGCTCGTCGGCATGATGGGGGTGGGCAAATCCACCATCGGCCGCCGCATGGCGGCGCGGCTCAAGCTGCCCTTCGTCGACGCCGACACCGAGATCGAGGCGGCGGCCGGCATGACCATACCGGAGATCTTCGAGCGCCATGGCGAGGTGCATTTCCGCGACGGCGAGGCCCGGGTGATCGCGCGCCTGCTCGAGGGCGGCCCGGTGGTGCTGGCGACCGGCGGCGGCGCCTTCATGCGCGAGGAGACGCGGACCCGCATCGCCGCCAAGGCGGTCTCGATCTGGCTCAGGGCGGACCACGACGTCATCATGCGCCGCGTCCGTCGCCGTGCCGACCGTCCGCTGCTCCAGACCGCCGACCCCGAGGGGACCGTGACGCGCCTCCTGACCGAGCGCGAGCCGATCTATGGCAAGGCCGACCTCACGATCGCCTCGCGCGACGTGCCGCATGACAAGATCGTCGAGGAGTGCATCGAGACGCTGCGCGCCCATCTCTGCGGCGAACAGTCCGCCCCACCACCTGCCGATGTTGCGAGTGCCGCACGATGACCGCGCCGTTGAAACATTCCGATCCCGTCAACGTCGACGTCGCGCTCGGCGACCGCGCCTATGACATCGTCATCGGCCGCGGCGTGCTGGCTTCGCTCGGCGAACGGGTCGCCGCGCTGCGGCCCGGCGTCCGCACGGCCATCGTGACGGACCGAACGGTGTCAAAGCACTGGCTCGAGCCGACCGAAGCATCTCTTGCGGCCGCCGGCATTCCGACCTCGCGCATCGTCGTCGAGGAAGGCGAGATCTCCAAGACCTATGCCGGCCTCGAAAAGGTCAGCGAAGCCCTGATCGCCGCGAAGATCGAGCGCAACGATCTCGTCATCGCGCTCGGCGGAGGCGTGGTCGGCGATCTCGCCGGCTTTGCCGCGGCGATCCTGCGCCGCGGCGTCGATTTCGTGCAGGTGCCGACCTCGCTGCTGGCGCAGGTCGATTCCTCCGTCGGCGGCAAGACCGGCATCAACTCGCCGCAGGGCAAGAATCTGCTTGGCGCCTTCCATCAGCCGGTGCTGGTCATCGCCGACACCGCCGTGCTCGACACGCTGTCACCGCGCCAGTTCCGCGCCGGCTATGCCGAGGTCGCCAAATACGGCGTGCTCGGCGACGAGGCCTTCTTCAGCTGGCTGGAAAAGAACCATTCCGACATCTTCACGGGCGGATCGGCGCGCGAGCATGCGATCGCGACCTCCTGCCGCGCCAAGGCCGGCGTTGTCTCGCGCGACGAGCGCGAGACCGGCGAGCGCGCGCTGCTCAATCTCGGTCACACTTTCGGTCACGCGCTGGAAGCTGCGACCGGTTTCTCCGACCGCCTCTTCCATGGCGAGGGCGTCGCCATCGGCATGACGCTCGCGGCGCAGTTCTCGGCCAAGCTCGGCATGATCGGCGAGGCGGACGCAGCGCGCGTCGAGCGCCATCTCATCGAGGCGGGCCTGCCGACGCGCTTGCAGGACATCGCGGGCTTTGCGCAGGAGGGGCTTGCGGACGCCGACGCGCTGATGGCGCTGATGGCGCAGGACAAGAAGGTCAAGCGCGGCAAGCTCACCTTCATCCTGCTGGAGGCCGTGGGCCGCGCGGTGATCGCGAAGGACGTCGAGCCGGCGCCGGTGCGCGATTTCCTCAAAGAGAAGCTCGCGCAGAAGGCCTGATGCGCGGCTGAGCTTTATTTCGCTAAAGCGTTTTCCAGCGAAGGGGATACCGGTTCGCGCCAGGAAAACGCGTCAGACGTAACTAGAGTGGTGCATGGACTGGCTCGGATTCACCATCGTCGTCCTCTGCCTGCTGGTCTCGGCGTTCTTCGCCGCGAGCGAGACCGCGCTGACCGGCGCCTCGCGCGCCAGCATGCTGCGGCTGTCGAAACAAGGTCATCACGAGGCCGATGTCGTCTCCCAGCTGCTCGACATGCGCGAGCGGCTGATCGGCGCGCTGCTGCTCGGTAACAACATCGCCAATATCGGGGCGTCCGCGCTTGCCACCGGCATCTTCACGTCCTGGTTCGGCGATGTCGGCGTGCTCTATGCGACCGGCGTGATGACCGCGCTGGTCGTGATCTTCGCGGAAGTCCTGCCAAAAACCATCGCCATCAACGCGCCCGACCGCGTCGCGCTCGCCGTGGCGCGGCCGATGCGGCTGACGATGTATGTGCTCGGGCCGTTGTTGACGGTCGTCGAAGTCATCGTGCGCCTGCTGATGCGCCTGTTCGGCCTTGCCGGCGAGCACCAGGCAATCCTGTCGCCGACCGAGCGCCTGCGCGGCGCGGTGGACCTCCTGCACCACGAGGGCAAGGTCGAGAAGCAGGACCGCGACATGCTCGGCGGTCTGCTGGACTTGCGCGAGCTCCAGGTTTCCGACGTTATGATCCATCGCACCGAGATGATGATGATCAACGCCGACATGCCGCCGGACGATCTGGTGCGCGAGGTGCTGGCGACCGAATACACCCGCATTCCGCTCTGGCGCGAGAAGCCGGAAAACATCATCGGCGTGCTGCACGCCAAGGATCTGTTGCGCGCGATCCGCGCCTCCGACGGCGACACCTCGCGCATCGACGTCTCCACCATCGCGCTGCCGCCCTGGTTCGTGCCGGAGATGCGGCCGCTCGCCGAGCAGCTCAAGGCGTTCCGGCGCCGAAAGACCCATTTCGCGCTCGTCGTAGATGAGTACGGCGAAGTTGAAGGTCTCGTGACGCTGGAAGACATTCTGGAAGAGATCGTCGGCGACATCTCCGACGAGCACGACGTCGTGGTCGCCGGTGTGCGCGCCCAGCCGGACGGCTCGGTCGTTGTCGACGGCTCGGTGCCGATCCGCGACCTCAACCGCGCCATGGACTGGCACCTGCCCGATGAGGAGGCAACCACGGTCGCCGGACTCGTCATTCACGAGGCGCGCTCGATCCCCGACCGCGGCCAGAGTTTCACCTTCCACGGCTTCCGCTTCCGCGTCCTCCGCCGCGAACGCAACCGCATCACCGCGCTCCGTATTTCACCGGTGCCGCGCGAGGCGGAGCTGGAAGAACCCAGGCCGAGAAGGGCCGGAACGTCGTTTTGATTTCTCTTACCCTCCCCTGGAGGGGGAGGTCGATCGCGCGAAGCGCGAGCGGGGTGGGGTGATCTCTCCACACGGGAAGTGCTCAGCGCGGATAGACCGTCACCCCACCCCGCTACGCATTGCGCTGCGCTTCATGCGTAGCGACCCGCCCCCTCCAGGGGAGGGTGAAGAGCTTCAACCTTCCCCCGGCGCCTGCGCGTGGATCGCGAGCGCATGCACGCTGCCGGAAAGTTCCGCGGCCAGCGCCGAATTTATCATGCGATGGCGCTCGACCCGGGTCTTCCCTTTGAAGGCATCAGACACGATATAAACCCGAAAGTGCGTCTCGCCGCTCGGTCGATGACCGGCGTGGCCCTCATGCAAATGTGACTCGTCGACGACTTTGAGGCTTTCCGGGGTGAAAGCTTCCTGCAACTTGTTGCTGATAGTATCTTTCATAACCATGAGCGCCATTAAAGCGCGTCATCGTGCCCCGTCAATCTCCGGGGTGTCATGCTAATTGCAATGTCAAGACTTGAAGGTTTTTGCATTGCGTAGTCAAAGTCAGCCATGCCGATCGATTCATCAAAGTTCTTCGACTCCATCCGCGTGAAGCCGCGAGGCAAGCAGCCGGAAGTGAAGCCGCGCGACACCGTGGTCAACTGCGAGTGGGCGGGCTGTGCGAACAAGGGCGCGCATCGCGCGCCGAAGGGCCGCGAGAACCAGCGCGAGTACTGGCACTTCTGCCTCGACCATGTGCGCGAGTACAACCAGAACTACAATTTCTTCTCCGGCATGAATGCCGACGCCGTCGCGCGCTACCAGAAGGACGCGCTGACCGGCCACCGCCCGACCTGGAAGATGGGCGCCAATGGCGGCAAGAAGGGTGCGGAAGCCGAAATCGACATGGCGTCCGATCCGTTCAGCATGTTCTCGGAGATCAACGGCCGTGCCAACTGGCGCAAGGGCCCGGATGCCCAGCCCAAGGCCGAGACGCGCAAGGTGATGAACGCCGAGCGCAAGGCGCTCCAGGTCATGGGCCTCGGCCCCGACGCCACGCTCGCCGACGTCAAGAGCAAGTACAAGGCGCTGGTCAAGCAGCACCACCCCGACGCCAACGGCGGCGACCGCTCCACCGAGGATCGCCTGATCGAGATCATCAAGGCGTATAATTATCTGAAGACGGTGGTGCGGGAGGCCTGAGGTCTCCTTCGGCATTCTCTGGTGTCGTCCCGGACAAGCGCAGTATCGTAGGGTGGGCAAAGCGAAGCGTGCCCACGCATTTTTGCGATCGAGAGAGATGGTGGGCACGGCGCAAGTGCGCCTTTGCCCACCCTACGATTCCGTGCTCGCGGAGACATCCGCGATCCCTCACACCTCCGGCATCGCCCCGACATAGGACGAGCTCGGCCGGATCAATCGCCCCGTCCGCTGCTGCTCGCGCGCATGCGCGGTCCATCCCGCTGAACGTGCCACCGCGAAGATCGGCGTGAACGCCTGCCGCGGAATCGCCAGCGCATCGAGCAGGATCGCGGTGAAGAACTCGACATTGGTCTCCAGCGGCCGGTCCGGATTCTTCTTGCGCAGCGCGCTGCGGATATAGGCCTCGACCTCGCCGGCGAACGGCAGGTCGGTGCCGTTGGACGCCAGCGCCTCGACCGCGGTCTTGAGCACGTCGGCGCGCGGGTCGCGCACGCGATAGACGCGGTGGCCAAAGCCCATCATCCGCTCGCCACGCGCCAGTGCCGCATCCACCCAGGGCTGGATGCGCTCGCGCGAGCCGATCGCATCCAGCATTTCCAGCACCGGTTCCGGCGCGCCGCCATGCAGCGGACCCGTGAGCGCGCAATAACCCGCGGTGACCGCAGCAAACAGGTCAGCCTGCGTCGAGGCCACCACGCGCGCGGTGAAGGTCGAGGCGTTCATGCCGTGGTCGCTGGCGGTGACGAGGTAGGCGTCCAATGCCGTGACCTCGCGCGCTGCGGGCGAGCGCCCGTGCAGCATGCGCAGCGTGTCGGCGGCATGGCTCACATTCGGATCGGGCGCGACCGGCTCGAGCCCCTTGGCGCGGCGGACCAGCGCGCCCGCGATCACCGGGAACGCGCCGACGATGGTCGCCTCATGTTCGAGGCCGTGCTCGGCACGAAGCCCAGCGATCGCCGCGCGAAACCCGTCGACGATGCCCATGCCGCGCGTCGCCGGCAGCAACTCGTCCAGCCGCGCGAAGGCGCGCTCGCGCGCCGCGCCCAGGCTCGCCCGCACATTGGCTTCGCTCAAGGTCGTCTTGCTGGCGCCGTTCCAGAGCCGGGCGGTGACGCCCTCGAAGCTCGATTTGGCGGCGAGGCGGCCGACATGCTCGCCAGCGATAATCAGCTCGCCGCGCTCGCCGTCGACATGGCTCAGCACGGTCTCGGCCGCGGGAACGCCGTCCAGCCCGATCTGGCTTTTGGTGAGGTGGATGTTCATGGCCCAATCTCCCTTTTGCATTGCACGCAGGGGGAAAGGTCGGGCCTCTCGACAGATTGATCAATCTTGATTACATAAATCAATATGAAAAATTCCGAGGGCCTCTACCTCTCCGCCCGGGAGGCCGCCGCCGAGCTCGCGATCTCGCCGGCCACCCTCTACGCCTATGTCAGCCGCGGCCTGATCCGCTCCGAGCCGACGCCGGACTCGCGGAAAAACCGCTACCGCGCCGAGGACGTCCGCGCCCTGAAGGAGCGCCGGGTGCCGTCGCCGGAGCCGCGCGGCCTGCGCAGCTTCGATGCCGATCTGCCGGTGATGGACACGGAGATCTCGACCATCACCGAGGAGGGCGCGATCTATCGCGGCGTCAATTGCGTCGATCTCGCCGAGAACGACACGCTGGAGCACACCGCGACGCTGCTCTGGGACGTCGCCGGCGTCGATCCCTTCGCACCGGAGAATCAGCCGGAGATTTCTGCGGAGATGCGCGCCATCGCAGAGGCCGCGCGCCGCGCCGCGCCGATCGACCGCGCCATCGCCGTGCTGGCGCTCGCCACCAGCGCCGATCCCCGCGCATTCACCCGCGCCCCCGATGGCCGCGCCATGGTCGGCGCGCGCATCGTTCGCCTGCTGGTCGCGACCATGCTCAATGCCGAGCCGTCGGCCGAGCCGCTGCATCAGCAGGTCGCACGTGTCTGGGCGCCCGATAACAAGCACGCGCCCGACCTGATCCGCCGCGCCCTGGTTCTGCTCGCCGATCACGAGCTGAACGCCTCGACCTTCACCGCGCGCTGCGCGGCCTCGACCGGCCTCAACCTCTATGACTCCGTCATCGCCGGCCTCGCCGCGCTGAAGGGGCCGAAGCATGGCGGCGCCGGTGTGCTGGCCTCGCAGCTCGTCAAGACGCTGGTCGATCGCGATGTCGCGCCCGTGGTGCGCGAACGCGTCGCGCTCGGCGAGCGCTTTGCCGGCTTCGGCCACGGTGTCTACAAGCGCGGCGATCCCCGCGCGCAATCGCTGCTGAATGCCCTGTCGCGCGCCGGCGCGCCGCGAAAGTTCACCAAGGAAGTGCCGGAGCGGATCGTCGAGGCGACCGGCGAGCTCGTCAACATCGACTACGCACTCGCCGTGCTCGTCCACGCCCTGCGCCTGCCGGCCGGCAGCGAGCTCGCACTGTTCGCGATGGCCCGCAGCGTCGGCTGGATCGCCCATGCCAGCGAGCAATTGCAGTTCGGCAAGCTGATCAGGCCAAGGGCGAGGTATGTCGGGCCGGCGCCGGGGCGGCGGGTGGGGGCGGGATAAGTGCCGCCTGCCACCCTCCCCTGGAGGGGGAGGGTCGATCGCGCGAAGCGCGAGCGGGGTGGGGTGACGGTCTCTCCGCGATGAGCAGTGCCCGTGTGGAGAGATCACCCCACCCCGGCTCACATTTCGCTACGCTCAATCTGAGCCGACCCTCCCCCTCCAGGGGAGGGTAAGAAGAATCTACCGCGGCTTCGGTTCCGCGACACCACCGTTCCGCCGGCGATAGATCCAGACCACCACGCCCAGCACGATCGCAAACCCGACCACGCTCAACATCCAGATATGCTTGCCGACATGCTCATGGTGGTGCAGCCCGGCATATTCGTGCAGCGCCGTCACCGCCAGCACGCCCGGCAGCACATGGGCGGGGGCCCAGACCAGGATCGCCGGGATGTTCACCGCATAGAATCTTGCGGGCGCCATGCCGAGTGCGCCGGCGGTCACCGGCACGAAGGCGCGGATCGGCGGCACGAAGCGGGCGAAGAACACGGCCCAGGTGCCGAAGCGGTGGAAGAAGCTCTCGCTCTCGGCGACCACGCGGGGATAGTTGGTCAGCGGCCAGGTGCTGAGGATTTCGCGCTGCCGCCGGTGCCCGATCCAGTAGGCCGAGCCGTCGCCGAGCACCGCGCCGAGCGCGGCCGCCAGCAGCACCCATGGCAATTTCAGTTCGCCGCCCGGAATCAGGGCGCTGAGCGCCAGGATGATGGTCGAGCCGGGGATCACCGATCCCACCACCGGCACGGCCTCCAGAAGGGCCGCCAGGAACAGGGTCAGATAGGCCAGCCACGCATGGGCCGAGACGAAGGCGATGAGGGGATCGAGGAAGGACGTCACGTCGTCTCTGTGGCGGGCTAGGGCTTTTCGGTTTGGACCCTACATAAGTCAGGAGAGGCGGTGAAAGTGCCATTTGCGTGGGCAGCCCCGTTACCCCGCCCGAAATTCGAGCGTGATTCGCAAGGCAGCCCTCCAAAAACTGCGTTCCTCACCTATCTAAATGAAAAGACAACGGAACTTTGATTGAGGGGCGGGCTTCTGCCGGCACGTTGTCTCTGATAGGTTCGCAGCCGCACCCAGCCGCAGCCAACGTGCAATAACTGGTCTCGGGATCGCCCGGGACCTCGGAGGATTGATGACGACCGCCGCCCTGTCCAAAGTTGAGGAAGTTTCCGGTCAGCCCGACATGAAAGTGTCGGTCCGCCAGGTGTTCGGGATCGACAGCGATCTCGAAGTGCCGGCCTATTCCGAAGTCGATCCTCACGTGCCCGAAGTCGATTCCGATTATCGCTTCGACCGCGCCACCACGCTCGCCATTCTCGCCGGCTTCGCCCGCAACCGCCGCGTGATGGTGACCGGCTATCACGGCACCGGCAAATCCACCCATATCGAGCAGGTCGCCGCCCGCCTGAACTGGCCCTGCGTGCGCGTCAACCTCGACAGCCACATCAGCCGTATCGACCTCGTCGGCAAGGACTCGATCGTGGTCCGCGACGGCAAGCAGGTCACCGAATTCCGCGACGGCATTTTGCCCTGGGCGCTGCAGAACAACGTCGCGCTGGTGTTCGACGAATACGACGCCGGCCGCCCGGACGTGATGTTCGTGATCCAGCGCGTGCTCGAAGTCTCCGGACGCCTGACGCTGCTCGACCAGAACAAGGTGATCAAGCCGCACCCGGCGTTTCGGCTTTTCGCCACGGCGAATACGGTTGGCCTCGGCGACACCTCCGGCCTCTATCACGGCACCCAGCAGATCAACCAGGGTCAGATGGACCGCTGGTCGATCGTCACCACGCTGAACTATCTCAGCCATGACGAGGAAGTCGAGATCGTGCTGGCCAAGGCCAAGCACTATCGCACCCAGGAAGGCCGCGACATCGTCAACAAGATGGTCCGCCTTGCCGATCTCACCCGTAACGCCTTCGCCAATGGCGATCTGTCGACGGTGATGAGCCCGCGCACGGTGATCACCTGGGCGGAAAACTCCGACATCTTCGGCGATATCGGCTTCGCCTTCCGCGTCACCTTCCTCAACAAGTGCGACGAGCTCGAGCGTCCGCTGGTCGCCGAGTTCTACCAGCGCTGCTTCAACGCGGAGCTGCCGGAATCGGCAGTCAACGTGGCGCTCAGCTAGGCCATGCCAACCATCTCCGTCGAGCGCACCATTGGTACCACCAAGAAGGCTGTGCTCGCCGGGCTCGGCGCTTACAACGACGAGAAGTTTGGCAAGCAGAAGGTCAAGAGCATCGCGGTTTCGTTGAAGGACGGCCGCAAGATCGTCGGCGGCATCGTCGGGCACCTCTGGTCCACGGTTCTGTTCATCCAGTATTTCTGGATCGACCAGAAGCAGCGCGGCAAGGGGCATGGCACGAAGCTGATCGCGGCGATCGAGGACGAGGCAAGACGGCTCGGCGCGATCCGGGTCCATGTCGATACGATGAGTTTCCAGGCGCCGGGCTTCTATCGTACCTGCGGGTACGATGAATTCGGCACCATCGACGGCTATCCCGGCGGCGTGACGCGCCATTCGTTTACGAAGTCGCTATGAGCACATCATCATCCAACTCCAAATTCCGTAACAGCAAGGAAGCGCCGACCGAGCCGTTCAAGCGCTCGGTCGCCTCCTGCCTCAAGGCGATCGCCAAGTCGCCCGAGCTCGATGTCAGCTTCGCGGCCGAGCGGCCGGGCCTTGCGCCCGGCAAGGCGCGGCTGCCGGAGCCCGCGCGCAAGATGACCAAGCGCGATGCTGCCATCGTGCGCGGCCACGCCGATTCCATCGCGCTCAAGATCGCCTGTCACGATCCCAAGGTTCACCGCAAGCTGATGCCCGGCAATCCGCAGGCGCGCGGCGTGTTCGAGGCGGTGGAGCAGGCTCGCGTCGAGGCGATCGGCGCGCGCCGCATGGCGGGCGTTGCGAAAAACCTCACCGCGATGCTCGACGACCATTTCCATCGCGGCAAGTTCGACGAGATCACCGACCGCGCCGATGCGCCGCTGGCCGATGCGCTGGCGATGCTGGTGCGCGAGCGCCTCACCGGCATGGCGCCGCCGACGGCGGCGAAGAAGATGGTCGATCTCTGGCGGCCCATTCTCGAAGACAAGATCGGCAGGCGGCTCGACCGGCTCGACGGCGTGGTCGAGGACCAGGCCAGGTTCGGCGATGCCGTGCATGATCTGTTGTCGGCGCTCGAGCTCGGCGACGAGCGCAACGCCGACAGCGAGGACAATGAGGACAACGACGAGAACCAGGACGGCGATAACGACCAGTCCGGCGCCGAAGGCTCGCCCGATTCCGATGCCGCGCAGGAGATGAGCGCCGACCAGGCGCAGGCGACCTCGGAGGAGATGAGCGAGAGCGCGATGGAAAGCGCGCAGGCCTCGACCTCCGATACCTTCGACGACGGCGAGCTCGGCGACGACGAGACGCCGGGCGAGGCGACGCGTCCGAACGCGCATGGCAGGAACGAGCCGCGTGGGCCGGAATATCACGCCTTCGCGCCGAAATTCGACGAGGTCATCGCCGCCGAGGACCTCTGCGACCATGACGAGCTGGAGCGCCTGCGCGCCTATCTCGACAAGCAGCTCGCGCATCTTCAAGGCATCGTCGCCCGGCTCGCCAACCGGCTGCAGCGCCGCCTGATGGCGCAGCAGAACCGCGCCTGGGAGTTCGATCTCGAAGAGGGCATTCTGGACCCCGCGCGCCTGTCGCGCGTCGTCACCGATCCCTATCATCCGCTGTCCTTCATGCACGAGAAGGAGGCGACGTTCCGCGACACCGTCGTGACGCTGTTGCTCGACAATTCCGGCTCGATGCGCGGACGCCCGATCACGGTCGCCGCGACCTGCGCCGACATCCTCGCGCGCACGCTGGAGCGTTGCGGCGTCAAGGTCGAGATTCTGGGCTTCACCACGCGCGCCTGGAAGGGTGGGCAATCGCGTGAGGCGTGGCTTGCCGCCGGCAAGCCGGCCAATCCCGGCCGTCTCAACGATCTCCGTCACATCATCTACAAGTCCGCCGATGCCCCGTGGCGTCGTGCGCGGAAAAACCTTGGCCTGATGATGCGCGAGGGTCTCCTCAAGGAGAACATCGACGGCGAGGCGCTGGACTGGGCGCACAAGCGCCTGCTGGCGAGGGCCGAGCAGCGCAAGATCCTGATGATGATCTCGGACGGTGCGCCGGTCGACGATTCCACGCTGTCGGTCAATCCCGGCAACTATCTCGAGCGGCACCTGCGCCACATCATCGAGGAGATCGAGACCCGCTCGCCGGTCGAGCTGATCGCGATCGGCATCGGCCATGACGTCACGCGCTACTACCGCCGTGCGGTGACGATCGTGGACGCGGAAGAACTCGGCGGCGCCATCACCGAAAAGCTCGCCGAGCTGTTCAGCGAGACCAACACCGCACCAACCCAGCCGGCCGGTCGCCCGCGACGCAAACTGCATTCGTGAGCACGCAACCATCCCGCCGCAGCTTTCTTGGCCACGCGGCGGCGGGATTTTCCACTCTTGCACTATCGCGCCTTGCGCAGGCGCAAGCAACGACCGAGCCGCCCCCGCGCCCGCTCCAGGTCGAGCATGCCGTCGCTGAGCCCGTCAGCCTCGAGGTCAATGCGCGCCCCATCCCGAATTTCGAGCCGCGCGACCGCTCGCGCACGCGCTTCGGCTCGCTGGACTATCGCAGCGGCCTGGTGCTGACCTCGTCCTATCGCGGTTTTGGCGGCCTGTCCGGCATCCGGCTCGATGCGAAAGGTGAGCGCTTCCTCGCGATCTCCGACCAGGGCGGCTGGTTCACCGGCCGCATCCGTTATTCCGGCGGCAAGATGGCCGGGCTCGACGATGTCGAGGCCGCGCCGCTGCTGGGCGCGGAGGGACGGCCGATCACCGAAAAGCGCATGTGGTGGGATTCGGAATCGCTGACGCGCGACGGCAATCTGGTCTATGTCGGGCTCGAGCGCGTCAACCAGATCCTGCGCTATGATTTTGCCAAAGGCGGCATCCGCGCCCGCGGCGAGCCGATCGCGGTGCCGCCAGGCGTTCGCAAGCTGCCGCACAACAAGGGCCTGGAAGCGCTGGTCCTGGTCCCGAAGGGCCAGCCTCTCGCCGGCAGCCTGATCGCGTTCTCCGAACGCGGGCTCGACGCCGACGGCAATCTGGTCGCGTTCCTGATCGGCGGCCCCACGCCCGGCCAGTTCAGCGTGCGCCGTACCGAGAAATTCGACATCAGCGACGCGGTGCTGTTGCCCTCCGGCGAGCTGTTGATCCTCGAACGCAAATTCTCCTGGTTCACCGGCGTCGACATCCGCATCCGCTCGATCCCGCTGAAATCGATCGCGCCGGGCGCGGTGGTCGACGGCCCCGCGCTGTTCAAGGCCGATCTCGGCCAGGAGATCGACAACATGGAAGGCATCGACGCCCACGTCACGGCCGAGGGCGAGACCGTGCTGACGCTGGTGTCGGACGACAATTTTTCCATGCTCCAGCGCACCCTGCTGCTGCAGTTCACGCTGGTGGAGTAGGCGCAGGGTATCTCCCTTCGCCTGGACGACAGCGGAGATTGAACTCGCGTGCGTGAGCCTGCGACACACCCTCATGTCCCTCCGCGTCCTCCTCGCTCTCATCCTCATGCTTGCCGCGGCCTCGCCGGCCGTTGCCACGGCCGAGCACACCTATGCGAAGGGCGAGTACGGCATCATCGCGGGCGGGTGGGCGCCGAACAAGCGGCTCGCCATCGCCGTCCATGGCGAAGGCGAGGGCGCGCATGACAAGTTTCACGCCTATCTGATGGCGGAGCCGAAGCATCGCCGGCTGGCCGTGCTTGATAACATCAGCCACGAGAACAATCTCGACACCGCCTCCGATGCCTATTACGCGGAATGGTCGCCCGACTCGCGCTATGTCGCGGTCTCCTTCCGCACCGAGCGTCACATCACGACGCTGAACATCTATGCGATCGAAGGCAATCGCGCGCGGCTGATCGAGACGCCGGACCTGTTCCGCAAGGCGGCGGGCCGCACCGTCGTGGTCAAGACCGACGGCGATATGCGCACCTATTTCCCCACCGTGAAGTGGCGGGGACCGCGCAGCTACGATCTCAACGACTACCGTCTGTTCGTCGAGGACGACAAGACGCTGGCCGACAAGCTCGGCGAACTCGGCAGCCTGACCAAGATGGAGGACGGCCGCTATTCGATCGAGTTCGCCGCCCATGCCACCGTCACGCTCGGGCGCGGCAATCGCAACCGTATCGGCAAGCTCAAGCTTGGCGTTTTCGAGCGGTAGCGGGCCGGATTGCGACCGGGACCTTTGCGCAAATGCACGGCGCGCGGGCCGCCATGCCGCCTGCGCAACTGGCAATTCGCGTTTCCGCCACTAAACTTCATGCAATCGCTTCCATCCCTCTCATCCCCCGGGAACCCCCCGCATGAGCGCCCTGTTTTCCCCGATCAAGCTGCGCGGCCTGACGTTGAAGAACCGCGTCGTGGTGTCGCCGATGTGCCAGTATTCGGCCGACGACGGCGTCGCCACCGACTGGCACTTCACCCACATCAACAATCTCAGCCTGTCGGGCGCGTCGATGTTCTGCATCGAGGCGACCCATGTCGAGGCGATCGGCCGCATCACGCCGGGCTGCCTCGGGCTCTACAGCGATGCCTGCGAGGCCGCGCTGAAGCAGATCCTCACCTCGGTGCGCAAGCATTCCTCCACCGCGGTCGCGATGCAGCTCGCCCATGCGGGGCGGAAAGCGTCGAGCGCGCGGCCCTGGGACGGCGGCCAGCTGATCCCGGCGAGCGCAGGCGGCTGGCAGACGGTGGCGCCGTCGGCGGTGCCGCACAAGGAGGGCGAGGCCGCCCCGCTCGCGCTGGATAGCGCGGGCTTGAAACGCATCCGCGACGCCTTCGTCGACTGCGCCAGGCGCGCCGACCGCCTCGGCATCGACGCCATCGAGCTGCATGGCGCGCACGGCTATCTCATGCATCAGTTCCTGTCGCCGATCTCGAACCGGCGCACCGACGAATATGGCGGCAGCTTGCAGAACCGCATGCGCTTCCCGCTCGAAATCTACGACGCCGTGCGCGCCGTGTTCCCGCACGACAAGCCGATCGGCATGCGGGTGTCGTCCACCGACTGGGTCGAGGGCGGCTGGGATCTGGCGCAGACCATCGAGTTCGCCAACGCGCTGAAGGCGCGCGGCATCGACTGGATCGATGCCTCCTCCGGCGGCGTCTCACCGCTGCAGAAGATTCCGCTCGGCCCCGGCTATCAGGTGCAGTTCGCAGAGGCGATCCGCCGCGAGACGGGAGCGACCACCATCGCCGTCGGCCTGATCTCCGAGGCAAAGCACGCCGAGGAGATCGTCGCCTCCGGCAAGGCCGACATGGTCGCGCTCGCCCGCGGCATGCTCTACGATCCGCGCTGGGGCTGGCACGCCGCCGCCGAGCTCGGCGGCGAAGTCGAAGCCCCGCCGCAATACTGGCGCTCGCAGCCCTCGACGCAAAAGGCGCTGTTCGGCAAGACCACGTTCGGAGCAAGGTGAGGCGCGATTGCGGCGCTACAACTTCTGCCGTCGTCCCGGCCTAGTGCGCAATTGCGCACGGGGGCCGGGACCCATAACCACAGGAAGCAGTTTGGCGAAGACTCTAAGTTACGTTGTCAACACGCACCGCGCGCTATCGTAAGATCACGCGGTACGGGTCCCGGCCTTCGCCGGGACGACACTGAATCTATGGCGAGTTCATTCGCTCACGCCTCCTCACGCATCCGTAAACCTCCTCACCTTTCACGCACCGTAAAACTGGCCTAACCTGTGCGTCCAACGCCTCACGGAGGCCGGCCATGCGGTTTGGTGTTCGCAAGACTGCCCACGTGTTCGAGCGCGTGGGCCTCGCGATGGCGGGGGCCGCGTGCGGGTTGTTCGTCGGCGCCTATGTCGGATCGGCGATCGCGCCGCTGACCACGCAGGGGTTCCTGCTGCTGATGATGCTGCTCGGCGCGGTCGGCTTCTATCTCGGCATCGACACGCCGCAGATGCCCTTCGACGACGCGCACAGCGCCATCGACGCCGCCGAATTTCTGAGCTCGGCCGGCACGCTCTGCGCCACGCTCACCGCGCTCGCCTCCGTCGCCGTCATCGTGCTCCGCCTCGACCCGCACATGGTCTGGAGCTGGCTCGTCCTGTTCGGCTGGACCGCCGGCGTCGCCATGCAGATCGTCGCGGGGACAAAGGCCAGGATGCGGAAGTAGCTTCCTTACCCTCCCCCTCCAGGGGAGGGTAAGCGGGCAGCGCACCGCTTGCCTAAAACACCACGCCCACCCGCGTGCCGCGCTTCCACGCGATGCGGCAGCGCTTCTTCGTGTTCACATGCAGCAGCTCGAACCTGTCGGGGATCTGCACCTGGCCGCCGAGATCGACGCAGGCCCCGCCCGGCGAATAGTCGATCAGCGTGCAGGGAATCACCGGCGCGCGCGGGTCGGTGATGATCTTGGCCTGGCGGGACACCAGTCCCGCCGGTTTCACGCGGGCATATTTTCGCGGATGCATTGGCACATCTCCTCCAACTCCGCGGCTCGCGGCGGACTCTATGCAGGATGATGCGGAGGAGTTGATGCGATCCGACTAAGGTGGGCGCGAGAATTTTAATGAAAAGTGGTGGCGGCCGGAGAAAGCGGCGGTAGCGGGGTGCCCACCCTCCCCTGGAGGGGTCCGGGACGAGCGTAGCTCGCCCGTGGTCGATCGCGCGCAGCGCGAGCGGGGTGGGGTGATCTCTCACCACGGGCAGTGCTTCTCGCGGAGAGACTGTCACCCCACCCCGTCTCATGTCTCGCTTTGCTCGACATGAGCCGACCCTCCCCCTCCAGGGGAGGGTGGGAGCACAGCCTCCACCCCCGCCGCCACATCCACCCCCGGCGGCACCGGCATCGGCACGGTCACGTACTCCTTCGGCATGTTCACCGGCCGGTAGTCCGGCTCCACCGCCATCCGCTTCAACACGCTCTCATGCACATGCGCGCCTTCGGGGATGACGCGCGGCTCGCAATCGGGGATGTAGAAGCCGAAATAGACCTTCCGCTCCGGCCATTCCCGGTACTTCGCGCGCTTCGGCAAATACTCCAGCACGCGCCAGGCCGCATTCATCGAATCGTGCAATTCGCCCGTCTTCCCCTCGTAGGCGGGCGGCACATATTTGAACGGCGAGTTCTTGCGCTGGACGCCCCAGGCGAGCTGGTTCACGGTGCGCGGGTTGAAGTTCAGCCCGGCCTTCTCGGCCTCCTCGATCATCCAGATCAGCGGATATTTCGATTCCCCGCTCTCCGCCTCCGCATAGCCGCCGCCGACGTCGCAATGCACGCCGGCGAACCACACCTGCAGGATGTCCTGCGCCACCTTCTTCTCGTCGGGCACGTAGCGGTTGCTCCAATAGTCCTGCGGCTCCCAGTACTTGTTGAGGCGGAACATGCGGCGCCGCTCGTCGATCGCGATCGCCTGCCGGAAGATGTTGACGCTCGGATTGCGCCGCGTGAAGGCGAGCTCCTCCAGGCTGAACACGAAGAAGAAATTGTCGCGCCGCGGCACGATCACGCTCGCCACCGTGTCCCAGACGCCGATGAAGTGGATGGTCGGCCAGCGCGTCGAGGTGATGCGCGCGAATTGGGCTGCGAGGTCGAACGCGTCCTTCGGCAGCGGCCCCTGGTCGTCCACAGTGACGTCCTTGAGGTCCTCGACGTCGTTGCCGCGCCCGGTGCCGGAATATTGCTTGTAGGCGACCATGCCGGACCCTGCGAGGTTCACCTGCTCCGGCGAGATCAGCCCGATCTTGTGAATGAGCCCCGCCAGCACCCGCACCGTGTAAGCGCCGCGCGAAAAACCGAACAGGTAGATCCTGTCGCCCGGCGCGTAGTGCTCGACCAGGAAGCAATAGGCCGAGAGCACGTTGTCATCGAGCCCGTAGCCGGTGGCGAGCCCCAGCACCAGGTTGACGTCGGCCTTGATCCGGTGCCACGTCGTCGGCTCCGTCACCGTGCCGACCCCGGGATCGTAGAACACCATCTGCCGCGGATGCGTCTTGTCCGTCTTGCGCAGGCAGCGATAGAGCTTCAGGACGTTGGAGATGTTCTCCGATATCTCGTTGCCGGTCCCGTCACAGCAGATGACGAGGTTTTTCGGCTCGGGCTTGCGGTCGATGTCGCGCGCGTGCTCCACGGGATGTGCCTCCGGGTGATGCTACCGGGGCGAGTATAGCGGAAAAGCGCGACGGAGAAGAGACGATGGTACTTCTTACCCTCCCCTGGAGGGGGAGGGTCGGCTCGCATTGAGCGCAGCGAAAATGCGAGACGGGGTGGGGTGACGGTCTCTCCCCATCCAACAGTGCCCGAGTGGAGAGATCACCCCACCCCGCTCGCGCTCCGCGCGATCGACCACGGGCGAGCTGCGCTCGTCCCGGACCCCTCCAGGGGAGGGTAAGCGCGCCGTGCGCTCCTCTCGCTCTACTTCTTCTTCGCCGGCCCGAAATCCGGCTGCCAGGCCGCCTCCTTGCGGCTTGGTGCCGCGGCGATCACCTTGGCTTTGTCCTTCTTCGGCTTCTTGGCTTCGCGATTGCTGCGTTGCTGTCCCTTGGCCATGACGTCCGTCTCCTGTGCCATTGAACGCGCGATAATGCGACAGCGTACGCCTGCGGTCCGGCGATAGCGAGCGCTAAAGCGGACGCCTGCGCGGGGAGGGCTGAGGGGCGGCCGCGGCCGTCTGCGGCAGCGACGGTGCCCGCATCGAAAACAGGTGTCGTCCCGGCCTAGTGCGCAATTGCGCACGGGGGCCGGGACCCATAACCACCGAAGCGAGTTGTTGCGGATACCGTGGCGACAGCGTGCTCCGACAACGCTGACCGGGGTAATGGGTCCCGGCCTTCGCCGGGACGACGTTGGAGAGTTTGCTGGCCCGAAGCACGTTGCAGTCAACCGGCGTTCGCCAGGACGACACGCAACCAAGGAGCAACCCGTGACCCTCACCAGCGGCCGCTACATCGGCCACGAACAGGACCGGGGGATCGTCCAGTTCTCGATGCAGGACGGCGCGAAGGAGATCCCCTGCGCGATATCGACCTCCGCGATGGACGACCTCGAGCGCGGCCCGCGCGCCAGACCCGGCGAGCGCGAAGCCCAGTTCACCCGCCTGCGCGACCGCATCGAAGCCTGCGCCGCCAGCAAATACCGCGCCTGCGAGTTCGAAGGCACCCCGCCCGGCATCGTGCTGCGGAGCATTGATTTTCGAGGGTAGGGGAGCGCACCCGGCCCCATGGGCATCGTCTGTTGACATTAACGGTCTGTTAACCATGCGGTTGCCTAATGTTGACGATGGGGGGATCACCATGTCGGCCCATGTGACGCGACCGAGGTTGATGCCTGTTTCGGCCGATCCGGCCATCCGGTCGGTGGCGAGGCTGGCGGGTCGCGCCAGGGCCGTCCTACAGGGCAAAGCGCCTGTCCTACGGAGCAAAGCCATGTTCGGAAAGGACGACTTAGTGGACAATCTCAGCCGCGATCTCGATCGCGCGCGCGGAAGACGAGATGCGCTCGCATCCGAAGCCACGACCCTGACGGCCCAGATCGCCGAAATCGAAGCCCGTCTTTCGGAGGAAAAGAAAAGGCGGGAGCGTGAGCGCGTCTTGAGCGAGGTCGAGGCGATCAAGACGCGAATCAAGCAAGCCGCCGGCGCGTTTACGCCTGTCGTTGATGGTCTCTCGAGGGCGATCGAGCAGGCCGCGGCGGTTGTGCCCGAGGCTCGCGAGCTCAATAGTTTCCTGGTGTCGGTGGCGACAGAGATCGACAGCGTGCTCGATCCCCTGCTCCGCGAACTGGATCAGCGCGCGGATGCGGTGCGAACCGGACAGGCAGCGCTGGACCTGCCGAGTTCGGCCATGGAAGCGCCGCCCGTCGAGCTGCCAAAGGACACCAACGAGCGCCTGCTTCGTTTTCCGGCGTGGCTGTCCCGCGACAGGGAGACGGACAAGAAGGACACAGCCGAGAGCCCGCGCAGCACGGCGGCGTGAAGCATCGGCGCAGATGGCTTCTTGGTGACGGCCAGAGCAAGCGCCTCGTCCTTCGAGACGACCGCTTCCAGCGGTCTCCTCAGGATGAGGCTAAGCAGCATTGGCTCCGTTGAAATTGCCGCCGCGCACTCCGCCCCCATCCTGAGGGCCCGCCATCGGCGGGCGTCTCGAAGGATGGGCTGCGGGCGATCTATCCGCCTCGCTTCTTCATATGCGATAGCCCTCCCCGCAAGCGGGAGAGGAAGCGCACCTCCTTCGCCACCGCTCAGTTGGCGGCGCGGCGCAGGAAGGCCGGGATATCGAGAGCGGCCTCGTCGGGCGCATTGCGCGCAGGGGCGCGGCGTTGAGGATCGAGCGGTTGAAGCGCCGCCTGCGGCGCATAGTCCAGACCCGGCCTTGCCGGTGGCCCCACGGGGTGGTGCGGCTGCGGGCGCAGCGGCGGGCTTCCCGCTTGCGGAAGGGGGGCACTGCGCTCGATGCGATCGGCGATGCGGCGGCCGTCGTTGCGCAGCCTGCCGGCGAGCTGCGTGAGGGCGGTTTCCACCGGCGCCAGCTGCGCCGGATCGACATTATCGATTCCGGTCGCCACCACCGAGACGCGGACGATGCCTTCGAGGCTTTCGTCAAACGACGCACCGACGATGATGTTGGCGTCCGGGTCGGCCTCGTCGCGAATGCGGGTCGCGGCTTCGTCGACCTCGTACAGCATCAGATCCTTGCCGCCGGTGATGGAGATGATGAGGCCGCTGGCACGCTTGATCGAGGGATTCTCGATCAGCGGATTGGAGATCGCGGCCACGGCGGCGGCGAGCACGCGCTTCTCGCCGGAAGCCTCGCCCCGTCCCATCATGGCCTTGCCCTTCTCCTTCATGACGGAGAGGACGTCGGCAAAATCGAGATTGATCAGGCCTTCCTTGACGATGAGGTCGCTGATGCAGGCCACGCCGGAATAAAGCACCTGGTCGGCAAGGGCGAAGGCATCGGCGAACGTGGTCTTCTCGCTGGCCACCCGGAACAGGTTCTGGTTCGGGATGATCAGGAGGGTGTCGACCGTCTTCAGCAGCTCCTCGATGCCGGCTTCGGCAAAGCGCATGCGGCGCTGGCCCTCGAAGTAGAACGGCTTGGTGACCACGCCGATGGTGAGAATGCCGAGCTCGCGCGCGGTTCTGGCGACGATGGGTGCAGCCCCGGTGCCGGTGCCGCCGCCCATGCCGGCCGTCACGAACACCATGTGCGCGCCGGTCAGGTGATCGCGGATCGTGTCGATGACCTCTTCGGCTGCGGCGCGTCCCAGTTCGGGCTGCGAGCCGGCGCCGAGGCCTGCGGTGACCGTTGTGCCGAGCTGGATGAGGCGCGTCGCCTTCGACATCGCCAGCGCCTGCGCGTCGGTGTTGGCGACGACGAATTCGACCCCCTGCAGCCCGGCCGTGATCATGTTGTTGACGGCATTGCCGCCGGCGCCGCCGACGCCAAAGACGACGATGCGGGCCTTCATTTCATGGATATCGGTGCTGCCAGTCATTCTTCCCTCGCGATTGCTCCGGCAAGCCGGGGATTAAAGAAAGTCTCGAGTGATCTCATCGCGTTCCAGCCGCGCGGTCTGCTTGCACGATGGAAGCGGCCAGATGTCCCAATCGACGCGCGGCGTATCCCGCGATCGTCCCGCCATCGCGGCGATCGTTCCGCAGCGCCGTCACTTCGTCCTCCAGTCGTGCCGCCCACGCATTGGCGGCCGTCGTCTCGGCGGCCGCCTGCGTCAGCTCGACGGCGAGGCGATCGGCACGCTCGCGCTCGCGCTCGAACACGGCCCTGTAGGCGGTTGCGACCTCTTCGAGCCGCGCGATCTCCGCCTTGAAGGCCTCGATCTCCAGAGCGTTTTCGAGCGAAGTGGATGCCGGTTCGCGTGAAGAAAACGCGTCAGAATAAGAATCTGGAGCCCCGTTCCGACTCCGTCGGAACGGAAATGGCTCCATGGCCTCGATCTTTGCCATGGAGGCATCGACGGGGTCTGCCCGGCGGCCCTTTCGTGGGCGGGGCGTGTACCGGAGCGCGGAGAGATCAACGCTCACCACGGCTTTGCCGTCCTCCGAGCGCGAGCGCGGCAGGCGGCGACGTCTCGCCAGCGACCGCGCGGCCTCGCGCGAGATATCGAGGCGGGCACTGAGATCGGCATACGTCAACAACTCAACGCACATCGGCGCTTCTCCTGGAGCGAACCGGGAAGGCATTTCGAGCTAATGGTGGCTGGACGATTACCGCAGGCTAGGGTGCGTTGGTTAATGGATGGTTAACGCGCGCGCGATGCTGTTTACGGGTGGCGTCGCCGTGCCGGCCTTGGGAGCGGAGTGCCGACCCCGGGATCGGAGTGCACCATCTGCCGCGGCTGTGTCTAGTCGGTCTTGCGCAGGCAGCGATAGAGCTTCAGGGCGCTCGAGATGTTCTCCGAGATCTCGTTGCCGGTCCCGTCACAGCAGATGACGAGGTTTTTCGGTGAGGGGTTGCGATCGGTGTCGCGCGCGTGCTCCACGGGATGTGCCTCCGGGTGATGCTACCGGGGCGAGTATAGCGAAGATCGATTAAGTGGACGTGAGAGAATCGGTATCTTAAAGGGTGCGTGCTCTGGTTGTCTAGATTGGTGCCGTGTCGTGAAATTCATAGCTTCCAAATTCTTTCGTAAGCGACCTTTGCCATCAGTGCGGCTCGATCCTTAATCTCCTTTGCAGTCCACTGGGTAGCATTCTTGAGAACATGATCGAGAGGGATGCCAGCCTCTATGAGGATAGACTTCTTCGCTGGAAAGTCTTTATTTTTCAGCTTCTCATTTGTTTCCTTGGATACAAAAACAAGATTTCCAATATTGCCAGGATCCAATTTTTGCGGCTTTGTGCTTGAGGGATTTTCTGGAGCAATGTGCTCAATAGTCATCTTCTCATAATCGGCACTCTTATCGATTCTGAGATGATGATCTAACTTCTCGAGAATGTACCGAACGAGTTGTCGCTGCTTGCTGTCGCTCGACAGAAAACGAACATCGACGAACTGCGCGGCGAATGTATTTTGCTCCGGAATGCGCTCGTAAAGTTTCTTACGGAATGCTTGTAGATGTGCTGCGCGCTTTTGCGCGGAAGCCCCTCCAATCAACTAAAGTATGCAAGTCTATGCTCGCTTGTATCGAGATGCAGCGTTTAATGTTGTTCTGCGCAACTTTTGCGATAGTCAAAAGTATCGCAGCTAATGTTTCAAGTAGTTTCGATGGATAAGAAGGTTAAGCTTGTTAAAAAGGCGCAAGCCTCAATCTCTCCGTCTACTCGCTCGCAGATGATGCGGAGCATTCGGAAGACGGACACGACGCCTGAATTGATCGTACGAAAGTTGCTGCGGCAGCTAGGCATACGCTATCGCCTTCATGCGCGGGATCTGCCCGGAAGCCCGGACATCGTTATGCGCCAGAAGAAGAAAGCGATTCTAGTGCATGGCTGCTTTTGGCATCAGCACGAGGGATGCCGGCTTGCAAAGCGCCCCCATGCTCGTCCGGAGTATTGGCTCCCAAAGTTCGCACGTAATCAGGAGCGCGATCGCTCAGCTCTCGCTGCACTGTCTGAACTCGGCTGGAGCACTCTTGTTGTCTGGGAATGCGAGCTAGGGAAACTCGAGGAGCTACGGGGTAAGCTCAAAGAATTCCTCGGTGCCTAACCCTTCGCGCGACACCGCGCGATAGCCTCTGCCTGTTCCTGGGTGTGCCTCGTGATCTCCCCGGAGCGTGAGGTACTCCACTGGAACGGCCACGACCTCGCCAGGAGCCGGGATTGGCGCCTTCGAGGGCCTGATCGCTAGCCCGAGCGGCTTCTTGACCGATCGCCCTAGCAGTTGAGAGCTGATTTCACGAGCGAGAACCTCAGCGAGCAAAGAGGGGACCGCATTCCCGAGCTGGCGTTGAGCGTCCGCGTAAGTGCCCGCGATCTTAACGTCGTTCGGGAATGTTTGCAGGCGCGCCATTTCGCGCACGCTTAATAGCCTGTTGTCCCAGTGAAATGGACCGGTAGCGGGCCCAGGCTGAGCCTGAATCGTCCATGACGGGGAGTTCTTTGCTAGCTTCAAAAGAAACGACCAGTACCTGCGCCTCCATCCGAATAGTGGCTCTCCGCCTCCGCGTTCCGTGTGCCAGAGATAGTTCTGTCCTTCGGGAACGCTGGGCAGGAGGTTCGCCCATTTGCCCTTCATGCGCAGGGAGATGGCTTCAGATTTTGAGAGACGAACGGATCGCAATGCGTCCCAAGCAGTAAGGTGTTGCCGTTGGTCGTTCAGAAGCTCGACAGAAGAAGCGTGGGTTGCAGTTGGGAAGCGGAACGAGGAGCCATCGCGGCTTCCGATAATAAATAATCTTCGCCGAAGCTGCGGAACACCAAAATCCGCAGCATTCAGCACGGCCGTGGACATGGTGTACTTGGTCCCACTCTTCGCGTTGATCTCCTCAAGACGGTTCTGGATGTGGAGCAGCCCTTCGTCCTTACCCTTGAACCCAAGGCCTTCCACGTTCTCCATGAGAAACGCTCGTGGCTGTGTCTCCTCCAAGACTCGCAGGTAGTTCTCAAGTGTAGATGCTCGCGGGTCCTTGAGCCGTTTAGTTGAGCCGGTTGCCCAAAAGCCGGACTTTGAGAATGGCTGGCAAGGCGGCCCTCCGATCAATACGTCAGGCTCGCTACAACAGAGCTTGGCTTTGCCTAGGATCTCCTCCGTCCTGACGGAGTTGATATCCCCTTGGATGGTCGGCCACCGACGGTTTGCTCGAAGTGTCTCAACGCAGCGCTCGTCCATCTCGACAGCTACAGCTGTACGAAATCCTGCAGCCTCGAATCCGTAATCCAGTCCGCCGGCCCCGGTATACAAACTGATCGCTGTGAGCTTCTTCATGGCGCTCTCATGGTCGCTGCGGCTTGAAAGATCGGTATCGGATCAGATTGCCAATTGTTGTCGATTCGCAGGTTGCTTGAAAGCTTTCCAACACACTTTCGATGCGGCGGCAAACTTTGTGGAAGTATGTACCGAAACTCCCAATTCTCGGTCACAGCGTGCAAGCAAGCAGCCACCACATGGAAATCAGAGGGGGCATAGTAGCGCGAGCAGGGGTCCTTCTTCGAAGCACGCGTTCTCTGGAAATCTAGCCGCGGTAGGTTCTTGCTATCGGTCTCCCGCAGTACGTTCTTGCATTCAACGGTGAGTAGCGGCCCATCACTCAGCCTGACGTAAAGATCCGCGGCTCCCTCCTTGTTTATGGGCTCACAAAACGCGATCCCTGGCGTGTTCGAGAGGACTTCTTTGAGATGTCGCTCAGCCACCCAGCCACGAACAGCCATCTTCAGGCGTTGGGCATTGGCGATAACATCCAGAACCTCGTCTGGGCCTAAGCCGAGTTCCGAGCGGATGTTGTGGCACATCTGCCAAGGTAAGGTTGGTTCCGGACAACAAAGGGATTTGCGCGAATAGCTCTGGTTTCTGCGCAAGCAATTGCCGGTTCCCCGGATCGAGCCTGAGGGCCGCTCGCTCGAACCTGATCAGATCGAGGAAATGCTCTTTTGTGCCCCCGGTCATCACCTCGACCGGCTCATCTTCCCGATTGATGCGGCTCCTCTCCCATGTGGTCCAACCGTTACGCTTGATGTCCTCCGCGTTGCTGTCTTTGAATTCGATCCGGATGAAGAATTTGGTCGGGTTATGCAGCTCGGGATCGACCGCGACGAAGAAACCCTCGTCGGGTGAAATTCCCAAGAATACGGTTGTGAGGAGACCGAGCGGATCTTGGTAGATTTCATGCAGATTGTTTTCCAGCTTACTCCCGTATTTTACTTGGAAGCTCCTTTCATCGTCAGGCCGGTTCTTTGTTGGGGTTCGCGTTGCAAGAAAGGCGTAGGCGACGACGCCCATTCGCTCGCCCGTGAGCGTTTCAAATGCAATCACAAAGGGGGCGCGATCCGGTTCTGAGGCGTAGATGATCCGGCATCCTCGTGCTTCGAGCGCTTCGCGCATGAACCGCAGGAGCGGCTCCCGATCGGCTCTCTGAACGCGATAAGTACGCGGCCCTTCAAACATCATGGAAGCTTCCGCATCGGAGAGTCCCTAAAGCGCGACGCCGATTATTGAGGAGACTTTCTCCTCCCGCTAGAGGAAATGCGACCTTGCAATCGTGCGGCGGCGCCATTTCCAAAACAAAAACGGCCGGATCTTTCGATCCGGCCGTCACGCAAAACTCTTACTGGCTAAGCTTACGCCACGCGACGCGACTTAGCCCCCGCCCTAACGGTAAATTGTCTTAGCTGGCCTTCTTGACCGGCGCGGTGGTGCCGACCTTCTTCTGGATGGCGCGCTTCAGCTCGAGGGCGCGCGGCGACAGGGCGTCGGCGTTGGCCTTGAGCAGGAAGGCGTCGAGGCCGCCATTGTGGTCGACGCTCTTCACCGCGTTGGTGGAGACGCGCAGGCGCACGTTGCGCTCCAGGGCTTCCGAGATGAACGTCACGTTGACGAGGTTCGGCAGGAAGCGGCGCTTGGTCTTGATGTTGGAGTGGCTGACCTTGTGGCCGACGAGGGGGCCCTTGGCCGTCAGTTCGCAGCGGCGAGACATGTCACAAATCCTTGTTCGAGCCCCAAACGAGTTGCGGCCGCCATTCGGGGCGCCACAGGGGCAAATTCTCTGTCCTTGCAGGGAGCGGGCGGACGTATAGGGGGGAAGGGGCGGGTAGTCAAGGCGACGGCCCGTTTTCTGGCCGTCGTCCCGGGGCGGGCGGAGGCGCCCGAACCCGGGATCTTGCGCGGCAGAGCAGGTACCATCAGCGGCACGGCTGGAACAGAGGGGGCGCGGCGTACTGGATGCCCCGGTCAAGCCGGGGCATGACAGCGGAGGTAGCGGGGAGAGGTGCGCCCCAGCGTCACACCCCGATCACTAAAACGGCAATGATTGAAACGCCTTACCATCACATAAAGGGCGCATTCGCGACCGAGATATCCGGTGGAGTTCCCGGTGTTTTGCACCCGGACCGATTGCTTGCCGCGATTTTTGGCTTAACTAACAAGGCCTGACGGCCCCATTGGATGGCTTCGTGAAGACCCTGACCCCTTACCTGCCCCGGCTGCGTGCAGCCGGCCGGCTGGCCTTCGCGGCCCTTTGCGGGCTCGTCCTGGCGTGGGGGGCGAGACCTGCGGCCGCGCAGGGCAAGCTCGAGGCGCAATATGAGGCGACGCTGTCAGGCATTCCCGTCGGCAAGGGCGCCTGGAACATCGACATCCAGGACGACGTGTTCGCGGCCGCGGCCTCGGGCGGCACCACGGGGCTGTTGAAGTCGTTCACGGGCGGGTCCGGCACGGGCGCCAGCCAGGGCCGCGTCGTCAACGGCGCGCTGGTTGCGACCGGCTACCAGGCCTCCACCACCACCCAGAAGAAGACCGAAGAGATCCACATCACCCTCGACAAGGGCAATGTGAAGGAGTTCGGCATCGTGCCGGAGCCGCCGGTCGATCCGGACCGTATCGTCGTCACCGATGCGCATCGCCGCGGCGTCTGGGACCCGATGACGGCCTCGCTGCTGCGCGTGCCCGGCACCGGCGACCCTGTGACGCCGGAGGCCTGCCACAACGCAGCGCCCGTGTTCGACGGCCGCATGCGCTACGACTTGAAACTCGATTTCAAGCGCATGGAGACGGTGAAGGCGGAGAAGGGGTATCGTGGCCCGGTCGTGGTCTGCGCGCTCTATTTCGTGCCCGTCGCCGGCTACATCCCCGATCGCCCCGTGATCAAATACCTCGCCGCCCAGCGCAACATCGAGATCGCGTTCGCCCCGGTGGCCGGCACGCGCATCCTGGTTCCATTCTGGCTGAAAGTGCCGACGCCGCTGGGGCCGGCAATGCTGGAAGCGACGAGCTTCGTCACGTCGCCCCAGCCGCCGCGCGTGGCGAAGACGCAGTGATCTTACCCTCCCCTGGAGGGGGAGGGTCGATCGCGCAAAGCGCGAGCGGGGTGGGGTGATCTCTCCCCTCGAACGGTCCCCGTGTGGAGGGATCACCCCACCCCGCGCCGCATTTCGCTGCGCTCAACGTGCGCCGACCCTCCCCCTCCAGGGGAGGGTAAGAAAGCGAGCTGCTTCAATGCCTTACGGGCTTCCAGCCCACCGACCGCCACTCACCCGTCTCTACTGTGCATGGGGTTGTTTTCGCAGTTTTTGTTTTGTCGCCCTGATCCGGGAATCCATTTGACTCCTCCCCGATTCTGATTCGACTCCGCGCCGTCCCCAATTTTAAGGAACCCGCCATCGAAACGTCGCTTGTGCGGCAGGACAAAACTCCATCTAGTGCGCGCTTAAGACGAGTCCCGCGACATGTTGCGTGAACGGAACAGGACTCTGGCGGGAGTCAGCGATTCGGCCGCGATTCGTTCTAGAGTCGTTCCGAAGCTTAAAGAGAACGGAAAAAGCGTCGCAAAGTGAAACAGTTGCGCGAGGTTTGGGGAGCGGCTCCTACACGCTCCGCTGTCATGCCCCGGCTTGACCGGGGCATCCAGTACGCCGCGGCTTCTCGGTTCCGTCACGACCGCCTCGGCGTACTGGATCGCCCGGTCAAGCCGGGCGATGACAGCAGTGGGGGCGGCCGCCGCTCCGCGTTCGGAGACATGGTCGGCACCCCGGTCGCCTCACCGCCCCAAACAGCACTGACATTCGCCCAAATCGGCACTACCTAATCCCCCAGACATGGCCTTCTCTCCCTCCCCCTTCGCCTCCGAGCGCGCACCCGGCGCGGGCGTCACTGCGGTGCTCGGGCCGACCAACACCGGCAAGACCCATCTCGCCATCGAGCGGATGCTGGCGCATCCTTCGGGCGTGATCGGCCTGCCGCTGCGGCTGCTCGCGCGCGAGGTCTACAACAAGATCGCCGATCGCGCGGGCGTGGAGAGCGTCGCGCTGGTGACGGGCGAAGAGAAGATCAAGCCGAAGAACCCGCGCTACTGGGTCTCCACGGTCGAGGCGATGCCGCGCGACCTCGATGTCTCCTTCCTGGCCGTCGACGAGGTCCAGATCGCCTCCGACCTCGAGCGCGGCCACGTCTTCACCGACCGCATCCTCAACCGCCGCGGCCGCGACGAGACGCTGCTGCTGGGCGCTGCGACCATGCGCCCGATCATCGAGCGCCTGCTGCCCGGCGTGTCCATGATCACGCGGCCGCGCCTGTCCACCCTCGAATTCGCCGGCGATCGCAAGATCACGCGCCAGCCGCGCCGCACCGCCATCGTCGCGTTCTCGGCCGACGAGGTCTATGCCATCGCCGAGCTGATCCGCCGCCAGCATGGCGGTGCCGCCGTTGTGCTCGGCTCGCTGTCGCCGCGCACGCGCAATGCGCAAGTGGCGATGTTCCAGAACGGCGACGTCGATTATCTCGTTGCCACCGATGCCGTCGGCATGGGCCTCAATCTCGACGTCGACCACGTCGCGTTTGCCTCCGACCGTAAGTTCGACGGCTACCAGTTCCGCCGCCTGACGCCGTCCGAATTCGCGCAGATCGCCGGCCGCGCCGGCCGTGCCACGCGCAACGGCACCTTCGGCACCACGGGCCGCTGCGCGCCGTTCGAGCCCGAGCTCGTCAATGCGCTCCAGAACCACACCTTCGACGCCGTGAAGATGCTGCAATGGCGCAACGCGAAGCTGGATTTCTCCTCGCTCGGCGCACTCCAGGTGTCGCTGAACCTGGCTCCCGGGCATGAGGCGCTGACGCGCGCGCCGATCGCCGAGGACATGCGCGTGCTGGATCATGCCGCCCGCGACGTCGAGGTGCGCGATATCGCGCATGGCAAGGCCGCGGTGGAGCGGCTCTGGGAGGCCTGCCAGGTCCCCGATTACCGGAAACTGTCGCCGGCCGCCCATGCTGAGCTGGTGACCACGCTGTACGGCTTCCTGATGCAGAAGGGCTGCATCCCCGATTCCTGGTTCGCGGCCCAGGTCGACCAGGCCGACCGCATCGACGGCGATATCGACACGCTGTCGGCCCGGATCGCGCAGATCCGCACCTGGACCTTCGTCGCCAACCGCCCGGACTGGCTGAAAGACCCCGAACGCTGGCAGGGGATCACGCGGGAGGTCGAAAATAAATTATCGGATGCGCTCCATGAACGCTTGACTGAGCGTTTCGTTGATCGTCGGACCAGTGTATTGATGCGCCGCCTGCGGGAGAACACGAGCTTGAATACTGAAATCGGCAAGACCGGCGAAGTCATCGTCGAAGGCCATGTCATCGGCCGCCTCGACGGCTTCACCTTTGCACCGGATGCGGCGGAGGCCGGCTCCGATGCGAAAGCCTTGCAGGCTGCAGCGCAAGCGGTGCTCGCCGGCGAGATCAACACGCGCGCCGAAAAACTGGGCAATGCGCCGGACGACCAGTTCGTGCTGACCTCGGAAGGCATCATCCGCTGGACCGGCGACGCCGTGGCGCGGCTGTCCGCCGCAGAGGACGCGCTGCATCCGCGCATCCGCATCATCTCCGACGAGCGCCTCACCGGCGGCCCCCGCGAGAAGGTGCAGGCGCGGCTCGAGCTCTGGGTCAAGACGCATATCGAAAAGCTGCTCGGGCCGATGTTCGAGCTGTCGAAGGCCGAGGATGTCACCGGCATTGCCCGCGGCATCGCCTATCAGCTGGTCGAGGCGCTCGGCGTGCTCGAGCGTCCGAAGATCGCGAACGAGCTGAAGGATCTCGACCAGCCTTCGCGTGCGACGCTGCGCAAATACGGCGTCCGCTTCGGCGCCTATCACATCTATTTCCCCGGCCTGCTCAAGCCTGCTGCGCGTGCGCTCGCCGCGCTGCTGTGGGCGCTGAAGCAGGACAATGTCGATCTGTCCGCACTTTCGGGTGCGCAGCATCTGGCATCATCCGGCCGCACCTCGTTCCCGGTCGACAAGGCTCTGCCGCGCGATGCCTATCGCGTGCTCGGCTACAAGCAGGCCGGCGAGCGCGCCGTGCGCGTCGACATCCTGGAGCGTCTTGCCGATCTGATCCGCCCGGCGCTGGCCTGGCGCGAGAACTCGTCCGGCGAAAAGCCCGCCGGCGCCTTCGACGGCCGCAGCTTCGTGGTGACGCAGGCGATGACCTCGCTCACGGGCTCCGCCGGCGAAGACTTTGCCTCCGTGCTGCGCGCGCTCGGCTATCGCATGGAGAAGCGCCCGCCGCTGCCGGTGAAGCCCGCAGCGCCTGCTGCCGAGACGGTCGCGACCGAGACGCCGCCCGCCGAGGGCAGTGCGGAGACGTCAACCGAGACCGCCGCGGAGGCCGTTGCAGGCTTGCCGGAAGAGGCGGCTGTGTCCGCCGAAGCCGTCACCGTCGAAGACGCGCCCGGCATGGAGCAGCATGACGAGCCCGCTCCTGAGGAGCCGGCGCTCGAAGCTTCTCCCGAAGTGCCCGTGACGCCGGAAGATGCCCCGGGCATCGCGCCGCCGGCCGAAGAGGCCGCTGCACCAACGGAAGCTGCTGGCCTGGAAGCCGCACCTGCCGAGACGGCCGCGACCGAAGCCGCTGCATCGCCCGATGCTGCCGCACCTGTCGAGGCAGCAGCGACGCCCGCCGAGCCCGAGCTGGTCGAGGTCTGGCGTCCCGGCGGCCGCCACGAGGATCGCAAGCCGCGCCACGAGCGCCATCGCCACCAGCGTCACCACAACAACCAGCGTCCACAGGCCGGTGCTGAGGCGGGCGCTGCGCCCGCCGTGGGCGAGGCCGCGCAGTCGGCCGACGGCGAGAAGCGTGGTGAGCGTCATCGTCACGGCGGTGGCCATCGCCGCGATGGTGGCAAAGACTTCCGTAAGCCGCGTGAAGGCGGCGAGGGCGGTGAGCGCCGCGACGACCGCAATCGCAGCTTCCAAGGCAAGGACCGCGACAAGGATCGTGATCGCAACCGCGACAACAAGAAGTTCGGCGGAGATCGCGATAAGGGCCGCGATAATCGTGGCCGCGACCGCGACAAGGGCCGCGATCGTCGCGACCGCGAGTCGGGTCCCTCGCTGCGTCCCTACGCCTCGAGCGCGAACCCGCGCGAGCGCGATCGTCCCATCGATCCCAACTCGCCCTTCGCCAAGCTTGCCGCGCTGAAGGAGCAGCTGTCCGGCCGGAAGGAGTGATCCCACGACCGAGCGGCAGCGTCTCGACAAATGGCTGTGGCACGCGCGGGTGGTGAAGGCGCGCACCTCGGCGGCTGAGCTCGTCGAGTCCGGTCATGTCCGCGTCAACGGCGCGCGCGAGACCTCACCGGGACACGCGATCAAGCTCGGCGACGTCCTCACCATCGCCCTCGATCGCACCGTGCGCGTGCTGAAGGTCACCGGCTTCAACGAGCGCCGCGGCGATGCCGCCTCGGCGCGCGTGCTCTATGAGGAGCTGAGTGAAGCGAAGCGCAATTAATTGCGCTTCGAATTCATTTCTTGGTCGATCAAACACACAAAGCCGTCATGATCGGGCCTTCCCGACCTTGCGGCGCCGGGCCATCCGCGCTACGCAAGCCGCGACTTTTAAAAGAGCTTTTCGGAGCGTTGGATGACTTACGTCGTCACTGAAAACTGCATCAAGTGCAAGTACACCGACTGCGTCGAGGTCTGCCCGGTCGACTGCTTCTACGAGGGTGACAACATGCTCGTCATCCATCCCGACGAGTGCATCGACTGCGGCGTGTGCGAGCCGGAATGCCCCGCCGACGCCATCAAGCCGGACACGGAACCGGGGCTGGAAAAGTGGCTCCAGGTCAACGCCGATTACGCCAAAAGCTGGCCGAACATCACCCAGAAGAAAGAATCACCCGCCGACGCGAAGGAATTCGACGGCATGGAAGGCAAGTTCGAGAAATATTTTTCTCCGAACCCGGGCTCGGGGGACTAATTCCCGCCCAAACTTAACCCTAATACCTTCGTCAGCGCCGAAAACCAGGCCTCAAGACCCCTAAATCATTGATTTTTGCGGGAAATGTGCTATATTGGGCACATTAAGCTGAACCCCCGTCAGCCCAGTTGGCCCCGTTGGGTTCCCGTGAAACCAAATGTCGAACAGGGGCGTGGCAGTTTCCGCGCGCAGGCTGTGTCACAGAAAACGCGTAAAAAGAGTACTTCAGCGAGGGCTTCCCATAAGGAGGCCAAAAAAGTCGCCGCGGCCAGCCGTAGCGCATCCAAGGGTCGGACCGCGACGAAGGCGCCGGCTGCAAAGTCCTCGAAGAACAAAAGAAGCGCAATGCCTAACAAGTCTGCCAAGCCGGCCGCGAAAGCGACCGTTTCCAAGCCTGCTGCTGCCAAGGCTCCCGCTGCCAAGCCCGCGCCGAAGGCCCCTGTTGCTGCTGCTCCTGCCAAGGCTCCCGTTGCTGCCAAGCCGGCCGCCAAGCCCGCTGCTGCGCCGAAGGTCGAGGAAAAGAAGGTCGTGACCCAGCGTCAGGGCTTCAAGGCCAACGAATTCGTCGTCTATCCCGCCCACGGCGTCGGCCAGATCCTGGCCATCGAGGAGCAGGAGATCGCCGGCGCGAAGCTCGAGCTGTTCGTCATCAACTTCATCAAGGACAAGATGACGCTGCGCGTTCCGACCGCCAAGGTCGCCAACGTCGGCATGCGCAAGCTGTCCGAGCCCGCCCTGGTCAAGAAGGCGCTGGAGACCCTCAAGGGCCGCGCCCGCGTCAAGCGCACCATGTGGTCGCGCCGCGCCCAGGAATACGAAGCGAAGATCAATTCGGGCGACATCGTCGCGATCGCGGAAGTCGTGCGCGATCTCTACCGCTCGGAGTCGCAGCCGGAGCAGTCGTACTCCGAACGCCAGCTCTATGAAGCGGCGCTCGATCGTCTGTCCCGCGAGATCGCGGTGGTGCAGCACTCGACCGAGACCGAAGCAGTCAAGGAGATCGAGGCCCAGCTCGCCAAGAGCCCGCGCCGCAACGCCAAGGCGGAAGCCGCCGAGGGCGAGGCGGATGCCGAGGGCGATGCCGACGATACGGATGGCGACGACACCACCGTCGCCGACGAGGCCGCGTAAGCGTCTCGGCGATCGTAAGAGATCAAAAGCCCGGCCGTTCGGCCGGGCTTTTTGTTTGGGGGCGTACTTCGTAGGGTGGGTTAGCTCGCGGCTGCGCGAAGCGCGGTCCGCTAGCGTAACCCACCGCTTCTGCCTCAACGGATAGGAAAGTGGTGGGTTACGGCTTTGCCTAACCCACCCTACGTTTGCATCACTTCACCGGCCGCTTCTCAAGCTTCCTTGCCAGCGTCCTGCGGTGCATCCCCAATCGTCGCGCCGCTTCAGAGATGTTGAAATCCGTCTCGATCAGCGTCTGGTGGATGCGTTCCCATTCCAGCGTCTTGATCGAGGTTGGCCGTGCGTCGAGCGCGACCTCGGCGTTGCCTTCGGCCTTGTGGAAGGCGGCCTCGATGTCGTCGGTGTTGGAGGGTTTTGCCAGGTAGTGGCAGGCGCCCAGCTTGATCGCCTCGACGGCGGTGGAGATGCTGGCAAAGCCTGTCAGCACCACGATCAGCATGTCCTCATCGTGCGTGTGCAGCAGCTCGACGCAGGCGAGCCCCGAGGCGCCGCCGAGCTTGAGGTCGACCACGGCATGGCCGAAGGTGCGCTGCTCCAGCACCTTGCGCACCTCCTCGATCGAGGCGGCGAGCACGACCTCGTAGCCGCGGCGCTCGAACGAGCGCTTCAGCGTGCGCGCAAAACCTTCGTCGTCCTCGACGACGATGAGCGAACGGTCAGGCGTCAAAGCTGCCTCCGATCGCGAGCGTTGCGAGAGGCAGCGTCAGGCGGACGGTGGCGCCGCGCTTCCTGTGGTTCTCGGCGGTCACGCTGCCGCCCAGCTTGCGCACCACGTTGACCACCAGGAACAGGCCGAGCCCGCCGCCGGCGCGGCCCTTGCTTGACTGGTAGGGCTTTCCGAGCTGCGCCAGCATCTCCGGCGCAAAGCCCGGGCCGCGGTCGGAGATCGACAGCACGAGATTGTCGCCCTCGCGCTCGGCCACAAGCTCGACCCAGTCGCGAGAGACCTCGTAGGCGTTGTCGAGCACGTTGAAGATGACCTGCTTCAGCGCGACATCCGAGACGATGGCGACGTCCTCACCAAAAGTGTTGACGAAATAGAGCGTGCGCGCCGAACGGGCGTTGCGCCATTCGTCGACCAGGTCAGTGACGAAAGCCGTCACCGTCGTCGGCGAAGAGCCTTCGCCGCGGGCTTCGCCCGCCGACACCAGGATGCCGGTGACGATCGACTTGCAGCGCTGCAGCGAGGTTTCCATCTCCGCGAGGTCCTCGGCGAGCTCCTGCTTGGCGGCCAGATCCGGCATGCGGCGCCAGTCGCTGAGGATGACCGAGAGCGAGGCCAACGGCGTGCCGAGCTCATGCGCGGCGCCGGAGGCCAGGAGGCCCATGCGGACGATGTGATCCTGCTCGGCCGCGTGCTGGCGTAGCGCCGCCAGATGCGCGTCGCGTTCGCGCAGGTTCCTGTTGATACGGGTGACGAACACGACCAGCAGAATGGCATTGAGCATGAAGCCGAGCAGCATGCCTGTTACGGTGAGGCTGTAGGTCTCGCTGATCGGGTTCGGCGGCAGCTCGAGCGGGCGGTAGGCCAGCGTCAGCCAGACGAAGCTCGCGCAGGTCAACGCCACCAGCGACCAGGTCGAGCGGGCATCGAGCAGCACGGCAGCCAGCGTCACCTGAAGCAGGAACAGCGAGGTGAAGGGATTGGTCGCGCCGCCGCTGAGGTAAAGCTGCGCGGTCAGCGCGGCGACGTCGAGCATCAGGGCGACCAGCAGCTCGTTGCTGGAGATCGCGGCGCGATGGCGGACCCAGACCAGGCTCGAGACGTTGAGCAGCACCAGCGCGCCGATCACCGCGCCCATCCGCTCCAGGGGCAGCGGGATGCCGAGCCAGAAATGCACGCCGCCGATGGTCACGATCTGGCCGACCACCGCAGTCCAGCGCAGCTGGATCAGCAGCGCCATGTTCTTGCGGTTGGTCTCGTCGTCGGTGGGCGCAGCGCCGATCAGCTCGCTGCGCGTATCCGCCTGCGATTGCAGTGTGACGGCCAGTCCGCCGCCATGGGCGAGCGTCTGCGTTCTTCCGTCGTCAGGCCTGTTCGACGATCGTTCCAGCATCTGATCCCGTCCTGCGGGCGGCGGCATCGGGGCCGCCGGCCGGTTCGTGGACGAAGCGCCTGCGGCGGAACAGCCCGCCGCCGAATGTGACGAAAAGCTTACCGGCCAGCATGAAAGCCAGGGCAAACCACGTCAGCGCGTAGATCAGGTGGTTATTGGGAAAGCGGATCACGGTCAATCCGCCGATCGGCCCGCCGGCGCTTTGTGATCCGGCGTCGGCATCGACGGAAAAGGGGGCGACATCGTGGAGGCCGCGTGCCGCCGCGATCGCGTCGACGTCCCGCGAGTACCAGCGGTTGTGCTGGGGAACGTTGTTGCGGAGGAAGCCGCCCTTCGGCTCCGTGATGCGCAGGAGGCCGGTGATTTCGACCTGGCCCTCGGGATTGCCGGCCTGTCGCGTCGCTGCGTCGCGCCGCTCGGTCGGCACGAAGCCGCGGTTGACAAGAACCAGCGTGCCGTCGCTGCGCTGAAGCGGCGTCAGCACCCAATAGCCGCCGCCTTCCTCAGTCACGGCCTGAACCAGCGTCTCGCGGTCGTGCAGGAAGCGGCCGGTGACGCTGACGTGTCTGTATTCGTCGTTTGCGGCGGTGATGGTGGGCCACGCCGCGGGCGCGGGGATGGGCTGGACCGGGGCATGGACGCGCTGCTCGACGCGGTCGATCAGCGCCAGCTTCCAGGCGCGGCGCTCGATCTGCCAGACGCCCAGCGCGATCAGAAGTGCAAAGGCCGTGAGCGAGAGGACCGTGAGCCACAAGGACGGGCGCGCAGCCTTGCGGGGTGCGCCCATTGCCTTGCTCGTCACGGTCCCGGTATCGCTCACTTCATTCCGCTCATCTGGTGGATGGGCATCATGTTGCTGTTGAGGTGGTTCATCACCCACAGCGAACCGGACAGCGCGATCACCACCATGACGATGGTGAAGATCAGCGCCATCATGGTCCAGCCATTCTCGGACTTGGCGTTCATGTGCAGGAAGTAGATCATGTGCACGACGATCTGCACGATCGCGAAGGCCATGATGACCAGCGCGGTGATCTGCTTGCTCGGCAGCGCGCCGCTCATGACCAGCCAGAACGGGATCGCGGTGAGCACAACCGAGAGCACGAAGCCGAGCATGTAGCCCGAGAACGTGCTGTGGGCGTGGCCGTCGTCGTGGTGATGGTCGCCTGCGTGGGCGGCGTGGGTATCGGTGCTCATCGCAGAACTCCCAGAAGATAGACGAAGGTGAAGACGCCGATCCAGACCACGTCGAGGAAGTGCCAGAACATAGACAGGCACATCAGGCGGCGGCGGTTGGCCTCGATCAGGCCGAATTTCCCGACCTGCACCATCAGGGTCACCAGCCAGATCAGGCCGCAGGTGACGTGCAGGCCGTGGGTGCCGACCAGGGTGAAGAAGGCGGACAGGAAGGCGCTGCGCTGGGGCGTGGCACCTTCATGGATCATGTGGGCGAACTCGGTGAGCTCGATGCCGATGAAGGCGGCGCCGAACAGGCCGGTGATCGCCAGCCACATCTGCGTCTGGCCGATCTTGTTCTGCTGCATCGTCAGCATCGCAAAGCCGTACGTGATCGACGACAGCAGCAGCATCGAGGTGTTCACCGCGACCAGATCGAGGTCGAACAGGTCCTTCGGCGCAGGGCCGGCGGCGTAGTTGGCGCCGAGCACGCCGAAGGCGGCGAACAGCATCGCGAAGATGAGACAATCGCTCATCAAGTAGATCCAGAAGCCGAGCGAGGTGCTGTAGCCTTCCGGATGCGGGTGTTCGTCGGCGAGGTAGAACAGCGGCTCGCCGGTTTGCGTGGGATTGACAGCGACAGTCATTTACTTGGCTCCGGCGAGCAGTTTGGTGCGCGCGTCCTCGGTCCGGATGACGTCTTCAGCCGGAATGTCGAAGTCGCGGTGATAGTTGAAGGTGTGGCCGATCCCGACGACGAGCATCGCGAGGAAGCTCGCAGCCGCCAGCCACCACATGTACCAGATCAGGCCGAATCCCATCGCGGTGGCGAGGCCGGCGAGGATGACGCCGGTGCCGGTGCTGCTGGGCATGTGGATCGGCTTGAACCCGGTGAGCGGACGCTGGTAGCCGCGCTTCTTCATGTCCCACCACGCGTCATTGTCGTGAACGACGGGGGTGAAGGCGAAGTTGTAGTCCGGCGGGGGCGAGGAGGTCGCCCATTCCAGCGTGCGCGCATCCCAGGGATCGCCGGTGACGTCCTTGAGCTGCTCGCGCTTGAGCAGGCTCACCGCGAACTGCATCAGCATCGAGAGGATGCCGAGGAAGACGAGGAAGGCACCGATCGCGGCGATGACGAACCAGATCTGCAGGGAAGGATCATCGAACACGCGCAGGCGGCGGGTCACGCCCATCAGGCCGAGCACATAGAGCGGCATGAAGGCGAGGTAGAAGCCGACGACCCAGAACCAGAACGACAGCTTGCCCCAGAACACATCGAGTTTGAAGCCGAAGGCCTTCGGGAACCAGTAGTTGATGCCGGCGAACGCGCCGAACACCACGCCGCCGATGATCACGTTGTGGAAATGCGCGATCAGGAACAGGCTGTTGTGCAGCACGAAGTCGGCCGGCGGCACCGCGAGCAGCACGCCGGTCATGCCGCCGAGCACGAAGGTCAGCATGAAGGCGATCGTCCACATCATCGGCAGCTCGTAGCGGATGCGGCCGCGATACATCGTGAACAGCCAGTTGAACATCTTCGCGCCCGTCGGGATCGAGATGATCATCGTGGTGATGCCGAAGAACGAGTTGACGCTGGCGCCCGAACCCATCGTGAAGAAGTGGTGCAGCCACACCAGGTACGACAGGATGGTGATGACGACCGTGGCGTAGACCATCGAGGTGTAGCCGAACAGCCGCTTGCCGGAGAAGGTCGAGGTGACTTCCGAGAAGATGCCGAAGGCCGGGAGAACCAGGATGTAGACTTCAGGATGGCCCCAGATCCAGATCAGGTTCACGTACATCATCGGACTGCCGCCGAAATCGTTCGTGAAGAAGTTGGTGCCGACGTAGCGGTCGAGCGAGAGCAGCGCGAGCACGACGGTCAGGACGGGGAAGGAGGCGACGATCAGGATGTTGGTGCAGAGCGAGGTCCAGGTGAACACCGGCATCTTCATCATGGTCATGCCGGGGCAGCGCAGCTTGACGATGGTGCAGATCAGGTTGATGCCGGATAACGTGGTTCCGACGCCGGCGACCTGCAGCGCCCAGATGTAGTAGTCGACGCCGACGTCAGGACTGTAGCCGATGTTCGAGAGCGGCGGATAAGCCAGCCAGCCGGTGCGGGCGAACTCGCCGATGAACAGCGAGGCCATCACCAGCACCGCGCCGCCGACCGTCATCCAGAAGCTGAAATTGTTCAGGAACGGGAACGAGACGTCGCGTGCGCCGATCTGCAGCGGCACGACGTAGTTCATCAGGCCCGTGACCAGCGGCATCGCCACGAAGAAGATCATGATCACGCCGTGGGCGGTGAAGACCTGGTCGTAGTGATGAGCGTTGAGATAGCCTTCGGAGCCGTTGAACGCGAGCATCTGCTGCCCGCGCATCATCAGCGCGTCGGCGAAGCCGCGCAGCAGCATCACGATGCCAAGGATCATGTACATGATGCCGATGCGCTTGTGGTCCACCGTGGTGAACCACTCACGCCAGAGGTAGCCCCAGAGGCGGAAATAGGTGAGGCCGCCGAGCAGCGCGGCGCCGCCGAGCGCGACCACCGCGAAGGTGCCGACGACGATCGGCTCGTGCAGCGGCAGCGATTCGAAGCCGAGCCGGCCGAAGATGAGCTTGAGAAGATCAGGAGACATGCGCGTTCTCTTTAGGAGTCTGACTTCGGACGCTGTCCGAGGAAGAAGGACGAGGACTTCAGCGGCGTGAAGGTCGGCCGCTTCAGGCCGGCGCCGGTGAGCGGCGCAATGTCGATCGGGGCCTTGATCGACGCGGTGGTCTGACCCTGCGGCGCATCCGGCGTGCAGGTGCCGGCGACGAAGGTCGGCTCCGGCCCGAGCGGGGTGCCGCGGCGGGCGTACTTGTCGTAAGTGAGCGGCAGGGTGTTGTTCAGGCCCTCATGGCCGCGGCCGCCCTTGGCGTCGATCGCCATCATCTCGCTCTGGCACATCTTGCCGGTCTCGACACACATGTTGAGGATCAGGCGGTAGAGATCGGAATCGACCGTGCCGTAGCGGCGCACCGGCTCGTTCTCGCTGGGCTTCTCGAGCTGGAGATATTCGGCGCGGCCGAGCGAGCCACCGGCGGATTTGGCCTGCGCGACCCAGGCGTCAAAGCCCTTGTCGTCGAGGCCCTGGAAGTTGAAGCGCATGCCGGAGAATCCGGCGCCGCTGTAGTTGGCCGAGAAGCCCTTGTAGGTGCCGGCGTGGTTCACGACGGCGTGGAGCTTGGTCTCCATGCCCGGCATCGCATAGATCTGGCCGGCGAGCGCGGGGATGTAGAACGAGTTCATCACCGAGGAGGCCGTGATGCGGAAGGTGATCGGACGATCGACCGGGGCGGCCAGATCGTTGACGGTGGCGATGCCGTAGTCCGGATAGATGAAGAGCCACTTCCAGTCGAGCGCGACGACATCGACCTCGAGCGGCGCCCTGGACTGGTCCACCGCATGCTCCGCCTTGATGCGGCCGAGGGTGCGATAGGGGTCGAGCAGATGCGTACCCATCCAGGTCAGTGCGCCGAGGCAAACGATGATCAGCAGCGGCGCCGACCAGATCACCAGCTCGAGCTTGGTCGAGTGGTCCCATTCCGGCTCGTAGCGGGCCGAGGTGTTGGACTGGCGGTAGCGCCAGGCGAACAGCACCGTCAACGCCATCACGGGGACGACGATCAGGAGCATCAGGACGGTGGAGATGATGACGAGGTCGCGCTGCTGGGCAGCGATGTCGCCGGCTGGCGCCAGCACGACGTAGTCGCAGCCGCTGAGTGCGGCAGCCAGAGGTAGTAGCGCCAGGATCTTGAGACGAGACACGGGCCGAGCCTTTGAGAATGAGTTTCCTTTGCGGGGCCAACGGGTAGCTGCGACGCAGCAATCCGGACATTGGACAATTTGTCCAATGTTGCAGTGCGGAATGTTGGGCCAGACAGGGCCGGATTGCCCGGCTCCCCGCCGGGCGGTCAGCTTTGGTTTTCAGGACGTTAAGGGCGCACGAATGGCGACGGCACAGACCCCCGCAATGGCAGACCTCCACTCGGGCGAGCACGGCCACGACCAGGCCAGTCCCGGCGAGATCGCCATCGGCGTCATCATCGGGCGCACCTCGGAATTCTTCGACTTCTTCGTCTTCGCGATCGCCTCGGTGATCGTGTTCCCGCGCCTGGTGTTCCCGTTCACCAGCGAACTGACCGGAACGCTCTATTCCTTCATGATCTTCGCGCTGGCGTTCCTGGCCCGGCCGATCGGCACCGTCATTTTCATGACGGTCGACCGTGAGTACGGCAAGACGGCCAAGCTGGTCTCGGCGCTGTTCCTGCTCGGCACCGCCACCGTCGCGCTCGCCTTCCTGCCCGGCTATCACGACATCGGCGTTGCCGCGATCTGGCTGCTGGCACTGGCGCGCATCGCGCAGGGTCTGGCCTGGGGCGGCGCCTGGGACGGCATGGCTTCGCTGCTGGCGCTGAATGCGCCGGCGTCCAAGCGCGGCTGGTACGCGATGGTGCCGCAGCTCGGGGCTCCGCTCGGGCTGATCGTGGCGAGCGCGCTGTTCGCCTATTTCGCCGGCAACCTCTCGGCCGACGATTTCTTCGACTGGGGCTGGCGCTATCCGTTCTTCGTCGCGTTCGCCATCAACGTCGTTGCGCTGTTCGCGCGCCTGCGCATGGTGACGACGGAAGAATATGCCTCGCTGTTCGAGACCCGCGAATTGCAGCCCTCGCGCATTTCCGACACTGTCGCGCGCGAAGGCCACAACATCATGCTGGGCGCATTCGCGCCGCTGGCAAGCTTCGCGCTGTTCCACATGGTCACGGTGTTTCCGCTGTCCTGGGTGTTCCTGTTCACCCGCGAAAGCCCGGTGCGCTTCCTGATCATCGAGATCGTTGCCGCCGTGTTCGGCGTCGCCGCGATCGTGGCTTCCGGCGTCATCGCCGACCGCGTCGGCCGCAAGTCGCTCTTGATGGGATCGGCGATCGCGATCGCGATCTACAGCGGTTTCGCGCCGCAGCTGCTCGATGCCGGCGCGTTCGGCGAGACCATCTACATGGTGATCGGCTTCATCCTGCTGGGTCTCTCGTTCGGCCAGTCCTCGGGCGCGATCGCCTCGAACTTCAAGCAGATGTATCGCTACACGGCCTCCGCGCTGACCTCTGACATGGCCTGGCTGTTCGGCGCCGGCTTCGCCCCGCTGGTGGCGCTGCTGCTCGCCACCAATCTTGGCGTCATCGCCTCGGGTGCGTATCTGCTGTCCGGCGCGTTCTGGACCCTGCTCGCGCTCTGGCTCAGCGGCCAGCGCGAGGCCGGCGACATGGACGCGGGCGCATAATCAAGCGCGAATCTTGTAGGGCGGGCAAAGGCGCGTAGCGCCGTGCCCACCACCTTTCAGCGATTGTGGATGGGAATGGTGGGCACGCTTCGCTTTGCCCACCTTACGGCAGCGGATTTGTAGCACCAGATCCCGGGTTCGCGCCAAGCGCGTGCGCTTAGCGCAGCCTCAATCCGCCACGATCTTCACGCGATCCCGCACCTTCACCTGCGCGGTGCGGTCGAGGCCGTTGAGCACGCGGAAGCGTTCGGCGGGGTGATCGACGCCGGCCATGCGGTGGGAGAGCGATTCCACGGTGTCGCCGGGCTGCACGGTGATGACCTTGATGCGCAGCGGGCGCGCGGCCTGGATCTCGTCGAGCGTCAGGCGGCGGAATGAGTTGACGGTCTCGCGTGCGTTGCGCTCGCTCTCGGTCGACTTCTGCCGTGCGGCGAAGATGAAGCGGTAGACGTCGCTGCCGAAGCGCAGCGCATAGACCTTGAACTGCCACTGGTCACCCTTGGCGGTGGCGGACGCGCCCGGGAAACCGTTGATAGTGAGATCCTCGGTCGAGGCCTTCTCGACGCCTTCCATCCAGCCCGAATTCAGGTAGTCGCCGAGCGACTGCTCGGCCGGCACGCGCACGACGTCGAAGCGCATCGCCTGCGAGCCGCCGTCGCGCACGCCGATCACCGCCTGTGCGGTGTTGTCGAGCGTGAAATTATCAGGCGCCTGGAAGGTGAAGCCGAGCTTCGGATGCAGGAAACGCCGGCCGCGGACAAAACCTTCGCTGGGATCTTCGCCATAGACGAGGTTGTCGATCGCGGCGAGATAGCTCTCGCGGTCGCGTTCGGCGCCTTCGGGGGCCGAATATTGCCGCGCGATGTTCTGCGCGTTCTGCACGCGCTCCGGCGTTGCCGGATGCGACGAGGTGAAATCCTGGGCGCGTGGATCGAGCGAGCTCTTGCCGGCCTTCAGTTCGGCATTGCGCTCCATCGCCGAGAGGAAGCGCGCGGCGCCATAGGGGTCGAAATGCGCTTTCGCAGAGATGCCGACGCCGATGCCGTCAGCCTCGAACTCCTGGTTGCGCGAAAAACTCGCCATGGTGAGCTTGGTCTTGGCGAGCGCGAGCGCGGTGAGGTCGGGGTCGTTGCTCATGTCGGTGACGACACGAGTGACGATCGCGGCCTGGCGCGCCTGGTCCTCGCGCATGGCGGCGTGCTTAGACAGCACATGCGCCATCTCGTGGCTGAGCACGGAGGACAATTCCGAGGTGTCGCTCGCAAGCGCAAGCAGTCCGCGCGTGACATAGAGCTGGCCGTTCGGCAGCGCGAAGGCATTCACCGCGCCGGAATTGAGAATGGTGACCTTGTAGCCCTGGTCGGGACGGTCGGACGCCGCGACCAGCCGGTCGACGGTCTTGCTGACGAGCGATTCGAGCCTGGGGTCGTCATAGGTGCCGCCATAGCTCGCCAGGATGCGCTCGTGCTCCTTCTCGGTGGCAGGGGTCTGTGCGACGGCCGGCTTGGGCTTGGGCATCGCAACGGTGGGCGGGGCGGCGGCGGTCTGGAACCGGTTCATGTCGCCGCAGCCGGCGAGGAGCCCGCCCAGCGCAAGGCAAAGCACGACCGGCGCAGCCCGCAGGCGGCGGCAATCGCCCAGTCCGTGCCGTTCTAGCACCCCATTCACGTCGCTTAACCCGTGCCTGGCCCTGTTAGGGCCTTACCCCTGTCAGCTCGTTTGCGCCTAGCAACTCGACCTGTCCCACGAGCCGCAAATCGATCCGCGGCCCCAAAGTCCCCTCAACCCAGCCCCTGACTCGAATACGTCGATACTCCAATGACTTAGGGGGAATCCCGGCGCTTTCGAATGCCGGTAACGCGCGCCTTGAAATAGTCACGGCAAAGCCGCGTGTCCAGTTTCGTCCGAAGTTGAGGTAGGTCATTACCCCAGCTTGCCGGACCGACAGGACTTTGCCCTCGACCACCATAAAGCGCCCGATCCCCGCCAAAATATCGTCCGGACTTTCCGCGTTTTTTATGGCCGATGGGTCAGCCCAGTTGCCCATTTTTTGGCGCCTGGCCTGCGCCTCCGACGTCATCAGGGCGGCCGCGCAGTCCTTGTCGGCGATTTCGGCGGAGCCGATGGCTTCGCCCTGGGCCAGCAGCGTGGCCTGAACCGAGGTGTCGCTTTCACCGATGAAGACCAGCGCGCCCTGGCGGCCGTAACGGTCCGGCGTGTCGTCCGCGCTTCGCAGCGTCACATCGCGGCCGGCGAGCAGTGATGCGAGCGCCTGCCTCGTCGTCGCCGTCGGCTCGATGCCGGCGAGACGAATCTCGCGACCGTCATCGAGGCGCATGCTGCGCGCGTCGACGATGGCGGCGACGCGGCCCTCGCCCAGGGATTCGAATTGGCACGGTGCCGCGAACGCGATGTGACCTGCGACGAGAAGAATTGCTGCGATGAGGTGAAACAGTCGCGTCACGTTGCCCGGAGAGGTTGCGTTACGCCGCGACCTTAACCCAAACGGTGCCCACGACGAAGGGGCACTCGTAGGGTGGGCAAAGCGAAGCGTGCCCACGTCTTCGGTTCGTCGCTCCGGCTGGTGGGCACGGCGCGAAGAGCGCGCCTTTGCCCACCCTACGGCAGTTTGCGTGACGCTTCGTCATTGCCTCACGCATCGTGATTGCTTCACGGCGCTCGCAATGACGATGTGGAAGCATTTCGCCGCATCTCACCATTCCGCTTTGCGGAAAACACCCGCGGCAATCGCGCGCTCTCAACGCCCCCGTGCTTGCTGCCCTCCCGCGCATGCGGCATGATTGCGGCAACAACGATAACCAAGCCGCCATCAGAGTACGGCGCGATAAAGGGAGATTCTTTCGATGAAGAATATTTTGTCCGGCATTTTTGCTGCCGCGTTTGCTCTGAGTGCGAGCGCCGCGCAGGCCCAGGACAAGCCGCCGCTCAAGATCGGCGGCATCCTCGACATGTCGAGCCTGTATGCCGACATCACCGGTCCCGGCAGCGAGACCGCGGCGAAGATGGCCGTCGAGGATTTCGGCGGCGAGGTGCTCGGGCGCAAGATCCAGGTGCTGGCGGCCGACCATCTCAACAAGGCCGATCTCTCCGGAAACATCGCCCGCGACATGCTCGACAACCAGGGCGTCGAGATGATCTACGACGTCGCGGCCTCCGCCACCGCGCTCGCCGCTGGTGAGATCGCGAAAGCGCGCAACAAGATCATCATGTTCAACGGCCCGGGCTCGATCCGTCTCTCCAACGAGGCCTGCGGTCCCTACACCATCCACTACGTGTTCGATACGTTCGGACAGGCCAACGTCACCGGCCTTGCCGCGGTGAAGTCGGGCCTCGACACCTGGTTCTTCCTCACCGCCGACTACGCCTTCGGCCAGGATCTGGAGAAGGACACCAGCAACGTCGTGATCAAGACCGGCGGCAAGGTGCTCGGCAACGTCCGCCATCCGCTCAACACGTCGGATTTCTCCTCGTTCCTGCTCCAGGCCCAGGCCTCGAAGGCCAAGGTGATCGGGCTCGCCAACGCCGGCGGCGACACCGTCAACGCCATCAAGCAGGCAGCCGAGTTCGGCATCATGAAGGGCGGTCAGAAGGTCTCGCCGCTGCTCGCCTTCGTCACCGATATCGACTCGATCGGGTTGGAGACCGCGCAGGGCCTTCTGCTGGCGGAAGCCTTCTACTGGGACATGAACGACGAGACGCGCGCCTTCTCGAAGCGCTTCATGGAGCGGGTCAAGCGGCCGCCGACCTCGGCGCAGGCCGGTGTCTATTCCTCCGTGACGCATTACCTCAAGGCCGTGAAGGCGGCCGGCACGACCGATGCTGCAGCTGTGATGAAGGTGATGAAGGAGACGCCGATCAACGACTTCTTCGCTAAGAATGGCAAGATCCGCGAGGATGGCCGCATGATCCACGACATGTACCTGTTCGAGGTGAAGAAGCCGTCGGAGTCCAAGGGCCGCTGGGACGACTACAAGCTGCTCGCGACCGTGCCCGGCAGCGAAGCGTTCCAGTCGCTGGAGCAGTCGCGCTGCCCGCTGGTGAAGAAGTGACGCGAAGCGTCATCCCGGGGCGCGAGTAAGCGCGAACCCGGGATCTCGAGGTTCCGGGTTCTCGCTTCGCGAACCCCGGAACGACGGAGGTACATAACAACAAGGAAGGCGTCCCATGAACGACATGGTCCTGCAGAAGCTCGAAGGCGGGCTGCTCACCATCACCATGGACCGCCCGGAGCGGAAGAACGCGCTCAACCCCGACATGGTGCGCGGGCTGGTCGAGGCGGCGCGCCGCGCCGCTGATGATCCGGAAGTCCGTGCGGTGCTGTTCAAGGGCGCGGGTGGCTCGTTCTGCGTCGGCGGTGACGTCAAGTCGATGGCGGAGGGCCGCGCGCCGCTGCCGTTCGAGCAGAAGCTGGCGAATCTGCGCCGCGGCATGGAGGTCTCGCGCATCCTGCACCAGATGCCGAAACCGGTGGTGGCGCAGCTCGACGGCGCGGCGGCCGGCGCTGGCCTCTCAATGGCGCTGTCTTGCGACCTGCGCATCGCCTCTGAATCCTGCAAGATCACGACGGCCTTCGCCAAGGTCGGCTTCTCCGGCGATTACGGCGGCACCTATTTCCTGACCCAGCTGCTCGGCAGCGCGCGGGCGCGCGAGCTGTATCTGATGTCGCCGGTGCTGACCGCGAAGGAAGCGCACGCCATCGGCATGGTGACCAAGGTCGTGCCCGACGCCGAGATCGATGCTGCTGCGCACGAGCTCGCGCTGTCGCTCGCACAGGGGCCCTCGATCGCGCTCGGCTTCATCAAGCGCAACATCAACAATGCCGAGCATCTGGCGCTGGAGGATTGCTTCGACGGCGAGGCGATCCACCACACCCGCTGCGGCGACACCGCCGATCACAAGGAGGCCGCAAAAGCCTTCGTCGAGAAGCGCAAGCCTGCCTTCAGGGGCGAGTGACGATGTCGTCGTATCTGCGCCTGCGCCAAATCTGCCTGGTCGCGCCGCATCTCGAGCCGGTGATCTCCGACATCGCCCGGATCATGGGGCTCGCCGTCTGCTACCGCGACGGCAATGTCGCGAAATACGGCCTGGAGAACGCGCTGCTCCCGGTCGACACGATCCTGCTGGAGGTGGTGGCGCCGTTCAAGGACGGCACCACGGCCGGCCGCTTCATCGCGAAGACCGGCGGCCGCGGCGGCTACATGGCGATCTTCTGCTGCGATGATCCCGAGGAGCGCGGCCGCAACGCCAACGCCATGGGTGTGCGCACCGCCAACGTCATCGACCACGCGCCCTATCACGGCGTGCAGCTCCACCCCCGCGACTGCCGCGCCGCCTTCATCGAGTTCAACCATACCGAAGGCAGCGACGACATTCTGGGCCCGTATCCGCCGGCGGGGCCGGACTGGCAAAAATTCATTCGCACGGATGTGACGCAGGCGTTGACGGGTGTGGAGATGCAGAGCCCGGATCCGGCGGGGCTCGCGGAGCATTGGGGCAAGCTCATCGGCGTTGCGCCGAGTGGCGATGCCGAATTGAAGCTGCCCAATGCGACCTTCCGCTTTGTGAAGGGCGCCAGCGAGATCATGAGCGCGCTGGAGTTTCGGGTGGCCGACGTGGCGCAGGTGCTGCATACCGCCAAGGCGAAGGGGCTTGCGGTTGCCGGCAACGAGTTTCTGCTGGGTGGGGTGACGTTCCGGCTCGGCGCGTGACGATCGTGGGTACGCTGATGATAGCGAGGGTAGAGCGCCACAAAGCTGTTGTCGTCCCGGCGAAGGCCGGGACCGATACGCCGCCGCAATAATTCTGCGAAGACTCGGAGTTACCAGCTCGTCCTGCAACCACTCCCTGTGGTTATGGGTCCCCTGAGTTCACAAACGAAGTGCAACACTTCCTGGAGGAGGTGTTGCCATGGGGCGGA
>NZ_LBIY01000074.1:0-71112 GCF_028128625.1 Bradyrhizobium sp. CCBAU 45389 | reverse complement strand
GACGAGAAGTCGTGTTGCGAACTGACAACCGCGAGCCTTCGCCAAACTCAATCCTGTGGTAATGGGTCCTGGATCGGCGCTCGCTCCGCTCGTTTGTCCAGGACGACAAACGATTGTGGCGAGGGGGGTTACAGCGGCCCGCCTCGATACTCCCGGTTCGCCAGGCTCGCCTCCTCCAGATCCAGATCCCGCTCGATCCGCCGTCTCGTCTCGTCGGTGATCTGGCCGTCGCGGAGGAGGTCGTGGATGAATTTGCGCTCGGCCTCGATCAGGTTGCGGGTCAGTGCGGTGCCTGCGGCGGAGACGTCATGATGGGCGGGATCGAGTGAATCCGGCAGCTGGTTGACGCGGATCTCGTGGCGCGCGCGCAGCAGCCGCATCACCTCGTCGGAGATTTCCTTTTCCGCGGTCAACGCATCGAGCGACTTCAGCGCGGCCTCGAGCGCCTGGCGGCGCGCGGCGATCTCGGCCTCGTGCTCGGCGGTATGCTCGTGACGGCCTGCCTCGGCGACGCCGAGCCAGCGCACCACCGGCGGTAGCGTCAGGCCGACGCCGATCAGCGTCACGAAGATGACGCCGAAGGCGACGAACAGGATCAGGTCGCGATAAGGAAAGGCCTCGCCGCCGGGCAGCGTGAACGGCAGCGCCAGCGCCGCCGCCAGCGATACTGCGCCGCGCACGCCGGTGAAGGCGAGCACGAACGGCCATTGCCATGGCGGCGACGGGTCGCGCTCGCGCAGCGATTTGGAGAGGATCCGTGGCAGATAGGTCGCAGGATAGAGCCAGGCAAAGCGCGCGGTCACGATGATCGTCAGAACGACGGCGGTCGCGATCAGGATGTCGTCGAGCGGAAACGCCTTCGACTTCTCGTAGAGCGCGCGCATCTGGAAGCCGGTGAGCAGGAACAGCAGGCCCTCGATCAGGTAGATGATGAGGTCCCAGAAGAAGATGCCCTGCAGGCGCGTCGCCGAGGAGATCAGCAGCGGGCCGTTCCAGCTGACATAGAGGCCGCAGGCGACGGTCGCGATCACGCCGGAGCCGCCGACATGCTCGGGCAGCCAGTAGGAGACGTAAGGCGTGATCAGCGACAGCGTCAGCTCGACCTGGGGATCCCTCGACCATTTGCGGAAGCGCAGCGAGAGCCAGCCGACGCCGATGCCGAAGGCGATCTCGCTGGCAACGATCAGCAGGAACTCGCCGGCCGCCAGCGGCAGCGAGAAATGTCCGACCATGATGGCGGCGAGCGCGAAGCGGTAGAGGATCAGTGCGGTGGCGTCGTTGGCGAGCCCTTCGCCTTCGAGGATGACCAGGAGCCGCCGCGGCATGTTGAGGCGTCGCGCGATCGCGAGCGGCGCCACCACGTCGGGCGGCGCGACGATGGCCCCGAGCAGGAAGCCCACCGTCAAGGGTAGGCCGATCAGATAATGCGTGGCGGCCGCCACCAGAGCCGCGGTGAAGATCACCGCGCCGACCGCGAGCAGCACGATCGGCCGCAGATTGTTCCTGAACTCGCGCCAGCTCATGGCGACGCTCGCCGAGTAGATCAGCGGCGGCAGCACCATCAGCAGCACGAGTTCCGGCGGCAGCTCGACCGGCGGCATGCCCGGCACGAAGGCGAGGCCGACACCGGAGAGCATCAGCAGGATCGCAGGAGCAATGTTGAAACGGCGGGCGACCAGCGCGGTGCCCGCCAGCACCGCGAGCAGGATCAGGAAGGTCTGGAATTTCGCTGCGATCATGGCCTGTCTTCACCCGGAAGCGGCCAGGAGGTCAACATGAGGTCAATGCGGTAGCCCTACGCCAGCCGCTCCGCCACCATGCGTCCGATGCGGGCAAATGCGGCCGCGATCTGCGCGCCATTCGGCGTGCCGCCCTGGGTATAGGCCGCGATCAGGATCGGCGCATCCGGCTTGTTGTCCAGCTTGGGCCAGACGACCGCGATATCGCCCGACGCATCCTTGCCGTTGTTGCCGGTCTTGTCGCCGATGGTCCAGTCCGCCGGCAGGCCGCCGCGCAGCCGGTTTGCGCCGGTCTTGCAGTTCACCATCCAGTCGGTGAGCTGGACGCGCGATTGCGCCGACAAGGCTTCGCCCGTCACCAGCCGGCGCAGATTATTCGCCATCGCGGCCGGCGTCGTGGTGTCCTGGGGATTGCCGGGCCGGGAACGGTTGAGCTCGGGCTCGTTGTGGTCGAGCCGCGTGGTGGTGTCACCGAGCGATCGCCAGAACGCCGTGAGCGCGGCCGGCCCGCCGATCCGCGCCAGCAGCAGATTGGCGCAGGTGTTGTCGCTGAGCTCGACGATGGCCTTGCACATCTCGGCGACCGACATCCTGCCGGCCGCGAGATTTTGTTTGGCGACCGGCGCGTAGTCGAGCAGGTCGGCCTGGCCGTAGGGGATCATGGCCGCAAGCTGCTCCTCGCCGCGATCGACCCGCGCCAGCACACAGGCCGCAAGCGAGGCCTTGAACGTCGAGCACATGACGAACCGCTCGTCGGCCCGCCAGGCGAGCTTCTTGCCGGTCGCCAGATTTTCCGCATAGAGCCCGATCCGCCCGCCGCTGTCGCGCTCATAGGTTTCGAGCTCCGGCGGCGCCTCCACGGCAAGCGCGGGAGAAGCGGCGATCCAGCAGAGCGAGGCGAGCAGGGAGCGACGGTCGAGATGCATGGTGACTTTCAGGTGAGTGGAGGCGGGAAATGTAGCGGATGCTGCATCCGCGTCGTCATTGCGAGGAGCGACTTGTCCGCCGTAGCTCGCAGAGCGAAGGCGGAAGCGACGAAGCAATCCAGCCCGTTTCCGCGGAGGGATTCTGGATTGCTTCGTCGCAAGGGCTCCTCGCAATGACGCGGCGAGAGTGGCGCTCGCAATGACGGAGAATGGGGGGCAAGCGCGTCCGAATTCGGGCAGCGCGAGAGTGCTTCCTCACTCCCTCAGATCATACCTGTACGATTTCGATACGATCTGCCAGCCGTCGGCGAGCTTCATCGCCACCAGATAGTCGGTGAAATAGCGCGGCGGCAGCTGGCAGCGGACCTTGATGAAGGCGGTCTTGTCGTCCGAGCGATCGATGGTGACGATGAAATCCTCGCGCGGCTTGCCTTCGGCCTTGCCGGAGGGGCGCTTGCGCACGCGATCGAGCCAGTCCGGCACTGTCAGCACCTGCAATTCGCCCTTCTCGACCCAGCGCAGATCGGCGGAGGGATGGAAGATGGCGCCGAGCTTTTCGGCATCGCCTTCATAGAGCCCGTCAAAATAGGATTGCACGACGGCTTCGACGCTCGAACGGTTCTGGCTCATGGGTCATCCCTTTGCATGATGGCTTGGTCGGAACTTAGTCGTACACATCAAAATGCGCTATGGGTGTGTCAGCCATTTGCGCGCAGGCCTCGCCATGACCGGATCAGAAAATTCGAACGCTAGTATCCTGCGCGGCGAATGCTATTGCCGCACGGTACGCTTCGAGGTGGCCGACGCGTTCTCCTATGCGATGAACTGCCACTGCTCGAATTGCCGCCGTACCACCGGCTCGGCCTTCAAGCCGTTCGCCGGCATCGCGCAGGACAAGCTCCGCATCGTGCGGGGAGCTGATCAGCGCATGATCTACGGGGACGACACCACCCATGACGCCCACTGTGCCCGCTGCGGCTCGCTGCTTTATTCCCGCGTGCGCGAGGGGAAATGGGTCCATGTCGCCATGGGAACCCTGGTCGATACCCCCTCGATCCGGCCGAGCGCCCATATTTTCGTGGGGTCGAAGGCGCCCTGGCACGAGATTACGGACGATCTGCCGCAATATCGGGGGCATGTCGGCGATCCCTAGAGGGAACCCAGCCCGCGCCCCGCTTGTGTCGCCGAACCCCGGCCGCGCTGGCGCGACAAACATAGAGGGTCTTTCGGCCTGTCGTCGAAGCCGCCTTCGTGACCTCCATCACAAGCGCCGGCGATTGGTCCTGCTAAAGCGATCCCAAAGGGACCCCGATGGCCCTGAACTTCGGAAGTCGTGTCATGCGCAATCTGCTCAGACTTTGTCCGCTTCTTCTTGCTGCCGCGCTGCTGTTTGGCACTGATCCCGCTTTTGCCGGAAAGCGCGTCGCGCTGGTGCTCGCCAACTCGGCCTATCAGCACGCGCCGTCGCTCGCCAATCCCGTCAATGACGGGGCGGTGATGGCCAAGACGCTGAAGGAGGCCGGTTTCGACGTCGTCGAGTCCCGCCACGATTTGTCCGCCCAGGATACGCGGCGTGTGCTGCGCGACTTTGCCGACGCGACCCGCAGTGCCGACATTGCCGTGGTTTACTACGCCGGTCACGGCATCGAGGTCGAAGGCTCCAACTATCTGATCCCCGTCGACGCCAAGCTCGAGCGCGACACCGATGTCTACGACGAGGCGCTGTCCCTCGACCGCGTCCTGGTCGCGGTCGAGCCCGCCAAGCAGCTCCGCCTCGTGATCCTGGACGCCTGCCGCGACAATCCGTTCGGCAAGACCATGAAGCGCACGATTGCTTCGCGCGGCATCGGCCGCGGCCTTGCCCAGGTCGAGCCGACCAGCCCCAACACGCTGATCGCCTATTCGGCCAAGGCCGGCTTCACGGCGCAGGACGGCGACGGCGCCAACAGTCCCTTCACGGTTGCGCTGTCGAAGCATCTGACGACGCCGGGCCTCGATGTCCGCCGTGCTTTCGGCTTCGTGCGCGATGACGTGCTCAAGTCGACCGGCAACAAGCAGGAGCCGTTCGTCTATGGCTCGCTCGGCGGCGACGACGTCCCGCTGGTGCCGGTCAAGGCGGTGGCCGCAGCGCCTGTGGCGAATCCGCAGGCCGACATCCGCCGCGACTACGAGCTCGCGCTCCAGGTCGGCAACAAGCCGGCGTGGGAAGCCTTCCTCGCTCAACATCCCGACGGCTTCTATGCGAATCTCGCCAAGCTGCAGATCGACAAGATCCAGGCCGAGCAGGCCCATGCGGCGGCGATCGAGAAGGCGAAGCAGGCCGAGGCCGAGCGCGATCGTCTTGCCGCTCTCGGTGCGCAGAAGGATGCGCAGGCCAAGGCTGCGGCCGATGCGAAGGCCGCCGAGCAGGCGCAGCTCGCCGCGCAGAAGGCCAAGGAGCAGGCGCAGCAGCAGGCGGCCGCCGCCGAGCAGCAGCGCGTCAATCTCGCCGCCGCGGCACCTGGCACCGCGCCGGCCAGCACCGCGAGCCCGGCCGGCACCAACGTGGCCTCGCTGACGCCGGCGGTGACGCCAGCCGATCTCAGCCGCTCGGTGCAGACCGAGCTTGGCCGGGTCGGCTGCTACTCCGGTCAGGCGGACGGCAACTGGAATACGTCCTCGCAGCGCTCGCTGTCGCAATTCAACCGCTATGCGGGCACCAAGCTCGACGTGAAGGTCGCGAGCACCGACGCGCTCGACGTGGTCAAGTCAAAACCGTCGCGGATCTGCCCGCTGGTCTGCGAGCACGGCTTCAAGGCCGACGGCGACAAGTGTACGAAGATCGTCTGCCGTGAGGGCTATGCGGTCAACGACGACAATGAGTGCGAGAAGCAGCGCGCGGCAAAGCCGGCCAAGCCCGCGACCGCGAAGCGCGATGATGGCGATGAACGACCCGCCCGGCAGCGTCGCCAGGCCGGCGGTGCGGCTGCGGGCGGTTATGGTGCCGCTGCGGGCATTGCTGCCGCCGCCGGTGCCAGCCGTCCCTCGGGTGGGCAGGTGTTCTGCAACAGCGGCGGTTGCCGTCCGGTCAGCCGCGGCTGCCATCTCGAATTTCGCGGCGGCGGCGGTCCTGGCAACGACGCCAATGTCGAGGTTTGCCGCTGACACCACTGGATCCCGGCCTTCGCCGGGACGACGTCAAGCCGAAATTGCGCTCGCCGCGATGTTGACCGTCAGCGCCAGCAAGGCCGTGTTGTAGATGAAGGACACGATGCCATGCGCGGTGGCGGTGCGGCGGATGGTCTTGTCGGTGATGCCGACGTCGGAGACCTGTGCGGTCATGCCGATCACGAAGGAAAAATAGACGAAGTCCCAATAGTCGGCGTGGTCTTCCTTGTCGCCGCTCGGAAACTGCAGGCCGCCCGGCTTGGCGTTCCTGTAATAATCATGGGCGTAGTGTAGCGCGAAGGTCGTGTGCACGGCGGCCCATGACAGTGCGATCGTGGTGATCGCGATGGTCAGCTCCAGCACCCCGCGATGTGGCGTGCCGAGCTCGGAGACGATCGCCGCGATGCTGGCGAAGGCGCCGATTGCCGTCACCAGCAGGATCACGAAGCGGCCGTCGTCCTGCATCGCGGCGGCGCGACGGATGTGCTGGTGGTCGTTGCACAGCATCATCGCATAGACCAGCACGAGGTAGACCGCGATCAGCGCATCCCAGCCGAACAGCAGCCGCGTTACCAGCCGGTGCGAGCCCGGCAGCAGCAGGCTGACCAGGATGCCGGCCGCGAGCGCGATGAAGGTCCGCGGCCGTGCATAGATCAGCCGCACCGGCCGCGACATTTTGCGGAAGCGGACGAGGACGGGGTCTTCTTTGCCCTCGACCGCCATCGGTCTACGTCAGCTCTTCCGCTCGGCGACGAAGCGCGCGGCGGCTTGCAGCACGGCGGCGCGGTCGCCGAAGATCGACACGGCGCTGTCGGCCCGCGCCAGCAGGTCGCGCACGCGCTGCTTGGCGCCTTCGATGCCGAGCTGGGTGACGAAGGTGGTCTTGCCGAGCGCGGCATCGGCGCCGGCCGGCTTGCCGAGCGCGGCGGCATCGCCTTCGACGTCGAGCAGGTCGTCGGCGATCTGGAAGGCTTCGCCGAGCGCGCGGCCGTAATCGTCGAGCGCCTGATATTCTTTCTGCGAGGCCTGGCCGAGGATCGCGCCGGCGACGCAGCCGTAGCGCAGCAGCGCGCCGGTCTTCATCTGCTGAATGCGGGCGACGTCGATCGGCTCGTTGCCGCCGAAGCGGCCTTCGCCGGCGAGATCGAGGATCTGGCCGCCGACCATGCCGCCGATGCCGGCGCAGCGCGCCAGCGCGCGCGTCAGCAGCAGCCGCACATTGGCGTCGCGATGGATCTCGTCGCGGGTAACGATGTCGAAGGCGAGCGTGAGCAGGCCGTCGCCGGCAAGGATCGCGGTCGCATCGTCGGTCTTCTTGTGCAGGGTCGGACGTCCGCGGCGCAGGTCCGAATTGTCCATCGCCGGCAGATCGTCATGGATCAGCGAATAGCAGTGGATGCATTCGAGCGCGGCGCCCACCAGCAGCGCGGCTTCGCGCGGCACGCCGAACACCGCTGCGCTTTCGACCACCAGGAACGGCCGCAGGCGCTTGCCGCCGTTGAGGCTCGAATAGCGCATTGCGTCCATCAGTCGCTTGGGCCGGGCGATCTCATCGGGCAGGATGTCGTCCGACAGCAGGCGCCCGAGCAGGGCTTCGGTGTCATCAGCGGTCTTGTCCAGACGTTTGGCGAAATCGGACGGGGACGTGCCGGTCATCAAGAAAGGCTCCAGAACTAAAATTCGGCGGGACAATCCTTTATGCGCCCGCCCCAGTCAATCGTTTGGAAGGCCTAAAAAGTGCTGGAAAAGGCCCGAATTATCACAGACTTAATGGTCCAGCCCGTGGCCGCGGTTCAGTTTGTGCCGGAAAGGTCGATTTGCGCATCGTCAAAATCCTGCTGGTGGTGCTCGCGGTCGTGGTCCTCGCGCCCTATGTGATCGCGCCGTTCTACCGCACCGGCCATCCGGTTTCGACGCTGATGGCCTGGCGCAGCTTGCGGGGCGCGCCGATGCAGCGGGAGTGGATCGATCTGGCCGACATGTCGCCTTATCTGCCGCGCGCGGTGGTCGCGGCCGAGGACGCCCATTTCTGCAAGCATCACGGCATCGATTGGGGCGCGCTGCGCGAGGCGATCGACGACGCGAGGGAGGATGGCACCGCGTTCCGGGGCGCCTCCACCATCACCCAGCAGGTGGCGAAAAACCTGTTTCTCTGGCAGGGGCGGGACTTCGTCCGCAAGGCGCTCGAATTCCCGCTGGCGTTGTGGATCGACCTGGTGCTGCCCAAGGCCCGGATTCTCGAAATTTACCTCAATATCGCCGAGCTTGGCCCCCAGGGCCAGTTTGGGGTGGAGGCGGCCAGCGCCTATGCCTTCGGCAAATCGGCCGAAAACCTCTCGCCCCGGGAGGCCGCGCTTCTGGCCTCGATCCTGCCGAATCCGGTCAAACGCAGCGCCCGGACCCCGGGACCGGGTGTCCGGCGGCTGGCGGCCACCTATATGGCGAGGGGGCAGGCGAGCTCGCTTGTGACCTGCTGGCGGGAAAATCGCTGATTTCGGGCCCTTTTCGGACGTATTTTCCGGTCCAAGAGCCTAGCTTTACGGCCAACCTTCCTCTATAAGCCCGGCCTTGATCGGCATTCAGCTCGCCTCGTATTGCGGGTGCTGAGCCGTCCCTTCCCGGACGATGCCCCGATAACACCAATCCCTAGAGGATATTGAAATGGCCGTTCCGAGAAGAAAAACCTCGCCGTCGCGCCGTGGCATGCGCCGCTCGGCAGACGCCATCAAGAAGCCGACCTATGTGGAAGACAAGGACTCCGGCGAGCTCCGTCGTCCGCACCATCTCGACCTCAAGACCGGCATGTACAAGGGCCGTCAGGTCCTGAAGAAGAAAGAGTCCTGAGTTCAGGACCTTATCTTTGGGCAGGATGATTAAGCCTGCCTGATTGCGGCCAACCCATGAGATATGGCAGTGACGGCGGCGGAGCCAATGCTTCGCCGCCGCATTGTCCTGTCTGGATATCTTGATCGAGAAGGCATCTCGCCGATGGTCGGTTTCCCGCTGCTTCTGATTCCGCTCGCGGTCTACAACATCATCGCCTTCCTGATGCCCAGCGTGTCCTTCTCGGACGTGCTGTTCAAGGTGCCGATGATCACGGGCGAGACCTGGCCGGTCACGCTCGCCGATCTCCTGCTTGCGCTCGGCGTCGTGCTGCTGCTGCTCGAGGTGGTCAAGGGCGCGCGGCCCGGCTCGAAATTCCTGATGGATCATCTGCTGTCGCTGATCATATTCGGCGCTGCTGCTGCCGAATTCGTGATGTGGCCCAAATTCGGCAACTCCACCTTTTTCCTGCTGGTGCTGCTGGCGATGGCCGATTTCCTCGGCGGCATCGCCCAGCGCACGCGCCGCCGCGTCACCTATGTCGCCGAGACGACAGTACCGGCGCCGCGCAAGGCCAAGCGCCGGGCCGAACCGCCGGCCGATGAAGTTGTGGCCGAGCCCAAGTTCGAGCCGGTCTCCACGCAGCAGGAAACGCCGGCCGCGCCGCCCGCGCCCACCGCGCAGTCGGTCGCCGAATCCGTGCTGATGGACCATCCGGCGCCGAAGCCGGCGAGCCCGCCGTCGCCGGAAATCCCCTCGCCGCATTTGCAGCCGGGCAACGGCACGCCGCCGTCCCCCGACGCGCCGCCGCGCTGATTTCTCTGCATTCGCTCGCATCTCACCGCGGCGACAGTGTGCTCCCTCGCCCCTTCTTACGGGGAGAGCGTTGGGGTGAGGGGCCTCTCTCCACGGACGATATAGCCGTGGGACCTGTACCCCCTCACCCGGATCGCAAGAGCGATCCGACCTCTCCCCGCAGGCGGGGAGAGGTAAGAAGCGCCGTCTCACTTCAAATCAATCTCAAGCCACCTGCCGCGTGCGGGCGGTGACGCTTCCGAGCGGGCGCTTGCTGCCATAGGCTATCCGCGCATCTTCGGACGAGGCGCGGCGGAGCCGACTGGCCTGGGGCAGGTGCTCGGCGTTGGCGATCAACTGAGTGACGAAGCTCGGATCGGGGCGGGCCAGCGGCACCTTGTGGAGCCATTGCACAGTCGGGATCAGCGGCACCAGGGCCGTGCCCATGCTGCCTGCCGCCTCATCCGATCGATCAGTACTCAACATCGCGATCACCGTTGATCCGGCGGCACTGTCGCGTTTCGGGACGCGAACCGCCGGTGCGTGTCAGTACTCGCAAGGCCTATGCCGGGCGGGCCGGTTTGGTTCCCTGGTCACTTCACAACGTGGTTTCCAAATTGTTTATCAACTTTGCCTAGGGTCGAAGGCGAATCTGGCTCTATCCTGTGCCGGCTCAGGACTCCCTGCTGTCCCGAAATGAGGCGATTTTGACCCCCGCATTGCCGCAAGCCTCCGACATCCTGGCCGCCCTCGGTCAGGCCGTGTTCGCCTGGGACATCGCCAGCGATGCCATCGTCTGGGGCGAGCAGGTCAGCGCCGTCTTTCCCGGCATCCCCCCTGAGCGGCTCGCCACCGGCGCCGAATTCGCCAAGCTGATCGAGCCCGCGCAGTCACTGCGGACCGCGGCACTGGCGCAGACCTCCCCCGTGCACGGCACCGACGGCACGGCCTACCGCGTCGAGTACGGCGTGCGCATGAACGCCTCCGACCCCGTGGTCTGGATCGAGGAGACTGGCCGCTGGTTTGCCGGCGCCGACGGCCGCCCCACGCGCGCGATCGGCTCCATCCGCATCAACAATGAACGCCACGCCCGCGACGAGGAATTGACCAAGCTCGCCCGGCTCGATCCGCTGACCGGCGAACTCAACCGCTCCCATCTGATCGCGGCGCTGGCCGAGGCGATCGAGGAGACGACCCGCTTCCGCTCGACCGCGGCCTTCATGCTGGTCGGCATCGATCATCTGGCCCGCGTCAACGATGCTTTCGGCTTCGATGTTGCCGACGCGGTCATCCTCGACATCGCCAAGCGCATCCGCTCGCGCCTGCGCGGCGGCGACGTGCTCGGGCGCTTCTCCGGCAACAAGTTCGGCCTGATCCTGAAGAACTGCACCATCGACGACATGAACGTCGCCGCCGAGCGTTTCCTCGCCGGCATCCGCGATGAGGTGGTGCCGACGAAATCCGGTCCGGTCTCGGTCACCGCCTCGATCGGCGCGGTGAGCCTGCCGCGCTATGCCCGCAATACCGACGAGGCGGTCAATCGCGCCCATGAGACGCTGGATGCCGCCAAGCGCCGCCGCGCCGGCTCGTTTGCGGCCTGGCGTCCGGATGCCACGCGTGATGCGCAGCGTCGCGTCAACATCCGCGTCACCGACGAGATCGTCACCGCGCTAAACGAGCGCCGCATCAAGCTTGCCTACGAGCCGGTGGTTGCAGCCGTCTCGCGCCAGCGTGCATTCCACGAATGCTTGGTGCGGATGGACCAGGGCGACGGCCAGGTGCTGCTCGCACCCGACATCGTGCCGGTCGCCGAGCGGCTCGGTCTCATCCGCCTGGTCGATCACCGCGTGCTAGAGCTTGTGGTCGCCGAGCTTGCGGCCGCGCCCGATGTCAGCCTCAGCCTCAACATCTCGCCCGACACCACCATGGATCCGGACTGGTGGGCGGGAATCGAGTCGCTGATGCTGGCCCATCCCGGCGTCGCCGAGCGGCTGATCGTCGAGATCACCGAGACGGTCGCGATCCAGGACATCGATGACGTGCGCGGCTTCGTCACGCGGCTGAAGAATTTCGGCAGCCGCATCGCCATCGACGATTTCGGCGCCGGCTACACTTCGTTCCGAAACCTGCGCAAGCTCGGCGTCGACATCGTCAAGATCGACGGCGCCTTCGTGCAGAACATCACCCACTCCGCCGACGACCGCGCCTTCGTCCAGACCCTGATCGACCTCGCCCGCCGCCTCGACATCAAGACCGTCGCCGAATGGGTGCAGGACGAAGAAGCCGCCAACATGCTGCGCGACTGGGGCTGCGACTACATCCAGGGCCGTCTAATCGGACTTGCTTCGGCCGAGCGGCCGTGGAGTGTGGCGGCCGACAGCGTATTGCCGGCGGCAAGCTGAGACATCGTAGGGTGGGTTAGCCGGCGGCTGCGCGAAGCGCAGGCCGGCGGTGTAACCCACCACTTTTGTCGCCGCGCGAGAAAAGGTGGATTACGCCTTCGGCTAATCCACCCTACGTTTGCACCTACGCCACACAGACCCCCGGCACCGCGACCTTCTGGAATAGATGCGGGCTTGCGACGGCGGACGCCGGATAGTCCGCGATCTTCGCGCGGAACTCCGGGTGGGTGAACGCCGCACGGAAATGCGCATTGGTCTCCCAGACCGCGTAGTTGAGATAGGTCGGATTGTCGCCGATCGCGCGGTGGAGTTGGGTCGAGATGAAACCCGGTTGCCGCTTCATGAAGGCGGCATCGTCCTGCCAGCTCTTCAGGAAGACCTGCTCATCCGCGGCATCCAGTGTGAACAAATTGACCAGCACCACGGGGCCGGCATCGAGCGCGATCTGGCGGTCGATCGGAAAACTCGGGTCGAGCGGACGCATCTGGGGCATGGCATCACTCCGTGTAAATTGGTATCATCATGTCAATTCGACAATACGTGACATAGATATTTGACATTATGATGTCAAGATAGGACAATCATTACAAATGAGCAAAATCAAGCGGACCCCGGCGGGCGAGGCCATGACCGGCTTCATCCTCGAGCTATTCCGGGTCAACGGCCTGCTCCTGACCGCCGGCGACCGGCTGGTCGCCGCGCTCGGCCTCACCAGCGCACGCTGGCAGATCCTGGGGGCGATCGTCGCTGCCGAGCGTCCGGAGCCCGTGGCCTGGCTGGCGCGCAATCTCGGCGCCAATCGCCAGAATGTGCAGCGGATCGTCAACGATCTCGAGCGGGATGGCCTCGTTGCCTTCGAGACCAATCCGCATCACCGCCGGGCGCAGCTCGTGGTGCTCACCGACAAGGGCAGGCAGGTCTTTGATGCCGCCGGCCGCCTGCAGGCCCCTTGGGTCAACGGCTTGGCGGACGGCTTGTCAGTGAAGGAGATCGAGGCGGCCCATCGTGTGATCGGCGCTCTGCGCGACCGGCTGGAGGCCGGCGAGGGGTGATTGCATCTTGCCTCTTGCGTAGATGCCGTAGGGTGGGCAAAGCGAAGCGTGCCCACCACCTCTCTCCAACTCAGGCAGATCGTGGGCACGGCGCATCCGCGCCTTTGCCCACCCTACGAAGTTTGAGCGGAGCGGCGAGGGGCGCGGCGTCTCAAGCCCCCTCATCCAGCGCCACCAGCTCGCGCTTCTTGCGCAGCGCGGGCAGCAGCGGCGCGATCAGCAGCACCAGTGCCAGCGTCAGACACGCCGCCGAGATCGGCCGCTGCACGAAGGTCCAGAGATCGCCCTGCGACAGGATCAGCGACTTGCGCAGATTGTTCTCCAGCATCGGCCCGAGCACGAAGGCGAGCACCAGCGGCGCCGGCTCGTAGCCGAGCTTGCGCATGAAGTAGCCGACGATGCCGAATGCGATCATCACATAGACGTCGAACACGTTGTTGCTCGAGCAATAGACGCCGAGGATCGTGAACAGGATGATCAGGGGGAACAGGATGTTGTAGGGCAGCTTCAGGAGCTGCACCCACATGCCGATCATCGGCAGGTTGAGGATCAACAGCATCACATTGCCGATATACATGCTGGCGACGATACCCCAGAACAGGCCGGGGTTTTGCGTGATCAGCAGCGGGCCCGGCTGCAGGCCGTGGATGACGAAGGCTCCGAGCAGCAGCGCCATCACCACGTTCGGCGGAATGCCGAGCGTCATCAGCGGAATGAACGCGCCGCCGGCCGCCGCGTTGTTCGCGGACTCCGGTCCCGCGACGCCCTCGATTGCGCCATGGCCAAACCGCTCCGGCGTTTTCGACAGTCGCTTCTCCAGCGCATAGGACGCAAACGAGGCCACCACCGCGCCGCCGCCCGGCAGAATGCCGAGCAGGAAGCCGAGCAGCGTGCCGCGCGCCACGGGGCCGGCGCTCGCCTGCCAGTCCTCTTTGTTAGGCAGAAGCTGGGTGATCTTGGCGTTGATGATGTCGCGCTTGATCGCCTGTTCGGTGTTGAGCAGCACCTCGGCGACGCCGAACAGGCCCATCACGACGGGCACGAGGCCGATGCCGTCGATCAGCTCCATGCGGCCGAAGGTGAGGCGCGGCTGCGCCGTGATGCTGTCGAGCCCGATCAGGCCGAGCACGACGCCGATGCAGGCCATCAGCAGCGCCTTCGGCATCGAACCTTGGGTCAGGAAGGTGAGCACGACGAGGCCGAGCACCATCAGGCTGAAATACTCGGCCGGGCCGAACGCGATCGCGATGCTGGCTAGCTTTGGGGCCACCAGCATCAGGGCGACCAGCGCGAACGTGCCGGCGATGAAGGAGCCGAAGGCGGAGATGCCGAGCGCAGGGCCAGCGCGGCCTCGCTTCGCCATCTGGTGGCCGTCAATACAGGTGACGACGGAGGCCGCCTCGCCTGGTATGTTGACCAGGATCGAGGTGGTCGAGCCGCCATACATCGAGCCGTAGTAAATGCCGGCCATCATGATGATGCCCGATTCCGGCGTGCCCGACAGCGTCACGGGCAACAGCAGTGACATCGCCGAGATCGGCCCGATGCCCGGCAGCACGCCGACCAGCGTGCCGATGAAGACACCGATGAAGCAGTAGAGCAGGTTGATCCCGGTCAGCGCGACGCCGAACCCATGCGCGACATTGGCAAGCGTGTCCATGCGGTCAACCGATCCCGAACAGGCCCGAGGGCAGCTGAATCAACAGCAGGCGCTTGAGCACCCACCACATCCCTGATGGCACCATCACGGCGATCGGGACCGCCAGCGTCCAGCGCACGGGATCGATCAGGCGCAACAGCAGCAGCATCAGCGGGATCGACGACAACAGGAATCCCAGCGGCTCGAGCGCGAAGGAGAACGCGGTGAGGCAGGCAATGACGAGGAGCGGCTTGCTCCAGCGCACGTTCTCCCAGCGCGAGGCCAGGGTCGGGCCGCCCTCGGTGATCGCCGAGATGATGATGGACCCCGCGAACATGCACATCAGGATGCCGGTGTAGAACAGCACATAGCCGGAGCCGGGATCGTTGATGGTGCCGAGCTTGAGCTTCAGTCCCTGCCAGATCACGAAGCCGCCGAGTGCGAGCCCGATCAGCCCGCCCCAGAGCTCGGAATTGGAGAGGCGGAGTTTGATGTTGGTTTGGTCGTTCATTCAAAGCACCTCTCGATCACCGTCACCCTGAGGTGGCCGCTTCTTCAGCGGCCCTCGAAGGGCGGCGGTGCCCCGATCCATCCTTCGAGGCGAGCCGCAAGCGCGGCTCGCACCTCAGGATGACGCCAGCGCGTGTGGCAGCAGAACTTTACTTCTTCGCCAGCCCAAGCGTGTCGATCACCTTGCGCTCGGACTCCGTGACCTCGACGACGAACTTCTTGTAGTCGTCGGTGTTCTTGTAGTTCGGCACCATGTCGTATTTGGCGAGCGTGGCGATCACCGCGGGATCCTCGACCGCCTTCTTGAAGGCGTCGTGCAGCTTGGCGACGATCTTTGGATCCATGCCCTTCGGCCCCGCGATGCCGAACGGGGAATCATAGATCATGGGATAGCCGAGCTCCTTCAGCGTCGGCACATCGGGGTAGTTCGGCGACCGCGCGCCGGTCCACACCATCAGCAGCTTGAGCTTGCCGGCGTCGACCAGCGGCCGCCAGCCCGTCGAATCCGCCTGCAGCATCGTGTGCTGTCCCAGCACGGCAGCGTTGGTCTCGGCGCCGCCCTTGAACGGCACCTGCGTCAGCTTGATGCCGGACATCGCCGCGATCTGCTCCATGCCGATATGGAGCGAGGTGCCGGTGCCGGGCGTCGCATAGGTCACCTTGCCCGGGTTCGCCTTCGCGAACTCGACCACGTCCTTCCAGGACTTGAACTGCGACTCCGCGTTGGTGGTCACGCCGAACGTATAGCCGGTGAGGTGGACGATATAGGTGAAGTCCTTCGCCGGATCCCATGACACCTCCTGCATCAGGGGGAGGCGGAACACGGTGATCGGAATCTGCGAGATGGTGTAGCCGTCCGGCTTCGCTGCGGCGGCCATGGTCGCCGGTCCCACCGTGCCGCCGCCGCCGGCCTTGTTGTCGATCACGATCGGCTGCCCCAGCACCTTCGAGGCGCTGTCGGCGATCGCGCGCATCGAGATGTCGGTCGAGCCGCCGGCCGGCCACGGCACGATCAGCGTGATGGGTTTGCTCGGATACTCCTGCGCGCCGGCCGCGGTCGCGAGCAACGCGCCCACAACATGCATGGCGGCAAAGGCAATCGTCTTCAGCCCGTATCCCGACATCGAAACACCTCCCTCGCAGCGGTCTCGTTGGAACGCCGTTTCTCGTTGTTATGAGGGGATTGTCCTCGAAATCATGAGAGAAGAAAAGCGCATTGAACGGATCGCTCGCATGGGCGAGGCAGCGATCCCGGCGGAAACGAGGTGTGCGACAATTGGTCGTTTGGAGGTGTGCCGAGAGGCGGAATTTGAGGAGGCTACGCCACGCGCCGGACCGCGTTCAGCGTCTCGATGGTACGGCCGACCTCCGCCGCGGGGCACGGCTTGCCGAAATAATAGCCCTGCACCGCGGTGCAGCCGCATTCGCGCACGAAATCGAGCTGCTCCTCGGTCTCCACACCCTCTGCCGTGGTCTCGACCCCGAGCACGGAGCCGAGGCTTGCGATGGTGCGGACGATGGCAACGCTCTCCGGGCTTTCGCCGAGCGTGCCGACGAAGGAGCGGTCGATCTTGATGCGGTCGAACGGAAATTTGCGCAAATAGCTCAGCGAGGAATAGCCGACGCCGAAATCGTCGAGGCTGACGCGGACGCCGAGGGCGCGGAGCTGGTGCAGGATCTCGATCGTCGCCTCGCTGTCATCGAGCAGCGCCGTCTCGGTGACCTCGAGCTCGAGCCGCTGCGGCGGAAGGCCGGCTTCCGCGAGCGCGCTCGTGACCAGCGGCACCAGCCCGCGCGAGCGGAATTGCACCGGTGACAGGTTCACTGCGACGGTGACGTCGGGCCATGACGCCGCGGTGGCGCAGGCGGTGCGCAGCACCCACTCGCCGATCGGAACGATCAGCCCGTTCTCTTCCGCGATCGGAATGAACTCGGCGGGCGAGACCAGGCCGCGCGAGGGATGTCTCCAGCGCAGCAGCGCCTCGAAGCCGGTGAGCTCGGACGAATCGAGCCGCAGTTGCGGCTGGAACACCAGATGGAATTGGCTGGACTCCAGCGCACGGCGCAGGTCGTGCTCCAGCGCGTGCCGGCTGCGCGCCTCTTCCTCCATCTCGGGCTCGAACAGCTGGTAGGCGCCGCGCCCCTTGGCCTTGGCCTGGTACAGCGCAAGGTCGGCGCATTTCATCAGCTCGTCGGCGTCCAAGCCGTGATCGGGCGCGATCGCGATGCCGACGGAGACGCCGACATGGATCGCCTGGCTTTCCAGCGGCGGCGGGTGGCCGATGATCTCGACCAGGCGGCGGGCGAGCTTTTCGGCCGATTGCGGCTGCGGGCCGCGCTGAAGTACGGCGAACTCGTCGCCGCCGAGGCGCGCGACGGTGTCATGCTCGCCGACATTCTCCTTCAGGCGCGCCGCGACCCAGCGCAGCAGCCGGTCGCCGGCGGCGTGGCCGAGGCGGTCATTGACGGTCTTGAAATTGTCGAGGTCGAAGCACAGCACCGCCATTGCCCCGCCGGCGATTGCGACTTGGTTCAGGCCTTCACCCATCTTCTCGCGGAACAGCGTGCGATTGGGCAGATCCGTGAGGGAGTCGTGCCGCGCCATATGCGCGACGCGGGCCTGGGCCTTGTGGCGCTCGGTGACGTCCTCATAGGTGACGACCCAGCCGCCATGCTCCATCCGCTTGTGATTGAGCTTGATGATGCGGCCGTCGCTCAAATGGCGGTGCAGCGTGTGCTCGCCTTCGCGCAGCCGCTCGACATAATCGGCATAGAGCTTGGCCCCGGTCATGTTCGGATGCATGCCGAGCGCGCAACTGTGCTCCATGATCTCGCGCATCGAGATGCCCGGCTTCACCACGTCGGGCGACAGGCCGTACATCTCGATATAGCGGCGGTTACAGACGATCACGCGCAGGCTCGAATCGAGCATGCACAGGCCCTGGCTCATATTGTTCAGGGCCGCATCGAAGCGCCGATACTGCTCGCTCAGCTCCTCGACTGCATGCTCGCGCTCGGTGATGTCCTCGTAGGTGGCGACGAAGCCGCCTTCGGCCAGCGCGCAGTAGCGGACCGAGATCACGGTGTCGTTCGACATGCGCCGGCGCATCGGCGAGCAGTCGCGGCTCGCGATCCGCGCGCGAGCGGATTCCAGGATCTGCTGCGGGCTGTATTCCGAGGCGAACGCGCCGTTCGCGATCGATCGCTCGATCAGCTCGCCGAGATGCGTGCCGGGCCTCGTTTCCTCCGGCGAGAGCAGATAGATCTTGCGATAGGTGGTGTTGCAGACGCGCAAGCGCATGTCGCTGTCGTAGAAGGCGAGCCCGTGCGCCATGTTCTCCAGCGCCGCGTCGAGGATGAAATTCTGCTGCCGCAGCGTCTCCTCGTATTGCAGCCGTTCGGTGACGTCTTCGTGCACCGTCACCCAGCCTCCGTCGGGGAGGAAGCGCGAGACCGCCTGCACCATCCGCCCGTCGTAGCGCATCACCAGCAGGGTCTTCGCCTTCCGGGCACGCACGTCCTGGAGCCTGGTGACGTGGAATTCCTCCGCCGACATGCCCGCCATGTTGCCGCGCGAGAGCCAGTGTTCGATGGCCGTGCTGTGCGCGACGCCGGGCTTCACGATGTCGGAGTCGAGATTGTAGAGCTTCAGGAAGCGCTCGTTGCAGACGACGACGCGGCTGTCGGCGTCATACATGATGAGGCCGTGCGACATGTTGGCGAGCGCATGCTGGCTGCGTTCGGTCTGCACGTGCAATTCTGCTTCGAGCCGGGCGAGGCGGCTGACGTCGTCGCAGATCGTCATCCAGCCGCCGCCGGGAAGCGGCTTGAGCTCCAGCGACATGACGAGGCCGCTCGCCAGCCGCTGCTCGGTCCGGAACGGCTTGCCGCCCGCGATCTGCGCGATCCGCGCCGAATAGAGCGCATCGAGCTCGCTTTCCGGGAAGTTGCCGCGGCTCGCACTGTGCGCGAGCACCTGGCGGTAGCTCGTGCCGATGCGCACGATTTCGGCGGACAGATCGAACAGCGAGAGGTAGCGCCGGTTGACCAGCACGATCCGGTTGTCGGCATCGTAGACGCAGACGCCTTGCTCCATGCGATCGAGCGCAAGCTGGCTCAGCGCGACCAGGGCCTCCGGGCTCTGCTCGCGGGGTGCACCAAGCTCGTTGTCGCAGGTCGATGTCATGGGGTCGGCATGATCTCGGCGGGCAATAGACTTAACGCAACGTAATTCCGCTGCCGAGGGTAGCGAAGAGGCGGGAAAATTCCCTTAAGCGCAGTAGTTTACGGAGGGTGACCGGCGATGAAGAGAACTTGCTTGGTCCGCGAGAGTGCTGAGGCGCTTGCAAGCCAGAGTTGGCCGAGCGCGCAACAATTTCCGCCGCAGTGCCCCTACGGCCCGTAAAGCACGAGCTCGGTATCCGTGAGATCGGCGAGCTGCGGCCGGTGCGGGCCCTTGAAATATTTGCGGCCGCGCCGCTCGGTATAAATACCGGCGAGGCCCGGAATCGGGCCGTTGGCATCGACGGCCACCGAGATCTTGCCGAGCCGCAGCAGCAGCCGGCCGATGCGGCCGGCGCATTCGGCATACTCGGCGGGGCTGCGGCAGTAGATCAGCTTCATTGCGGGCGGCGCGATGAAGCCGCGGCGAATGCGCACCGGTTGCAGGATGAAGGGGAACGTTCCCTTCGGCGTGCGGCAGACGAGGCTGAGGCAATTGTAACGCGCATGCCGCGTCAGGAGCTCGGTCTCGTCCTGGGAGAGCCCGTCGATCGTCTTGGCGTGCTGCGAGATCACCTCGATCTTGCTCCAGCGTGGGGCGCGCGCCAGCGCCGGCACCGAGAAGAAGATGCCGCGGCAATAATTGCGAAAACCCTGGGCCTCGATGATCGGCCAGGTCCACGGCGCCGGGCTGATGTTGAGATAGGTGACGTCCTTGTGCCGCTGCGCGACCTTGGTCAGAAACGGAGCGTAGTTGCGGTAGGCCGGATCGACATACCAGCTCGACAGATTGCACTGGATGGCGGTCTCCTCGCCGTGCTTTCGCGTCGTGTAGATCAGCAGCAGCACGCCGACGGGCTCGCCGTCATTGTCGAGCATGTAGCCGAAGCGCGGATAGCCCTCCGGCACGGGCCGGAAGGCCTGCCGGCGCAGCCCCTGCATCCAGTATTCGCGTGAACGGCCGACGAAGCCGCGCGTCAGCAAGTCCGCGATCTTCTCGACGTCGGACTCGGTGATCTCGCGGCAACGGACCTTGGTATGGATCACGCTCGTCTTGCCCGTGGAAATGGTCGGCCTCGTTGGTCTATCGTTTCTGCATGATCTTTCCGGAAAGCCGCTTCGCGCTTTGCGCTAACGCGGCCCTTCGGGTTCGGATCATGCTCTAGCGCCAGCCCTCGCCATGGGCTTCAGTCGCGCGATGCGGCTGCAGGCCCAGCATGTCCCGCACCTTGGCGGGCCAGGCGGAAAGGTCGGTGCCGTGGGTGTGGAACATGGCGACGGCCAGGCGGTCCATGCCGAAGGCGACGCAGCCGGTGTGGGCCGGCTCGCAATTGGCGTCCTGGATGCCCCAGGTCGCGCCGAAATGCTCGCGGTGATAGTTGAAGCTCATGCAGGCGGTCGGCTGCTCCTCCGAGCGCAGCGGGATCAGCAGCTCGAACTTGAGCTGCTGCTGCTTCTGGCTCACCGCCTTCATCTGGCCGACGCGGCCGAAGAAGGGATCGCTGGCATAATCGACGCGGAAGGTCAGGCCGAGGTCGCGGGCGATCGCCTGCGCGCGCACCATCCAGCGTTCGCGGAAATCGGCGACGTCGTCGGGCGTGCCGATGCAGACATATTCGCGCATCCGGAACGATTGCAGCCGGTCGAGATGTTTCGACGGCTCGCGGCGGAAGCAGTCGGCGGCGACGTCGAAGCGCAGGCCGCCCTTCGGCAACTGGCCGCGGCTCGCCGCGATCGGGTAGACGGGATAGCAGGCCGCCGGCGACAGCACGAGGTCGGCCGGGGACAGTGACGTGGTCCAGTCGCCGCCCGTATCGAAGCGGCTCACCGCGGCGTTGATCTCGCGCTCGGTGCCGTGCAGGCCGCAGACGCAGCCGAGCAGGTTCGGGAAGCTCTTGAGATAGCCTGACTTCTCCAGCTGCGCGCGGCTCATCACCGGCGGGAAGCGCAAGGCTTCGGTGCCGGCTTCACGGTGGCTGGTGATCAGCGCGGCGAGTTTCTCGACGATGCCCTCATAGAGCGCGGTGCGGGCGTAGACGCCATCCGAGCCCATGCGGTGGAACAGCTTGTCGGCGAGGTGATCGAGCGGATCAACGATCTCAGGCGCGGTTTCGGGCGAATTGGGGAGGACGGCAATATTCATGGGTCGATGTCCTGCTATCTCGAAATTGTTCTTGTTGCTCTGGTCGGGAAGGCACGTCAGTCATGAAGGCTCGACGGCACGCCGCTCATCAGCGTCGAGGTGGCGGCGTTGGCCAGAATACGGTCGTTGTTGATCATGATCGGCGACGACAGCACGTCGCGGAGGTGACGGCCCATGGTGAACTCGCCGTCGTTGCGGTAGCCGGAAAGGCCCGCGGTGCGCATCGCATGCATCACGGTCTCGACCGCGAGCTCGGAGGCCTGCACTTTCAGCAGCGTGATCGACGACTGGAAGTCGAGCGAGCCGAGCGCCCGCTCGTCATGCTCGACACGGGAGAAGGCATCGATGTTGGCCGAAATCAGCGCTCGCAGCTTGGCGAGCGACATCTTCGCGGCGGTGAAATGTGCAGCCGCCGGCGGCATCTGCCCGCCGGAGGTGCGGGCAGCCTTGCGGATGAAGGCCTGCGCACGCGTTACCGCTGCGGCCGCAATGCCGGCCCAGGCCGACGACCAGCACAGATGCGCGAACGGCGTCATGGTCTGCGCGTGAATCTTGTCGTAGGCTTCCGGGAAGACGCGGTCGGCGGGGCAATCGACCTTCAGCTCGAAACCGGTCGAGCAGGTGCCGCGCATGCCGAGCGTTTCCCAGCCCTGCGTCTGTTTCAGTGAATAATCGTCCTTGGCGAGCGCCAGCAACACCTGGTCGGAGGCGGCGGCGTCCGTGGCGCGGCGGGCGATGGTGACGAGGCCGTCGGCCTCGGCGCCATAGGAGATCACGGTGGCATCGCGCATCAGCGAGACGGTGTCGCCGGCATGGTCGACGGCGGCGGCGCTGGCGCGGATGTTGCCGCCGTTCTGGCCTTCGGTGGTGGAGGAGGCGAGCAGCCACTGGTCGCGCGCGACCCGGCGCATCATGGTTTCCATCCAGGGAATGCCGTGGCCGTGCCTGACGACACAGGCGACCTTGGTCTGGTGCATCGCGTAGATCATCGCGGTCGAGGCGCAGGCGCGCCCGAGCGTGTAGCAGATGTCGGTGACGTCGTGGATGGAGGCGCCAAAGCCGCCGAATTCGACCGGGATCATCACGCCAAGCAGTTTTTGCTCGCGCGCAACCTCGAAAGCCTTGTGCGGGAAGCGGGCGTCGCGATCGACCGCGTCTGCGTCGGCCGCAGCCGCTGCGGCGGTCCGGACGGCGCGCTCGATGAGGGAGGGACCCTGCTCGAGGAAGCTGGCTTGCGTTTCGTCGACAGTAAGGACTGCTTCACGCACGTTCATACTCGTCCGCCTCCGGTTCGTCGTTCAAGACCGCCGGCATCATTCGCGATGCCGTGTAAAGCGATCCTCCGACCATCTTTGCTTGTGAGACGAGGCTACGGATTTAATTCAAATTCGTCGATGAAATAGAGGGTAAACGAAGTCCAATTCCGAATGGACAGTTAAGGTCCGGTTTTTCGCATCCCCCGGATTTCCGCGCTCGCGTTAGTGAACTGGAAGAGGCATGAATTTCAGACAATCTGAGTCATCGTTTACTAAGAAACGCGAAGTAATGGTGACGCCCATTGCGGGATCGGCCGTGCCTGCCCATCGTACCCGGCAGCCCGGTCCGACCTTTCATAGACAGATGGGAATTTACCGATGCAGGCCTTCGAACCCGAATTGCGCAATCGCATCATCAAGCTGGTGAAGGGCATCCTTGCGCAGAACTCGCTGTCCGCCGACGTCAGCCCGTCGGCCAAGCTCGTCGACGTCGGCCTGACCTCGATGGACATGGTCAATCTCATGCTCGGCGTCGAAGCCGAGTTCGACTTCACCATCCCGCAGTCCGAGATCACGCCGGAGAATTTCCAGTCCGTCGAGACGCTGGAGCGGATGGTCGCGACGCAGCTGCGGCTGGCGACCGCGGCTTAATTGACACGCACAATTGCTTCCCCAACGTCGTCCCGGCGCAGGCCGGGACCCATAACCCCAGGGAGCAGTTTGGCGAAGACTGGTCGTTCGGTACTACGACCGTCCCCACCGATAGATTCCGCGGTATGGGTCCCGGCCTTCGCCGGGACGACACTGAGTGTGTGGCAAGCGCCCGCGCCCCTCACAGCTGCGCCATCACCTCACCACCCCCGTTCCAAAACCGCCGTAAAACTGGCATAGCTTTAACCATGTCGCACGTGGCGAACAGGGTGGAGCGGGTATGACGCAGGCGGTATTGGGCATCATCGGTGGCTCCGGCATCTACGACCTGCCGGGTCTCGAGGGCGCGCGCGAAGAGGTGATCGAGAGCCCCTGGGGCGAGCCATCGGCTCCCTTAAGGCGCGGCTCCATCGCAGGCCTGCCGATCGTGTTCCTGCCGCGGCATGACAAGGGGCACCGGCTGTCGCCATCGGACATCAATTATCGAGCCAACATCGACGTGCTCAAACGGGCTGGGGTCACCGACCTGATCTCGCTCTCGGCCTGCGGCTCTTTCAAGGAGGAACTGCCGCCCGGCACCTTCGTTCTCGTCGACCAGTTCGTCGATCGCACCCACAAGCGCGAGAGCTCGTTCTTTGGCCGCGGCTGCGTCGCGCATGTGTCGATGGCGCATCCGGTCTCGCCGCGGCTGCGCATTCATCTGGCGGCAGCGGCGGAAGCCGAGGGACTCGCGATCGCGCGCGGCGGCACCTATGTCTGCATGGAGGGGCCGCAATTCTCCACCTATGCCGAAAGCATGACTTACAAGACGCTGGGCTATTCGGTCATCGGCATGACCAACATGCCCGAAGCAAAACTCGCGCGCGAAGCCGAGATCTGCTACGCCACAGTCGCGATGGTGACGGATTTCGATTGCTGGCATCCCGACCACGACGCCGTCACCGTGCAGGACATCATCCGCGTGCTGACGTCGAACGCCGACAAGGCCAAGGCGCTGGTGGCGCGGCTGGCGAAGGATTTTCCGCGCGAGCACGAGCCGTGCCCGATCGGTTCGGACCGTGCGCTCGACACCGCGCTGATCACGGCGCCCGAGGCGCGCGATCCCGAGCTCCTGAAGAAGCTCGACGCGGTGGCAGGGCGCGTGCTGCGGGCGTGATACGAAAGGCAGAATGCCATGAAGGTCGACGGCAAGCATTTCCGCAGCATCTGGCGCGAGCGTGACGGCTGGTCGGTCGGCGCGATCGACCAGCGTCGGTTGCCGCATGAGTTCATCGTCGCGCGTCTGACCTCGTGCGAGGACGCGGCGGTGGCCATCCGCGACATGCTGGTGCGCGGCGCGCCGCTGATCGGCGCGACCGCGGCCTACGGTATGGCACTTGCGATGCGCGAGGACGCCTCCGACGCCGGCCTGAAGCGCGCCTACGACACGCTTGTCGTGGCGCGGCCGACCGCGATCAATCTGAAATGGGCGCTGGACGAGATGCGCACCGCGCTCGTTCCGATCGATCCGCTGGAACGGGCGGAAGCAGCCTATGCGCGGGCCGACGAGATCGTCGAGCAGGACGTCGAGATCAACCGTGGCATTGCCGGCAACGGCCTTGCGCTGATTGAGGCGATCGCGGCGAGGAAGCCGGGCGAGGTGGTCAACGTGCTGACCCATTGCAACGCCGGCTGGCTCGCCACCGTCGACTGGGGTACCGCGACCGCGCCGATCTATCTCGCGCATGAGCGCGGCATCAAAGTCCATGTCTGGGTCGACGAGACCCGTCCGCGCAACCAGGGCGCATCTCTCACCGCCTGGGAGCTCGGCCATCACGGCGTGCCGCACACGGTCATCCCCGACAACACCGGCGGGCATCTGATGCAGCACGGCATGGTCGATCTTGCCATCGTCGGCACCGACCGCGTCGCCGCCAATGGCGATGTCTGCAACAAGATCGGCACGTATCTCAAGGCACTGGCCGCGCATGACAACGGCGTGCCGTTCTACGTCGCGCTGCCGTCGCCGACGATCGATTTCGCTGTCCATGACGGCATTCGCGACATTCCGATCGAGCAGCGCAGCGGCGTGGAGGTCACCGACATGACCGGCCGCACCGCGGACGGAAGGCTGGAGACGGTGCGAATCGTGCCCGAGAACTCGCCGGTAGCGAATTATGCGTTCGACGTGACGCCGGCGCGCCTCGTCACGGGTCTCATTACCGAGCGCGGCGTGCTGAAGCCGGATCGAGACTCCCTGGCGGCTGCGTTCCCGGAGCGCACCGCCGCCGCTGCGAAGTAGGCTCTCGTAGGGTGGGCAAAGGCGCGGAAGCGCCGTGCCCACCATCTGCTTGTGGTGGGCACGCTTCCGCCGTCGCTCTTCGAGCTATGGCGGACAAGTCGCTTTGCCCACCCTACGGCTGCGGAATAAATTGCGCTAGCTCAGCTTCAGCCCCGTCGCCGCTTCAAGCTCAGCGATTGCCTGGGCGCCACTCGTCACCTTGATCGTGGTCATGCCCATCTCGCGCGCGGGCTTCAGATTGACGCCGAGGTCATCGAGATAGACGCAAGCCTTCGGATCGACCTTCAGCGTCTCTGTCATCAGCTTGTAAATGCGCGGGTCGGGCTTGCGCAGGCCGATCTTGGCGGATTCGATGACGTGGTCGAACAGCACCATGACTTCGGCGATGTAGAGCGAGCGCCCGGTCATGCTGCCGATGGCGTTCGCCGGCAGATTGTTGGTGATGCAGCCGGTCTTGAATTGCGCCTTGATCCGCTTCAAGGCCTCGACCATTTCGGGCCGCAGATCGCCCTGAAGCAGCGGCAGCACATCGCGGCCGCGCACCTCGGCACCGAGTGCGAGTGATTCCTCGGCGAACAAACGATCGAACGTCTCGATATCGACTTCGGCGCGCTCGAACCTGGCCCAGGCGTTTTCCAGGTGATTGGCGGCGTTGGTGCGCCGGATGATGTCGGCGGGCAGGCCACGCTCGGTCTCGAACCGCGTGAACGCCTCGAACGGCGAGCTCGTCAGCACGCCGCCAAAATCAAAGATCACCGCCTCGATCGCCAATACCCTGCCCTCGTCAATTCCTTTCCAAGAGGGCTAGCATGCGCTATCGGCAAGGGCCAGCCCGAAGCACTCCGCCGCCTCCATCGATGCCGAAGCGTGTTCCCATGAAGAAGCTTGCCGTCCTCATCGCAGCCGCGCTGCTCGCCACCCCCGCTTACGCCATCGTCGGTGGCGGCACGCCGCAGGCCGACGGTGTCGCGCGCGCCGTCGTCACCATCGTCGGCTCGCGCGGCAATTTCTGCACCGGCACGCTGATTGCCCCGAAGGTCGTGCTGACGGTCGCTCACTGCGTCCAGCCCGGTGCCGACTACAAGATCGTCGATCGCGGCGCCGATGGCCAACCGCAATTGCTGAACGTCCGCACCGTCGCGATCCATCCGAGCTTCAACATGCAGGCGATGCAGTCGCATCGCGCCACCGCCGACGTGGCGCTGCTGCAACTGGAAATTCCACTGAAGGGAAAATCGACGGTGCCGGTTGGCATGCCGACTATTCCGATTCAGGTTGGCAGTCGCTTCGTCATTGCCGGTATCGGCGTCACCGTGCGTGGTGACGGCAAGAGCGGCGGCGCCACGCGTGTTGCCGGCCTCATCGCGACAGGTCAGCCCGGCACGTTGCAAATTCGCTTGGTCGATCCCGTAACCAACGGAGTTCGTGACGGAATTGGCGCCTGCACCGGCGATTCCGGCGGTCCTGTGTTCGAGGACAAGCCGAATGGCACGATACTCGTCGGCCTCATCAGTTGGTCCACGGGACCGAACGGTGCCGCCGGCTGCGGCGGCCTGACCGGTGTCACGCCGCTCACGCTCTATCGCGACTGGATCTTGCAGACCGCGCGGAGCTGGGGTGCGGCGCTGTAGTTTGACCGCGACTTGATCTATGTCATTTTGAGGCGGAAGCGCGATGGGCGACCATGCCTGTCGCGGAGGAAACGCGTCGTCCGGTCAAGGACGGCCACAAAAACAAGCAAGGCATAGAAGCAACAATGAATGTCGCTGTACGCAGTCACGCCACCACCAAGCAGGCCTCAGAGCATTTCGACGTGCTGATCGTCGGCGCCGGCATCTCCGGCATCGGCAGCGCCTATCATATCGAAAAGCAGCTGCCGGGTACGAGCTACGTCATCCTCGAAACGCAGGCGACGTTCGGCGGCACCTGGAGCACGCATCGCTATCCCGGCATCCGCTCGGACAGCGACCTCCATACCTTCGGCTACAGCTTCAAACCCTGGGTCGGGCCGCCGATCGCGACCGCCGAGGAGATTCTCTCCTACATGAAAGAGGTGATCGACGACAACGATATCGCTCGCCACATCCGCTACAAGCACCAGATCAATTCCGCGAGCTGGTCGAGCGAGCAGAATCTCTGGACCATCGAGGCGACGACCACCGATACGGGCGAGGCAAGGACCTTCACCGCAAACTTCCTCTGGATGTGCCAGGGCTATTACCGCCATTCGGAAGGCTACACGCCGGAATGGAAAGGCATGGACCGCTTCAAGGGCCGCATCGTCCATCCGCAGACCTGGCCGGACGATATCGACCTCGCCGGCAAGAAGGTCGTTGTGATCGGCTCGGGCGCGACCGCGGCGACGCTGGTGCCGAACATTGCGGACAGCTGCGCGCATGTCACCATGTTGCAGCGTTCGCCGACCTATTTCCGTCTCGGCCGCAACGCTATCGAGATTGCCGAGGAGCTACGCCGGCTTCAGGTCGACGAGGAATGGATCCACGAGATCGTGCGGCGCAAGATTCTGTTCGAGCAGGACGCGTTCACAAAACTCTGTCTGGCCAAGCCCGAGCAGGTGAAGAAAGAACTGATCGGCCAGATCAGTGCGGTGCTCGGTCCCGACTACGACGTCGAGACGCATTTCACCCCGAGCTATCGTCCATGGCGGCAGCGCATCGCCTTCGTGCCGGATGCCGATCTGTTCAAGGGCATTGCCAGCGGCAAGGCCTCCGTCGTCACCGACGAGATCGAATGCTTCGTCGAGAACGGCATCCAGCTCAAATCGGGCAAGCTGCTGGAAGCGGATGTCATCGTCACCGCGACCGGCTTCAATCTCTCGGCGCTCGGCGACATCGCCTTCGAAATCGACGGCAAGCCGCTCGCCTTCGGCGACACCGTCACCTATCGCGGCATGATGTTCACGGGCGTGCCGAACCTGGTCTGGGTGTTCGGCTATTTCCGCGCCAGCTGGACGCTTCGCGTCGACCTCGTCGCCGATTTCGTCTGCCGCCTGCTCGGCCACATGAAGGCCAAGGGCAAGAAGAAGGTCGAGGTGAGCTTGCGCCCCGAAGACCACAACATGCCGATCCTGCCCTGGATCGACCTGGAAAACTTCAACCCCGGCTACATCATGCGCAACATGAATCTGCTGCCCAAGCGCGGCGACAAGCCGGAATGGCAGCACAGCCAGGACTACTGGACCGAGATGAACGAGATTCCGAAAACGGATCTGGATGACACGGCGTTCGTGTACGGGTGAGGGGACGCCGCGCCCTCAAATGTCGTCCCGGCGCAGGCCGGGACCCATAGCCACAGGCAGCCGTTTGGCGAAGATACGTCGTTCGGAACTGCGACTTTCCGGAATAGAGAGATCACGCGGTATGGGTCCCGGCCTTCGCCGGGACGACACCGAATGAGTCGAGACGCCAACCGTCCAATCAATGGTGTCGTCCTGGCGAAAGCCAGGACCCATTACCCCAAGCAGTGGTTGTGACGTGAGCTGGTAACCTCGAGTCTTCGCCAAACCATGCCCTGTGGTAATGGGTCCTGGATCTGCGCTCCGCTTCGCTGCGCGTGTCCAGGACGACGGCTGTGGCGGCGTCACGAATTTCTTTGCGTCGCATTCGTCGCAATCGCCGCCGCTGCCGTCCGGTTCTCGACGCCGAGCTTGGCGTAGATCTGCTCCAGATGCTTGTCGACCGTGCGCGGGCTGAGGCCCAAAATCTGCGCGATGTCGCGGTTGGTCTTGCCCTTGCTGAGCCAGGCCAGCACCTCGCCTTCGCGCGTGGTGAGGCCGAGCTCGCTGGTGAATTCCGGCGGCAGCGCCGTGCCGGCTTCCTTGGAGAGCCGCAGCAGGAATTCGTTCGGCGCGGTCTCGCCCATGTAGTAGAAGCGGAGCTGCGGATTGTCGGGCAGGGAGGCGGCTTGCGATTTCGCGCTGCCCTTGCTTTTGACCTGCTCCAGCCATTGCAGCAGAGACGGCGGCAGGACGAAGTCGTCGGCCTGCGCGCCGTGGTGATCGGCCAGGAGCTTCTGTGCCTGCGGCGTTGCCCAGAGCAAATGGCCCTGCCGGTTGACTGCGAACAGGAAGCGGCCGGAGACGTCGAGCGCGGCGCGCGCGCTCTGGGTCAGCCTTGCATTGCCGAGATGAACCCGGATGCGCGCCAGCATCTCCTCGATCACGATCGGCTTGGTCACATAGTCGACGCCGCCGGCGTCCAGCCCGCGCACGATGTGCTCGGTTTCGGCAAGGCCCGTCATGAAGATCACGGGAACATTGGCGAGGCCCGCATCGCGCTTGAGGCGGCGGCAGGTCTCGAACCCGTCGATGCCCGGCATCACGGCATCGAGCAGCACGATGTCGGGCGTGATCTGGTCGACGATGCGCATCGCGCTCGCGCCGTCGAGCGCCACCATGACCGTCATGCCGGCGCCGTCCAGCGCATCGGTGAGCAGCCGCAGCGTCTCGGGCGAGTCATCGACAACGAGCGCGACGTCGCGCTTCTTTGGTTCAATGCTCATAAGCATGCAACGTCTTCAATGTGGCCATGTACTGGTCGAGATCGAAGCGATCGACCAGCGACCGCATCTGCGCGACGAAGTCGGCATGCTCCGGATGCTCGCTGCCGATCTCATCCAGCTTCAGCTGGATGCCCTTGACGTATCCGATCTGGCCGAGCCCGATCAACGCCTCGATATGCCGCGCCGGCGGCCGTGAGCCGCTCTCGGGCCGCCAGAACGGCACCGCGATCTCGTCCGAGCCGTACTGCCATTCGATCTTGAGGAGCTGGCGGATCGTCTCCAGCAGCCGCGGAATGTCGATCGGCTTCATCAGGTAGCCGTCATGGAACGGCTGCGCCAGCGGCGTGCCGTGCGCTTCCAGCGCACTCGCCGAGACCATCAGGATGCGCGCCTGATGATGGCCGCTGGCGCGCAAGGCTTCTGCAACGGCCCAGCCGTCCATGGCCGGCATGGAGATGTCGAGCAGGAACAGATCGGGACGGCAATGTTGCGCGAGTGCCAGGCATCCCGCGCCGTCGGGCGCGCTGAGCAGGATGAAGCCGAGCGGCGTCAGCACCTCGCGCAGGAGGTCGCGATGCACGGGGTCGTCGTCGGTGATCAGGATGGTCTTGCGCGCACCGTGATAGCCGGAGACCGGCGCCTCCACCGGCGCGATGCGCTGGGGATTGGTCACCTCCGACAGCAAGATCTTGACCTTGAACGTCGAGCCGGTGCCGACCGTGCTCATCACCTTGATGTCGCCGCCCATGACACCGGCGAGCAGCCGGCTGATGGTGAGCCCCAGGCCCGTGCCGGTTTGCGGCTGTGCCACACCAAGCGCGCCGCGCTCGAACGGCGCAAAAATGCGCTCGAGATCGTCGCCCTGGATGCCGGGGCCGGTGTCAATCACCTCGAACTCGGCAACGGGGCTGCGATAGTGCACGACGAACTGCACGCTTCCGGTCTGGGTGAATTTGATGGCGTTGGAGATCAGGTTGATCAGCACCTGGCGCAGCCGCTTCTCGTCGGCATAGACGACGGCCGGCAGATGCGCGGGACGCCTGAACACGAAGTCGATGCCTTTGGCGGCGGCCTGGAGACGGAACATGCCGACGAGCTGGTCCAGAAATTCGCTGAGCCGCACCTCGTCGCGCGACAGATACAGCCGCCCCGCCTCGATCTTGGAGATATCAAGAATGCCGTCGATCAGGCCGGAGAGGTGATCGGCGCTGCGGCGGACGACGCGAACCTGGTCGCGCGGCTTGGTATTCAGCGTCGCATCCTGCTCCAGCAGCTGCGCATAGCCGCTGATCGCGTTCAGCGGCGAGCGCAGCTCGTGGCTGAGGCCGACGACGTAGCGGCTCTTGGCGAGATTGGCGGATTCGGCGACCTCCTTGGCGCGCTGGAGCTCGGCGTCGGTGCGCTTGTGCGCGTCGATCTCCTGGATCAGCAGCGCGGTCTGCCGCCGCGTCTCCGCTTCCGCCGCGCGGCGGCTCTGCTGCGCCAGCACGAACAGCCAGGCGACCACGCCGATGATGATGCTGAGCGAGAAGAACACTTTCCACAGCACGTTGGAGACCAGCATGTTCTCGCCGTGCACGCTCGCCGAGGTCTGCAGATAGATCAGCCCGAGCACAAGTGCCACGAGGCCGGCGGAGACCACGAAGACGCCGATGTAATGGCCGAATTGAGAGTTGATCCGCTGATAGATCGGCTGCGGCAGGATCTTGCCGAGCGCCTCGGCAAACTGCACCTGCGCCCGCGCATGCGGCTTGCAGAGATCGTGGCAGCGGGCGTCGAGCGAGCAGCACAGCGAGCAGATCGGGCCGGCATAAGCGGGGCAGGAGGTGGTGTCCTCCGGCTCGAAACTGTGCTCGCAGATACAGCACTGAATCGCCTCGATATTGGCCCAGCTCCGCTTCGGCTTGCGCGCGATGTAGAATTTTCCGTCCGTCAGCCAGGCGATCACAGGCGCGGTGACGAAGGCGACCGTCAGCGCGACGAAGGCGGCCAGCGCCTTCATGGTCGGGCCGAACAGGCCGTAGAACGCCGCGATGGAGACGATGATCGCGAGCGTCATGGCGCCGACACCGACCGGATTGATGTCGTAGAGATGCGCCCGCTTGAACTCCATCTGCGGCGGACGTAGGCCGAGCGGCTTGTTGATGACGAGGTCGGACACCAGCGCGCCCACCCAGGCGATGGCGACGTTGGAGTAGAGCGCCAGCGTCTGCTCCAGCGCCTTGTAGACGCCGATCTCCATCAGCAGCAGCGCCACCATCACGTTGAACACCAGCCAGACCACGCGGCCGGGGTGGCTATGGGTCAGGCGCGAGAAGAAATTCGACCACGCGATCGAGCCGGCATAGGCGTTGGTGACGTTGATCTTGATCTGCGACAGCACCACGAAGATGCCGGTCAGCGCCAATGCGAGGTCCGGTTCGGACAGCACATACCGAAACGCGACGAGATACATATGCGCGGGCTCGGCGGCCTCTTCGGGCGGCACGCCGTGGCTCAGCGCAAAGAACGCGAGGAACGAGCCGGCCAGGAGCTTCAGCGCGCCGAGCACGATCCAGCCCGGCCCCGCGCTCATCAGCGCGATCCACCAAGATGCCTTGGAGGCACGACGATCCCGCGGCAGAAACCTGAGGAAGTCGACCTGCTCGCCGATCTGCGCCACCAGCGAGAACACCACGGACGAGGCGACGCCGAACAGCAGCAGATCGAAATGCCCGTTGAGGTCGCCGTGCTCGCCGGAGAATTTCCGCCACTCCGTGAAGGAGTGCGGGTTGGCCCAGGCGATCGCGACAAAGGGCAGGATGTGCAGGACGACCCAGACCGGCTGGGTCCAGAGCTGGAAGCGGCTGATCAGCGTGATGCCGTAGGTCACGAGCGGTATGATCGCCACCGCGCTGATGAGATAGCCGATCGGGCGCGGGATGCCCAAGCACATCTCCAGCGCGGTCGCCAGGATCACCGCCTCGACCGCGAAGAAGATGAAGGTGAAGGAGGCGTAGATCAGCGACGTCACGGTCGAGCCGATATAGCCGAAGCCGGCGCCGCGGGTGAGGAGGTCGATGTCGATGCCGCATTTGGCGGCATGATAGGCGATCGGCACGCCGCAGCAGAAGATGATGGTGGAGACGACGAGGATCGCGGCCGCGGCGTTGGTGACGCCGTAATTGAGGGTGATGGTGCCGCCGATCGCCTCGAGCACCAGGAAGGAGATCGCGCCGATCGCGGTGTTGGCGACGCGGGCGGCGGACCATCGCCGCGCGCTCTTGGCGGTGAAGCGCAGCGCGTAGTCTTCCAGCGTCTGGTTGGCGACCCATTGGTTGTACTGGCGCCTGACGCGGTCTATTCGCTGCCGCCCTGCCACTCTTTACCCCACTCCCGATACGGACCCGGAGCCCTCGCAAATCCCGTACCAAAAGCCTACGTCGGTATTTTGCGGTGCAGTATACGCGATCTTGCGTATGCTTGCGCTGCACAAATTCGAGCCATCCTCACGGCACCAATCGCGTGTCCTCGAACAAAAAGTGGGGTGCTCATGTCAGACGAAGCAAACAAGGGCCTTTTGTCGCCGCTCCGGCGCAAACTATTGATGGGAATGGCGGCTGTGCCCGCCCTCACGATGCTGCCGCGGGCGTCTTTCGCGCAGACCCCGGCGACCTCGGCGGTCAACACCACGGGTCTTGCCGTCACCGACACCGAGGTCACCGTCGGCATCCTGCACTCGGCCACCGGCACCATGGCCATCTCCGAGACCGGCTCGATCGAGGCCGAGAAGCTCGCCATCGAGCAGATCAACGCCATGGGCGGCGTGCTCGGCCGCAAGATCAAGTTCATCCAGGAAGACGGCGCCAGCGACTGGCCGACCTTCGCCGAGAAGGCCAAGAAGCTGCTGGTCAACGACAAGGTCGCGGCGATCATGGGCTGCTGGACCTCGGCCTCCCGCAAGGCCGTGCTGCCGGTGATGGAGCAGTACAACGGCATGCTCTACTACCCGACCTTCTATGAAGGCCTCGAGCAGTCCAAGAACGTCATCTACACCGGCCAGGAGGCGACCCAGCAGATTCTCGCCGGCCTGAACTGGATCGCCAAGGAGAAGGGCGCCAAGACCTTCTTCTTCATCGGCTCCGACTATATCTGGCCGCGCACCTCGAACAAGATCGCGCGCAAGCATGTCGAGAACGTGCTGAAGGGCAAGGTCGTCGGCGAGGAGTACTATGCGCTCGGCTCGACCCAGTTCAACTCGGTCATCAACAAGATCAAGCTGACCAAGCCCGACGTGATCTTCACCGACGTCGTCGGCGGCTCCAACGTCGCCTTCTACAAGCAGCTCAAGGCCGCCGGCATCGACCTCGCCAAGCAGCCGCTGCTGACCATCTCGGTCACCGAGGACGAGATCGACGGCATCGGCGGTGAGAACATCGCGGGCGCCTATGCCTGCATGAAGTACTTCCAGTCGCTCGACAATGCCAACAACAAGACCTTCGTGCCCGCGTTCAAGAAGATGTGGGGCGAGAAGACCGTGATCGGAGACGTCACCCAGGCTGCCTATCTCGGCCCGTGGCTGTGGAAGTTGACGGTGGAGAAGGCCGGCTCCTTCGACGTCGACAAGATCGCGGCGGCTTCGCCGGGCGTCGAGTTCAAGGGCGCGCCGGAAGGCTATGTGCGCATCCACGAGAACCATCACCTCTGGTCGAAGACCCGGGTGGGCCGCGCCAAGCTCGATGGCCAGTTCGAGCTGATCTACGAGACCGCCGACCTCGTCGAGCCGGATCCGTTCCCGAAGGGCTACCAGTAAGTAGCGACATCACTCGCGCTTTCCTCAAGTTCAAGCCTCTCCCTGGCGTGGATCGCAAGTCCATGCCCAAGACCCCCGCGTCGCGACTCTGCATCGCGACGCGGGACCCTTTCCCCGACGGAGGACATCGATGTTCGGCGACTACTCGCTTGGTGACCTTGGCTCCATCTTCGTCATGCAGGGCTTTGCAGGACTGATCCTGTTCTCGGTCTACGTCCTGATGGCGCTCGGTCTTGCGATCATCTTCGGCCAGATGGGCGTCATCAACATGGCCCATGGCGAGTTCATGATCCTCGGGGCCTACGTCACCTGGATGACCTCCAACCTGTTTCAGACCTACATGCCGAGCCTGTTCGGCGGCTACTTCTTCCTCGCGATGATCCTGGCCTTCCTCGCATCCGGTGCGCTGGGAATGCTGGTCGAATGGGTGCTCATACGGCATCTCTACAAGCGCCCGCTCGACACGCTGCTCGCGACCTGGGGCCTCAGCCTGATGCTGCAACAGGCCTATCGCTCCGTGTTCGGCGCGCGTGAGGTGGGCGTCGAGCTGCCGCAGTGGATGCTCGGCTCGCTGCACGTCACCGACAGCATCGAAGTGCCGATCAACGGCGTCTTCGTGATGTGCCTCACCGTCCTGATCACCGTCGGCGTCGCCTATGTGATGTACAAGTCGCGCTGGGGCCGCCAGGTGCGCGCCGTGGTGCAGAACCGCATCATGGCCGGTGCCGTCGGCATCAACACCGAAAAAGTCGATCGCTACACCTACGGTCTCGGCTGCGGCATCGCCGGCATCGCGGGCAGCGCCTTCACCATGATCGGCTCGACGGGGCCGACCTCTGGACAGCTCTACATCGTCGACACGTTCCTGGTGGTCGTGTTCGGCGGCGCCGCGAGCCTGCTCGGCACCATCGCCTCGGCCTTCTCGATCTCGCAGACGCAATCCACCCTCGAGTTCTTCATGTCGGGCTCGATGGCCAAGGTGCTGACGCTGCTCGCCGTTGTCGGAATCCTGATGCTGCGGCCGCAGGGGCTGTTCGCCCTCAAGGTCCGCAAGTGAGAAATGGGGCTGATGCAATGACCGACAGTCGGTTCTTCAATCGATCGGAGCTCATCGGAATTCTGGTGCTCGCGGTCTTCCTGGTGGTGGTCCTGCCGCTCTCGCTCGATGTCTTCAGGCTCAACCTGGTCGCAAAGTACCTGACCTACGCCTTCGTCGCGCTCGGCCTCGTGATCTGCTGGGGCTATGGCGGCATCCTGAGCCTGGGCCAGGGCGTCTTCTTCGGGCTCGGCGGCTACTGCATGGCGATGTTTCTCAAGCTCGAGGCATCGAGCGTGGAGAACACCAAGATCCAGTCCACCCCCGGCATCCCCGACTTCATGGACTGGAATCAGATCACGGCGCTGCCGTTCTTCTGGAAGCCGTTCAACAGCCTCACCTTCACCATCGCCGCCATCATCCTCGTCCCCGGCATCTTCGCCTGGATCATCGGCACAGCGATGTTCAAGCGCCGCGTCGGCGGCACCTACTTCGCCATCATCACCCAGGCGGTCGCAGCCATCATGACGATCCTGATCGTGGGACAGCAGGGCTACACCGGCGGCATCAACGGCATGACCGACCTGCGCACGCTGAAGGGATGGGACATCCGGCCCGACCACGCCAAAATCGTGCTGTACTTCTTCGAGGTCGGATGCCTGTTCGTCTGCATCATGATCGCGCAGTTCGTCCGGCACTCCAAGCTCGGGCGCATCCTGGTGGCGATGCGGGAGAAGGAGGACCGCGTCCGCTTCTCCGGCTACAGCGTCGCGAACTTCAAGATCTTCGCTTTCTGCATCGCCGCCGTCTTCGCCGCGATCGGCGGCGCCATGTTCGCGCTCAATGTCGGCTTCATGTCGCCGTCCTTCGTCGGCATCGTGCCGTCGATCGAGATGGTGATCTACACCGCGGTCGGCGGCCGGCTGTCGATCCTAGGCGCGATCTACGGCACGCTGCTGGTCAATTTCGCCAAGACCAGTCTGTCGGAAACCTTCCCCGAATTGTGGCTGTTCGGCCTCGGCGGCCTGTTCATCGCCGTGGTGCTGGCCTTCCCGAACGGCCTTGCCGGGATCTGGGGCGACTATGTGCAGCCGCGCATCGATCGCCTGATCACCTCGCGCAAATCGAAACCCGACGGCTGGACCGACAGCTCGGTCGCCGACGGCGCCCCGGCGGAGTGAGGAGATCATCATGCTCGTAGGTCATCACGATGCCGATGCCACGCTGGTAGTGAGGAGATAGGTCATGCTCGTCGGTCATCACGATGCCGATGCCACGCTGGTAGTGAGGAGATAGGTCATGCTCGTCGGTCATCAGCCCAAGGAATTCCTGCTCGCCGTCGAAGCGCTCACCGTGTCGTTCGACGGGTTCAAGGCGGTCAACGATCTCTCCTTCTATGTCGACGAGAACGAGATCCGCGTCATCATCGGCCCCAACGGCGCCGGCAAGACCACCGTGCTCGACCTGATCTGCGGCAAGACCAAAGCCACATCAGGCTCGATCCAGTTCCGCGGCAAGGAGCTGACGCGGATGAAGGAGAACGAGATCGTCAAGACCGGGGTGGGGCGCAAGTTCCAGAACCCGTCCATCTACGACGATCTCACCGTGTTCGAGAATCTCGAGATCTCGTATCCGCGCGGCCGCTCCGTGTTCGGCGCGCTGACCTTCACCCGCGATGCCGCCGTGCGCGACCGCGTGCACGAGGTCGCCGAAATGATCTTCCTGAAGGATCGGCTCAACATGAACGCCGATCTACTCAGCCACGGCCAGAAGCAATGGCTCGAGATCGGCATGCTGCTGATCCAGGACCCGGACCTCCTGATGCTGGACGAGCCCGTCGCCGGCATGAGCGTGTCCGAGCGCGCCAAGACTGCCGAGCTGCTCAACCGCATCATCAAGAACCGCTCGGTGCTGGTGATCGAGCACGACATGAAATTCGTCGAGGACATCGCGCACAAGGTCACCGTGCTTCACCAGGGCCAGATCCTCTCGGAGGGCACCATGGAGAAGGTGAAGAACGATCCGAAGGTCGTTGAAGTTTATCTGGGTCATTGAGGAGCGTGTGATGCTGGCAATTTCAGACCTCCACGTCGCCTACGGCCAGAGCGAGGTGCTGCACGGGCTCAACGTCAAGGTCGCGGCGAACGAGATCGTCGCGATCATGGGCCGCAACGGCATGGGCAAGACCACGCTGATGAAATCGCTGATGGGCATCCTGCCGACCAAGAGCGGCTCGGTGACCATGGGCGGCACCGAGCTCGGCTCCTTGCCGAGCTATGAGCGTGTCGCCAAGGGCCTCGCCTATGTGCCGCAGGGGCGCATGATCTTCTCGACCATGACGGTGAAGGAGAACATCGAGACCGGTCTCGTCGTCTCCGGCGGATCCGAGGTGCCTGAAGATATCTACGAATTGTTTCCGGTGCTGCTGGAGATGAAGGGCCGCCGCGGCGGCAATCTCTCAGGCGGTCAGCAGCAGCAGCTCGCGATCGCCCGCGCACTGGCGACCAAGCCGAAGGTGCTGCTGCTGGACGAGCCGACCGAAGGCATCCAGCCGTCGATCATCAAGGAGATGGCGCGCACCTTGAAGCGCATCCGCGACGAGAAGGGGCTCTCGATCGTCGTGTCCGAGCAGGTCTTGAGCTTCGCGCTCGATATCGCCGACCGGGTGCTGGTGATCGAGAACGGCGAGATCGTGCGCGACGATCCGCGCGATGCCGTCGATGCCGCGCAGGTCTCGAAATATCTGTCCGTCTAACCAACCGTAGTAAAAGGGGAGCATCTCGATGCCAGAGACACTGATCAAGGTCGATCTCACCAAGTCGGCTTACGAAAATGACATGGTGCACAACCGCTGGCACCCCGACATCCCGATCGTGGCCTGGGTCAATCCCGGCGACGATTTCATCATCGAGACCTACGACTGGACCGGCGGATTCATCAAGAACAACGATTCCGCCGACGATGTGCGCGACATCGACCTGTCGATCGTGCACTTCCTGTCCGGCCCGATCGGCGTCAAGGGCGCCGAGCCCGGCGATCTCCTGGTCGTCGACCTGCTCGACGTCGGCCCGCTCAAGGAGAGCCTGTGGGGCTTCAACGGCTTCTTCTCCAAGCAGAATGGCGGCGGCTTCCTCACCGATCATTTCCCGTTGGCGCAGAAGTCGATCTGGGACATCAAGGGTCTCTATACCTCGTCGCGCCACGTGCCCGGCGTCAACTTTGCCGGCCTCATTCATCCCGGCCTGATCGGCTGTCTGCCCGATCCGAAGATGTTGGAGACCTGGAACAAGCGCGAGGCCGAGCTGATCTCGACCAACCCGACCCGCGTGCCCGGCCTTGCCAACCCGCCATTCGCACCGACCGCCCATGGCGGTCGCGCCAAGGGTGATGCCAAGGCCAAGATCGGCGCGGAAGGCGCGCGCACCGTGCCGCCGCGCGAGCACGGCGGCAATTGCGACATCAAGGATCTCTCGCGCGGCTCGAAGATCTACTTCCCGGTCTATGTGCCCGGTGCCGGTCTCTCGATGGGCGACCTGCACTTCAGCCAGGGCGATGGCGAGATCACCTTCTGCGGCGCGATCGAGATGGCCGGCTGGCTCCATCTCAAGGTCGAGGTGATCAAGGACGGCATGTCGAAATACGGCATCAAGAACCCGATCTTCAAGCCGTCGCCGATCACGCCGAACTACAAGGACTATCTGATCTTCGAAGGCATCTCGGTGGATGAAGCCGGCAAGCAGCATTACCTCGACGTCCACATCGCCTATCGCCAGGCTTGCCTCAACGCCATCGAGTACCTGAAGAAGTTCGGCTACTCCGGCGCCCAGGCCTATTCGATCCTCGGCACCGCGCCGTGCCAGGGCCACATCTCCGGCGTGGTCGACGTGCCCAACGCCTGCGCCACGCTATGGCTGCCGACCGAGATCTTCGACTTCGACGTGATGCCGTCGGCGGCAGGACCCATCAAGCACATCACCGGCGATATCCAGATGCCGATCTCGCCGGACAAATGATCCCTGCGCGACGGGATGCGGGACGGTCGGCGTTCCTGGCCGCCCCGCATCCGCCGCCAGGTGTGTTGAACAGGCAAAATGCGTGGGGATGATGCGATGCCGGTCTATGAATATCTCTGTGACGACTGCGGTCCCTTCAAGGACCTCCGCCCGATGGCGGAATGCGACGATCCGCAAAACTGTCCGCATTGCGAGACGATGGCGCCGCGGGTGATCCTGACCGCGCCGAATTTCTTCTGCATGCCGGCTGAGAAGCGCAAGGCGCACGCCGTCAACGAGCGCAGCACACACGCGCCGCAGACGCTGGCGCAGTACAAGGCTTCGCATGGCCCCGGCTGCGGCTGCTGCTCCTCGGGCAAGACCGTGAAGGACAAGAACGGGGCCGACAAGAAGAAGCCGGCACGGCTGATGACGCAGAGCAAGAGCGGCGCCAAGGGCTTTCCGACGGCGCGGCCCTGGATGATCAGCCACTAACCCACGCGATGACTTCAAACGAATAAAGAACAGGAGCGCTCAAAATGCTTCACGGCGATATCTCCAGCAGCAACGACACGGTCGGCGTCGCGGTGGTCAACTACAAGATGCCCCGCCTGCACACCAAGGCCGAGGTGCTCGACAACGCCCGCAAGATCGCCGACATGATCGTCGGCATGAAGGTCGGCCTGCCCGGCATGGACCTCGTGATCTTCCCGGAATATTCCACGCAAGGGATCATGTACGATTCCAAGGAGATGTACGAGACAGCCTCGGTGGTGCCGGGCGAGGAAACCGCGATCTTCGCCGAGGCCTGCCGCAAGGCGAAAGTGTGGGGCGTGTTTTCGCTGACCGGCGAACGCCACGAGGAGCATCCGCACAAGGCGCCCTACAACACCCTGATCCTGATGAACGACAAGGGCGAGATCGTGCAGAAGTACCGCAAGATCATGCCGTGGGTGCCGATTGAAGGCTGGTATCCCGGCAATTGCACCTATGTCTCCGACGGCCCGAAGGGCCTCAAGGTCAGCCTGATCATTTGCGACGACGGCAATTATCCGGAGATCTGGCGCGACTGCGCCATGAAAGGCGCCGAGCTGATCGTACGCTGCCAGGGCTACATGTATCCGGCCAAGGAGCAGCAGGTCATGATTTCCAAGGCGATGGCCTGGGCCAACAACGTCTATGTCGCGGTCGCCAACGCCGCCGGCTTCGACGGCGTCTATTCCTATTTCGGGCATTCGGCGATCATCGGCTTCGACGGCCGCACCCTCGGCGAGTGCGGCGAAGAGGATTACGGCATCCAGTACGCGCAGCTGTCGAAACATCTGATCCGCGATGCGCGCCGCAACGGCCAGTCGCAGAACCATCTCTACAAGCTGGTCCATCGCGGCTACACCGGCATGATCAATTCCGGCGACAGCCCGCGCGGCGTCGCGGCTTGCCCGTATGACTTCTACAAGAACTGGATCAGGGATCCCGAAGGCACGCGCGACATGGTCGAGGCGATGACCCGCTCGACGCCGGGCACCGACGAGTGCCCGATCGAGGGCATCCCCAATGAGGCGGCGGCCAGCAATTACTGAACCGTCTCGGATGTCGTAGGGGCGACAGGCGCGATCCCGGTCATGCGCGGAATGAGACGATTGGCCGCGCAAAACCGTTGCGCGGTTGCAACATGACGCTCGGATTCTGCTTCGGTTGTGGTCCAAACGGACGCATTCCGGCACCGCCGTAGTTCTACGGAGCCTCGTCATGGCCTAAGTTCCCGGCGGAATTGCTGGGAATGGGGGTGTGGCGTGCAAGGCGAGGGGCCAGGGAGGCGGCAGGGTCGACTGCGCCGTGCCGTTGCTGCGTCGCTTGTGGGCGTACCGGCGGTCTTCGTCGGCCTCAGCCTTTGCACGACGCCCGCCAACGCGCTCTGCGCGCCCGATCCCGCCACCAGCGGCCAGACCGTCACCTGTAGCGGCACGGATGCCGACGGCTTTCAGGCCGGTGCCGGGATCGACAGCCTCAATGTCAACGTGCTGTCCGGCGCGACCGTGAACGACAACGGCACGCTCTCGATCGGCGTCAACGATTCCAACACCGTCACCAACAACGGAACCGTGTCGGCGGCCTCCGGCCTCACCGGCATTGCCGTTGGAAATTCCAACACCGTGATCAACAACAGCACCATCTCGGTGCTCGACAACGGCCTCGGCATCCAGGCGATCGATCACAATGTCATCACCAATGCCGGAACGATCACCACCGGCGACAGTGGCGCTGCGATTTCGGTCGGCGACAACAACGTGGTCACCAACAGCGGTGCGCTGTCGATCGGTGCGTCGGGCGTAGGTGTCTTCGCCGGCCAGAACAACACCATTACGAACACCGCGACGGCCACGATCACCGGCGTCGACGATTCGACCGGAATCTTTGCGTTCGGCAGCGTGACCGTGACCAATGCCGGCGCGATCACGGTCGGCGCTTCCAGCGGCTTCACCGGCGGCATTCTGGCGATCAGCAACAACAACACGGTCACCAACACCGCCACCGGCAGGATCACGGTCGGGCAGAACGCCGCCGGCATCTTCATGCAAGGCGATTTCCAGACCGCCAGCAATTTCGGCTCGATCACGGCCGGCGATTTGGGCGTCGGTATTGCCGTGTTGGGCGATGACTCGAAGGTCACCAATGGCGGCACGATCGCGGTGGGGGACAACGGAACGGCCGGCATTTCGATCCAGGGGGACAGAGCCACGATCAGCCAAAGCGGTACGATCACTGTCGGCCAGGCCGCCTGGGGCATCCTCTATAGCGGCTCGTCCTCCACGATCACAAACAGCGGGCGGATCACGGGCGGCGATTCGACCGAAGGCATCTTCGCGGTCGGTGACTCCAACACCATCACCAATAGCGGCACGATTGCCGTCGGCGCGTTCGGCGTCGGTATCGACGTCAGCTCTTTCAGCACGACCAACCAGATCGTCAACACCGGCACCATCACAGTCGGCGCCAACGGCACTGCCATCATGTTGAGCGGCGGGGGCAGCGTCTTCAACTCCGGCACCATCGACGCCGGCGCGTCGGGGGCTATTGCGATCGATTTCTGCGGCTGCGGCAACAATACGCTCACCCTCGGCCCCGGCAGCGTCATCAACGGCCAGGTGCTTGCATCCGGCACCGACACGTTCCAGCTCGGCGGCACCGGCAAGGATACATTCAAGCTCGACCTGATCGGCGTCGGGCTCCAGTACGACGGCTTCTCGACCTTCAACAAGGTCGACAGCTCGACCTGGACCGTGACCGGCACCGGCAATCAGGACTGGAATGTGCTCGGCGGCACGCTTCTGCTCGCCGGCACCATCAACGGCACCGTGACCGTCGCGAGCGGCGGCACGTTCGGCGGCGTCGGCACGGTCGGCACGACCACCATCAATGGCGGCACGCTGGCGCCGGGCAATCCGACCGGCACGCTCACCGTGTCCGGCGACCTCACCTTCACATCGGCGTCGAGCTACATGGTGCAGGTCTCGGGCGCCAGCAACGGCCTTGCGGTCGTGACGGGAACGGCGACGCTCGGCGGCGCCACCGTCGTCGTCGTCCCGACCGGCTCGATCGCGAAGCACTACACGATCCTGAATGCGACAACGCTCCCCGATTCCTTCAATCCGGTCGTCGCCGGGCTCTCGTCAAACCTGAAGGCTGTGCTGAGCTACGACCCGCACAACGTCTTCCTCGATCTTTCGCTGAGCTACGGCACTGGCCTCAACGTCAACCAGCAGAACGTCGCCAACGCGCTGACGAATTATTTTAACAGCACCGGCAGCCTTCCCGTGGCGCTCGCCAACCTCTCGCCGGCCGGCCTCACACAGGCTTCCGGCGAATCGGGCACGGCATCGCAGCAGACGACCTTCAACGCGATGAACCAGTTCATCAATCTGTTGACCGACGTGTTCGGTTCGGGACGCAGCGGTGCGCCTGGCGCGACACCGTTCGCCGACGAGCCGGGCGCGAATGCCTATGCTGCAACCGGCAAGAGTGCACGTGACAGAAGCGGGCGCGACGCCTTCGCCTCGATCTACCGCAAGGCGCCGCCTGCGACATTCGAGCAGCGCTGGGACGTGTGGGCCGCTGGCTATGGCGGCTCGCAGACCACCGACGGCAACACTGCCCTCGGCTCGAACAATACCAGCAGCAGCATCTACGGCACGGCCGTCGGCCTCGACTACCGCTTCTCGCCGTCGACGATCGCCGGTTTCGCGCTGGCCGGCGGCGGCACCGGCTTCAACGTCAACGGGCTCGGCTGGGGCCGCTCCGACCTGTTCCAGGCCGGCGCCTTCGTGCGGCACACGGCGGGACCAGCCTATATCACCGCAGCGCTTGCCTATGGCTGGCAGGACGTCACGACGAACCGCATCGTCACCATTGCCGGTACCGATCAATTGCGGGCGCAGTTCAATGCCAATGCCGTCTCAGGTCGCGTCGAGGGTGGTTACCGCTACGCCACGCAGTGGATTGGCCTGACGCCCTACGCTGCGGCCCAGGCCACCCTGTTCAGCCTGCCGAACTATTCGGAGTTCGCGGTGGTCGGCAACAACACCTTTGCGCTCAATTACGCCGCCAAGGACGTCACCAGCACCCGCACCGAGCTCGGCCTGCGTGCGGACAAGTCGTTTGCGGCGGCCGGCGGCTTGATGACCCTGCGCGGCCGGCTCGCCTGGGCGCATGACTTCAATCCGGACCGTAGCGTCGGTGCGGTGTTCCAGACGCTGCCGGGCGCGGCCTTCGTCGTGAACGGCGCCGCGCAGGCGCGCGATTCCGCGCTGACCACGGCGTCGCTGCAGATGAACTGGATGAACGGCTGGTCCGCCTCGGCAACCTTCGAAGGCGAGTCCTCGAACGTCACGCGATCCTACGCCGGCAAAGGTGTCGTGCGCTACGCGTGGTAGGGACGCATCGCTAGATCTGCCGGGACTGCCACCCTCCCCTGGAGGGGGAGGGTCGATCGCGCGAAGCGCGAGCGGGGTGGGGTGATCTCTCCACTCGGGCACTGTCGGACGTGGAGAGACCGTCACCCCACCCCGTCTCACATTCCGCTGCGCTTCATGTGAGCCGACCCTCCCCCTCCAGGGGAGGGTCAGAAAGCTACCGCTTCTTCTGGTCGGGCTGGCGCGGTGGTCGCGGCGGCAGGGGCGTGCCGGCCATCTTGTTGGCGGTCTCGCTGACGTCGAGCAGCGAGCGGCGAATGTCCTCGATGTAGCTCGCCGACTTCTTCCTCATCATGTCCGCGAGCTCGTGCAGGCCCTGCACCTTCTCGAACAGCTCGTCGGCCTTGCCGTCGACGAAGCCGGGCACCACGCCCTCGATCTTGGTGACCGCCTTGTCGAATCCCGCAAAGGCGCTGTCGACCTTGGCCATCACCGAATCGATCTCGCCGCCCTTGCTTCTGAGATCGGCGGTGTTGGTCTCGAATGTGCGGAGCCCCTCCTTGATCCCAGGGGCGTTGCTCACGATGGTGCGATCGACGCTGTGCAGTGTGTCGACGATGGATTCGGCGTCGCTGAGGTCGGCGGTCAGCACGGGGATGCCGTCCGTATCCAGCGGCACCGGCGGCGCGGAGGGCGCGCCTCCGATCAGCGAGATCGCGGCAACGCCGGTGAGCCCCTGGAACTCGATGCCCGCGACGGTGTCCTTGCGGATCGGTGCGGCGTTGTCGAGCATCACCAGCGCCACGATCCTGCGCGGACTGTCCAGCTTGATCGACAGGATCTGGCCGGCGGGCACACCATCGAAATTGACCGGGCCGCCGCGGCGCAGGCCGCTGGCGGAACCGCCCTCGAACACCACGCGCAACTGGCTGCGGCTCTGGATGGTGCGCCATTTCTGCACGCCGAGCAGGCCGCCGAACGCCACGGCGATCGCCGCCAGCGTCACTGTTCCGATCACAAGATTGCTCGCGCGTGCCATGAGGCTGAGTCTACGGCCAAAGCGGGGAAGTTGGAAGAAGGCCACGATCCTACGTAGCGTGGGTTAGCGAAGCGTAACCCACCGTTTCTGTTCGCCCGCCACGTGAATTGGTGGATTACGCTGCGCTAATCCACCCTACGGTCCTACGCGACATCAATGTCCCGCCGCACGCTTTGCCGCAGCGTTGTTCAGCACGATCAGGGCATCGACGGCGACACCGGTCCTGGCATTGATCAGGAACGGGTTGATGTCGATCGAGGCGATCCGGTCGCCGGCATCCGCGATCAGATTGGACAGGCCGACCAGCGCCTTCACCGTGGAGGTCTCGTGCAGGGCCGGCTTGCCGCGATAACCGCGCATCTTGATGCCGGCCTTGGTGCGGCCGATCAGGAGCCGCGCCTCGGCCTCGTCCAGCGGCGCGCCGGCGAGCGCGACGTCCTTCATCAGCTCGATGTCGATGCCGCCGGTGCCGAACAGCACGACCGGACCCATCTCCGCGTCGAGCGAGGCGCCGACGACGAGCTCGAGATCGGCCTTGACCTGCTGCGCGATCAGGATGCCGTCGAGCTTCGGCTTGCCTCTGAGCTTCGCGACCCGCGCGGTGATGTCGGTGAACGCCTTCTTCACGTCGGCCGCGCTGTTGAGGTTCAGCACCACGCCGCCGATGTCGGACTTGTGCAGGATCTCGGCACTGACGACTTTTGCCACGACCGGAAAACCGATCTGCTTCGCGATCTTCACCGCCTCCGCCGCCGTCTGCGCGATCGCCTCCTTCGAGATCGGGATGCCATAGGCCTTCAGCAGCTTCTTCGAGGCGACCTCGTCGAGCGCGGCACCGTTTGCAGACTTCAGTGCCTTTTCCAGCACGGCACGTGCGGTGGACTTCGAGCTCGAGGCGATGTCGGGCACCTCCTTCCGCAGCTTCGCATAGGCCAGCAGCGACTTGATCGCGGTCACCGCGCGGTCCATGCCCTGCATGACAGCGAGATGCGGCAGCGATTTGCGCAAGGTCTTGGTGAACTCGGTGAAGCCGATCGACATTGCGCTGATGTAGATCACGGGCTTTGAAGCCTTACTCGCCATCTCGTTCACGATGCGCAGATTGCGCTCTCGCAGCTCGTGCGGTGCCTTCGGCAGCTCGGCATCGATGATGACGATGTCGATGTCGGGGTCGTCGATCATTAGCTTGATCGACTTCATGTAGACGGACGGGTCGACCACCGCGGCAAAGCCGGCGTCGAGCGGGTTGCCGACGATCGAGCCGGGCCCGAGCATCTTCGCCAGCTCCGTACTGACATGCGGACTCAGCGACGCAAAATTCAGGCCCTCCTTGTAGAAAGCGTCGATCAGCATGCCGCGCTTGCCGCCGGACAGCGTGACGGCGGCAAGCCGGTCGCCCTTGGGCACGGCCGCATGGACGAAGCATTCGGTGGTCTCGATCAGCTCGTCGAGCCCGCCGACGCGGATCACCCCTTCGCGCGTGGCGATCGCGTCGAACGTCTCGATCGAGCCTGCGAGCGCACCGGTATGGGCCATCGCCGCGGCGCGGCCGCCCTCGGACGCGCCGAGCTTGAGCGCGATCACGGGCTTGCTGGCCGCACGCGCCGCCTTGCAGGCATCGCGGAACGCCTTGGTGTTGCGCACGCCTTCGAGGTAGACGACGATCACCTTGATGCTCGGATCCTCGGCGAAATAGCGCATCAAATCCGGCGTCTCGAGCCCAGCCTCGTTGCCGGTCGTCACCATGTAGCCGACCCCGACGCCACGATCCTCCAGCGCCTGGCGGATCGCCATGACGATGGCACCGGATTGGCCGGCGATCGCCACCGCGCCCTGTTCCATGGTGACGATGCGATCGTCGATATTGGTGAAGAGTTTTTCGCCGGCGCTCAAATTGCCGAGGCAGTTCGGGCCAGTGACCGCAAGTCCGGTCTCGCGCACCGCCGCCTGCAATTCGGCGGCGAGCCTCTGGCTCTCGTCATCCTGCAACTCGCTGAAGCCCGAGGTGACGATGGTGGCCGAACGCGCGCCGGCTGCCGCGGCGTCGCGGATCACCTGCACCGCGAAGCGCGCGGGCACCAGCACCAGCACGTGATCAGGCTTCTCCGGGAGGCTGGCAAAATCCTTGTAGCAGGGGACGCCCCAGATGCTCTCGCGCTTGGCGTTGACCGGATAGAGCCCGCCCTCGAAACCGTATTTGACCAGGTTGTTCCAGATGCGCTCGGCATAATTGCCGGGTTTGTCGGTCGCGCCCACCAGCACGATGTTGTGCGGGTGCAGCATGGCGTGGATACGTTTGACGATGTCGCTGGCATCGGGTGGCGGAGACCATGGACGGAACGCGGATGCTGCAGACACACGGGCTTCCATGGCGTGACCTCACCTGTTGTTCTTATTTGGTGGCGCGTCACTCTGTTCTATGGCGAGTCCTTCGGAGTGGCAACCGTGTGGCTGGTATGCCGTGTGGTGGAATGAAGTGCGCATCGGTGCGTGTCATTCCGATCGGCGATCTATCTGTCGGCTCCAATCAATGTCGCATGCAGGATGTAGCGATCGGGGCCGGAGGTGACGGCATCGAATGGCCAGCAGGTCGCGAGGACAAGCTCGAATCCCCCTGCCGTGGCGTCGATACCTGATTCATCGAAGCGAACCACGGCGGAGGAATCTGCGCGATAGCGAAAATGTTGGCCGTCGCTGCGCGTGACATCGATGACGTCACCCATGGCAACATTGCGCAGGAAGCGGAAATGGGTGTCGCGATGCGCGGCATAGACGGCAATCCCGCGTTCGCCCGCATCGGCCGTGTGCTGGATATGGCCGGGTCCGAAAGCGAGCGCCTGTCCGCTCGCGCCTTCCAGCACGATGGCGCTGGCGCCGATCCGCGTCACCTCGATCCGCGCGACCGGCCAGGTGTCGGCCCACGTCCACGGCTTGACCGCCTGTCCCGTCGCAATGCTTCGGTCGAATGCGCGCTCCAGCAACACCTGCGCCAGCCATGCCTTGGCGTGGATGTAGGCACCGTCGCCGAACAGGATGAGGCCGACGAGTGCCAGAACCAGAGGAGAGATGAGGCGGGGCATTGTTTCCATGCTCTTCCAAAAAAGGCGCGCGCGGCCGTTTGTACGGGACGGGCAGCCGCGCGCGCTAACAGAGGAGTTCGGGGATGCTCCTCTCTCAAGCGGCGTCGGTGAGCAAGGGCCGACGCCGGTTGAACACGAACAGGATCAGGGCGAGCACGATCAGGATGAACCCTGCGATCATCTTCAGCTCGGCCGAGGTCGCAGTCTTGGGCAGGCGGATGGCGTCCGGCGCGGCAGGTGTCGGCCGCCGCGTCGCCGGCTGGTTGCGCGCATCGGCATGGCGCTCGCGCAACTGTGTCGGCGTCAGATGCGGCCGTTCGCCAAAGACCTTCTCGAAATCCCAGCCGGCCGGCAGATTGATCGGCAGGTCGGCGAGCTTGAGCGGTTCGCCCTCGGGCCGGCTCGGCGTCTTGTCGACGGCGACGAGGCTGGTGAGCCGCGTGACGAGCTGATGGTCGAGCGCCAGCGCCAGGATCGCCTTGTCGGTCTCATCAGGCGTCATCTCGCGCAGGGTGCGCGCCACCTCGGCATCGCCGATCTTGCGCCTCGCCCAGAGCTTTGACAGGCCCTTGCCTTCGGCCGCGTTCTGCAGCGGCAGCGTCACCGACCACGGGCGGTCGCCGACGCGGCCCTTGATCTCGAGCGAACCGGCGAGCTTGTCGAGCCTCGCCGCCAGCACCAGCGGCTCGTCGCGATAGACGTCGGGAATGATTGCCGGCGTGACATCGGCCTTGGCGTCGGAGAATTTTGCGCTGAGGCCGGTCACGGCCGGGTTCTCCAGCTTGGCGAACAGGCCGCGCATGCGCTCCTCGACCTGCTCGACCGAGCCGATATGGGTGAAAGCGCCGCGGCCGAGCTCGGCGGCGCGGGTCATCAGATAGGTGTTGGGCGCAGAGCCGATGCCGACCATGAACACGCGCGAGCGGCCGCGCATCGCGGTGATGGTCTCGAACAATTGCTGCTCGTTGCCGATCGCGCCGTCGGTCAGGAACACGACCTGGCGAACCATGTTGCTGTCACTGACCTTGTCGGTGAGCGCCGCGCGCATCGCCGGCACCATCTCGGTGCCGCCGCGCGCCTGCAATCCATTCACGAAACCGAGTGCTTCGCCGAGATGCGCGGCGTCCGCCGGCACGGAGGTCGGAAACAGCACGTCCATGGTGTCGTCGAAACGGATGACGTTGAAGCGGTCATTCGGCTGCAGGCGGCCGAGGGCATAGAGCAGGCTTGCCTTGGCCTGGACGATCGAGGTGCCGCCCATCGAACCGGAATTGTCGATCACGAACACCACCTCGCGCGGCAGCGGCTTCTGCGTCGCCTGTTCGGCGCTCGGCGGGGTGACGAAGGCGAGCAGATAATCGGCATCGCCGACATGCTCACGGAACAGGCCGACTGAAGGTGCCTTCTCGGCGGCCGGCTTCCAGGTCAGCTCGAAATCGCGATCCGCGGGCACCGTGCCGTCGGCGAGCGTGATGATGCGCGTCGTCTTGTCCGGGCTCTCGATCTTGACGTTATGGTGGTGGCTTTTGACCTCGCCGAGCGCAAAGCCGGCCTTCAGGCGCACCGTGATGCTGGTCGGATTGACCGGCGCATTCTTCGCGGGATCGAGCACAGGCGGCGAGATGCGGTCGCGATCCGGCACGGGATTCGAGGTCGTCGCGCCCCAGCCGGAACCGTCCTGGCGGAAGTCGACGCTCTGCACGATCGGCGCCGGATTGTAGCGCGGGGCGACCACCAGCGGCAGGCGCAGCGAATATTCATTGCCGGATTGGTGCACCGGCTCCTGGTATTCGATCTGCACCAGCACGGTCTCGCCGGGGCCGATATTGGCGACCGAGTTGGTGAAGATGTTGGGCCGCTCCTGCTCGGTCAGCGCGGCCTTCTGGCCGGCGCTACGCGCCTGCTCGTAGATCACGCGGGCCTGCTGCCGCTCCTTGATGTCGCCGACGATGACGCGGTCGCCGACCACCATCTTCAGCGTATCGACCGCGCCGTTGGTCGCGAGCGGATAGACATAGGTGGCCTCGACCCAGTCCTTGGTCGGATTGCGAAACACCTGCGTGACGCGTGCGCGCAGCGTCGGGCCGGATACCGTGATGTCGATGTCGGTGCCGAGACGGATCGCCTCGGTAGTGGCGCCGTCCTCCTTCAGCAGCAGGCTGCCCGATCGCGCCTCGCCGGGCTGGAGCAGGCTGGCCTGTTCGGTCGTCGCCGACCAGCCCGTCCCGAAGCTTACCAGCAGGGCCACGAAGGCGACCAGCATCACCGCGATGCTCTGTGCGAGAAGAAACAATCCGACCTTGATCAGCCGGCTCAACAGGGGGTGTTCGTCGCCCTCGGCTGTGTCGTAGGTGCTCATTTGGCCTGCTCCCGAAGCATGTTTGCTGGCCTTCAGCATTCGCCGGGAGGGTGTGATTTCGCGAGCAGAATGATCGGCAATGTTCCGCCGCCGCCAGCCGGACGGGCCCGCCGCCGGGGCGGCCATGTGCGGTTTTGTGCTGGTTTGTCCGCCCTGCTAGAATGGGATTCCAAGGCAGGGTTCACGATGCAGACGCAGGCCGACAAGCAGCTTTCGGACGAGCAGAGCCGCGAGATCGCGGAAACCATTCGCGAGGAGCTGGCCAGACGCCGGATTTCGCGGCAGGCGCTGGCCGAGCAGGCCAAGCTTAGTCTGTCGACGCTGGAGAAGGTTCTGGGCGGCCGACGGCCGTTCACACTGGCAACGACAGTCCGGCTGGAGCAGGCGCTCGGCGTGTCCCTGCGCAAGAGCGCCGCCGTGGCGACGCCTCCGGCCGCAAACGACGTCGCGCCCGACAACCTCGGCTCCTATGCGCATCGGGCGGTGACCTGGCTCGAGGACGTCTACATCACCTTGCGGCCGTCCTTCGGCGACAAGGACGCGATCTTCGCCTACCGCACCGAGATTGTCTGGGAGCCGAAGGTCTCCTCGCTGGTCTTCCGCGAGGGCGAGCGGACCGACACCGCCTATGAGCACACCGGTGAAGTCGCCGTTCCCCATCAGTCCGGCTTCATCTATCTCGTCATCATCAAGCACGGCCAGCATCGCGTGATCACGGTGTCACGGCCGACGGTCGCGGGCGAGATGTACGGCATCATCTCGACGCTCCGCGCCGGCCCCGGCTCGCAGCTGACGCCGATCGCCGCGCCCATCGCCTATGTGCCGATCAGGAATATTCCGAAGCCGTCTTTGGGACGGGTTGCGCCCAGCGACGCCAACTATGAGCTGTACCGAAAGCACCTGCGCCGCACGGTGGAAGAGCCGTTCGCGCTGTTCCTGCCGGCATAGGTTCACCTCGAGGGGAATGGATAAAGAGATGGCGGCCCGCGGCCGCCATCTGCCATGCACAGGCCGTTCGCCGCGAGCTAGCCGCTCGGCTCGGCGCTGATGATGTCGCCGAACAGCTCCCACTGGCCCTTCTTGAAACGCCACATCTTGAGCTGCTCGATCGGCGCGAAGTCCGTGGCGGAGGTGTTGATCTTGATCCCCGGGATCAGCGTGTCGGGGACGAAGTCCTTCAGGCTGGCGGCCTGCTTCATGACGTTCTCGCGGGTCAGATTGTCGCCCGCCTGCTTCAGCACCTGAACCATCGTCTGGGCCGCCGCATAGGCGTAAACCAGATTGGCATCCGAGATGTTCGCGCCGGGCATGTACTTGTCGATGAAGGTCATGAACTTCTTCATGCCCTCGTCGTCCTTCCACTGCGGATCCGACGCATCCTTGAGATAACCGGCCGACAGCACGCCTTCGGATGCCTCGAGGCCGGCCGGCTTCATCACCGCGCCGATCGACACCGAGACGTCGGTCATCAGGTGCATCGGCTTCCATTCCAGCTCCGCGATCTTCTTGATCGCCTGCGCCGCGAATTTCGGCGTCGAGATGTTGACGAAGACGTCGGCGCCGGTGCCCTTGAGCTTGACGATATGGGCGTCGATCGACGGCTCCGAGGTCTCGTAGCTCTCTTCGGCCACGATCAGCTTCGAGGCCTTATCGCCGAACACGTCCTTGATGCCGGCGAGGTAGTCCTTGCCGAAATCGTCGTTGGCATAGAAGATCGCGACCTTCGCGTCCGGCTTCTCCTTCAGGATGTATTTTGCGAAGATCTGGGCCTCGACCCGGTAGCTGGGCTGGAAGCCCATGGTCCATGGAAAATTCTTCGGGTCGTTCCACTTGCTGGCGCCGGTGGCAAGGAACAGCTGCGGCACCTTCTTGGTGTTGTGATATTTCTGCACGGCGGTCTGGGTCGGCGTGCCCAGCGCGTTGAACACCAGGAACACCTCGTCGCTCTCGATCAGCTTGCGGACCTGCTCCACGGTCTTCGGCGGCGAGTAGCCGTCGTCATAAGAGATCCAGTTGATCTTGCGGCCATTGATGCCACCCTGGTCGTTGATCATCTTGAAATAGGCTTCCTCGGTCTTGCCGATGATGCCGTAGGCGGAGGCAGGACCCGAATAAGCCTCGACATTGCCGATCTTGATCTCGGTGTCGGTGACGCCGGTGTCGTATTTCTTCTGCGCCTGGGCGCCCTGGACCGAGAGCAATGTCAGGGCGGCAGCCGCGGCGAGCAGGGAGAGTTTCTTGTTCTTCATGGAAATTCCTTGGGGTTTCTTGTTGGCTGGGGCAGGCACTTCAAAACAAAAGCGCCCGCAAGGGGCGCTTCGATCAGGCGTTGGCGACTTTCCTGTCGACCTCCGAGGCGACGGAGAACTCTTTCCGCAGCGTCGGCTTGTGGATCTTGCCAGTGGCGTTGCGCGGCAACGCATCGACGAAGCGGATCTGGCGCGGACATTTGAAGCGCGCCAGATTGGCCGCGCAATGCGCGAACACATCCGCCTCGGTCAGCCGCTGGCCCTGCTTGACCGCGACGATGGCAAGGCCCACCTCGCCCCATTGCGCGTCGGGGATGCCGATCACGGCGGCTTCCGCGATGGCGGTAAGCTGGTGCAGGACGTTCTCGACCTCGGCCGGATAAACGTTCTCGCCGCCGGAGATGTACATGTCCTTCCAGCGGTCGACGATGTAGTAGAAGCCCTCCTCGTCGACGCGCGTCGCATCGCCGGTGTGCAGCCAGCCGTCGGTGAAGGAGGTCTTGTTCGCTTCCGGCCTGTTCCAGTAGCCGGGCGTGATGTTCGGCCCCCGAACCCAGAGCTCTCCGAGCTCGCCGACATCGGCATCGCTGCCATCGGGCCGCACGATGCGCACCTCGGTGTGCAGCACCGGCTTGCCGGCCGAGCCTGCCTTGCGCGCCGCATCCTCGCGGTCGAGCACCAGCACGGCCGGCGAGGTCTCGGTCATGCCGTAACCCTGCTGCAGCGCGACGCCGCGCGCCTCCCACACTTTCAGGAGCGCCACCGGCATCGGTGCGCCGCCGACGCCGCCGACGATCAGCCGGCTGAGGTCGGTCGTCGCGAAGGCCGGATGCTGCGCCATGAACTGGTAGATCGCGGGCACACCGAAGAACACGTTGATGCCCTGCGCGGGATCGTTGATCAGGCCGAGCGCCGTGCCGGGATCGAACGCGCGCATGATCATGACGGTGCCGCCGGCATGCAGCACCGGATTGGTGTAGCAATTCAGCCCGCCGGTGTGGAACAGCGGCAGCACGGTGAGCAGCACCGAGGACGGCCCGATGCAGGCGGGGCCGCCGAGATTGACGCAATTCCAGAAGGTCATGCCATGGGTGATGGTCGCGCCCTTCGGATGGCCCGTCGTGCCCGACGTGTACATGATGGTCGAGACATCATCGAGCGTGACCTCCTCGATTGCCTCGAGCGGCTTTGCAGCGGCGATGCCGGCCTCATAGGTGCCGTTCGGGCCAAGCATCAGGCTGGTCGCAATATTGCAGAGCTTTGCGACGCTGAGCGCGGTCTCGGCCAGTTCGGTGTCGTGGATCATCACCTTCGGCGCGCAGTCGGCGGTGATGAACTGGAGCTCGGGGACGGTGAGGCGGGTGTTCAGCGGTACGAAGATGGCGCCCAGCCGGCCGCAGGCGAACTGCACCTCCAGCGTATCGGTCGTGTTCAGCGCCAGCACCGCGACGCGGTCGCCGCGCGAGACTTTCAGGGTGTGACGCAGGAACGAGGCGAGGCGCGAGACGCGGGTGTCGAGCTGCGAATAGCTGAAGCGGCGCCCGCTCGCGAGGTCGATGAGCGCGACTTTGCTCGGCGTGCGGCGGCCATGGTGGGCGATCCAGTCGTAGTAACGAACGGCCAAAAATCCCTCCCTCGGCGGTCTTGTGCCGCCTGTATCCTCGTGCCGGGCACCATGCCCGGCGTGGCCGCGAGGGCCAGCCGGAGTTTGTGCACCAGGTCTTTTTTGATTTGGAGTTGGCCTGCGAGGAGCGAAAATCGTCTTGCGTTGAGTTGCTAGGACATACTCTGCTCCAGAGCGGTTCCTCCGGTCAGCCACTCTGCGCAAGTGAACGGCGATTGTTCCGGCCATGGTGGACGCGACGAATCCGCCAACAGGGCGAGACTGCGATGAAGAGCCCGTTCTATACCGCCGAGCACGACGCCTTCCGCGATGTCATGCACCGCTTCGTCGAGAAGGAGATCGCCCCGTTCGCCCATGAATGGGACGAAGCCGGCGAATTCCCGCGCGCGCTCTATCGCAAGGCCGCCGAAATTGGCCTGTTGGGGCTCGGATTCCCCGAGGAATATGGCGGCATCGCCGCCGACCAGTTCATGAAGATCATCGCCAGCCAGGAATTGGCGCGGGCCGGCGCCGGCGGTATCAGCGCCAGCCTGATGAGCCACACCATCGGCTCGCCCCCGATCGCGCGCGCCGCGCGTCCCGAGGTGAAGGCGCGCGTGCTGCCGCAGGTGCTGTCAGGCGAAAAGATTTCCGCGCTCGCGATCACCGAGCCGGGCGGCGGCTCCGACGTTGCAAACCTCCGCACCAGGGCGCGGCGCGACGGCGATCACTACGTCGTGAGCGGCGAAAAGACCTTCATCACCTCGGGCGTGCGCGCCGATTACCTGACTGTTGCCGTGCGCACCGGCGGCGAGGGCGCCGGTGGCGTCAGCCTGCTCCTGATCGAGGGCGACACGCCCGGCCTGTCGCGAACGAAGCTGAAGAAAATGGGCTGGTGGGCCTCCGATACCGCGACGCTGCATTTCGACGAATGCCGCGTGCCGGCCGAAAACCTGATCGGCGAGGAGGGGCAGGGCTTCAAGATCATCATGCAGAACTTCAACAGCGAGCGCATGGGCATGGCGGCGAGCTGCACTGCTTTTGCCCGCGTCTGCCTCGACGAGGCGATCGCCTACGCCAAAGAACGCAAGACGTTCGGCAAGCCGCTCGCCCAGCACCAGGTCATCCGCCACAAGATCGTCGACATGGCGCAGAAGGTGGCGGCTAGCCAGGCGATGCTGGAGATGCTGGCCTGGCGGCTCGAGCAGGGCGAGAGCCCGGTCGCCGAAATCTGCATGATGAAGAACCAGGCGACGCAGACCATGGCGTTCTGCGCCTCGGAAGCCGTGCAGATTTTCGGCGGCGCCGGCTTCATGCGCGGCATCAAGGCCGAGCGCATCTACCGCGAGGTCAAGGTCAACGCCATCGGTGGCGGCACCGAGGAGATCATGAAGGATCTGGCGTCGCGGCAGATGGGGTTGTGACGAGAGGACAAAATGCTATTCACCGCCGACCACGACGACATCCGCCGTTCCTTGCAAAAATTCATCGCCAACGAGATCAATCCTCATGTCGATGAATGGGAGAAGGCCGACATCTTCCCGGCGCACGAGCTGTTCAAGAAGATGGGCAGCCTCGGCTTCCTCGGCCTGAACAAGCCGGTCGAGTTCGGCGGCTCGGGCCTCGACTATTCCTACGCGCTGATGATGGCGGAGGAGCTGGGCGCCATCACCTGCGGCGGCGTGCCGATGGCGATCGGGGTGCAGACCGACATGGCGACGCCGGCGCTGGCGCGGTTCGGCTCGGACGAGGTGCGGCGCGAATTTCTGGCGCCATCGATCTCCGGCGATTACATCGCCTGCATCGGCGTCTCCGAGCCCGGCGCGGGCTCCGACGTCGCCTCGATCAAGACCAATGCGCGCGCCGACGGCGACGATTACGTCATCAACGGCGGCAAGATGTGGATCACCAACGGCACCCAGGCCGACTGGATCTGTCTGCTCGCCAACACCGGCGATGGGCCCGTTCATCGCAACAAGTCGCTGATCTGCGTGCCCATGAAGAGCACCGGCGTCACCGTGGCGCGAAAGCTCGACAAGATGGGCATGCGCTCGTCCGACACCGCGCAGATCTTCTTCGACAATGTCCGCGTGCCCAAGCGCAACCGGATCGGCGAGGAGGGCAAGGGTTTTACCTACCAGATGATCCAGTTCCAGGAGGAGCGGCTCTGGGGTGCGGCCGCCTGCCTGAAGGCGCACGAATACATCATCGACCAGACCATCGAATACACCCGCAACCGCAAAGCGTTCGGCAAGTCGATCCTCGACAACCAGGTCGTGCACTTCAAGCTGGCGGAGATGCAGACCGAGGTCGAGCTGCTGCGCGCGCTGATCTATCGCGCTGCCGAGCAGCTGGTCGCCGGCGAGGATGTGACGCGCCTTGCGACCATGGCCAAGCTGAAAGCGGGGCGCCTCGGCCGCGAGCTCACCGACGCCTGCTTGCAATATTGGGGCGGAATGGGCTTTACCAACGAGACGCCGGTCAGCCGTGCCTATCGCGACAGCCGCCTGACCTCGATCGGCGGCGGAGCCGACGAGGTCATGCTGATGGTCCTGTGCAAGATGATGGGCACGCTGCCGGGTAGTAAGGGAAACGCCTGATGATCACGCTCTATCACTGCGACGCCGCGCGCTCGTTCCGCCCGCTCTGGATGCTGGAGGAGATGGGGCTGCCATATGAACTGAAGATGCTGCCGTTCCCGCCGCGCGTCTTCGCCAAGGACTATCTCGCGCTCAATCCGCTCGGCACCATTCCCTTCATGATCGACGGCGAGACCAGGATGACGGAATCCTCCGGCATCTGCCATTACCTTGGCACCAGATATGCCCCGACGCCTTTGATGGTCGGGTCTGAGGATCCCGCCTATGGCGCGTTCCTGAACTGGATGTATTTTTCCGACGCCACGTTAACCTTCCCGCAGACGCTGGTGCTCCGATACACCCAGCTCGAGCCGGAGGAGCGCCGCAATCCGCAGGTTGCTACCGACTATGCAAGGTGGTTCCTGGGACGGCTGCGCGCCGTTGAGGCAGCGGCCGCGAATGCCGAAACCTTGTGCGCCAGCCGCTTCACCGCCGCTGACATTGTCATTGGTTATGCGCTGCGCCTCGCCGACAGTATCGGCCTCGCCAAGGACTTCGGGCCAAATGTCGCAGCCTATTGGGCGCGTTTGCAGCAGCGCGACGGCTTCAAGCGTGCCGTTGCTGCGGAGCAAAAGGCAGGCGTCGAGCAGAATGTTGCGCCGAGGGTGAGGGCGTAAGGGAGGCTGTCGTTCCGGGGCGCGCAATAGCGCGAACCCGGAATCTCGAAGTTGCGGCGCGCGGTTCCGGGTCCGCCCTTCGGTCGTCCCGGAACGACGATTTTTTGCGCGCTCTGACAGCGCTATCCCGTCGTGACAGCGCCCAAATTTCCGCTAAGGTGACCTCCGTCCGCAGCGGCCAGAGAGCCGCGCGAGGAGGAGCCCAATGGAATATAGCGGTCGCGAATCCGACCATCTGATGCTGATCACGCCGGAGCGGGTGTTCTATGCGGGCCTGCTCGGTCGCCCCCGCAAGCGGACCCCGGGCTGTTGCCATGTCTATGTGGCGGTGAAGGGCAATCTGCACCTGACCATCGACGACGTCTTCGCGACCGGCGAGCTGTTCGTCACCCTGCCGAATCAGCGGCATTCCATTGCCAGCGACTATCGCACCGCGATCAGCGTGACGCTTGAGCCCGAGAGCATGCCGGATGGTGTCATCGAGGCCCTGGCCGAGCGGCTGACCGGACCCGATCGGGCCGTCTATGCCCGTAAGATCCTTGCCGCCTACGCGCTGCTGCGCCAGCGCCGCTACGGCGACATCACCACCGCCGAGTTCGACGAGATGTGTTTTGGCGAGGCGCTGCCGCGCCGCGTGCTCGACCCGCGCGTGACGCGTGCGGTCGCCCGCATCGAGCGCTTCTCCGGCGAGCCGGTGACGGCGGATACCTGCGCCACTGAGGCGGGCCTCTCCGCTTCACGCTTCCTGCATCTGTTCAAGGAGGAGACCGGAATCTCCTTCCGCTCCTTCCGCGCCTGGAAGCGCGCGCGGCATCTGCTGCACTTCGCCAACCAGGACCTCAACCTCGCCCATCTCGCGCAGGATATCGGCTATCCCGATTCCACGCATTTCAGCCACTCGATCCGCCGCTTCTACGGATTGAAGCCCCGCGCGATCTTCGTCGGCTCGCGGGATCTTGCGATCTACCGCAGCACCGAGACGGTGCGGATGGCGGAGGCTTCGTAGGGTGGGTTAGCCGAGCAGATGCGCGAAGCGCATCTGCTCGGCGTAACCCACCACTTCTGTCTCCGCGGAAACTAAAATGGTGGGTTACGCCTTCGGCTAACCCACCCTACGACACCTTCTTTCCCAGCTTCTCCGCGCAAGAAGCCGCATGTCGCGCGTCACATGATCGCAAGCGTTGAATTCTCAACGTGCGAGATATTTTTGGCATGAGCGACAAGGCTGTCATCACCTGCGCGCTGAACGGCGTGCTCACCGACCCGAAGCAGCACAACGTGCCCGTCACGCCCGAGCAGATGGCGCGCGAGGCCAAGGCTGCCTTCGATGCCGGCGCGTCCATCATGCACATCCACCTGCGCCAGCAGGCGCCGGGCAAGGGGCATCTGCCGTCCTGGGAGGTAGCGGTCAGCAAGGAGATCCAGCAGGCGATCCGCGAAGCCTGCCCGGGCGTCATCATCAACCACACCTCGGGCGTGTCGGGGCCGAACTACTCCGGCGCGCTCGACTGCATCCGCGAGACCAGGCCGGAGATCGCCGCCTGCAACGCCGGCTCGCTGAATTATTTGAAGGTGAAGGCCGACAATACCTGGGCCTGGCCGCCGATGATGTTCGACAACGCGGTCGAGAAGGTGAAGGACTATCTCGACGTCATGAACGCCGTCGGCACCATTCCCGAGTTCGAATGCTTTGACGTCGGCATCGTCCGCTGCGTCGGCATGTACCACCAGGTCGGCATGTACAAGGGGCCGCTCGAATATAACTTTGTCATGGGCGTCGCCTCCGGCATGCCCGCCGATCCTGAATTGCTGCCGATCCTGATCAAGCTGAAGCGCCTAGAGGCGCACTTCCAGGTCACCGCCATCGGCCGGGAAGAGATCTGGCCGCTGCACCAGCGCTGCGCCGAGCTCGGCGGTCACTTGCGCACCGGTCTGGAGGACACCTTCTATCTCGCCGACGGCACGAAGGTGACCTCGAACGGCCAGCTGATCGAAGCCGTCGCCGCCTGCGCAAGGCGCGCCGGCCGCGAGATTGCGAGTCCTGCCGAGGCGCGGAAGATCTTTGGGACGAACAGGTAAGGTATCGCCTCACCCGTCATTGCGAGCGAAGCGAAGCAATCCAGAATCTCTCCGCGGAAACAGTCTGGATTGCTTCGTCGCTTCGCTCCTCGCAATGACGAGCAGGATTGAGTGATGTCCATTCTCGAAAACACCATTTCCCCCGGCAGCGCCAGCTACCACACCAACCGAGACGGCATGCTCGCGCTGATCGACCGCATGCGCGCGCTGGAAGAGCGCACGCGTGCGGCGTCGGCGGCGGCAAAAGACCGCTTCCACAAGCGCGGCCAGCTGCTGCCGCGCGAGCGCGTCGCGCTGGTGCTCGATCCCGGTGCGCCCTTCATCGAGCTGTCGACGCTCGCCGGCTACATGTTCGACGTGCCTGATCCGAACAAGAGCGTACCCGGCGGCGGCGTTATCGCCGGCATCGGCTTCGTCTCGGGCATCCGCTGCATGGTCAGCGCCAGTGATTCAGGCATCGACGCCGGCGCGCTGCAGCCTTATGGCCTCGACAAGACGCTGCGGGTGCAGGAGCTCGCGCTGGAGAACAAGCTGCCTTATGTCCAGCTCGTCGAAAGCGCCGGCGCCAATCTCTTGCGCTACCGCGTCGAGGATTTCGTCCGCGGCGGCAACATCTTTCGTAATCTCGCGCGGCTCTCCGCCGCGGGCCTGCCGGTCGTCACCGTGACGCATGGTTCGTCCACCGCGGGCGGCGCCTATCAGACCGGCCTTTCCGACTACATCGTCATGGTGCGCGGCCGCACCCGCGCCTTCCTCGCCGGCCCGCCACTGCTGAAGGCCGCCACCGGCGAGATCGCGACCGAGGAAGAGCTCGGTGGCGCCGAGATGCACACGCAGATCTCCGGCCTCGGCGATTATCTCGCCGAGGACGATCGCGACGCGCTTCGCATCGCGCGCGAGATCATGGCGGCGATGGAATGGGAGCGGCCGGGCCGGGCCGCTCCAGAGTTCAAGCCGCCGCGCTACGACCAGGACGAGCTGCTCGGCATCATGCCGATGGACCACAAGCGTCCCGTCGACATGAAGCAGGTGATCGCCCGCATCGTCGACGATTCCGACTTCACCGAGATGGCGCCGAACTACGGCCCGGCCACCGTTTGCGGTCATGCCCGCATCGAGGGTCAGGCCATCGGCATCATCACCAACAACGGACCGCTCGATCCCGCCGGGGCCAACAAGGCGACGCATTTCATCCAGGCCTGCTGCCAGACCCGTACGCCGATCCTCTATCTCAACAACACTACCGGCTACATGGTCGGCAAGGCCTATGAAGAAGCCGGCATGATCAAGCACGGCTCGAAGATGATCCAGGCGGTGACCTCGGCGACGGTGCCGCAGATCACCATCTATTGCGGCGCCTCGTTCGGCGCCGGCAATTACGGCATGTGCGGCCGCGGTTTCCATCCGCGCTTCTGCTTCTCCTGGCCTAACGCCAAGACCGCCGTGATGGGCGGCGAGCAGGCCGCCGAGACCATGGCGATCGTGACCGAGGCTGCCGCCGCGCGCCGCGGCAAGCCGATCGAGAAGGACAAGTTAGAGGCCATGAAGGCGCAGATCGTCGGCGTGTTCGATGGGCAGATGGACGTGTTCTCGACCAGCGCCCGTGTGCTCGACGACGGCGTGATCGATCCGCGCGATACCCGCGCGGTGCTGTCGGAGGTGCTCGCGATCTGCCGCGAGGGCGATGCGCGCTCGCCCCAGCGCATGCAATTCTCGGTGGCCCGCCCATGAGGAACGGATCAGTGCATCACCGGCCGTTCTTCAAGGTTCTGGTCGCCAATCGCGGCGAGATCGCACTGCGTGTAATGCGCAGCGCGCGGCAACTCGGCCTCGGCGTCGTCGCAGTCTATTCGGATGCGGATCGCGATGCGCTCCACGTCAAGCAGGCCGATCAGGCCGTGCGGATCGGCGAAGCCTTGCCGGCCCAGTCCTATCTCAACATTCCCGCGATCATTGCCGCGGCCAAAGCCAGCGGTGCGGACGCCGTGCATCCCGGCTACGGTTTCCTCGCCGAGAACGAGGAGTTTGCGAGAGCCTGCAACGATGCCGGCCTCGTCTTCACCGGCCCGTCGCCGCAGGCGATCGAGGCGATGGGCAACAAGGCCGGCGCCAAGGAGATCATGAAAAAGGCCGGCGTGCCCTGCGTTCCAGGCTATCAAGGTGCCGACCAAAGCGACGAGGTCATGCTCGCGGAGGCCAAAAAGATCGGCTTCCCCGTGATGATCAAGGCGGTGGCCGGCGGCGGCGGTCGCGGCATGCGGCTCGTCACCGACGCGGCGTCGTTTCCCGATGCGCTGCGCAGCGCGCGGTCGGAGGCGAAGGCGGCGTTCGGCGATCCCACCGTGATCCTCGAACGCGCCATCCAGAATCCCCGCCACATCGAGATCCAGGTGTTCGGCGACAGCCACGGCAATGCCATCCATCTCGGCGAGCGCGACTGCTCGGTGCAGCGCCGGCACCAGAAGCTGATCGAGGAGGCGCCGTCACCCGCGGTCACGCCGGAACTGCGGGCGAGAATGGGCGAGGTCGCGGTCGCTGCGGTGAAGGCGTTGCGCTATGAGGGCGCCGGCACGCTGGAGTTCCTGCTCGACGAAAGCGGCGAGTTCTACTTCATGGAGATGAATACGCGGCTCCAGGTCGAGCATCCCGTGACCGAGGCGATCACCGGGCTCGATCTCGTCGAGCTGCAGCTGCGCGTGGCGCGCGGCGAGCCATTGCCGGTGAAGCAGCAGGACATCAAGTTCTCCGGCCATGCGATCGAGGTGCGACTGTGCTCGGAGGATGCCGCGCAGGATTTCATGCCGCAGTCCGGCCGCATGGCGCGCTGGCAGGTGCCTGACGGCATCCGCGTCGAGCATGCGCTGCAATCGGGCTCGGAGATTCCGCCGTTCTACGATTCCATGATCGCAAAAGTGATCAGCCATGGCGCTTCTCGCGAAGAGGCGAGGGGGCGGCTGATCGTCGGCCTGGAGCAGCTCACGGCTTTCGGCGTGACCACCAACCAGGCGTTCCTGATGTCCTGCCTGCGCCATCCCGGCTTCGCCAAAGGCGAGGCGACGACGGCCTTCATCGGCACGCATCGCGACGAACTGCTGGCGCCGCGTGCGAACGCCGCATTCGACATGGCGCTGGCGGGCCTGCTGCTCTACGTCACCAATCCGCGCGCGCCGTCATGGCAAAGTGGCCGCAGCCTGTCGGCAACGTTTCCGCTGCCCGCGAAGATCGGGATCGCCGGGCACGCGCACGAGCTCGAAATCACCCGCGAGCGCGACGGCAGTTACACCGTCGTCACCGAAGGCCGTCAGGACAAGTTCGAGATCGACCAGCTCGATGCCGACGCAATCCGCTTCCGCCACGACGGCGTGATGGACAGCGCAAAATTTCTCCGCGACGGCGATCGGCTCTACCTCCAGCACCGCGGCATTCCGCTCGTCGTCACCGATCTCACCCTAGCCGCGCCGAAAGCGGCGGCAACGAATGGCGGCGACGGCAAGGTCCGCGCCGCCATGAACGGCCGCGTCGTCGCCGTCCTCGTCAAGCCGGGCGACCGCGTCACCGCCGGCCAGCCGGTGCTGACGCTGGAAGCGATGAAGATGGAGCACGTCCACAAGGCCGGCATCGACGGCGTGATCGCCGCGATCGACGTCGCCGAGGGCGAGCAGGTGACGACGGGACGGATCGTCGCGGAGATCGGGGCCGGGTAGCGCGGCGCAAACGCAGTCTCGTAGGGTGGGCAAAGGCGCGTAGCGCCGTGCCCACGAACCGGCGATTACATTATTGAGGGATGGTGGGCACGCTTCGCTTTGCCCACCCTACGGCACCTGTAATCTGGTCGACGGCTTAAAAGCATAACACTATCAATATGATGTTCGTCGAGATGCGTCGCGCGCAATCTCCATTGAACATAGTTCATTTTTAAGTTACATATATTGAACAAGGTTCAATATATGTGGAGGTTCCAGGTGCACGCTGATCACCACGTCCAAGCGACCGATCCCATACTCCCGTCAGTGCACCGCCGATGCTCGCTCGCGCCACCGCAGACCCGCGAAAAATACCTGATCGGCGCGCTCGCGCTCCTCACCCTGGCGGCACTCTTCGCACCCGCGCTGCCCGCCGCGGCGTGGCACATCCCGCACTTCGTCGACACCCGCCCCTGGCTGGGTGTCCCCAACGCCGGCGACGTGCTGAGCAATCTCGCCTTCCTCGCGATGGGCGTCTGGGGCTCGGAGCGGCTGCGCGGCCGCAACGATGCGCCCGTAGGCGCGAGCTGGTTCTTCGTGGGACTGATCCTCACTTGCCTGGGCTCAGGCTTCTATCATCTCGATCCGGACGCGCCGCAGCGGCTCGTGGCCGATCGTCTCGGCATGGCGGTGGCGTTCGCAGGCTTTCTGGGCATCGCGGCCAGCGAGCGCATCAGCACGCGTGCAGGCGAGGCGGTGCTGGTGCTGATGATGGTTGCGGGCCTGCTCGCGGCCTGGGTGGCGCGCGAGAATCTCACGCCATGGGTGGCCGTGCAGTTCGGCGGCATGGCGCTCGCCGTGGGACTGGCGTTGACGCGGCCCCGGCCCGGTGCGGTGGGCGTGCCGCTTGGCGGCGTGATTGTCTTTTATGTGCTGGCGAAGCTCTTCGAGCTCGGCGACGCGACTATCTTCGAAGCGACCGGACACATTGTCTCGGGCCATACGCTCAAGCATCTCGCCGCCGCGCTGGCGGCCTGGCCGGTGATCCGGGCGTTGCGCGATCGTAGGGTGGGTTAGCCCCGGGCCGCGCGAAGCGCCGGCGTAACCCACCACTTCTGTCACCGCGGAGGCCAAAGAGGTGGGTTACGCGCTGCGGCCTGCGCTTCGCACAGTCCGCTTCGCTAACCCACCCTACGCAGTCGCGTTGCTCCGACCAGTCCCTTCATTCAGCAAACACGCCACCTGATGCACATCGCCTGCGTCCACCAGCGCCGGCCGCTCCGTCTTGCATCGCTCCATCGCGAATCGGCAGCGCGTGTGAAACGCGCAGCCGGAGGGCGGATTGACCGGACTTGGCACGTCGCCGTCGACCAGCGGCGCGAGCTTCTTCGCCAACGGGTTCGCGATCGGCACCGAGGCGAGCAGGGCCTGCGTATAGGGATGCCTGGGATTGCGGAACAGCTCGTTCTTGTCGGCGATCTCGACGATGCGCCCCAGATACATCACCGCGACGCGGTGGCTGATATGGGCGACCACGGCAAGATCGTGCGCGATGAAGAGATAGGAGAAGCCGTGCTGGCGCTGCAGGTCGATCAGGAGGTTGATGACCTGCGCCTGGATCGAGACGTCGAGCGCGGACACCGGCTCGTCGCAGACGATCAGGCGCGGCCCGAGCGCGAGCGCGCGTGCGATGCAGATGCGCTGGCGCTGGCCGCCTGAAAATTGATGCGGGAAATTGCCCATCTGGTCTGGCCGCAAGCCCACTTGCTCGAACAGCTTGGCGACCCGATCCTCCAGCTCCTTGCCGGTTGCGAGCCCGTGCACGGCGAGCGGCTCGCCGACGATGTCGCCCGCGGTCATGCGCGGATTGAGCGAGGCGAACGGGTCCTGGAACACGATCTGCATCGAGCGGCGGTGCGGGCGCAGTGCCGTCTTCGAGAGGTGCGTGATGTCCTCGCCGTCGAGACGGATCTGGCCCGAGGTCGGCTCGACCAGCCGCAGCACGCTGCGCGCCACCGTCGACTTGCCGCAGCCGGATTCGCCGACGAGGCCCAGCGTCTCGCCGGCGCCAAGCGAGAACGAGACGCCATCCACCGCATGCACGGTGCCGACCTGCCGGCGCAGCACGCCGGCGCGCACCGGGTAGTGCTTCTTGAGTTCGGTGACTTCGAGCAGCGCCTCGGTCATGCCACCTCCGCCACTTCTTCCGCGCGCCAGCACGCCGCGAGATGGCCGCCGCCCCAATCCGCGAGCGGTGGATATTCGGCCTCACAACGCTTGATCGCGAGCTTGCAGCGCGGCGCGAAGGCGCAGCCCTGCGGCAGCCGCACCAGCGAGGGCACGGTGCCCGGAATTTCGTTCAGCCGCGCCTGTGCAGGGGCGCCGGAGGCCGGCACGGCCGGGATCGAGGCCATCAGGCCGCGCGTGTAGGGATGCTTCGGAGCTGCGAACAGCGCCTCGACGCTGGCTTCCTCGACCTTTCGGCCGGCGTACATCACGATTACGCGCTGCGCGGTCTGCGCGACCACGCCGAGATCATGCGTGATGAGGACGAGGCCAGTGCCGAGCTCCTTCTGCAGATCGAGGATCAGCGCCAGGATCTGCGCCTGAATGGTGACGTCGAGCGCGGTGGTCGGCTCGTCCGCGATCAGCAGCGCCGGACGGCACGCCAGCGCCATCGCGATCATCGCGCGCTGGCGCATGCCGCCGGAGAGCTGGTGCGGATATTCGCGCGCACGCCGAGCTGGTTCGGGGATGCGCACCAGCCGCAGCATCTCGATCGCGATGTTGTGCGCCTCCTTCGACGAGATGTTCCGGTGCAGCCGTACGGCCTCGACGATCTGGTCGCCAATCCGCATCACCGGATTGAGCGAGGTCATCGGTTCCTGGAAGATCATGGAGATGCGGTTGCCCCTGACCGCGCGCATCTGCGCTTCATCCAGAGCCAACAGGTCGGTGCCTTCGAGCGTCACGGAGCCGCCGACGATGCGGCCGGGCGGATCGGGCACGAGGCGCATCAGGGACAGCGCGGTGACGCTCTTGCCGCAGCCGGATTCGCCGACGATCGCCAGCGTCTCGCCGCGCTTCACGCTGAAGGAGACGTCGTCGACGGCCTTGAACAGGCCGGAGTTGGTGAAGAACACCGTCTTCAGGTTCTTCACTTCGAGCACGAGATCGGATTTTTGTGCCATCAGCCGCGCTGCCGGGGATCGAGGATGTCGCGCAGGGCGTCGCCGAACAAATTGGCGCCGAACACGGCGAGGCTGATCGCGATGCCGGGGAAGATCACCAGCCACGGCGCCGTGCGGACGTATTCGGCGGCGGATTCGGAGAGCATGCGGCCCCATGACGGATAAGGCTCGGGAATGCCGAGGCCGAGGAAGGAGAGCGAGGCTTCGGTGAGGATGGTCGAGCCGAGCTGGGCGGTGGCAAGCACGATCAGCGGCGCCAGCGTGTTCGGCAGCACGTGGCGGAGCGCGATGCGCATCTCGCTCATGCCGATCGACTTGGCGGCCTCGACGAAGGGCTGCTCGCGCAGCGCCAGCGTGTTGGCGCGGATGACGCGCGACACGGTCGGGATCAGCGGAATGGCGATGGCGATGATGACGTTCGGCAGTGTAGGGCCGAGGGCCGCCGTCATGATCAGGGCCAGCACCAGCAGCGGCAGCGCCTGGAGCACGTCGGAGACGCGCTGGAACACGAGATCGACCCAGCCGGAGAGATAACCGGAGGTGAGGCCGACGATGACGCCGATCGTGCCGCCGAGCGCGGTCGAGCCGATGCCGACCGCCAGCGAAATCCGTGCACCGTGGATGATGCGGCTGAACACGTCGCGGCCGAACGAGTCCGTTCCCATCCAGTGCGCGAGACTCGGGCGCGCCAGCGCGCGGGCGGAATCGACCGTGAGGGGATCATAGCGCGCGATGAAATCGGCAAAGATCGCGGTGAGCACGAACGCCGCCATGATGACGAGCCCGGCCGCGCCCAGCACATGCCGCTGCGCCATGAACAGCACGCGCCGCCACCCGCCGGGGGCATGCGCTCCGGCCCGCCTCAGTTCAACCTCGAAATCGATCGCGGCCAAGCTGATCTCCTAATCCGTGTACCTGATCCGCGGATCGAACACCGCGTAGAGCATGTCGACGGTGAAATTCGCGAACACCACCACGACGGCAATGAACATCACGAGGTTCTGCACGATCGGATAGTCGCGCCAGCGGATCGCCTCGACCAGGAAACGCGCGACGCCGGGGATGTTGAACACGGTCTCGGTGACGATCAGGCCGCCGATCAGGAACGCCGCCTCGATGCCGATCACGGTGATGACGGGCAGGATCGCGTTCTTGAGCGCGTGGTGATAATTCACGGCGGCATCGGAGGCGCCCTTGGCGCGCGCGGTGCGGATATAATCCTGCCGCAGCACCTCCAGCATCGAGGAGCGCGTGATGCGCATGGTCAGCGCCGCGCTGCGGAAGCCAACGGCCGCGGCCGGTACCGCGTAGGTCGCGAACGCTTCGAGCCAGGTCTTGGGATTGGGATTGAAGATCGGTATCTGGCCGAACATCGCCACCGCCGCGGTGAGGATGAGCAGGCCAAGCCAGAACGAGGGCAGCGACAATCCGCTGAGGCTGACGACGCGCAGCGCGTAGTCGAGCCGCGTGCCTTGCTTCACCGCGCTGATGACGCCGAGCGGAATGCCAATGGACGCAGAGAACAACAGCGCGAGGCCAGCGAGCCGGGCCGTGATCGGGATCCGCGGCAGGATTTCCTGGAGCGCCGGCTTCTCCGAGACGTAGGAGTAGCCGAAATCACCGCGCAGAAAACCGCTGATCCAGTGCCAATATTGCACGATCAGCGGCTGGTCGATTCCGAGCTCTTTCTCCAGATTGGCCTTGTCGGCAGGATCGACATAGCCGGCTGCGGCAAACAGGATGTCGACGATGTTGCCGGGCACGATGCGCAGCAGGAAGAAGATGACGACCGAGATCCCGAACAGGGTCACGAGCATCAGGAACAGGCGCCGTACCAGATAGGCAAACATCCTTCGCCTCCTGCCGAACCCGTCAGCCGCCCGCGGCCTGCGCTACTTGTCCAGCCACAGGTCCTCGTAACGATAGCCATTATAGGAGCTGTTCGTCATGATCGTCACGCCCTTGACGTAAGGCTGCCAGCAACTGCCCATACGGCTGTGGAAGATGATCGGACGGGCGACGTCCTCCTGAAGCTTCTTGTCGATGTCCCAGACCAGTTTCTTGCGCTTCTCGACATTGGTCTCCTGCGACTGCTCGTCGAACAGTTTCTCGATCTCCTTGTTGCAGTAGTTGGTGTAGTTGCGCTCGGACCCGCAGGAATAGTTCTCGTAGAAGGACTGGTCGGGATCGTCCACCGCATTGCCGGTGAGGTTGAGCCCGATCATGTAGTCCTTGCGCGCAACCTTCGGGAACCAGTTCGCGGTCTCGACCACGTCGAGCTCGCCGTCGATATAGATGCTCTTGAGCTGGTCGATCAGGATCACCGCGGGATCGCGGTAGACCGGAATGTTGCGGGTTGAGACCTTGACGGCGAGATGCTTGTCGGGTCCGTAACCCGCCTTCTCCATCAGCTTCTTGGCGGCATCGCGATTGGCCTTCACGTCGGGCCCATAGCCTGGAATGGTCTCCAGCATCTCCTTGGGCATGCCCCAGAGGCCGTTCGGCGGCGGCAGCATGGTGCCGCCGACGTCGCCCTGTCCCTCGAACATGATCGAGATGAAGGCCTTGCGGTCGAGCGCCAGCGCCATGGCGCGGCGGATGTCGGCGTTGTCGAACGGCGCTGCCGTCGAATTGACGATGATGTTGGTCGCAACATTGGTCGGCGCGATCTCGCAGACCGCGTTCGGCGCCTGCGATTTCACATCTTTCAGGAGCGGGATGCTCACCTCGGTCGGGAAGGCCATGTCGAATTTGCCGGCGACGAAGGCGAGGATCGCGGTCGAGCGGTTCGGGATGATGGTGAACTCGATGCCGTCGAGATAGGGCCGGCCCTCGCGCCAGTAATCCGGATTGCGCGTCAGCTTGATCGATTCATTGGCCTTGAACTCGACGAATTTGAACGGGCCAGTGCCGATCGGGTGCGTGCGCATGTCGCCGGGCGAGACGTGGCAGGGATAGACCGGCGTATAGCCGGAGGCGAGCAGTGCCAGCAGCGAGGGCTGCGGCCGCTTCAGGTTGAACGAGACCTCGAAATCGCCGTTGGTCGAGATGTCGCTGACCTGCTCGTACCAGGTCTTGCGCGGGTTCTGCCGGAACTTCTGCTGCGCCTTGCCCATCAGCATGTCGAAGGTGCATTTGACGTCCGCCGAGGTGAACGGCTTGCCGTCGTGCCATTTCACGCCCTGGCGCAGCTTGAAGGTCAGGGTCTTGTTGTCGTTCACCCAGGCCCAGCTCTCGGCGAGTTCCGGAATGATGTTGTCCATCCGGTTCTGCGCCTCGTCCTGCTTGTAGATGACGAGGTTGTTGAACACGGGCATGAAGGGAACATTGAGCGAGTAGGTCGCGCCTTCATGGATCGAGGCATTGCCGGGGCTGTCCCGGTGATACATCCGCAGGATTCCGCCCTGCTTGGGCTGGCCGGCGAATGCAATGGTCGAAAACGCCAGCAAAGATAGCGCCGCCGTCGCGGCGAGCGCCCGCACGCTCCGCATCCTCGTCCTCCCTGGACTTTAGTCTTTTGGGCCTTTTCCGGCCTGTTTGTCAGGACGATAGCGGGGCAGGTGCAGCGAAGCAACGGCCAAGGGCAGCCGCGCTCTCGGCAATTCGGATGACGCAAGGCCGCGGGGGCTTTCTCTCACCATGTGAGAGTGGTTCCTCCGGCGTCGTCCTGGCGAAAGCCAGGAGGTGGATTCACACTCGAAGTGCAACACTTGGGAGAAGGCCTCTGCCGGGGTCCT
>NZ_LBIY01000073.1:0-65810 GCF_028128625.1 Bradyrhizobium sp. CCBAU 45389 | reverse complement strand
AGTCATCGTGCGAGTTGGCAACTCCGAGTCCCCGTAACCACATCCGACGGTGGTTATGGGTCCTGGCTTTCGCCAGGACGACGCGGGGAGAGAGTTGCGTTTGCAACGAAGGTGAGTAGCCCGGATGAGCGCAGCGATATCCGGGACCTTCTTTCTTTGCGGAACCCCGGATGTCGCTGCGCTCATCCGGGCTACACGTTCGTAACTTGCCTCACGCGCTCCTTGCCAGCGCGCCGTCGATCATGTTGACCGCGTTCTGCACGCCGTACACCGCGACGAAGGAGCCGAAGCGCGGACCCTTCTCCTGGCCGAGCAGCACCTGGTAGAGCATGTTGAACCAGTCAAGCGTGACGCCGGGGCGGCCGTCCTTGCCCTTCTTGACCTGGTCGAGGAACGGCTCGCGGCGGCCGATCTCGTAGACGACGTTCTGGATGTCTTCCGCGGAGGCCTCCTGCGGAAGCTGCGAGAGCGCATCGCGCAGATCCTGCAGCGCCGCGCGCTCGCTGTCCGTCGGCACGCGGAACTGCTTCGTCGGCGCGACGAAGTCGCGATAATAGTTGATGGCATAGCCGACCATCGCATCGAGCTTGGGATGCGTCTGCGGGCTCACGCCGGGACGATAGCGGCCGATGAAGCCCCACAGCGTCTCGGCGTTCTCCGCGTTCGACGACGACACCAGCGTCAGCAGCAGCTGGAAGGTGACGGGCATGTCGCCCTGCGGCGGCTTGCCGTTGTGGATGTGCCAGACCGGATTGCCGAGCTGCTGCTTGCCGTCCTGTTTGGCAAAGCCGTCGATGAATTGCTGGTAGTCGTCGACGTTGCGCGGGATGACGTCGAAATACAGCCGCTTGGCCGCCTTCGGCTCGCGGTACATGAACAGCGACAGCGATTCCGGCGAGGCATAGCGCAGCCATTCGTCGATGGTGAGGCCGTTGCCCTTCGACTTCGAGATCTTCTGGCCCTGCTCGTCGAGGAAGAGCTCGTAGTTGAAGCCTTCGGGCGGCGTGCCGCCGAGCGCCTTCGCGATCGCGCCGGAGAGCTTCACGGAATCGATCAGGTCCTTGCCGGCCATCTCATAGTCGACGCCGAGCGCGACCCAGCGCATCGCCCAGTCGGCCTTCCACTGGCATTTTACATTTCCGCCGGTCACCGGCGTTTCGACTTCCTGGTTGGTATCAGGATCGACATAGGTCACCGTGCCGGCCGCGACGTCGCGGCGGATCATCGGCACCTGCAGCACGATTCCCGTGGTCTTGCTGACGGGGAGGAACGGCGAATAGGTCGCGCGGCGGTCGGGGCCCAGCGTCGGCAGGATGATCGCCATCACCTTGTCGTAGGCCGCTAACATCTTCAGCAGCGTCGCGTCGAAACGGCCTGATGTGTAGTAGTCGGTCGAGCTTGCGAATTCGTAGTCGAAGCCGAAATGATCCAGGAACGCGCGAAGCCGCGCATTGTTGTGGTGCCCGAACGACGGGTACTCGTTGGAGAACGGATCCGGCACCCGCGTCAGCGGCTTGCCGAGATGCGCGGCCAGCATCTCCTTGTTGGGGACGTTGTCGGGCACCTTGCGAAACCCGTCCATGTCATCGGAGAACGCGAGCAGGCGCGTCTTGATCTTGTCCTCGGTGAGCACGCGGAAAGCGTGGCGCACCATCGAGGTGCGCGCGACCTCACCGAACGTGCCGATATGCGGCAGGCCCGACGGCCCGTAGCCGGTCTCGAACAGCACCTCGTCCTTCGGGCTTTTCTTCAGCCGCGCGACAATGGCCTTCGCCTGCTCGAACGGCCAGGCGTTGGATTGTTCGGCGAGCGCACGCAGGTCGCTCGGGCTCATGCTGGGATCGATAACGGACATCAAGGGGCCTCCGGGCCGCGGAAAATAGCGATTTCCGGGCAGAATGCAAAAGTTGCAGAGCAACTAACGCGGGAATCGTAGGGTGGGCAAAGCGAAGCGTGCCCACCATTCTAGAAGACGTGGGCACGGCGCTGGCGCGCCTTTGCCCACCCTACGGCAGTTCGCTCGCCGCTAGCGCGACGAGATGAAGCGATCAAAACGGGCTCACCGAGAAATAGCGCAGCCACAGGTCGGTGTAGCGGCCTTTTTCCCAGACGCGGAACAGGGCCCAGTTCAGGGCCTGGCGCAGCACGTCGTTGCCCTTGCGGACGGCGATGCCGATGCCTTCGCCGAAGAAGCGGCTCTCGACGAAGGGGCCGCCGGAGAAGGCGCAGCAATCGCCGGAATCCGTGCCGTTGATCCAGAACGCCAGCGAGATGGCATCGCCGAAGATGAAGTCGACCTCACCCTTGCGAAGCGCGGCGCGCATCGCGTCGTCGTTGGGATAGGGGTGCAGCTCGGCGTCGGTGAACATCGCCTTCAGATACGCCTCATGCGCGGAGCCCGCGATGACGCCGACCTTCTTGCCCTCGAGATATTCGGGGCGGATCTCCGGCATCACCGCATCCTTGCGCGAGGCGAAGCGCGCCGGCACGCGGTAATAGGGATCGGTGAAGTCGACGCGGGCGCGCAGCTGCGGGCTCACCGCCATCGAGGCGATGATGGCGTCGCCGCGGTTGGAGGTGAGCGCGTCGACCAGGGTCTCGAAGCGGCGCATCTGCACCGTGCAGGTGACCTTGATCTCGTCGCACAGCGCGCGGGCGAGATCGACGTTGAAGCCGGCCGGATTGCCGTCGGCGCCGGTGTAGTTGAACGGCGGATAGTCGGTCTCGGTCAAAAAGCGGATCACGGTGAGGCGCGACAGGTCCGGTCGCTCCGGGCGCCGGCGCGGGTCCCAGAACCCGGGCACGGCCTGGGGGGCAGCCTGGGGCGCGGCTTGCGGGGTCGCCTGGGGCGCCGAGGGGGGCTGCTTGGCCGGGGCCTGGGCGTTCGCGCTCGGCAGGCCTGTGAGCAGGCACAGGCCGGCAGCGAGCCCTGCCAGCAAGCCACGGACAGATTTGAACGATTTCGCCTGTTGCGATGGAGCCATCGGCCGAAAGCAATGAATTTCGTTGGGATCGGAGGGCCTTATAGACCATCCACCCGGGAACGCGAGCGCCGATTGCGGCCAGGGTGAGGCTCAGAGATACCGCTTCAGGTCGGCCGCCGCCTCTTCCGGGGTGCGCTTCAGGTTGAACGGCGAGACGAAGCGGCCGTCGCGGTCCATCAGGTAGATCAGCGCGGTGTGGTCCATGGTGTAGTCGCCGTCCTTGGTCGGGACCTTCTTGGCATAGACCCGATAGGAGGTGATGACCTTGGCGGTCTCGGCGGGATCGCCGCTAAGGCCCGCGAGGTGCGGATCGAAGCTCGACAGATAGTCCTTCATCGTCGCGGGCGTGTCGCGCTCGGGGTCGACCGAGATGAAGACGGCATTGACCTTGTCGGCGTCCTTGCCCATCGCGCGCATCACTTCCGAGATCTCGAACAGCGAGGTCGGGCAGACGTCGGGGCAATGGGTGTAGCCGAAGAAGATCAGGGTCGGCTTGCCCTTCAGGCTCTTGTCGGTGACGGCCTTGCCGTTCTGGTCGGTGAGCTGGAACGGGCCGCCGATCGCGGCGGGCTGCGCCACCTTGCTGACCCCGCCCATGGCCCAGAACATGATCAGGAGCCCGAGGACGAGGCTTGCGGCAAAGGCGGTCGCGATCACCAGCGGACGGGCGGCGGAACTCATAGAAAACTTCCTGTCGGGTCAGAAGCAGGCGGCGAAACCGGTCCTGATCATTTCGAAGAACACCTGGCTGCCGTAGTGGAACCACAGCGCCAACGCGCCGATCACGACCAGCCCGCCGGCACCCGCGCCCGCCAAGAGCAGCACGGACGGCGTCCGGCCGGCAGTAGGCGAATTGTCCTGTAGCGGATGTCCCGGGTGCAGTGGTTGAGCCATGACAACGATGGGGGCGAAGGCCCCGGTTCCCAGGCTTTCAGATAGGCTCTAGCCCGCCTGCGGGCAAGGCGCCGCCAGCGGACAAGGCGCCGCTGGCGAGCCAAATGACCCCGTCATGCGGCGAATTTCAGTGGAGGAGCTGGCCCCGGGCCGTCTCGACCTGCTCCACTTGCGGGAGGGACCGGCGCGACGGCTTGATCGTCGAGGCCTGGGCGTCGAGGTAACAAGGTCTGTACATGGCCTGGAGCTGCTTCCCCCTCAGGAACAGCATGTGCGGGGTCAGGCCGCCGCGCTGCGCGATCCAGCGTTTCACCTGCGAGGGATACATCGCGTAGAGCATCTGGGTTGCTTCGGGATTGGTGACGGCGCGGCCATTGGTGCCGAAATCCCAGGCGGCGTGGAAGCCGAGCGTCGCGCTCGAGGTCACGCAGATGCGGTCGTGGGGAATGGCGCCGAGGACGATGGTGCAGGCTGAGGCGCAGAGGCCGTCGATGATGACGGTCTCGCCCGATTGCCTGAGGTCCTGGTATCTGTCGACGTAGGTTCCAATCCGGCCGCCGCGGTCATCCGCGATCCGAACCACTGCGTGAGAAGCCCCCATGCCCGCGATCAAGAGAACCGCCGCAAGCAACCCCGTCAGAAACTTCATTGTCCCCCGCCCCGGTCGAATTCGAATCTGCGTGTCAGTTGGTGATGCAGTGCTAGCGTCCGTCGTAACCAAGGTTTTGTCTAGGCAGGTCGGCTGGATCAAAACAAATTCAAATCCAGTGTTGCGTCCGCGCTGCACCAAGCCGGTCTCTATCCCAAACTGGAACAAGTTAATGAGGTCTTACGCGCCGCGCCCTTGATCTCAGTTACGAGCGCTGGCTTCAATCCGGGCAATTACCGGGGGAACTCATGGAGGGGGAAACGCATGGCTGAGGAAACGGACGTCATCGTGGTCGGCGCGGGACTGTCGGGCCTCGTCGCCGCCACCGAGATCGCCGACGCGGGCAGGCGCGTCATCGTTGTGGACCAGGAAGGCGAGCAGTCGCTCGGCGGCCAGGCGTTCTGGTCGTTCGGCGGATTGTTCCTGGTCGATTCGCCGGAGCAGCGCCGGCTCGGCATCAAGGACTCCTTCGACCTCGCCATGCAGGACTGGCTCGGCACCGCCGGCTTCGACCGCGACGAGGATTTCTGGCCGCGCCAATGGGCCGAGGCCTATGTCGCCTTCGCCGCCGGCGAGAAACGCGACTGGCTACGCGCGATGGGCCATCGCCTCTTCCCCGTGGTCGGCTGGGCCGAGCGCGGCGGCTATGACGCGATGGGCCACGGCAATTCGGTGCCGCGCTTCCATGTCACCTGGGGCACCGGGCCCGGCATCGTCGAGCCGTTCGAGCGCCGTGCGCGCGAGGCGATGAAGAGCGGACGCCTGATCTTCAAGTTCCGTCACCGCGTCGATGCGCTCTCCATCACCAATGGCACCGTGGATGGCGTCAGCGGCGCCTTGCTCGCGCCCGACACTGTCGAGCGCGGCAAGAGCTCCTCGCGCAATGTCGTCGGAGAGTTCGCGCTGAAGGCGCAGGCCGTGATCGTGGCGTCCGGCGGCATCGGCGGCAATCACGAGCTGGTGCGGGCGAACTGGCCGAAGCGGCTCGGCGAGCCGCCGAAATTCATGATCTCCGGCGTGCCCGAGCATGTCGACGGCCGCATGATCGGCATCACGGAAAAGACCGGCGCGCGCCTGATCAACCGCGACCGCATGTGGCATTATGTCGAGGGCATCCAGAACTGGTCACCGATCTGGCCGCGCCACGGCATCCGCATCCTGCCCGGGCCTTCGTCGATGTGGTTCGACGCGACAGGCGCACGATTGCCGGCGCCGCTGTTCCCCGGCTCCGACACGCTCGGCCAGCTCAAATACATCATGTCGACCGGCTATGATTATTCCTGGTTCATCCTGACCCAGAGCATCATCAAGAAGGAATTTGCGCTGTCGGGATCGGAGCAGAACCCCGACCTGACCGGCAAGAGCTGGCGCATGACGCTTCGCCGCGCCACCAACAAGGGCGCCCCCGCGCCGGTGGAAGCTTTCAAAAGCCATGGTGTCGACTTCATCGTGCGCGACAAGATCGAGGACCTTGTTGCGGAGATGAACAAGCTTGCCGGCAGTGACCTGCTCAAACTCGATCACATCAAAATGCAGATCGAGGCGCGCGACCGCGAGATCGCCAATCCTTACGTCAAGGATGCGCAGGTCATGAACATCCACAATGCGCGGCGCTATATCGGCGACAGGCTGATCCGCACCGCTTCACCGCACCGCATCCTCGATCCCGCGCAGGGGCCGCTGATCGCGGTCAAGCTCAACATCCTCACCCGCAAGACGCTCGGCGGTTTCGAGACCGATCTCGACTCGCGCGTGTTCGGCGCAGAGGGCAGCGTCATTCCCGGCCTCTACGCGGTCGGCGAAGCCGCGGGCTTCGGCGGCGGCGGCGTGCACGGCTATCGTTCGCTGGAAGGCACCTTCCTCGGCGGCTGCCTGTTCTCGGGCCGCAATGCCGGCCGTGCGGCGGCGAAAGCGGTGGGATAGATCATGCGGCGGTGGATGCAGATCGGGATGTTTCTTGCGGCGTTGACCGCCGCCTCGGCCGCATCCGCCGACATCATCGACGTCAACGGCGTGAAGCGCTCCTACACATTGCAACTGCCCGCGAAGAGACTCGTGCCGCTGGTGGTCGTGCTGCACGGCAAGACCCAACGCGGCGCCGACATGATCGCGCGGACAGCGTGGCCGCAGGTTGCGAAACGTGAAGGTTTCGCCGTGGTTTTTCCCGATGGCCTCAACCATGCCTGGGCCGATGCGCGGACCAAGGCGGGCCCCGCGCTCCGCGGCCCGCCCGATGGCACCGACGACGTCGCCTTCATCGCAAAGCTCGTCGAGAAGCTGGTGGCGAACGGCACCGCCGACCCGAAGCGCGTCTATGTCGCCGGCATCTCCAATGGCGGCGCCATGGCGATGACGCTTCTCTGCGCACGGGCCGATCTGTTCGCCGCCGGCGCCAGCGTGGTCATGAACCTCACCGAAGAGGGCGCGGTCACCTGCCATCCGTCGCGGCCGCTGCCGATGCTGCTCATGAACGGCACCGCCGACCCGCTGGTGCCTTACGAAGGCGGACGCGGATCGAGTTACTTTGCCGCAGACGGATTCTGGTCGACCGAGGAGACGCTGGCATTCTGGCGCAAGCTCAATGGCTGCGAGGCAGACGACGCGGCCACGGTCGATCTGCCTGAGAAGAACCCCGGGGACCAGTCCACGGTCGCGCGGATCACCTCGCGCTGCCCGAAGGGCCATGACGTCGTGCTCTATCGCGTCAATGGTGGCGGCCACCGCATGCCCGGCTTTGCTCCAGATGCTCGCTTCCCGCGGGTCGCGACAAGCCTGCTGGGGCCGCGAAACGGTGACATCGACGGCGCCGAGACGATCTGGGCGTTCTTCAGCCAGTTTCCGTGACGCATGCATCGGCGGCAACGCATGCATGCCCGGCAACGCATGCGTGCCCGGGGTGGCACGGCGCAGGCCGCTGGGCTAGACAGGGCCGCCATTCCACCAGGAGATCCCAAATGAGCATTCAGCGTTTTGAAACCGGCCCGCGCATGAGCCAGGCCGTCGTGCACGGCAACACCGTCTATCTCGCCGGCGTCGTCGCCAACAACGCGGCCGGCGAAAGCGTGACCAAACAGACCCAGGATATCCTGAAGACCATCGACGGCCACCTTGCCAAGGCCGGCACCGACAAGTCGAAGCTGCTCTCGGCCACGATCTACATCACCGACATGAAGACCTTCGGCGAGATGAACGCGGTGTGGGATGCCTGGGTCTCGCCCGGCAACACCCCGGCCCGCGCCACCGTCGAAGCCAAGCTGGCGGCCCCGCAATACACCGTCGAGATCATGGTGACGGCCGCGAAGTAACCTTCGCAAACCAGACACATGCGAATGAAGCGCGATGAGGCCATCATCGCGCTTCATTTTTTTGCACGTGCCGATGACCTCCGAGGTAATCGATCCGCGCGCGCAAACCTTCGATAGTGGCGGTCAGCCGGACACGGCGCCATCGAAGGAGAGCAACATGACCGACCACACCGCCATCGCCCACTGCTATATCGATCTCTGGAACGAGCGCACGACGAGCCGCCGGCGCGAGCTGCTGAGCGAGACCTGGACGGCGGACGCGAGCTATGTCGATCCCCTGATGAAGGGCGACGGCCCCGATGGCATCGACGCGCTGATATCAGGCGTGCAGCAGCGTTTTCCCGATTTCAGGTTCAAGCTGATCGGCGAGCCCAACGGCTACGGCGACCACGTGCGCTTCAGCTGGGGCCTCGGTCCTGACGGTGTCGACAGTCCGATCAAGGGGACGGATTTCGCCGTGCTGAAGGACGGACGGATCCGGAGCGTGACGGGTTTTCTGGACCAGGTGCCTGCGGGGGCGTGAGATCTATCTTACCCTCCCCTGGAGGGGGAGGGTCGGCTCGCATGGCGCGCAGCGACATGTGAGACGGGGTGGGGTGACAGTCTCTCCACCGAAGCAGTGCCCGTGTGGAGAGATCACCCCCCCGCTCGCGCTACGCGCGATCGACCCTCCCCTCCAGGGGAGGGTGGGAGCTCGCGGCTTCGTTCTAACCTACGATCCGCAACCGATACGCCACCCTCGCATTCTCCCCGAACGCCCTCTCGCGCACATTCGGCCCCAGCTTCGCCAGACACGCCTCCAGCGCGCCCTTGATCTCGCCGTAGTTGCCCGCGAGCAGGCACACTGGCCAGTCCGAACCGAACATCAAACGGTCCTCGCCGAAGCATTTCGCGGCGTGCGCGACGAACGGAAGCAGCCGCTCTGCATCCCAATCATCCCACTTGGCCTCCGTCGCCAGCCCCGAGATCTTGCACCAGACGTTGCCGCAGGCAGCTAACGCTGCGATGCGGTCCCTCCATTCGTCGCTTCCGCCATCGGCGATCGGCGGCTTGGCGGCGTGATCCAGCACGAAGCGCGCTTGCGGGAAGGCCTGTGCGGTTGCGATCGCGGCAGGCAGCTCGCGGGCGCGAACGAGGAAATCGTAGGCGAGATCGCGGGCGAACATCGCGGTGAGGCCGCGCTGGACGTCTTCGCGCAGCAGCCAGTCAGGATCGGCCTCGTCATGGACCTGGTGGCGGATGCCCACCAGCTTGTCGCCGCCGGGCAATGCGCGCAGCCGGTCGAGCGTTTCGCCGAGATCGCCGTCGGTCAGATCGGCCCAGCCGACGACACCAACGACGGACGGTGTTGCATGCGCGATCCGCAGGAACTCCTCGGTCTCCTCCAGCGCGGAGCGGCACTGCACCACGATGCTGGCGTCGATGCCGTTCGCCTCTAGCAGCGGCGCGAGATCGGCGGGGCCGAAGGCGCGGCGGATCGGCGCCAGCTCGGGCGCGTCCATCCAGGGATAGTCGGCGCGCACTGGATCCCAGAAATGCTGATGGGCGTCGACGATCATGGCTTACGCTCCACCGGGCAGCGGCGCGCGGGCGTCGACGAGGTTTCGCGCGCGCAGCTCCTGCCAGAACGCCGGCGGCACCGCCGTCTCTGACATCGCGATGTTGTCGGCGACCTCGCCGGCATTGCGCGCGCCCATCACCGCGACCGTCACCGCCGGATGGGCCATGCAGAACTGCAGCGCGGCGGCCTTCAGCTCGGTGCCGTGCTTGCGGCAGAGCTCATCGAGCGCGAGCGCCCGCGCGACGAGCGCCGGATCGGCGTCCTGATAATTGAACTTCGCACCCGCGTGCGGATTGGCCAAAATGCCGCTGTTGTAGATGCCGCCGAGCAGGATGCCGATATTCCTGGCCGTGCAGACCGGAAACAGGGCATCCAGCGCGCCCTGGTCGAGCAGCGTGTAGCGGCCGGCGAGCAGGAAACAGTCGACCGAAACAGCTTCGGCAAAGCGGACCGGCATTTCCGACTGGTTCATGCCGGCGCCGATCGCGCTGACCGTGCCATCGGAGCGCAGCCGCTGCAGCGCGCGGAACGCACCGGTGACGGCCTCGTCATAGTGATCGTCGGGATCATGCACCAGCAGGACGTCGACGCGGTCGAGCCCGAGGCGGGCAAGACTCTCCTCGACCGAGCGCATCACGCCGTCGTAGCTGAAATCGAACACCGGCCGCTCGCGCGGCGTGCCCTTGTAATGCTCGTCCTCGGCGGCGCCGCCATCGGGGGCGCGCAGCAGGCGGCCGACCTTGGTCGAGATGGCATAGGACTCGCGCTTCTGCTGCCGCAGGAACGCGCCCAGCCGCCGCTCCGCGAGGCCAAAGCCGTAGAGCGGCGCGGTGTCGAAGAAGCGGACGCCGAGCGTCCAGGCTCTTGCGAGGGTCGCCTCCGCATCGGCATCGCTGACAGGCGCAAACAATCCGCCGAGCGGGGCGGAACCGAGCCCGAGTGAGGTGACGTCGAGCGAACCGAGCCGCGAGCGTTTCATTCCAGTCTTCCAATTTTCTTCTGGCAGTCCAAACATCATCTCCCCCGCTTGCGGAAACCGCAAGCGGGGGAGGCACGCAGGAGCACGGGGCTGGCGGCGCTCCTACTTCAGCATCTGCGCGACGTTGTCCTTGGTGACGAGATCGAGGCCGGTGTAGACGATCTCCGGCACCTTCTCGCCCTTCTTGATAGCGAGCAGCGTGTCCATCGCCTTCTCGCCCATCTCGAACGGACGCTGGCCGACCAGCGCATTGGCGTAGCCGTCACGCAGCAGCTCCAGCTGCATCTTCAGCGTATCGGCGACAACCAGCGTGAACTTGCCGGAATCGATGTCCTTCTTGTTCCTGGAGGCGAAGGCCTTGAAGCCCTCAGGGGCGAACATCGGCCAGCCGCCGATGGGAACGATCGCGGCGAGGTCGGGCGTTGCGGTTCGCATGTCCGTCATCTGCTGGACCGCGAGCGCTGGGTCGTCGTTGCAGAAGGTCGGCGAGCCCGCGACCTCGGTCCATTTCGAGCCCTTCAGCGCCTCGCGCACGCCGTCGACGCGCTCGGCGAGGTTCTTGGCGCCGGGACCGCCCGAGACCATCGCGTACTTGCCGCCGTCGGGCCGCAGCTTCAGCAATTCCTTGCCGAGGGCGACGCCGAACTCCTTGTTGTTGGTGCCGATATAGGCGATGCGCTTGGAGCCTGGTGCATCCGCATCGAAGGTGATGACGGGAATGCCGGCCGCGGTCGCCGCCTCGATCGACTTGGTCATGGCGGCGACGTCGGCGACCGAGATGGCGAGGCCGTCGACCTTCTGGGTGACGAAGTCCTGGATGATCTGGGCCTGCGTCGCCGGCTCGTGCTCGACCGGCCCCTTGTAGATGCACTCGATGTTGCCGAGCTCCTTGGCACGCTTCAGGCAGCCGTCGCGCGCGAAGTCGAAGAACGGGTTGTTCATCGCCTTGGGCACGATGACGAAGCGGTAGTTCGCGGCGAACGCCGGCGTCGCCATCATCGCAACGGCGATGCCGGCCAGAAGCAGTTTCCTCATTGTCTCCTCCACCCTTGTTTGGTGCCCATCCCTTCGAAAGCGCCCGGGAAGTGGACAGGCGACATTTTCGTTGCCTTCCCGGGATGACGTCACGTCAGGTCATCCGCGAACGGATGCGATCGACCAGAACGGCCAGGATGATGATCACGCCCACTAGCGTCTGCTGCCAGTAGGAGGAGACCTGCGCCAGCACGAGGCCATTGCGGATCACCTCCAGCAGCACGCAGCCGACGATGGCCCCGAGCGGGCCGCCGATGCCGCCGGCGAGGTTGGCACCGCCGATCACGGCGGCCGCGATCACGTTGAGCTCGTAGGAGGTCGCCATGTTGGCCGGCGCCGATCCGAGCCAACCGGAGATGATGATGCCCTGGAGCCCTGCCGCGAGCGCGCAGATCACATAGACCTCGATCTTCACCCGCACCACGGGGATGCCGGTCAGCTCCGCCGCCTTCTCGTTGCCGCCGAGCGCGAAGACGTGGCGGCCGAACGCGCTGTGGTGCAGCACCACCGCCATCGTCAGTGCGAGGACCACGAGATAGATGAAGGGCACGGGCACGCCGAGCACGTCGCCCGAGGTGAGCGCGTAGAAATAATCGGCATCCGGCCCGCCCGGAAAACTGCCGCGACCGTTGGAGACGACATAGCCGAGCCCGCGTACGATCGAGAGCATGCCGAGCGTGGTGACGAAGGGCGACAGGCCGAGCACGGCGATGCAGAAGCCGTTGACGAGGCCGGCGATCAGCGCGACGCCGAGGCCGGCGAGGATCGAGACCAGCAGGATCAGGCCGGGCACATTGGCGAGCACGGTCTTGCCGTCGGCCGCCATGTGCACCAACGGCGAGCCGGGCGCCGACAGCTCGGTCATCACCATCGAGGTGATCATGGCGGAGAAGCACATCATCGAGCCGACCGAGAGATCGATGCCGCCGGTGATGATGACGAAGGTGACGCCGAGCGTGGCGATGGCGATGAAGGAAAAATTCTTCGCCACATTCTGCATGTTGCCTTGGGTGAAGAAGTACGGGCTGGCGAAATGCATGATCACCAGCAGCACGGCGAGCGCCAGCAGGACGTAGCCGGTCTGCGAGGCGAAGATGCCACGCTGCCACCATCTGATCTTGCCGACGTTGGAGAAGGTGATCGGGGATTCCATGGGCATGGCCATCACGCCGCCTCCTTCGCGCCGGTGATGAGGGCGGTGACTTCCTCCGGCGAGGTCTCGTGGATCGGCTTGTCGGCCCGCTTCTCGCCGCGGCGCATGACGATGACGCGGTCGCACACGGCAAACACGTCGGGCATGCGGTGCGAGATCAGCATCACGGCGACGCCCTGCTCCTTGAGCCGGTGGATCAGGCCGAGCACCTGCTCGACCTGGCGGACCGAGATCGCGGCGGTCGGCTCGTCCATCATCACCAGCCGCGCATTGGAGAGCCGTGTCCGCGCGATCGCGACGGCCTGGCGCTGGCCGCCCGACATCTGCTTGACGAGATCGTCGGGCCGCGTCTCCGAGCGCAGCTCGCCGAACAATTCCAGCGCGCGCGCCGCCATTGTCTTGTGGTCGAGCAAGGCGATGGGTCCGAATTTGCGCTTGAGCTCGCGGCCGAGGAAGACGTTGGCGGCCGCGGTGAGATTGTCCGATAGCGCGAGATCCTGGTAGACGACCTCGATGCCGACGGCGCGCGCATCGACGGGACGATTGAAATGCACTGCGCTGCCGGCAAAGCGCATCTCGCCATGCGTGGGGCGGAAATTGCCGGCGATGATCTTGACCAGCGTCGACTTGCCGGCGCCGTTGTCGCCCATCAGCCCGACCACCTCGCCGGGGAAGACCTGCATGTCGACGTCATGCAATGCGCGGATTGCGCCAAACTCCTTGCCGATGCCGGTGAGCTCGAGCACCGGTGTCGCGTCAGCCTTCGTCATCAGCGGCGTTCCTCAGACATAGCGGTTGACCAGGGATTCCAGATATTCCTGCCGGCCCGAGCGCGGCTGCGGATCGAAGCCGGGACTCATCGCACGGTCGGCGAGATCGGCAAGCGAGCGCTGGCCGCCGAGAATGGCGCGGCCTTCCGGGCCGGCCCATCCGTCGTAGCGCGTCGCAAGCGGCGCGGTGAGGACGCCGGCATCGAGCATGTCCGCGGCGGCGAGGAAGGCGCGCGCGCAGGCATCCATCGAGCCGACATGGGCGTGAATGAGATCATCGGGGTCGATCGACTGGCGGCGGATCTTGGCGTCGAAATTCAGCCCGCCCGAGGTGAAGCCGCCGCGGTTCAGGATCTCGTGGAACACCAGCGCGAGCTCGCTGATGTTCATCGCGAATTGATCGGTGTCCCAGCCGAGCAGATCGTCGCCGCGGTTGACGTCGAGCGAGCCGAACACGCCGAGCGCCTCGGCGAGCGCGACCTCGTGATGGAAGGAGTGGCCGGCGAGGATGGCGTGGTTCTGCTCGATGTTGAGCTTGACGTCCTTGAGCAGGTCGTAGCGTTCGAGGAAGCCATAGCAGGTGGCGACGTCGAAATCATATTGATGCTTGGTCGGTTCCTTCGGCTTGGGCTCGATCAGGATCGGGCCCTTGAAGCCTATTCGGTGCTTGTGCTCGACGACGAGCGAGACGAAGCGGCCGAGCTGGTCGAGCTCGCGCTTGAGATCGGTGTTGAGCAGCGTCTCGTAGCCCTCGCGGCCGCCCCACAGCACATAGTTCTGGCCGCCGAGCCGGTGCGTCACCTCCAGCGCGGCGCGGACTTGGCCGGCGGCATAGGTGAAAATGTCGGGGTCCGGGTTGGTCGCGGCGCCCGCCATGTAGCGGCGATGCGTGAACAGGTTTGCAGTACCCCAGAGCAGTCGGACTTTTGCGGTTGCCATCTTCGCTTCGAAGACATCGGCGATCGCGTTGAGATTGGCGACGGACTCGCTGAGGGAAGCGCCTTCCGGCGCCGCATCGACGTCGTGGAAGGTGAAGAACGGCACGTCCAGCAGGCGGAACAGCTCGAAGGCGACATCGGCCTTGGCGCGCGCCATGGCCATCGGATCGGTGCCGTGGTGCCACGGCCGCAAGAAGGTCTCGCCGCCGAAGGGATCGCCGCCCGGCCAGCACAGGGAATGCCAGTAGCAGACCGCGAAGCGCAGATGATCCTCGAGCCTGCGGCCGTGCACGAGGCGATCCTTGTCGTACCAGCGGAAGGCATGCGTGTTCGCCGCATCCTTGCCGGCGAAGGCGACGGGGGTATTTGCATCGAAGAATTTGGCTGACGCGTTCACTTAAGAGATCTCCTTCAATGCGGGATAAAGCGCGCGCCAGCGGCGATAGGCCTGGTCGTAGGCGGCGGTCACGGATGCGCGGGGCGCGAAGCTCGCGAGCCGCCGCGGACGGGTGCAGATTTGCGCGGGATCTTCGCCGGTGACGGCGAGGCGGCCGAGCCGTGCGGCGCCGAGCGCAGCGCCGACCTCACCCTCCTCGACGCGATGGACGGGAATGCCGAGCACGTCGGCGCAGATCTGGGCCCACAGCGGCGAGCGCGAGCCGCCGCCGACGAGATCGACTTCGCTGATCGGCCCGCTCGCCGCGCTGAGTGCCGCCAGATTGTCGCGTGCGGCAAAGGCAACGCCTTCGAGCACGGCCTGCACGATCTGGCCACGTCCGGTCGCACCGCGCAGGCCAACGAGGGCGCCGCTCGCGGCAGCATCGTTGTGCGGCGTGCGCTCGCCATCGAGATAGGGCAGGAATTTGATCGGGCTCGGTGCATCGACGCGCTCGCCGAGCGGCGCGAGCAGCGCGGCCGCCGGCGTCTCCATGACATCGGACAGCCAGGCGAGCGAAGCCGCCGCCGACAGCATCACGCCCATCTGGTGCCAGAGGCCGGGCAGCGCGTGGCAGAACGCATGCACCGCTGACGCCGGCGCCGGCGCAAAACGATCGGTGACGCGGAACACCACTCCGGAGGTGCCGAGCGACAGGAAGGCATCACCAGGTGCGATGGCGCCGAGCCCGATCGCACTCGCCGCGTTGTCACCGGCGCCGCCGGCGACCACGACGTCCTTCGCCATGCCCCAACGCTGCGCATATTCCGGCGCGAGCACGGCGCTCACTGCGCTGCCCTCGACGAGGCGCGGCATGTGGTGGAGATCGAGGCCGGTCGCATGCAGCAGCAGGGCCGACCAGCGGCGCTGGCCGACATCGAGCCACAGCGTACCGGCCGCATCCGACATGTCCTCGACCATCTCGCCGGTCAGCCGGTAGCGGACATAGGCCTTGGGCAGCAGCACCTTGGCGACGCGCTTGAAGATCTCCGGCTCGTGCCGCGCGACCCAAGACAGCTTTGGCGCGGTGAAGCCGGGCATCGCCAGATTGCCGGCGATGGCGTGCAGCGACGGACAGCGCCGCTCCAGCATGGTGCATTCGGCCTGCGAGCGGCCGTCGTTCCAGAGGATCGCGGGACGCAGCGGCCGTCCGTCCTCGCCGAGCAGCGTCGCGCCATGCATCTGGCCCGACAGGCCGATGCCGGCAACCCGCGCCACCTCGCGCGGATGATGGCTCGCGAGATCGTCGACCGCGCCGATCGCGCCCGCGACCCAGGCGTCGGGATCCTGCTCGGACCACAGCGGCGCCGGATGCGACAGCGCGAGCTCGCGCGCCGCCGTCGCGACCACCGCGCCGGCTTCGTTCACGAGAACCGCCTTCACACCGGACGTGCCGATGTCCAGTCCGAGATACACGCCATCCTCCCCTTCTTCCGCCGCGGTGCGCGAGCTTGATGTCGCCTTCCCCGCAACGGGCCGTTTCCAGATCGACCTGCCGCTAAGGCAGATTGTCCCGCATCACGATGTCGATCCTGATCTTCTCCTGTTCGCGCAGAATCGGCTCGCCGCGGGCGAGCGAGAGCAGCACGCGCACTGCGGCGCGCGCCTCATGTCCCGGATTCTGCGAGATCGCGGCATCCATCACACCCTGCAACAGCAGCCGGCGCGTCAGCGCGGTGACGTCGTGCCCGACAAACACGACCTTGTCGCGGCCGGCCTCGCTCAACGCTTTGTTGTTCAACGCTTGGGCGACACCCTGCGTGCCGGCGCCGACGTTATAAAGGCCGACAATGTCAGCATGCCTGCCCAACAGCCGGGCCAGCAGCTGCTCCGAGCGCTCGTCCTCGTCGCGCCCCTCGAGCACCGGCAGCACGCTGAGGTCGGGGAATTCGCTCGCCATCACCTGGTTGAAGCCGAAGATGCGCTCGGCGTGGTCGCGCAGGCCCTGCGATCCCGCGACGACGGCGACCTTGCCTGAGCGCCCGCCGACCAGCCGCCCGACCAGCGCGCCGGCAGTGCGGCCGGCGGCGATGTTGTCGATGCCGACATAATGGTGGCGGCGCGACGACGGCACGTCCGAGACCAGCGTCACGACCCTGGTGCCGGCATCGACCAGATCATTGATGGCGGCGCGAACGGTGGGGTGATCCAGCGCCACCACGGCGACGCCGTCGTAATCGCCGGACAGCGCCTCTAGCGAGGCGGCCAGCACGGAGGCGTCGAACACGTCGGTGGCGACCATCTCGACATTGAGCCGGCGCGCCGAGAGCCAGCCTGACATCTCGCCGAGATAGGCCTCGATCTGCTGCATGAACGGGTTCGGCCCCGACGGCATCACGAAGGCAAAGCGGCGGGCGCGGCCGCGCGCGAGCTCGGCGGCCGCCACATGCGGCTGGAATGAATTGCGCTCGATCGCCTCCCTGACGCGCCGGACCGTGTCCGGCCGTACGCCCGGGCGGTTGTGCAGCACGCGATCGACTGTCGCCAGGCTCACCCCCGCCTCGCGGGCGATGTCCTTCAGCGTCAGCGCGGCGGTGGTCAGCGTGTCGGCCATGGCTGAAGGCTAGCAGAGGCGTTTTGAGGTACGCAACTCATTTTGAGGGGCGGCAGGGCATTTTCGAGCCCGGGTTGAGCCGGGCCGCGGCTAGCCGCCGGTCAGATCCAACATCAGGAACAGGCTGTTGGGATCCTCGACATAGCCCTCGAACGGGCCGCAGAGCACAAAACCGTGCGCCTGATAGAGCGCATGCGCCGGCTTGAAATAATCCCACGAACCGGTCTCGAGGCTGAGCCGCTGCAGGCCGCGCCCGCGGGCCTCCGCGATGATGTGGCGAAGCATCTGGCCGCCAAAACCGCGCCGGCGCTCGGTCTGCAGCGTATGCATCGACTTGACCTCGCCGTGACCAGGCGAAAGCGTCTTCAGCGCGCCGGTGGCGACCAGCGTCTCGCCGTCCCAGCCGGTCCAGAACGCGATGTCGCTGGCGCGAAGGCCCGCGAGATCGAGCGCATGCGCGCTGCCCGGCGCGGTCTGCGCCCGCGCCGCCGTGACGTGATAATCGAGCAGCGCGACGACGCGGGGATCGAAGGTGTCGCCGGTGCGGATCTCAATCGTCACGGCCGCACTCCGCTTGCAAGCTGCTTCTGCATGAAGACGAGATCGAGCCAGCGGCCGAACTTGCAGCCGACCTCCGGCATGCGACCGACCTCGGCGAAGCCGAGCGAGGCGTGCAAGGCAATCGAGGCGGCGTTGGCGGCCTCGATGCCGGCGATCATGGCGTGCTTGTTCAGCGCAGTGGCGCGCTCTATCAGCGTTGCCATCAAGCAGCGGCCGACGCCGAGCCGATGATGCCGCTCACCGACGTAGACCGAGTTCTCGACGGTATGGCGATAGCCGGGAAAGGGGCGGAAGTCGCCGAACGAGGCGAAGCCGACGACGTCCCTTCCCTTCATCGCGACCAGCACGGGATAGCCCGCCTCCTGCCGTGCGCCCATCCAGGCGCGCCGCGAGGCGAGATCGGCCGGACCGTCGGTCCACACCGCCGTGGTGTTGAGCGCAGCATGATTATAGATCGCGAGGATATCCGCGGCGTCCTCCAGCGTGGCGTCCCGCACGATCAGCGGCATCACATCTTCCCGTAAGAGGTGCCGCGCCGCGTGATGATGACGTAGCGCGCGTCCTGTCTGGTTTCGTTCTCGAAGGTCACCGCGCGCATCACGTCGAAGTCGAGACAGTCGCCGTCGCGCAGGCGCACCGTCTTGGCGTCGATATGCACGCAGACCGCGCCCTCCAGCATCAGGAGCTGCTGGGTGAAGGCGTTGCGGCCCCAAGGACTGTAGGAGACGCGCGCGCCGGCGGGCAGGTCGACGACGATGATCTCGATGCCGCTCGCCGCATCCGGCGGCGAGGCATGACGCCGGCGGTAGCCGCTGTCGGGATCGCGCCAATGCGGCTGGTCGGCGAGCCGCATCAGGCGCTCCGGCGGCTTCTCCGCGAGCGCGACGACGTCGCTGAGCGTAACGTCGAGCGCCGCGCAGAGCTTGTTGAGCAGCGCCGCCGTCGCGCTGCTCTGCGCCCGCTCCACCCGCCCGATCATGGCCCGGCTGACGCCGGAGCGGCCTGCGAGTTCGTTCAACGTCATGCCCGCCTGCGTCCTCAAGGTCTTCAAGCGACGACCGATCGCGCGGTCGAGTTTCTGCTGGTCCATGGTTGTCATCCGAACATTGCCCGACACGAGGACCGCACCCATCGGGGCAACAGAAGCTTAAGCCGGGCGAGCCGCGCGTGCCGGGAACGAGGAGCTAATATATTAGAATCTTTGCGCGGCAAATTCTCTGGAATCTTGCCAGAGCCCGCCAGGACATGGCGGTGTCCCCGGGGAAATTCGCTAGATGAGAAAATCCGGCGCCGCACCGTGGGCCTGCGGGATCATGGACCCGGGCGCGAGGTGAAGCGCCATCGCATGATGATCCGCGTCGGTCAGCGTCAAAATATTGGTCTGAGGGTCGAAGGCCACGTTCACCTTGGCGTCGAAGCCATCCAGCACCAGCGTTGTGCCCGGCGTATAGTTCGAGATGACACCGGACGTTTGCTTGGCGTTGGGCCCGAACACGAATGTGTCCGTCCCCGTCAGGACGACGTTGCTGCTCAGATTGCCGGTGACCACCAATGTCCCGTTGTTGACGTTGACGGCTCCAGCCCCGCTCAAATTATCGACCTTGAGCACGCCGCTATCCAGGACAGTGCCGTTGTTGACGAAATTGCCCGAGACATCCACCTCGCTGCCGGCGTGCACATTGACGATACCGCCATTGGTCAGGCCATTCCCGAAATCGATCGTACCGCCCTGGTCGGCGGTGATCGTTCCAAACGTGTTGAAAACGGCGTCGTCGAAATTGAGCGAGGCATGCACGGCTTCGATCAGGCCGCTGCTGGTGACGGAATTGCCGGTGCTCACCGTAAGCGGCTGGGACCCGTTCGCCTCGAGCGTGCCGGAGACGCCGATATCCAGGGTGAGGCTGTGATCCCCGTTTCCGATGGTGCCGGCGCCGTCGATCGCGCCGCCTTCGAGGTCGAGCGTGTGATGCGCGCCGCTGTTCAGGATTAGGGAGCCCGGATCGAGCTTGATCTCGCCATTGCCGATGACCGTGGCGTCGCCGGTCAGGATGACTTTCGCGGCATTGAAGAGCTCGATCCTGCCGCCGTTGTTCAGCAGGCCGCCGACATTCAGAACGCTTCCGGCGCCGTCGTCGAACACGGCACCAGCCTTGAGCGTCACATTGTTGAAGCTGTTGCCGCTGCCCGCAACGGATTCGATGAGTCCGCCTGATGTCGCATCCAGCGACGTCCCGTCCAGATGCACATTGTCGAAGGTGATGGTGCCGCCATTGGCGACGATCGCACCGAGGGAACCGCCGGCGATCGTATCGTTCACGAACGCGAGCATCGCCTGGGTTTCGCTCAGCGAGCCGAGATTGCTGATCGTGCTGTTGCTGATCACACCGGCGCTGCCGGTCTCGTGAAAATTGCCGGTCACGCTGATATTGATCGTGGCCCGGTCAATCGACGTGAAGCCGGTCGAGCCGGTGACAGTCAGAACGCCGCCGCTGGCGTCATTCACGTCAGTGACCGTGATCGCGACGTTCTTTGTGGTGATTTCTGTCCCGTCGCTGACCGCGACGGTGACGTCATAGACGTTGTCGTGATTCGCGTCCTTCGGCGCCTCGAAGTCGAGCGCGGACTTGAACGTCACATCGCCCGTCGCCGACACGTCGAACAGAGCCGCGTCAGTGCCGGACAGCGAGTAGGTCAGCGCGGGACTGTCCACATCGGTCGCCGCGATGTGGTAGGAGACGCCAGAGCCATTCTCCGCGAAGCTTGCCGTCGTGCCCGAGCTGATCACGGGCGCATCATCGATTCCGGTCAGCGTCACGGTGACGCTCTGTGCCCCGTAGAAGCCGCCGAGGGCCAAGATGAAGATGTCGGTATGGGTCTGTCCGGCCGCGAGCGGAGCGATGTTGGCATGAGAGACATCATAGGTCCACGTCACCTTGCCATCGGCAGCGTCGGCGGTGGCCGTGAGTGTGCCGAGATTGCCGTCTTGCGGTGTCACCGCGATCCTGTCGGTACCGGCAAAGAAACCCGCCTGCGATGTCGAAACATGGGCAGCGCCATTGTCCGTCAGCTTCGCTGCGGTGAAGGAAGACGTAGTAAGATCTCTCACAAAGATGTCGTAGGTTTTGTTGGTATCGCCCGGCACCAGAATGCTGGTTAAAGACTCGAATGCCACCTTGGTGCCATCAGGCGAGAATACGGGAAGCCGGCTGCCGCCTCCGATTTCCCACGGGAAGCCCCCATTGGTCGAGACGGCCGTGATGGCGCCGGTGACCAGGTCCTTCACAAAGATGACCTGATCGCCATGGCCACCCGGCACGAGATTGGTGGCACTGGAATAGAACGCAATCTTGGTGCCATCAGGCGAGAATACAGGTTTCTGGGCTTCGCCGTTGTTCTGCGGGATTCCGTCGGCATCGGTCGATACCAGCGTGACCGCGCCTGTGGTCAGATCCTTAATGACGATGTTACCGATTCGGTTGTTGTTACTACCCGGCACAAGAGTTTCGGCAAAGGTATAGAACGCCACCTTGGTGCCATCTGGCGAGAACACCGGGTCGAAGCTGCCGTGATCCCCGCGAGCGCCGCTGGCGCTGACCGACACCAGTGTGGTGGTCCCGATGGCAAGATCCTTGATGTAGATCTCGGTGGTGTCGCCAAATCCTGTATTCGACCCGAACACGATCTTGGTGCCATCGGGCGAGAACGAGGGGGGAAGGTAAAGCCATTCTCATCGCCGCCGTTGCCGGGTCCTCCGTTGTATGGATTGGGCGCTATGAGCGTTATCGCGCCAGTGGTGAGGTCCTTGATAAAGATGTCGCGCAGGTGGTCGGTATCATCAGGCACGAGATTGTCGGCATCGGAAAGGAACGCAACCTTGGTGCCGTCAGGCGAGAATATTGGATTGGTGGTCGAGAAGCCGTCCGCCTGCCCCCCACTGGCACTGGTCGACACGCGCGTGAGGGCACCGGTGGCCAGGTCCTTCACGAAGATGTCGGCGCCCGCTGCGAACGCCAACTTGGTGCCATCGGGCGAAAAAATCGGCTGGTAGCCACCCAGCTGAACCCCGCTGGCATCGGTCGACACAAGCGTGATCGCCCCGGTCGAAAGGTCCTTCACGAAGACGTCGGGTGCACCGTTGGTATCGCCGGGCACCAGATTGTCGGCATAGGATGCGAACGCCACTTTCGTGCCGTCGGGCGAGAACACGGCCTGGACACTCGCGCCATCCGCCTGCGCCCCGGTTGCGCTGGTCGACACGCGCGTGAACGCATCGGCGTTGCCACCGCCAGTGGTGAAACCAGGTGCTGAATTTGTCATCAATGCCTCCGTTTGCCCGGCAACAGGCCGGGTCCGAATGTTTTGTTCGATGATCAGAAACAAAAACGCGGCGCCAATAAGTCGCTGCCGACCAGACTGCTGATCAAAGCAAGTCTAGTGCCCCTGGATGACGAACGCTTGATGTCGCGCGATGCGTCATCGCTGCAAAGATGCGAATGATGGGCATGGATTCCGGCATGGCTCGAACGACAACACGCATGCTCGGGCAATCAGCATCCATGAGTCTTGCTTCGTCTCCGATCAACACTTGAGCAGATTTTGGCCGCTGTGACTGCTCCGAAGGCTGCTTCGTCCTTGGCGCTGAGGTCATTGATCGAATCGTCGAAAGGCGTTCGATGCGCCCGGAAGACGTTCGAGCCTTGCACGCCGGATGCCGTCACCGCCCCCGCGATTCGACCGTCGCATTCGGCCAGCGGCAGGCATTCGCAAGCCTGGCGCGGACAATGTCGATGCCGGCGAGGTCGAAGGTCGCGCTGATGGTGCGCCCCGCACCGTCGGTCACGGCGATCGACATCCGCCCGCCGACGAGCGCGCGCACCAGATCGACCGGGTCATCCGCCATGGAGGCGGTGCGGCCATCGACTGCCAACCGCCAGCGTAGCGGTCTTGCCGCCGGCAGATCGGAGGACATCACGACCTCGACGTCACCACCGCGCGAGGCGCGCCAGACGCCGTTGGCGCCAAGGGACATCTCGGTCCGCTGGTTCCGGCAACGCAGGACCAGCGTCTGCGGCGCGTCGGCAGCAATGGGCGGAAGCGCATAGAGCTTGGCCACGAAAAGCGGCGAGAAGTCGCGCGGAGACGTGGTCTCGCTGATCAGCCATCCTCTTGCGGCCGGAAGTGCTGCGGTCGGATCGTCTCGATCGGGGTGTGCCGCCACTGGCGGCGGCTCGGATGCGGCCGGCGCGGGCGGCATGCGGGCGCGCGGCGTCGCGGGCACATCGCCGGACTGCCGGGCCTCGTCCTTGTTGGCAAACAGATGATCGAGGCATTGTTTCTCCGCACTGTGCGCCTTCAACCTGCAGCCAAGACGAGCCGCAGTGTCGCTGCCGACCTGATCGCAGGCTGCTTCAGCGTTGCGTGTCTGCGCGAAGCATTCGTCCAGGCCCTTCAAGGTACTGGACGCGGATTGACCGTGGGCTTCCGCGATCTCGATCATGGCGAACAGGAGAGCGGCGAGCCGCCTCATGGGCGCGCCGTCCGATTGGCGATCTGGGGATCCCGCCAACTCTCGGCCGCCTTCAGGCGCTGCAGTCCGGGAACGCCGGCAGAGGGATCGGCATCCTTCCATTTCGGATCGAAGCCGGACACACGCAGCTCGTCGAGCTTGCCGAACAGCTCGTTCACGAAGGCCGTCACACGGTCATGGCGCGATGAACCCGGGGCCCAGTTGTAGGCGACCAGAACCGTCGGTACCGCGATCGTCTCGACCGTCTGGCCCGCCGGCACGAGCGCCGGATAGTCGGCCGAGGTCAGCGAGGCGGGCACGTAATAGTCGATCAATCCAGGGCCAAACGGCACCGGCAGGAACTTGAAGCCCTCGTCCCATTTGCGCTTCACGAACGCGTCGACCGGCTTGGACGTGACGAAGACCACGGCCGCCATCTCGCCCTTGCGCATCTGCTCGAGTGCAAGCGGGTGAGGCATGAAGGTCTTCTCGACCTCGATACCGAGGCGGCTGAGAATGAGCGGCCCCGAATAGGCGGCGGCGGTGCCCTGCGTGTTGAAATTCACCTTCTTGCCCGCGAGGTCGGCGAGCGATTTGATCTCCGGACGCGCGAAGATGTGCAGCTCCGACGGAAACAGGTTCATCACGTGGACGATACGGTTTCCGATCTCGGGCACCTGCGCGCGGTATTCGTCGAGCGAATCGCTGTTGATGATCGCGACATCGACCCCCTTGAGATAGAGCAGATCGTTGACGTTCTCGGTCGGTCCGCGCGTCACGATCGGAAGCACGTTCAGCTTTCCGCCCTCGTTGACGACGCGCGAGATCTCGGTGGCGAAGCGAAGCGGCGCGCCTTCCAGCAATCCGGCGGCGAGACCGACCGAGCCCGCGTTGATGCGATCCCTCACCTCCGCTTCCGAGCTTCGCGGTTGAACCGGGCGCGCCGCGGAACTGCTGCGCGCCGGCGCGGTTGCGGCACGCTCGACGGACCGCTTGTCAGCACCGGCCCTGCTGGCCTTTTGCGCAGAAGCGGGCAGCTCGAGCAGCGACAAGGCCAGTACGAACAGCAGCCTGCGCATCATCGCGGCCTCCTATGTCTATGGCCGGACGTAGCTCCAGCCCTTCTCCTGCAGCTCCATCATGTGGACGACGCCCGAGGGCACCATGGACGCCTCCGGCAGCAGCTCCAGCGGCTTGCCTTCCTTCTTTTCCATCCCTTCCCTGGTGACGCCGCATGCCGCGAAGCTGATCCTGCTCGGGAAGGCGAGCTCGTTCATGGCGTGAATGCGATCGGCGACCGGTGTCGTGTCCTTGCGCAGCATGTGCAGCCCGGGACCGAACGCCACGATCTCGACGTCGGCTTCCTCGCCCTTCTTGCGGTAGTATTCGAGCACGTTGGTTGCGTTGTTGAGCGCCAGATTCATCACGGCGGGATCGTTCTGGTTGACCTGGATCACGAGCCGATGCGCAGCCGGCTTGGCCGGGCGGACCGCGGCTTGCTTCTTCGGGACCATGGCGCGCGCCGTGATCGCAGAGCCCTGCTGCTGTTGCATCGAGGTCATGGGATATGCCGAGCTGATTGCAAATGTGGCAATCATGGCTGTGACGATATGGATTCGTGCATCAGGCATGGACCATCTCCCCTCTGGGTCTTGCGCTCTACATGCGGTGCAACTCGTTCGATCTCGATCCGGCCCTTGAGCCGTTGATGCTGCGTGCGGATTTACGCGGGCGGTGCCCGGAAACATGAACTCCGCGTCGGCCTGCCGACAGACTGCAGTTCGTGCTAAGCGCAATGGACTAAGCGCGGCACATCAGCTCGACGTGCCCGTTCGTTGGCGCACCGGTTCAAGACCGCGGGAGAATTCGGGCCGCAACACCAAAGGGCCGATCGGGCCGGGGGAAGGGATTGGAGCGGGCGAAGGGAATCGAACCCTCGTATGCAGCTTGGGAAGCTGCCGTTCTACCATTGAACTACGCCCGCGGATGCGCTGCTCCGCGCACATCCTGATTAGCCGAGACGGCGCCTCCCGCCAAGCGGTTTGGCGCGTCCGCCCGGACGGTTGTTAATGTCCTGGCAAGATTCTGGGTGCGCTGGATTGTGGCGGTGTTATGATCGGCCTGTCGGGGGAAGAGCGTGCACTGAGTGGGGCGTGTGCATGGTGGGGCGTGGCTACACGGTATTCGACACGGCGATAGGCCGTTGCGGCATCATCTGGAGCAGCACCGGCGTCGTGGCCGTGCAGTTGCCGGAGGCGCGGGAGATCGACACGCGCCGCCGCATTTTCCAGGCTCATCCCGAGGCGCGCGAGCAGCGGCCTTTGCCCAATACCGAGCTTGCGATCGAGGGCATCGTGAGCCTGCTGCAGGGCAACGATCCCGATTTTTCCGACGTCAGCCTGGATGCCGGCGGCGTGCCCGGCTTCAACCGGCGGGTCTATGAATACACCTGCACGATTCCGCGCGGGGAGACGCGCACCTATCACGAGATCGCCAAGGCACTCGGCGCCTCCGGCGCAGCGCATTCGGTGGCGCAGGCGATCGCGAAAAATCCCTACATGCTGATCGTGCCGTGCCACCGGGTGCTGGAGGCCGGCAATTACACCGGCCGGATCTCGCCTTACGGCGGGGTGATCTCCAAGCGGCGGCTGCTGTCGCTGGAGGGCGCCCATCCGGTCGCCAGCAAGACGCTGTTCGAGGTGCTGCTGCCCGTTGCTCCGCCGAGGCCGTCCGGCTAAGGCGCGATCCCGATCGCACCTTAGCCTTGTCTTTTTGGGCATGATCTTGTCGGACAACCGCTACACACTTGTCCGGATCATGCCTAGATAAGGCGGCATGGATGCCACCACGCTGCTGACGACACGTTCGATGACCGTCTCCGAGTTTCGCTGCGATGCGGGACCGGACGACACGCCGTTCGCGGAATGCCGCACCGGCCATTCCATCGCCTATGTCCGCTCCGGCAGTTTTGGCTGCCATTGCCGTGCCGGCTTCTTCGAGCTGGTGGCGGGCTCGATGCTGGTCGGCGCCCCCGGCGAGGAATACACCTGCACGCACGAGCATGTCTCGGGCGACGTCTGCCTCGGCTTCTTCTTCAGCGAAAACCTGGTCGATGCCCTCGGAGGACGGCGCGAGATCTGGCAGGTCGGCGCGACACCGCCGCTGCCCGAGCTGATGGTGCTGGGCGAGCTGGCCCAGACGGCAGCAGATGGCAACAGCGACCTGGGTCTCGACGAGATCGGCCAAATTCTTGCGGGCCGTTTCATTGATGTGGTTTCGGGCAAGGCCCGCAAGCCGGCCACTCCGACCGCGCGCGACCGCCGCCGCGCCGTCGAGGCCGCGCTGTGGATCGACGACAATTCGCATGCCGAGCTCGACCTCGAACAGGCAGCAAGGCAGGCCGGCCTCAGCCCATTCCATTTCCTGCGGCTGTTCTCCGCCGTGCTCGGCGTCACCCCGCATCAATATCTGGTCCGCTCGCGGCTACGGCACGCCGCGCGCCTGCTGACAGATGATGACATTGCCGTCACCGATGTCGCCTATGACGTCGGCTTCGGCGACCTCTCCAACTTCGTCCGCACTTTCCATCGCGCCGCCGGGGTGTCGCCGACGAAGTTCCGACAGGCCTCGAAGGGCGAGCGCAAGATTTTCGGCGAACGGCTGGCCCTGAACTGACGAGGCAGCCGCGCGCTAAGCCTTAGTTGACCAGGTGCGGCGGAATAGATCGCCGCCCACAGCGCACTACGCTAACGTTCGGTCGGAGCGCGCGGCGAGACGCAACGTGGAATGGATCCTCATCATCATCGGCTTCGGTGCCTTCGCCTGCTACCGCATGAGGCGTGCGAACGAGAAGGCCGCCGAATATGCCGCAACCGGTATGGCGCGATCACCACTGTACTGGTCGACCGTGGCACTCACCATGACGCTGCTCGGGCTCTCCCTGTACATGGCTCATCTCGGGCACGAGGGGCCAATCCCATGGCTCTATTGGCCGATCGTGGTCGTCCTGGCCGTCATCATCCTGCTGCTGCGCCGTGCCCTAAAATGGCGCTACCCGGTCTAGCAGGGGCGGAGCGCAAGATTCTCCAAGAGCGGGTTGCCCTCAACTGACTAGGGTCGTCTCCGGCGCGCGCCAGTTGCGGCGCGCTTTGCAATGGAGACGAATATGTACGACCACATCGGATTGCGCGTTGCCGACCTCGACGCCGCCACGCGCTTCTACACCGCGGTGCTGGCACCGCTCGGCTATGTCCTGTGCTCAAGCGGCGACGGCTATGCCGGCTTCGGGCCGAAGGGCGAGCCGGGGCTGTGGCTGCATCTGAACAAGGGGCGCAAGGCCGACGGCGCGCATATCGCGTTTCGCGCCGGGGATCACGACGCGGTCAAGGCGTTTCACAGCGAAGGACTGAAGAGCGGCGGCCGCGACAATGGCGGCGCCGGGCCGCGCAGGGATTACAGCCCGACCTATTATGCGGCGTTTTTGATCGATCCTGATGGCAACAATGTCGAGGCGGTTTGTGTGTGAGGCGCGACCAAGCGCTCCACATACGCAGATGCCGTAGGGTGGGCAAAGCGTAGCGTGCCCACCATCTGTCGCGATCATTGACAGATCGTGGGCACGGCGCGTTGCGCCTTTGCCCACCCTACGAGCTCCATCTCATGAGGAACAACATATGGCCTCCATCCACAACGACATCCCCCTGCCCGTTCCCGCCCGCGACGTCTGGGACGCGGTGCGCGATTTCGGCGCGCTGCCGCAGCGGCTGGCGCCGGGCTTCGTCACGGCCTGCACACTCGACGGCGATGCGCGTATCGTCACCTTCGCCAACGGCTCCGTCGCACGCGAGGTGCTGGTCGATTGCGACGACGCGCGACGGCGTCTGGTCTATGCGATCAACAACGAACGGCTGAAGCATTACAGCGCCTCGGTGCAGGTGATCGCCGAGGGCGAGGCGCGGTGCCGGCTGGTCTGGATCATCGACATGCTGCCGAACGAGCTTTCGGCCTACGTTCAGGGACAAACGAAGGAGGCCGTCGCCGCGATCCACCGGGCGTTCCCGCCCGCGTAGCTCTTTGTTTGAGCATGATCTTTTCGGAAAACCGCTGCACACTTTTCCGGATCATGCTCGCTTGCGTGATGTTTTTCACAGAGCCGCGCCCTCGCCGGCCGTAACCATGCCCGCGTGCGTCCGGTTGGCTCCGCTCTCCCGGCGGCGCCACGCACGCGAGGAGCATGCCATGAGAGGTGCGGACAAGGTGATCTGTCAGGCGGCCGCCGTGCTGCTGCTGTTTTCGATGTCGAGCGTGCCGGCCAAGGCGCAGTTCCTCGGCGGCGGAGGTGCCGGCGGCGAGGACATGATGACCCAGATGGCGCCGATGCTGGAGATGATGAAGGCGAAGATGGGCAAGCGCCGCTTCGCCATGCTGATGCAGACCATGGGCCCGATGATGAGCCGCATGATGGAGAACGGCGGCGGCGGATTTGGTGCCCCGAATTACGGCGGCTACGCGCCGATGGGCGGAGGCGTGCCGACCGGCCTCGGCGGCGTGGGCGGCGGCGACATGATGGCGATGATCCCGCAACTGATGCGGCTCGCCAATGTGGGCGGCGGCGGCCATCGCCGCCACAAGCATCGCTAGACTGTACGCACTGGCTGCTGCCGCGTGGCAACTCCGGCAACGAAGCAACCACCCTTCGGGGGCACGAAGGATGGTTGCACCGGGTCAGGGGCGTGATGCGTCGGGGCTATCAGACCCGGTCGTTGAGAAGGACGCCGGACACCGAAGCGGTTGCAGTCGCAGCGTCGGTCGATCCCGCGTCGTACGTGTGGTCGGCGAACGCGTCTTTCAGTGATTGGAGAAATTGCTGCAGCAACTCCGTCGCGGACGTGGTGCTGGACGAACTATCTGTGCTGCTCTCGGTCGTCGTGTCGCTCGATCCGGTCGTGCTGGACGAGGTCGAATCGGTCGACGAGTTCGTCAGCGACTGAAGGAATTGCTGCAGCAGATCCACCAGCGGATTGCCGCTCGATGAACTGTCGGTGCCACTGGCCGCCGAAGCGCCACCATCCGGCGGCGGCCCGGGCGGCGGTCCACCTGCGCCGCCCGGTCCACCCGGACCATGGGAGAACGCGGCCTTGAACACACCTTGCAGCTCGGTGGCCTGCTCGTCGGTCAGCTTGCCGTTCGAGACTTCCTGCTGGATGAGATCGTCGATCTTGGACGCGAACTCGTCGGGCGACAATTTGCTGCCGCTGGACTGATCGCTCGCGCTGCTCGACTGCAGGGCGGAATCGATGTCGCTGAGCGCTGACGACAGCGCCGTCTGATCGGACGAGCTGATCGCGCCGGAACTGACTTCCGCCTGCAGTTCATCCTGCAGTCGCTGCAACGGCGATGTGTGGTGATGGGAGGAGAGCGACGAAATCGAGGTCATGGTGGCTTTCCGTGCTGATGAACTCGCGGCGAAGTTGTCGCCAGGAGCTGGCGCGGAGCCTTCGGCATGGCGCGGCATCGGTTACCGCGCATTGCCAAGCAACCGATGGAAACATTCAGAAACAAAAATCCGGCGCGCGTCCTAATCCGCCGCGCCGGACAGAGCCGGCCTGATCGCGGGCTTGCCCTCGCGCGGTCCCCAGCGCGTCAGCACGACGCTGGAGCAGGACAGCAGGCCGAGCACGACCATCGAACTCGCGGCCAGCCAGAAGAAGCTCTGCGCGGTGGCCTCGTGCGTCAGCAACCACCAGCCGACCGCCGAGATGTAGATCAGCCGCGCGGTCTGCGCCAGCACCGGGCCGATCACCTTCGCCGCACCTTGCGAGGAGAAATACATCGTCGAGGCCAGTCCGATGAAGGCGTAGAACGGCGCCACCGTGGACAGATATTGATGGCTGGTGGCGCGCACGGTCGCACTATCCGTGAAGATGTTGACCCAGAGATCGGGGAACAGCGCGACGAGGCATGCCGGCGCACCGACGGCGACGAACGCGCTCGCGCCTGCGATCCAGGCGATGCGCCGGGCACGCGCGATGCGGCCGGCGCCGATGGCCATGCCGACCATCGGCACCGAGGCGATGCCGAACGAGAACGCGATCGAGGTCAGCAGAAATTCCAGCCGCGCGCCGATGCCGTATCCGGCTAGGATCGCCGTGCCGAACTTCGCCAGCATGTGGGTGAAGATCGAGATCGTCAGCACCGATTGCAGCGGCGAGAAGCAGGCGATGGCGCCGACCTTGAGGATGTCGAAGAACATCGCCCATTGGATGCGCAGGCCGCGCAGCTTCGGAACGACGCGGGCGCGGCCCGAGAACAGGTACCAGCCCATGATCGAGATGTTCATGCAATAGGCGATCAGTGCGCCGGCCGCGACGCCGCGCATGCCGAGCTGCGGCACCGGACCGAGCCCGAGGCCGAGCGTGCCGCCGAGCACGATCTGCCAGGCCGCGGAGTTGAGGATCAGGAACGACGGCAGCTTCATGTTGCCGGTGCCGCGCAGGATGCCCGCCATGGTGTTGAGCAGCCAGGGCAGCACGGCGCCGCCGAAGAACACCTGCGTGTAGGCGATCGCATGCGTCAGCACATCGCCGCGGCCGCCGAGCATTTCGAGCACCGTGGGGCCATAGATCAACATGCCCAGCATGAAGACGAGACCGAAGCTGATGCCGATCAGCAGCGCATGCGCGGCGAGCGTGCCGGCGCGCTCGCGATCGCCGGCGCCGAGCGCGCGTGCGATGGCTGAAGCAACCGCGCCGCCCATAGCGCCGCCCGACATCGTCATGGTCAGGATCACTGTCGGAAACACCAGCGCCATCGCGGCCAGCGCCTCGACGCCGAGCCGGCCGATATAGGAGGTCTCCGCGATCACGGTACAGGTGCCGGCCGACAGCGCGATCACGTTCGGCCAGGCGAGTCCGAGCAGCGTGCGCAGGATCGGCCCGTCGGTCAGCGCGCTCCGCACGGGACGCGGCGGCGGCGGCAGCGGGCGCTCTTGCTCATCGACCGGGATCTCGGCGATGTCGGACATGTCCTCTCCCGGACGCAGGCGCCATTTGCGGCGCGGCAATCATTTGGTGTGCCAATGGCTTCGTTCGCGCGAAAGGCGCGGCAGGGGCTTGTTAGCACGGCGATTGCCGATTCCTCCTGCGCCTGATGCAGGCGTGCCCTGCGGCAGCGCATTCCAACGGGTGGAATTAGCCGATCGTCCAGACCAGCGGCGGGCGGCCGCCCGCGCTCGGACGCATCTGCACGCCGATGTGTCGGCCGCAACCTGCGGCGAGCCCTTCGAACAATCCCTCCAGCACCTTGGCACAGGCGCGGTGATAGTCGGCGACGTCGTCCATCAGCTTCCAGCTCTGCTGGCGGAGCTCGAACCCGCCTTCGGACTGCGCCATCTCGGCTGCGTCATCCTGCGCGGCGAACAGCGCGTTGAGGAACGATGCGAACTCGCATGCGCCGCCGCGGGTCATCGACAGCGCCGCTGCAACCTCGTCGAAATATTGCATCCCGATCAGCTTGCCGGTGAGGCGCAGCAGATAGCCGGCATCCTCCGGGCCGAACAGCTGCACCATCACGGGCGCGGCGGTGCGGACATATTCCATCGCGTAGTTGCGATAGGCTTTTTCCAGCCGCGGCTTCGGCCAGCTCGCGACCGGCAATGCCGGCGCGGTCGCAGCGTCGAACATCGGCGCCTCCAGATGCCGCGCGAACACGAGGCGCTGATCGAGCTCAAGCGGGTGGCCGTACTGGTGATAGTAACCTTCGAGCCCGTCCTGGCCGTCGACGCTCTGCTTGGTGCAGACGAAGCCGAGGCGGAGATCGCCGAGGGCTGCGCCGTTGTTGGCGTGCCAGCCGCGCAGCATCGCGCGCGAGACCTCGCCCGGCACGCCGCAGATCGCGGTACCCTTCCAGATCCAGCGCGGCGGCGGATAGCGGATCCAGGCTTTGCGGTCGCTCTCGTACATGCACTCGACATGCACGCCGCCGATCCAGTTGGAGAGATAGTGATATTGCGCTGCAGCCACCGCCGGCGGCAGATGGTCGATGCCGAGCTTCTTGAGCCCTGGCAGGAAGCGCTCCTGCTGCTGGCGGCGGAACACGCGAAAGACGAATTCGGCCGCATCCGCCGTGCCGCGGCGCGTGACGACGGTGAGGATGAGGCCGGTGAAATAGGCGTGATAGAGATCAGCGACCGCGCGCCAGCGCTTCCATTGGGCTTCCTGCGCGGTGTCCGCTGGCGTGGTCATGTTCACTCCCGATCGTTGTTGCGATCGAGTGTGTCACTGCGTCCGGTGACAGGCAACCTGACCTGCGTGCAAGGGCCCCTGCACGGGGCCCCGGCAATTCCGCATCACGAATTTTGCGCAGGCCTAAAGCGCGATGAGATTGGGACGAATCATCATCGCGCTTTAGGTTATTGTTTGAGCATGATCTTTTCGGAAAACCGCTGCACACTTTTCCGGATCATGCTCTAGCAGCACGCTCGCGCTCGACGCGTTCGGTGACGTCGCGGGCCATCGCCACCGATCCCTGTATTGCGCCATCAATGTCGCGCACCAGCGCGAACGTCATCTCGATGTAGAGCTTGCGGCCGCTCTTGTGCAGCGCGCGGGTCAGCGTCGGCTTACCTGCAAGCTTCATCGTGCCGCTCGCGAGTGCGGCCTCGAAACCCTTCCAGTGCGCGGCGCGGAGATGCTCGGGAATGATCAGATCGAGATTCTGGCCGAGCGCTTCATCGGCGGTGAAGCCGAACAGCGCTGTCGAGGCGCGATTCCACCGCGTGATCGTGCCGGAGCGATCCGAACAGATCAGTGCGTCCGCGACGTCGTTGAGGATGTTTGCGTCGAGTTGGGATTGATCGGTCATCTCGCCACCTCGCCCGAATGTAGCCCGGATGGAGCGAAGCGTAATCCGGGATCGATCCCACAAGCGAGAGAGTCCCGGATTACGCTTGCGCTCCATCCGGGCTACAGGATCGGGCTACACCCGAAAATGCTTCGATAGTTTGAGGCCCTGCGCCTGGTAGTTGGAACCGATGCGCTGGCCGTACATCGCGTCGGGGCGCGCCAGCATCTTTTCATAGACGAGACGGCCGACAATCTGGCCGTGCTCGAGGATGAACGGCACTTCGCGCGAGCGCACCTCCAGCACGGCGCGCGCGCCCTGCCCGCCGGCGCCGGCATAGCCGAAGCCGGGATCGAAGAAGCCGGCATAGTGCACGCGGAATTCGCCGACCAAGGGATCGAACGGCACCATCTCCGCGGCGTAATCAGGCGGCACCTGCACGGCTTCCTTGGAGGCGAGAATGTAGAACTCGCCGGGATCGAGGATCAGGCTGCCGTCGGGACGGGCCGCGATCGGCTCCCAGAAATCTTCCACCGCGTAGCCGGCACGGCGATCGACGTCGACGACGCCGGTGTGGCGCTTGGCGCGATAACCGACGAAGCCATTGGCTTTCTCGCCCGAGAGATCGACGGAGACGGCGACGCCGCCGGAGAGATCGGCATCGTCGATGTCGACGAGACGCTCGGCGGCATGCAAGCCATCGAGCTCGTCGGCGTTGAGGATGGCGTCCCCAGTGCGGAAGCGCACCTGCGACAGGCGCGAGCCCTCGCGCACCAGCACCGGAAACGTCTTCGGGCTGATCTCGGCATAGAGCGGGCCGTGATAGCCGGCGCCGATCATGTCGAAGCGGCGGGTGCCGTCGGCGATGACGCGGGTGAAGACGTCGAGGCGGCCGGTCGAGCTTTTCGGGTTCGCCGCCGCGACGATTTCCGGCGGCAGCGCGAGGCTCTCGAGCAGCGGCACGATGTAGACGCAGTTGGTCTCCAGCACCGCGCCGTCGGCGAGGCTGAACTCGTGCAGCTTCAATTCGTCGATGCGCTCGGCGACGGTGGCGCCGGGGCCGGGCAGGAAGCTGGCGCGGACGCGATAGGCGATGTCGCCGAGGCGCAGGTCGAGGCTCGCCGGCTGGATCTGGCTTTCGACGAAATCGTATGCGGGCAGGATGAGACCTGCCTCCGCCATCGCCGCGATCATGCGGTCGGGCAGGATACCATTGGCGTCGGCGGCGATCGAAAAGCTCAACCGGGGGTCCTCATCAGGGGTCAAACGCATCCGGACATGCAGGAAATACTAGCCTTTTACGGCTATCCGATGGACGCCTTGACGGAAAGGCCATTGCGGAATATGAGCATCACTTATCCCGTGGTGATTTGAGCCGGCCGGCTTGCAGCCACGTTAAATAAGTCGCTAAACAGGCCGGGGACCTCTGTGATCCCGGCCCGTGGTTTTGTCCAGGCCGGTTTTTTTGTGACCGTTTTCGACGAAACGGTCATGTCGGAGGGTCCTATGTCGAAGTCGCCTGCTGCTTACCGCCCCGAAACCCGCCTGGTCCATTCCGGCACCCTGCGCTCGCAATATGGCGAGACGTCGGAGGCGCTGTTCCTGACGCAGGGCTATGTCTACAACAGCGCCGAGGAGTGCGAGGCGCGGTTCAAGGGCGAGGACCCCGGCTTTATCTATTCGCGTTATTCGAACCCGACCATTGCGATGTTCGAGCGCCGCATGATCGAGCTCGAAGGCGCCGAAGCCGCCCGCTCGGCGGCAACCGGCATGGCCGCGGTGACGACCGCGATCCTGGCGCCGCTGAAAGCCGGCGATCACGTGGTCGCCTCGCGCGCCCTGTTCGGCTCGTGCCTCTACGTGATTCAGGATCTGCTCCCGCGCTACGGCATCGAGACCACGCTGGTGGACGGGCTCGATCTCGACCAGTGGCAGCGCGCGCTGAGGCCCAACACCAAGACGTTCTTCCTGGAGAGCCCGACCAATCCGACGCTCGATGTGCTCGACATCCCCTTCATTGCCGAGATCGCGCACAGCGGCGGCGCGCGGCTCGTGGTCGACAACGTGTTCGCGACGCCGATCTGGCAGAGCCCGCTCGCGCTCGGGGCCGACGTCGTCGTCTACTCCGCGACCAAGCACATCGACGGCCAGGGCCGGTGTCTGGGCGGCATCATCCTGTCCTCGGAAGCCTTCATCTCCGAGCACCTCCACAATTTCATGCGCCAGACCGGCCCCTCGATCTCGCCGTTCAACGCCTGGGTCCTGCTCAAGGGCCTGGAGACGCTGGGCGTGCGCGTGCGCGCGCAGACCGACACCGCCGCGCGTATCGCCGAGGTGCTGGCGAGCCATCCGAAGATATCGCGGCTGGTCTATCCCGGCCGCGCCGATCACCCGCAGGCGGCTCTCGTGAAGAAGCAGATGCGCGGCGGCTCGACGCTGGTCGGCTTCGAGGTGAAGGGCGGCAAGGCGGCGGCGTTCCGCGTGCTCAACGAGCTGAAGCTTGCGAAGATCTCGAACAATCTCGGCGACGCCAAGAGCCTCGTCACGCATCCGGCCACCACGACGCATCAGCGCCTCAAGCCGGAAGACCGCGCCGCGCTCGGCATCAGCGAGGGATTCATCCGCTTCTCGGCGGGGCTGGAGCATGCGGACGATCTGATCGAGGATCTGACGGCGGCGCTGGAGAAGGCGTGAGGCGATCGAGGTCTCGTAGGGTGGGCAAAGCGAAGCGTGCCCACCAATCACGATCTCAATGCCGATAGATAGTGGGCACGGCGCGCGAAGAGCGCGCCTTTGCCCAAGGCACGGCCCGAATGGAGAGATCACCCCACCCCGCTCGCGCTGCGCGCGATCGACCCTCCCCCTCCAGGGGAGGGTAAAGCAGAGCTACATCGGCCGATACGTCCTCACATCCGTCGGCACGTTCACCCCTAGCTTGATCTGGCCGACGGAGCGGATGATGTCGTCACCGAGGAGCTGGGCGAAGCAGGCATAGCCCCAATCGTTCATGTGCAGGCCGTCGGCGATGACGAAGCTCTCGACCGGGATCGATTGGTTCTCGTGCCAGTCGCGCATCACCTCGAAACGCGGGAAGATACCGACGTGGCGCAGCTCGGCGACCTTGCCGAGCAGCTTGACCATCTTGCCGGCGCTCTCCTTGCGCTGGTTGACGGCCGGCGAATATTGCGGATCGACCAGCACGATGTCGGCGCCGCCAGCGGCCTGGATGTGGGAGATGCCCTCCTCGACCAGTTTTGCGGTGTCGCCGGGATCGAGATTGCGCAGCACGGCGTTGGTGCCGACCTGCCAGATCACCATGTCCGGATGCACGTCGATCACCTGCGTCTGAAGACGCTTCATCATCTCGGGCGCGTCCTCGCCGCCGACGCCGGCATTGACGACGGTGATGTCGGCGCTCGGATAGTGCCGGCGCAGCTGCGCGGCGAGACGGTTCGGATAGTTGAAATCGGGGGAGCTCGCACCATAGCCGGCGGTCGACGACGAGCCGAACGCGACGATCACGACGGGCTTGCCGGCGACGAGCTTGGCGGCGACATGCGGCAGCGAGCCCATCGTCTTCGAGCCGCCCTTCGGCGGCAGGCAGGGCACGCGACTGAAGATGTCGCCGGCGGACTTCGCGACCTGCTTCACCTTGTCGATGGCGCGCGCGGTGATGCCGCGCTGCTCGGGGGACGTCACGGCGACCGTGGTCTGGGCGGGCGATGCGGGAGCGGGATTAGCGGTTTGCGCCGGCGCTTGCGTCGCCGGCGCGGCTTGCACCTGCGCGCGCGACTGCGACATCGGCGTCAGCAACAGCAGCGCTGCCGCTGCTGATACAGCCAGCCGTGCCGCCGGGAAAAAAGGGCAAAAAGAACTCATTAACGCTAGACCTCAATTTTGCTGCTGGGCCGGCCCCAGATGGGCTGCGTCAAACACGAATTGTGCCAACGCCCGGCCAAGGCAATCATGGACCTGTTTCGCCAGCTCTGGCCCGCGGGACGGGCTGAACAGGTCGAACTGACCCTGATCATTCCACTGCCGCATGATCGCGAAACGGTCGAATAGCGGGATGTCGTGCTCCTGCGCCACCACCCGCATATTGTCGAGATAGGGCGGCACCGAGATCATGGTCTCTGTGCGCGGGCTGTACTGCAAGTTCATCAACACGACGTCAGCCCCTGCATTTTGCAGCGCGGCAACCCCTTCGGTCACAGCGCCGCGAAAATCGTCGGGATCGATGGCTCGGATAGCATCCACGGTCCCGGTCTGCCAGATGACCAAAGTAGGCCTTTTTGCTTCCATCAGCTTAACGAAGGTGGCGGCCGCCTCCTCTGCCGTTTTCTTGCTCTGTATTTCTACGGAGACGTGCACGGCCTCCGAAGGCGGCAGCTTGTCCTTCAGGATGGCCTGCATGCGCGCCGGATAGGACGCATCCTCCGAGGCCGGAATCGCGGTTGAGCGGCTGCCGATGACCAGGATTTCAAGCGGCTTGCCCGCCTTGACGGCATCGGCGACCTTGGGAAGCTGGCTTTCACTGGTGAGCAGATAGGACGGCAATTCGCAGGCCGCGGGCACGGTCGCAGCGGCAGGCGCAGCATCGCCCGCGCGCGCCTGGGGCGCGGCGAGGCCACCGCATAGCAGGATCAGGCTCAGGAGAACCCTCGCCTTCATCAGCCCCCTCCCGCCAGATCGGCGTTGCCGACGGCGTTTTTGGTTTTCGCACCGCTTTTGTCAGCCACGCGCTTGTACCACGAAATCACCCATGCAACGCCCCACATGATCAGGATTCCGGAGAGACTAATCAGCGCATGCATGGCGGCGCCGCCGGAGACCTCGGCCAGGATGAAATGGCCGGCGAAGGCGAGGAAGACGCCGAGGCAGAATATCTCTAGGGAATGCTGGCCGCACAGGATCAGCGGCCGCAGCCACGGCGATTTCAGGCCCGGCCAGTCCCGCGGCAGGAAGCGCACGGTGAGCGCGGCCAGCGCCAGGAAATGGGTGAAGCGCAGAACGTCGAGATCGGTCTTGTCGATCGGATACATCCACTGCTCGAGCCGCTTCGGCATCAGATGGGACAGCTGCGGCAGATACCAGGTCAGCGTCACGTAGAACGCCGCCACGATATAGGCGATCGCGATCCACATCGTTACCGGGGACGCTAAAATACGCGACATGCGCCGCGCACCTCCGAGCGCACACCATGCACCGAAGACGAAAAGCAATTGCCAGGCCAGCGGATTGAAGGCCCAGAAGCCGTTCGGATAGGCGGAGAAGTAGAGGTCGTATTCCCAGGTCACCGCGTAGAGCAAGACGGAAAGGCCGAGCGTGACGTCGGGCTTCCATTTCATCGACCACAGGATCACGGGCAGCGCCAGCATCAACACGATGTACAGCGGCAGCACGTCCATGTTGACGGGACGGAAGCGCAGCAGCAGCGCCTGCACGATGGTGACGTCGGGCTGCTTGAGGAAGTCCATGATCCCCATCTCTTCGGTGTAGAGCGGGTTCTCGAATCTGGTCGCCACATAGGAGATCTCGGCGAGGAAGATCGTGAACAGGAAGACGTGGGCGACGTAGATCTGCCAGACCCGCCGCAGGATGCGCGCGGTGGCGATGACGACGCCGCCCTCCAGCATCGCGCGGCCGTAGACAAAGGCGGCGGTGTAGCCGGAGATGAAGATGAAGATCTCGGTGGCGTCGCTGAAGCCGTAATTGCGGATCGTGAACCAGGTCAGCAGGCTCGGCGGCAGATGGTCGATGAAGATCAGCCACAGCGCCAGCCCGCGGAACAGGTCGAGCCGAAGCTCGCGCTCGCCGATGGCGGGCAGCGAGATGGCGGCCGCGCGCGGCTCCGCAGGCTTGGCGGTTCCCGCGATGGTCGATCCCGTCACTTGGTCGGCAATGGTCATCGGGGCTAAAAAACCCTCATCCAAATCGCGACGTTAAATGAGTTTACCGGTCCGGACGTCATCTCGCAAAGCGGCCGGATCACATAGGGGTGTCTTCGGGGTGTCTCCCTTGGGGGTGTACTTCCTCGCCAATTCTGGCGGCACGATGTCGCCAAAACCGCCTCCGGGGTTTGGTTCCGGCGCCGGATTTCGGTATGATGGCAGCCATGTACCGCGCCGTGACCCGCCAGATCGAAGTGACCGTCGAGCCGAACTTTGTTCCGGAGCAATCGTCGGCCGACCGCTCCCGCTATTTCTGGTCGTACACCATCGTCATCACCAATTCCGGCGACGAGACCGTGCAGCTCAAGACGCGACACTGGATCATCACCGACGCCACCGGCCGCCAGCAGGAGGTCAGGGGCGAAGGCGTGGTCGGCGAGCAGCCGACGCTCGCCCCCGGCGAGCGCTTCGAATACACCTCCGGCGTGCCGCTCACGACCGCCTCCGGCTTCATGACCGGCCGCTACCAGATGGTCAGCGAAACCGGCGAGCGCTTCGAGATCGACGTGCCGACATTCTCGCTGGACAGCCCGGACAATAAGCGGGTGTTGAACTAGCGTGGTGCCGTAGGGTGGGCAAAGGCGCAAAGCGCCGTGCCCACCATTTTCGATCACGGCATGAGATCGTGGGCACGCTTCGCTTTGCCCACCCTACGATATCCGAGGCTTGGCAAACAGCTTCCCCGAACTCGTCGTTGCATGCGACGCCTACGCGTCCTCGACGCCCGCCTCGTGCGGCGTGAACTGATACACCGAGCTGCAGAACTCGCAGGTGACCTCGACCTTATCGTCCTTGACCATGGCGGCGCGATCGTCCGGCGAAAAACTCTTCAGCATCGACGCGACCGCGTCGCGCGAGCAGGAGCATTGCGCCTTCAGCGACAGCGGCTTGAACACGCGCACGCCGCGCTCGTGGAACAGGCGGTAGAGCAGCCGCTCGCCGGAGAGCTCGGGATCGATCAGCTCGACGTCCTCGACGGTCTCGATCAGCGAGCGCGCCTCGACCCAGGCATCATCCTCGGCAACGCTGTGCGCTTCGACGCCATCGGGCGCATCGCCGGGATGCAGGTCCGCCTGCCGCGCGCGCTCCGGCGCCTTCGGCAGGAACTGCATCAGCATGCCGCCGGCACGCCAGCGATGCTTGCCGCCGTCGCTCGAGCGCCACTCCTCGCCGACCGCAAGGCGCACCTTGGTCGGGATCTGCTCGGAGCGCAGGAAATATTCGTGAGCGGCATCTTCCAGGCTGCCGCCCTCGAGCGCGACCAGGCCCTGGTAGCGGCTCATGTCAGGGCCCTGGTCGATGGTCATGGCGAGATGGCCGCGGCCGAGCAGCGTACCGGAATCCTTCGCCGTGCCCAGGCGCGAGGCGTCAAAGCGGGCATAGGCGCGCAGATGGTCCGGCGCCTTGTAGTCGACGACCAGGAAAGAGACCGGTCCATCGGTCTGGGCCTGAAGGATGAAGCGGCCCTCGAACTTCAGTGCCGAGCCGAGCAGCGTCGCCAGCACGATGGCCTCGCCGAGCAGCTTGCCGACGGGCGCCGGATAATCGTGCTTGGTCAGGATGTCGTCGAGCGCAGGGCCAAGCCGCACCAGGCGGCCGCGCACGTCGAGCGCGTCGACCTCGTAGGGCAGCACGGCGTCGTCGACCGGAACCGCTGATGGCGCGCGAACCGGGCCTTCAGGCCCGGTTTTCATGTCAGGGGATTGAAAAACCATGGGGCTCTATCTGGGGTCGGAGAGCGGGGAATGGAAGGGGGGCGTGTTCCGGCGCATGGATTGCATGCAAGCACGACTACAAACTCAGTGTCGTCCTGGCGAAAGCCAGGACGACGACCCGATTTTACCCGACCCCGCCGCGCTACTTCACCGCGTCAAAGCACCAAGCCAGAATGCCCTTCTGCGCGTGCAGGCGGTTTTCGGCCTCGTCGAACACGACCGATTGCGGGCCGTCGATCACCTCGTCGGTAACTTCCTCGCCGCGATGGGCCGGCAGGCAGTGCATGAACAGCGCGTCGGGCTTCGCCAGCGACATCAGCTTCGAATTGACCTGGTAGGGCTTGAGCACGTTGTGACGGTGCTCGCCTTCCTTGTCGCCCATCGACACCCAGGTGTCGGTGACGACGCAGTCGGCGCCCTTCACGGCGGCCTCGGGATCCGTGCCGAGCACGATCGGCGCACCGGTCGCCTTGATCCAGTCGCGCATCACCTTTTTCGGCGCAAGCTCCGGCGGGGTTGCGACATTGAGCTGGAATTTGAAGCGCTCGGCGGCATGCGCCCAGGACGCCAGCACGTTGTTGTCGTCGCCGGTCCAGGCCACCGTCCGGCCCTCGATCGGGCCGCGATGCTCTTGATAGGTCAGGAGGTCCGCCATCACCTGGCAGGGATGCGAGCGCCGCGTCAGGCCGTTGATGACCGGCACGGTCGCGTTCGCCGCGAGCTCCAGCAGCGCATCATGGTTGAGGATGCGGATCATGATGGCGTCGACATAGCGCGACAGCACGCGCGCGGTGTCGGCGATGGTCTCGCCGCGGCCGAGCTGCATCTCGGCGCCGGTGAGCATGATGGGCTCGCCGCCGAGCTGGCGCATGGCGACGTCGAACGAGACGCGGGTGCGCGTCGAGGGACGCTCGAAGATCATCGCCAGCGTCTTGCCTTCGAGCGGCTTCACCGGCTGATGCGCCTTCTGCTTCGCCTTCATGGCGGACGAAGCGTCGAGCATGCTCTTGAGCTCCGACAACGGCAGCTCGTTGATATCCAGGAAGTGCTTCGGGGACTTGCTCATCAGCTTGCCGCCCGCTTGGTCTGACTGGACGAGATCGCAGCGCAGGCGCGCTCTAACCGCGCGACGCTGTCCTCGATCTCGGCTTCGGTGACGATCAAAGGCGGCAGGAAGCGCACGACATTGTCGCCGGCGCCGACCGTGAGCAGCTTTTCATTGCGCAAGGCCGCAACGAGATCGCCCGAGGGCACGACGGCCTTGATGCCGATCAAGAGGCCCTCGCCACGCACCTCGCTGACGACGTCAGGATGACGGTCGATCACGGAGGCGAGCTTCTGCTTGAGCAGCAGCGACATCTTCTGCACGTGGTCGAAGAAGCCGGGCTTGAGCATGACGTCGAGCACGGCATTCGCAGCCGAGATCGCCAGCGGATTGCCGCCGAAAGTCGAACCGTGCGAGCCGGGTCCCATGCCGGACGCCGCCTCCGCGGTCGCCAGGATCGCGCCGATCGGGAAGCCACCGCCGAGCGCCTTGGCCAGCGACATCACGTCGGGTGTGACGCCGGTGCGCCGATGGGCGAAGAGATCGCCGGTGCGGCCCATGCCGGTCTGCACCTCGTCGAAGGCGAGCAGCAGGCCCTTCTCGTCGCAGAGCTGGCGCAGTGCCTTGAGGAAGGCCGGCGTCGACGAGCGCACACCGCCCTCACCCTGGATCGGCTCGACCAGGATGCCGGCGGTCTGCGGACCGATCGCCTTCTTCACGGCTTCGATGTCACCGTGCGGCACCTGGTCGAAGCCATCCATCGGCGGACCGAACCCTTCGAGATATTTTGCCGATCCCGTCGCAGCCAGCGTCGCCAGCGTGCGGCCATGGAAGGCACCCTCGAAGGTGATGATGCGGTAGCGCTCCGGATGGCCCTTGGAGAAGTGATGATGGCGGACCAGCTTGATCACGCCTTCCAGCGCTTCGGCGCCGGAATTGCAGAAGAACACGAGGTCCGCGAAGCTCTCATTGCACAGACGTGCGGCGAGCTTCTCGCCGTCCGGGCTCTGGAACAGGTTCGACATGTGCCAGAGTTTTGTCGCCTGCTCCTGCAACGCCTTGACCAGCGCGGGATGGGCGTGGCCGAGCGCGTTCACCGCGACGCCGGAGGTGAAATCGAGATAGCGCTCGCCATTGGTCGCGATCAGCCAGCAGCCTTCGCCGCGCTCGAAACCGAGGTCGGCCCTGGCGAAGACGGGGAGCAAATGCGGCGCGGCGCTGTTCGTCATGACGATCACTTGATGTTGCGGACGGCCTGAACGCGCTCACGCAGCGCACCATCAACCGGCCCGGAAAACGAAACGTGCCGCCTTTTAAGGGCGGCACGTGACACTATCTTATGCCGGGGAGAACGGGTGTCAATGCCGCCCGAAAGCCTCGCGAAACGCTGAATCCGTAGTCTTGCGGTGCCGGATTTGCAGGGTTTTTGCCACGGAACATGTGGAAGCGAGTCGGCTGACTCTTGCGCGTGAGTCACGCCATATTGTAGCGTTTGGCTTGTCAGATACGACATCTCGTGCAGCAGTTCTGATCCTCTAAGTCCTCATGTACCGGCGTAAACGTTCGGGCGTTCTGGTTACGCCCGGCGAGCCTTAAGGGATTCTGGCGGCACGGGTTTTTCGAGGCTTAGGCATTCGCCGCAAGGCGCCAGGACGGCAGCCGCACGGCGAGGGAAGAGGGTGCAATGACGGTTTTGACCTGGTCCGACGATCGCGTCGAGCAGCTGAAAAAGCTCTGGGAGGCCGGATTGTCGGCCAGCCAGATCGCAGCCGAGCTCGGCAACGTGACCCGTAATGCCGTGATCGGCAAGGTGCACAGGCTCGGCCTGTCCGGCCGCGCCAAGAGCCCCTCATCGGCAGCTCCCCGGCCGCGCAAGGCGCGTCCCGCTCAGCACATGATGAGGGTCAGCCGCCCCATTGCGCGCGGCAACACCGCGCTGGCGCAGGCCTTCGAGGTCGAGGTCGAGGCGGAGCCTGTCACCTACGACAACGTGGTGCCGATGAGCCAGCGGCTGTCGCTGCTCGAATTGAACGAGGCGACCTGCCACTGGCCGGTCGGCGATCCCTCGAGCCCGGATTTCTTCTTCTGCGGCGGCAAGGCGCTCTCCGGCCTGCCCTACTGCGCCCAGCACTCGCGCGTGGCCTATCAGCCCGCGGCGGACCGCCGTCGCGCGCCGGCAAAGCCGGGCACGCGCTGAGTTTGTTCTGAGATCAAGAAGCAGCCGTCGCATGGCGACGGCTCAACACACTCCGCTGTCGTCCCGGCGAAGGCCGGGACCCATAACCACCGGCAGACGTGGTTACAAAGACTCGGAGTTACCCTCTTTGCACAACAATTACGCCCTGGGGTTATGGGTCCCGGCCCCCGTGCGCAATTGCGCACTAGGCCGGGACGACACCGATGTTGTGGCGGCAGCTCTCTAAAACAGCTTACGTCTGCTCGGCCTTCGCGAAGCGGTCGTCGAGCGCATAGCCGGCGCCGCGGACGGTGCGGATCGGGTCCTGCTCGCGGCCGAGATTGAGCAGCTTGCGCAGGCGGCCGATATGAACGTCGACAGTGCGCTCGTCGATGTAGATGTCGCGGCCCCAGACGCTGTCGAGCAGCTGCTCGCGCGAGAACACGCGGCCTGGATGCTCCAGGAAGAACTCCAAGAGGCGATATTCGGTCGGACCGAGATCGATCGGCCGGCCCGAGCGCGCCACGCGGCGCTTCTCGCGGTCGAGCTCGATGTCGCCATAGGCGAGCACGGTGGCGAGCCGCTCGGGGCTGGCGCGCCGCAGGAGGCCCTTCACCCGCGCCAGCAGCTCCGGCACCGAGAACGGCTTGACGATGTAATCGTCGGCGCCGGTGGCAAGCCCGCGCACCCGCTCGCTCTCCTCGCCGCGCGCGGTGAGCATGATGATCGGAAGCTGCTTGGTCTCGGGGCGGGTGCGCAGCCGCCGGCACAGCTCGATGCCCGAGAGGCCCGGCAGCATCCAGTCGAGCACGATCAGGTCGGGGATGTGCTCCTTGAGGCGGGTGTCGGCGTCGTCGCCGCGCATCACCGTCTCGACGTCATAGCCGTCGCCTTCGAGGTTGTAGCGGAGAAGCTCGGTGAGAGCTTCCTCGTCCTCAACCACCATAATGCGTGCGCCCATCGGCTCGTCGCTCCTTAAGTCTTCAGGTATTCGGGACCGTCGTGGCGAAGGTCGTCATGTCGCCCTTCGGCCGCTTGTCGGTGATGGCCTGGCCCTCGATCATGTAGAACACGGTCTCGGCGATGTTGGTGGCGTGGTCGCCGATCCGCTCGATGTTCTTGGCGCAGAACATCAGATGGATGCAGAACGAGATGTTGCGCGGATCTTCCATCATGTAGGTGAGGAGCTCGCGGAACAGCGAGGTGCAGATGGCGTCGACTTCCTCGTCGCCCTTCCACACCGCCATCGCCGCCGGCAGATCGTGCGCGGCATAGGCGTCCAGCACCGACTTGACCTGCTGCTGCACGAGGTCGGTCATGTGTTCCAGGCCGCGGAACAGCTTCAGCGGATGGAAATCGGTCTCCAGAGCGGCGACGCGCTTACCCATGTTCTTGGCGAGGTCGCCGATGCGCTCGAGATCGGTCGCAACGCGCATGGCGCCGACGATCTCGCGCAGATCCACCGCCATCGGCTGGCGGCGGGCGATGGTGAGCACGGCGCGCTCCTCGATGCGCTTCTGGAGCGCGTCGAGATCGGCGTCGGTGGTGACGACGCGCTGGCCGAGCGCGACGTCGCGGCGGATCAGCGCGCCGACGGAATCGACGATCATGCGCTCGGCGATGCCGCCCATCTCGGCGACCAGGCGGGTGAGTTCCTGGAGGTCGGTATCGAAAGCCTTTGCGGTATGTTCAGAACCCATGTCCTGTCTCCTCAGCCGAACCGGCCGGTGATGTAATCCTGCGTGCGCCGATCGCTCGGCGACGTGAAGATCTTGCTGGTGTCGTCGAACTCGATGAGCTCGCCGAGATACATGAAGGCGGTCTTGTCCGAGACGCGCGCCGCCTGCTGCATGTTGTGGGTGACGATCGCGATCGTGTAGTTCTCGGACAGCTCCTGGATCAGCTCCTCGACCTTGGCGGTCGAGATCGGGTCGAGCGCCGAGCAGGGCTCGTCAAACAAGATCACCTCAGGACGCACCGCGACGGTGCGCGCGATGCAGAGGCGCTGCTGCTGGCCACCCGAGAGCGACAGGCCCGAGGCGTTGAGCTTGTCCTTGACCTCGTTCCACAGCGCGCCGCCGCGCAGCGCCTTCTCGACACGGTCGTCCATCTCGGACTTCGAGATCTTCTCATAGAGGCGGATGCCGAAGGCGATGTTCTCATAGATCGTCATCGGGAACGGCGTCGGCTTCTGGAACACCATGCCGACGCGGGCGCGCAGCAGGTTCAGGTCCAGCTTGGGGTCGAGGATGTTGGTCTGGTCGAGCATCAGCTGACCGGTGACGCGCTGGCCCGGATAGAGGTCGTACATCCGGTTGAAGATGCGCAGCAGGGTCGACTTGCCGCAGCCCGACGGCCCGATGAACGCGGTGACGCGGTTGGTGCCGAGCGTCAGGTTGATGTTCTTCAGCGCGTGGTGCTCGCCGTAATAGAAGTTGAGGTTGCGCACCGTCACCTTGGCGGGCGCTTCCGGCAGCGGCTGCGAGGCCAGATGGGCGTTGGAACTCACGGATACGGAAAGGTCGGTCATTTTGCAGTCCTCTCGGCGCCGAGGATGCGCGCGCCAATGTTCAGGGCAAGCACGGTGATCGTGATCAGCAGCGCACCGCTCCAGGCGAGCTGCTTCCAATAGGCGTAGGGGCTCTGCACGAAGTTGTTGATGGTGACCGGCAGGTTCGCCATCGTCTTGTTCAGGCCGAGGCTGAAGAACTGGTTCGACAGCGCGGTGAAGAGCAGCGGCGCGGTCTCGCCGGCGACGCGGGCGGTGGCGAGCAGCACGCCGGTGATGAGACCCGATCGGGCCGCACGATAGGCGATGCGCTTGATCACCAGCGAGCGCGGCAGGCCGAGCGCGGAGGCCGCCTCGCGCAGCGCGTTCGGCACCAGGAGCAGCATGTCCTCGGTCGTGCGCAGCACCACGGGGATCACGATCACGGCGAGCGCGAGTGCGCCCGCAATGGCCGAGAAGCCGCGCATCGGCACCACCACCGCGCCGTAGATGAACAGGCCAATGATGATCGAGGGCGCCGAGAGCAGGATGTCGTTGATGAAGCGGATCACCGAGGTCAGGCGGTCGTTGCGGCCGTACTCGGCGAGATAGGTGCCGGCGAACAGGCCGAGCGGCGCGCCGATGCCGACGCCGAGCACGGTCATGATGATCGAGCCGACGATCGCGTTGCGCAGGCCGCCCTCGGTCGAGCCCGGAGGCGGCGTGTCGGCGACGAAGATCTCGAGGTTCAGGCCGGACAGGCCGTTATAGAGCAGCGTGATCAGGATCAGCGCGAGCCAGGTGACGCCGAAGGCGGCGGCGGCGATGCAGAGCCCGCGGATCACGATGTCCTTGCGGCGGCGGCGTGCGTAGATCGGGTTCATGTCACTTCCCCGCCTTCTTTTCGAGACGCAGCAGCATCAGCCGCGCGGCTGCGAGCACGAAGAACGTCAGCACGAACAGCAGCAGACCGAGCAGGATCAGGCCGGACTGGTGCAGGCCGTCGCTTTCGGCGAACTCGGATGCGATCGCCGCCGAGATCGTGGTGCCCGGGGCGAAGATCGAGGAGGAGATGCGGAACGAGTTGCCGATGATGAAGGTCACCGCCATGGTCTCGCCGAGCGCGCGGCCCAGCGCCAGCATGACGCCACCGATGATGCCGACGCGGGTGTAGGGGATGACCACGCTGCGCACGACCTCCCAGGTGGTGCAGCCGACGCCATAGGCGGCCTCTTTCAGCACCGGCGGCACGGTCTTGAACACGTCGACCGAGATCGAGGTGATGAAGGGCAGCACCATGATGGCAAGGATCAGCGCTGCATTGAACAGGCTGAGATAGGACGGCGGGCCGGCGAAGATCGCGCCCAGGACGGGGACGCCGTCAAAGATCTTGATCATGAAGGGCTGGAAGGTGTTGGCCAGGAACGGGCCGAGCACGAAGAAGCCCCACATGCCGTAGATGATCGAGGGAATGCCGGCGAGCAGCTCGACCGCCATGCCGATCGGGCGGCGCAACCATTGCGGGCACAGCTCGGTGAGGAAGATCGCAATGCCGAGACCGACCGGGATGGCGATCAGCATCGCGATGAAGGAGGTGACCAGCGTGCCGTACATCGGCCCGAGCGCACCCAGTACGGGCGGATCGGCCGACGGCGCCCAGCGCTGCGTCCACAGGAAGGAGATGCCGTATTCCTTCATCGCCGGGAAGGCGCCGACGATCAGCGAGATGATGATGCCGCCGAGGATCAGCAGCACCGAAATCGCGGACAGCCGTGTGATCCAGTAGAAGGTGACGTCGCCGAGCTTGAACGCGCTCAAGGCCTTGGCGCGATCATACGGTCCGGCGTCGTCGACGATATCGCTCTGAACGGCCATCTCTGCCACGCCGATCCCCTGTACCAGTTTATATACGCTTGTTTTTGGCCCCGTGCCCCGGATGAGGTGCGACGCTGATCCGGGGCGCCGTTCTTGTGGGTCCCGGCTCTGCGCCGCAGCGTTTCACGCTGCAGCGCGTCCGGGACACGAGAGCTTGCTTAGCTCTTGATCTCGGCGGCCCAGGTCTTCTCGATCAGGGTCACGACGCCCTCGGGCATCGGGATGTAGTCGAGCTCCTCAGCCGCCTTGCCGCCGTTCTTGAAGGCCCAGCGGAAGAACTTGATGGCTTCCTGCGAGGCCGCCTTGTCGGTGGCTTCCTTGTGCATGAGGATGAAGGTCGCCGCGGTGATCGGCCAGGACTTGTCGCCGGGCTGGTCGGTCAGGATGACGTAGTAGCCGGGAGCCTTGGCCCAGTCGGCGTTGGAGGCAGCCGCCTGGAAGGCTTCGACGGTCGGCTGCACCGGCTTGCCGGCCTTGTTGACGAGACCGGTGTAGGTCAGCTTGTTCTGCTTGGCGTAGGCGTACTCGACATAGCCGATCGAGTTCTTGGTCTGGCTGATGTTGCCCGACACGCCTTCGTTGCCCTTGGCGCCGACGCCGACCGGCCACTCGACGGCGGTGCCCTCACCGACCTTGCTCTTCCAGTCCGCGCTGGCCTTGGCGAGATAGTTGGTGAAGTTGAAGGTGGTGCCCGAACCGTCCGAGCGGCGGACCACCGTGATCGCCTCCGAGGGCAGCTTCACGTTCGGATTGAGCTTCTTGATCGCGGCGTCGTCCCACTTGGTGATCTTGCCGAGATAGATGCTGGCCAGCGTCTCGCCGTCGAACACCATCTCGCCGGGCTTCACACCCTCGATGTTGACGACGGGAACGATGGCGCCCATCACCATCGGCCACTGGACGAGGCCGTCCTTCTCGAGCTGCTCGGCCTTGAGGGGCGCGTCGCTGGCGCCGAAGGTCACGGTCTTGGCCTGGATCTGCTTGATGCCGCCGCCCGAGCCGATCGACTGGTAGTTCAGACCGTTGCCGGTCTCCTTCTTGTAGGCGTCAGCCCATTTGGAATAGATCGGGAACGGGAAGGTCGCACCGGCACCCGTGATATCGGCAGCAAAGGCCGCCGTCGTCGTTGCGGCGACCAAGCCGGCAGCGACGATCGTTTTGATGAAATTCATGCTGGTCTCCATACAGGGGAGCGAAGCGCCATCCGCGCCCGATCGCGCTCCCCGCGCCGCCCCTTTAGGAGCGGTCGGCTGTGCTTTTACGAAGGTTTCGTGACAGTCGGATGACACCGCCAAGCGATTGGAATCGCTTGAATTTCAGGCCTGCACCGAGGTCTTCGCCTGGGGAAAACAGGCGGTGAAGGTCGCCCCCTGTTTCGGCACGCTTTCGATCAAAAGCCGGCCGCGATGACGGTTAAGAATATGTTTCACCAGCGATAATCCGAGCCCGGTGCCGCCCTGCGAGCGGCTGTCGCCGACGTCGACCCGGTAGAACCGCTCGGTCAGCCGCGGCAGGTGCTCGGGCGCGATGCCGGGGCCGAAATCGCGGACCATGACCCGGATTTCCTGAGTTCCGTCAGCGACGGCGCTCGAGGTCAGCGACACGATGACGCGTCCGCCCGAGGCGCCGTATTTGAGCGCGTTTTCGATCAGGTTCTCGAACAGGCGGAGCAGCTCCTCGCGGTCGCCCGCGATCATCACCGGCGGGTCCGGCAGATGGATCTCGACCTCGACCTGGCGCTCGCGCGCCAACGGCTCCAGCCCGTCGGCGACCTGGCGGATGATCGGCAGCAGGTCGACCAGGGTGTCGGGCCGGACATGGGCCGACAGCTCGACCCGCGACAGCGACAGCAGATCGTCGATCAGGCGCGCCATGCGGGTGGCCTGGTTGTGCATGATGCCGAGGAAGCGTTCCCGTGCCTTGGGATCGTCCTTGGCCTGGCCCTGCAGCGTGTCGATGAAGCCCGAGAGGGCAGCGAGCGGCGTACGCAGCTCATGGCTGGCATTGGCGACGAAGTCGGCGCGCATCTCCTCGACCCGGCGCAGCGGCGTCTGGTCGTGGAACGTCATCAGCATGCATTTGTCGGCACCTCCGAAGGTGGTCGGCACCGGCACCGGCGTGATGATGAGCTCCATCCAGCGGTCGACCGGGACGTGGTCGAGATAGGTCGCACGCCGCGGCTCGGTGGTCGCGATCGACTCGCGCAGCGCGGTGATGATCTCCGGCGAGCGCAGCGCGAACTGGGCCAGCTCGTTCCGGCGCAGCGCCGGCGCGAGCTGGGCGGCTGCGGCATTGAGATGGATGACGCGGCCGGCGCGGTCGAGCAGCACGGCCGGATCCGGCATGCCGGCGACGACCGCGGCCACCGCGGCGCCCTCGACCGGATTGATGCGCCTGACATCGTCGCGCGAGGCGGCGGGATCGTGCAGTCGCCACGGGATCAGCGCCGCGGCGGCAATGCAGAGGAACACGGCAATGGCGTGCAGCACCGACAATTCCCCGAGCGAGACCACCACCGACAGCGCCAGCGCCGCGGCGATCAGGATGATGGTGGAGTGCCGCAGCCGGTCGGACCAGGGCTGGGCAGCGGGAGAAGAAGGGGCGTCGATCGCCATCGGGCGGGCTTCTCCTGGAGGACGTGTCCTAACGGCCTTGTCTTTAAGGGCCTGGCGCCGGTCAGACGCCGCCGTCGCTGCGCTCTCTCACATAGGCGGCTTCAGGCGCCGGGCCGGGGTCGAGCTTGAGCGCCGCCTGCTGCAAGCGCTTCGATCGGGCACCGATTATAACTTCGCGAAACGTCAGCAAGATTACAGATATGACGAAGGGGGACAGATAATAGAGCACGCGGAACAGGAGCATGCCGCCGAGCAGCTCCTCCCGGTCCATCTGCCAGAGGCCGACCAGCATCGCGGCGTCGAACACGCCGAGGCCCCCGGGCGAGTGGCTGGCAAAGCCGAGCAGGGTGGCGGACACGAAGATCACCGCGACCACGACGAAGCCGAGATTGGGCTCGTCCGGAACCAGCACGTACATGGCCAGCGCGCAGAAGCCGAGGTCGATGATGCCGATCGCGATCTGGAGCAGCGTCAGAGGCCCGCCCGGCAGCACCACGGTCCAGGGCCCGCGGCCGACCACGCGCGGCTGGGTCCAGACCCAGACCACATAGGCGACCAGCGCCACGATGATCATCAACGCCAGCGTCCGGTTCAGCCAGGGCGGAAGCTGGTCGATCGAGGCCGCCGCCTCCGGATGGTAGGAGATGCCGAGGCCGAGCACGGCGGCATTGCCGAGCCAGAAGGTCAGGCCGGCAAGGAAGCAGATCTTCGCGACGTCGATCGCGTTGAGGCCGTAGGCCGAATAGATGCGATAGCGCACCGCACCGCCGGTGAAGACGCTGGCGCCGACATTGTGGCCGATCGAATAGCTGGTGAAGGCGGCGAGCGCGTTGATGCGGTAGGGCACGTGGGCGTGACCGATCGCGCGCGTGGCGAACAGGTCGTAGAAGGTCAGGGTGAAATAGCCGGCGGCGACGAACAGCGCGGCCATCGCAATCTGGCTCGGCTCGGTGCTCTTGATCGCTTCGAGGACCTCGTTGACATCGATGCCGCGCAGCATGTGGTAGAGCACATAGCAAGCGATGCCGATCACCGCGACGCTGATCACAACTCCAAGCTTATGCAGGATTTGCTTCTGGCGCAGAAACGTCATCGCCCTGCGTATGGCTTCCAGCATCTAGACCTCGAACAACGCTTCAACGGCCAGGACGGCCGGCGAACAGGCGAACGACGCACAGGCACTCGACGGCCCCTCACCGCCGGCTCCGGCATCGCGCACGCCCCCCGCCTCTCCACTAGCGCGTTTTGGCGCGGAGTGGAATTCGGCAATTCGAACAAAAACACGTGCCTTCAATGTTTTAGGCAGGTTGCGAGCTCCGGATGCACGGTTTGGCGCTTTCGGCGGCAAGGCTTGACGCGAATCTCCGCGGCAATCCTGCGCAGTCGCCATGAAGTTTTGATGATTTCGGCCGCACAATGTTCCTTCACGCCTTAAGTCGAAATCAATCTATGGGCCGCGCCGGCCGGTTGAAAGAGGGGGACATTCCGGAGCCCGTTCACGGATTTCGGATGTGCCGGAGGCACCTGCTGACGCAATGGTCAGGGTGCATAGCAACATCACAGAGCGGCGGGCGGCGCGGTGCGCGCGACCACCCGGTCGCGCAGCCAGGCACCGATGGTGCAGCCGACCAGGTAGCAGGCGAACATGATCAGGCCGAGGTCGAGCCAATAGCCGAAGCGGCCGGGGACCACATGCGCGAATGAGGCCGCGACCAGGCCCGCGGCGAGCAAGGCGAGCCAGCGCGCGGTGACCTTCGAGGTGCCGTTGCCGCGCTGGACTACCGAAATCCAGCCCATGCAGAAGCCCAGCAGCACCGAGCCGATCAGCCAGCCCATATGGAACGAGACGAGATAGGGCATCGTCACCTCACCAGAAATTCGATGCGACGGTTCTGGGCCTTGCCGTCGTCGGTGTCGTTGCCGGCAACGGGCTGCGTTGCACCATAGCCGACCGCGCTGAAGCGGTTGGCGGGCAGGCCGGCCTTGACCAGATAGTCGATCACCGCCTGCGCCCGCTTCTCGGAGAGCGCCTGGTTGAACGAATCCTCGCCGTCGGCATCGGTGTGGCCCGCGACCTCGATATTGGCGTTGGGGCAGCGTAGCGCCGTCTCGATCAGATGGTCGAGGATGCCGGCGGAATCCGGATCGATGTCGGCGCGCTTGGCCGCGAAGCGGATCTTGCCCTTGCCCAGAAGCTCGGAGAACAATTGCTGGCAGACCGTGCCGTCCACCGGGCCCGCCGCCGGCTTCACCGTAATCTCCGGCTTGTACTGCCAGGTCTTCGGGAAATCCTTGCCGAGGCCGGCGCGGATGTCGTTGGCGGCGCCTTCATAGAGCGCATCGCCCGACAGCTTCACCTCGCGGTCGGAGACCACGAGCGTGCCGGTCGACAGCCGCGACAGCGCCCCGAGCGCTGCGACCACGGCGGGATTGAACGAGGCGGGTGCGCCGATGCTGGCCTTGAGATTGTCGACGACCTTTTCGCCAAAGAACTTGCGCGACGCGCTGGTGCCGATCGCCGCGTGGACATTGTTGTCGGGGACGTAGCCAGTCAGCGTCACGGTCGCGGCGACCGGATCCTTGTAGGCCTGGAAGATGTAGGGCGGCGCCTTGATCTCGTTGGCGGCGATCGAGAACCCCTCGGGCAAATTCTTCAGCGCGGCCGCGATCGCCTCGCGACCGCCGAGCTCGCGCGCCATGCCCGACAGGTTGACCTTGGTGTCTGATATCGTGATCTTGCCGTCCTTGAGCTTGCCGATCTGGTCGAGCAGCAGCGTCGCGGCAGCCTCGAAGCGCGGCGGCGCGCCGCGTGCAAGACCCATCTGATCGGCCACCTCGACGCCGCCGACCTCCTTGCGCGCCGCCTCGGTCAGGCGGGCCTTGATCGACGGCAGGGGGGCGGAACCCGACAGCGTCACCCGCACCACGTCGCGCTCGGCATTCCAGACGAAGGGTTTTGCCTCGGGAACGAGGCGGGTGCGGTCGTCGACCAGGCGCACGCCCGGGACGAGCTCGACCGCCATCACCGCGTCGCGACGCCCCTCCTCGGAAAAGGCGTCCGCGGCCAGACTGACGTCGCGGCCGTCCACCGCGATCCGGGTCTTGTCCAGAACGGTATCCTTCAACGCCGCCGAGCTGCGGGCGGACAAATCCGCCTCGACCGGCAAGGTATTATTCCAGGCCGCAAATCCCCACATGACGGCCAGGGGAATCAACCCCGGCCACCATTTGCTGGCCCACCTGAAAAGCTTCTGCATTCGACGACCCGAACTCTGGAACCGGAGACAAAACAAACCCTTGGCGGGCTGTCAAACCGGAAATCATGCCCTTCCGAGGGCCCTGCGTGGACAATTGGAATAACTTTTTCTTCAAGGGTCCTTCCTTAGAGTTGCGGGCGGAATGCCCGGGGGTCCGCCAGCCTGCAATGAAACAACTGCGCAACAACGTCATCCGCGCCGGGCTGGGGGCGCTCTACTTCAGTGGCGCGCACCATTTGCTGCGTCCGCTGCTCTCGGGCGTCGGCGCCATTTTCATGCTGCATCACGTGCGGCCGGCCCGCGAGGATGCGTTCCAGCCGAACCGACACCTCGAAGTCACCCCCGAATTCCTCCGCGCGACGCTGAGCCATCTGCGCACGCGCGACATCGACATCGTCAGCATGGACGAGCTGCATGAGCGGCTGGCGCAGGGCCGGTTCGACCGCCGCTTCGCCGCCTTCACGCTGGACGACGGCTATCGCGACAATCTGGACTATGCACTGCCGGTGCTGCGCGAATTTGACGCGCCTTTGGCGGTCTATGTCGCCAGCGATTTTGCGGAAGGCACCGGACGGCTGTGGTGGACCGCGCTGGAGGCCGCGATCGCCAGGGCCGAGCAGATCGAGGTCACAATCGGCAATTCCGCACTGCGGCTGGATGCGACGACGCCGGCCGCGAAGCAGGCGGCTTTCGACCGCCTGCACGACTGGCTGCGCGCGCTGCCCGGCGAGCATGATCTGGCGCGCGAGATCGCAGCGCTCTGCACCCGCCATGGCGTCGACATGGAAGCGTTGTGCCGCGGCCTCTGCCTGTCCTGGGACGGCGTGAAGCGGCTGGCCGCGGATCCGCTGGTCACGATCGGCGCCCACACCATCAGCCATTGCAATCTCGCCAAGCAGGCGGAAGAGATCGCCGCGCAAGAGATGGCGGTGAGCCGCACGCGGATCGAGCAGGCGCTGGATCGTCCCGTGCTGCATTTCGCCTATCCCTATGGCGACCGCGATGCCGCGGGCGAACGCGAATTCAACCTGGCCGCCTCCGCCGGCTTCAAGACCGCGGTGACGACGCGGCCCGGCATGCTGTTCGCCGAGAATGCCGGCCACATGACCGCACTGCCGCGCGTCTCGCTCAACGGCAACTACCAGGACACGCGGATTTTGCCGGTGCTGACCTCGGGCGCTGCGACCGCGATGTGGAACGGCTTTCGCCGGATCGCGGCGGCGTAGTCCCTCCAATCTCCGCTGTCGTCCCGGCGAACGCCGGGACCCATACCGCGTGATTTTTCGATTGCGATCGGTATCAATCCCAAACAACCAGCTTTCGCCAAACTTCTCCCTGTGGTTACGGGTCCCGGCCCCCCGTGCGCAATTGCGCACTAGGCCGGGAGGACACCGAGTTGGTTGAACGGCTATCGCACCACACTCCCACCGTTCCTTGACTCCCCTGCCCGCCCCGCCCACAACGGGCGTCAACCAAGGGAGGTACCATGTTCAACGATCTGTTCTCGCTCAAAGGCCGCATCGCACTCGTGACCGGCGGCTCGCGCGGCATCGGCAAGATGATCGCGGCGGGATACCTCAGCGCTGGAGCTGCGAAGGTCTACATCACCGCACGCAAGGCCGGACCGTGCGAGGCGACCGCGCAAGAGCTCACCGCGCAATATGACGGCGAGTGCATCGCGCTGCCGATCGACATCTCCACCGTCGAAGGCTGCAACAGGCTCGCCGGCGAAATCATCAGGCTGGAGCCGAAGCTCGACATCCTCGTCAACAATGCGGGCGCCGCCTGGGGCGCCGAGTTCGACGAATTCCCCGAGAGCGGCTGGGACAAGGTGATGGACCTCAACGTCAAGTCGCTGTTCTTCCTGACCAAGGCGCTGGCAAAGCCGCTGCGCGCGGCAGCCAGCACGGAGCGGCCGGCGAAGGTCATCAACATCGCCTCGGTCGACGGCATCTTCGTCAATCCGAGCGAGACCTACTCCTACGCCGCGAGCAAGGCCGCGGTGATCCATCTGACGCGGCGCATGGCGACGAAGCTGGTCAAGGACAACATCAACGTCACCGCGATCGCGCCGGGCGCGTTCAAGTCCGACATGAACCGCGCCGCGCGCGACCACGCGGACGAGGTCGCAAAGCGCATTCCGGCACGGCGGATCGGAACCGACGAGGATATGGCGGGTGTGGCGATCTATCTCGCCTCGCGCGCTGGCGACTACGTGGTCGGCAACACCATCGCAGTGGACGGCGGCGTGGTGTACGCCAATGCGGGGCTGGAGATTGCGGGGTAGGGTCTTCAAACTCCGCTGTCATGCCCCGGCTTGACCGGGGCATCCAGTACGCCGCGGCCTCTCGACTCTATCACGAACGTCTCTGGAATACTGGATCGCCCGGTCAAGCCGGGCGATGACAGTGAGTGTGTGGCGCGGCCATTGCGCTTCGCTGACAGCCGTTACGACTCGATCTTCACGTACTCGAAATCGCCCGGCTTGTTGTCGATGCCGACTTTCGGCGGCGAGATCCAGGAGGCGAACTTGCCGGTCTCGGTGACGGGCTGCATCAACGAGGTGATGAAGTCGCCATCCGCGGTCGAGGGCAGCCATTCGTCCTTGCGCTTCGCCCAGGTGGCATCGTCGATCAGGATGCCGTCGGGCGTCGCGTGCACGTCCTTGAACTCGCCGATGTGGCGGTGGAAGGCGACGTTCGGCAGCGTCAGCTTGAAGTCGTAGCCGGCGGTCGAGATCACCTTGTTCCAGCGCAGCATACCCTTGACGCAATCCTGGCTGTAATCGTCACGCAGGCGCATGTTGAGCGCGGTCAGCGCCGGCTCGTCGACCAGCTTGATCTCACCATTGACGAACTTGAGCACCGGATAGGTGGCGTTCTTGAGCTGGTGGTCGTCCTCGATCTGGGTCTCGTGATAGCGCCCCTTGATGCCGGCGTTGAAGGCATTGGCCGCGTTGGTCGAGACTTCCGAGCCAAAGAGATCAAGAGACAGCGTGTAGTGCAGGTTCAGCTTCTTCTGGATGGTCGGAAGATCGATGACGCCGAGCGCACGGACCTTGGCGATATCGGTCGGATCCGTGATGCCGGCTTCGCGCATGGCGTCACAGGTGCGCTGCACGACGCGGGTGATACCGGTCTCGCCGACGAACATGTGGTGCGCTTCTTCCGTCAGCATGAAGCGGCAGGTGCGCGACAGCGGATCGAAGCCCGACTGCGCCAGCGAGTGCAGCTGCATCTTGCCGTCGCGGTCGGTGAAATAGGTGAACATGAAGAAGGACAGCCAGTCCGGCGTCGCTTCGTTGAAGGCGCCCAACATGCGCGGTGCGTCGGCATCGCCCGAGCGGCGGCGCAGCAGATCATCGGCTTCCTCACGTCCGTCGCGGCCGAAATACTTTTGCAGCAGATAGACCATCGCCCAGAGATGGCGACCTTCCTCGACATTGACCTGGAACAGGTTGCGCATGTCGTAGAGCGAGGGCGCGGTCTTGCCGAGATGGCGCTGCTGCTCGACCGAGGCGGGCTCGGTGTCACCCTGGATCACGATCAGGCGACGCAGCATGGCGCGATGCTCGCCCGGGACTTCCTGCCAGGCCGGCTCGCCATAATGCTCGCCGAACGGCACGACGCGATTTTCTTCCTGGGGAGCAAGAAGGATGCCCCAGCGATATTCGGGCATGCGCACGTAATCGAACTTGGCCCAGCCGCGCGGATCGACGGAGTAGGCGGTGCGCAAATAGACCAGCGATTCCTGGAAGCCTTCCGGCCCCATGTCGCTCCACCAGTCCATGTAGCCGGGATGCCAGCCTTCCAGCGCCTTCAGCACCTGGCGGTCTTCGGCGAGATTCACGTTGTTGGGAATCTTGGTCGAGTAGTCGACGTTCATGATGTTCATGTTCATGGCCGTGCTCCTTGATCGGTCTCGTGTCCCGGATGCAGTGCGGCGCGAAGTGCTGCACTGCTGAGCCGGGACCTGTTGCTCGGTCTGTGGGTCCCGGTTCTGCGTCGCACCGCTTCGCGCTGCGCCGCGCCCGGGACACGAAAGTCGTTACACTCGCGTCATATCGAATTTCGGCTTCTGGCCGCTGCCGTAGCGGCGCAGCGCGCCTTCCTCGCCGACGGCGTTGGGGCGCTGGAAGATCCAGTTCTGCCAGGCGGTGAGGCGGGCGAAGATCTTTGATTCCATCGTCTCGGGGCCGACGAAGCGCAGGCTTGCTTCCATGCCGGTGAGGCTGTCAGGCGAGAAGCTGGCGCGCTCTTCCAGAAACACGCGGACCTCGTCGTCCCAGTCGATGTCGTCGAGCGCGAAGGTGACGAGGCCGAGTTCCTCGGCCTGCTCGGCGTCGAGCGCGGTGCCGAGGGTGGCTTCAGCGCGCTCCACGTCGGACGGATCGGCCTGGAAGCGCGATTCCAGCCGGGTCAGGCCATGGCTCATCGGGTACGGGCCGAAATTCATCGCGGAGAGCTCGATCGACGGCGGCGGGCGGTTGTCGCCCTGGCGCGCGCCGATCAGCATGTAGGAGCGATCGGCGGCGAAGACGAGCTCGGCCAGCGTGCCGGCAAAGCAGGAGCCGGGCTCGACCAACGTCACCAGCGTGCGCGAGGTGACGTCGATGCGCTTGAGTACGCGCTTCCAGTAGTGCCTGATCTCGTTGACCAACCAGTGCGCCTTGTTGGCTTCGAGGAAGGCGTCGTGCGCGAGCACATGGGCACGGTCGCCATGACTCTTGAACACGAGCATGGCGATCTCGAGCTCGTTGATGCGCAAGTGAAGGATGGCATCGTCGAGCTCGCGCGCGACCTGGAGCGGCCAGAACGAGGCGCCCTGCGCCATCATGCCGTCGATGTCGGCGGGCGGCGCGGCCTCCGGCGCCTTGATCGAGATGGTCGCAATGCGCGCGGCGCGGTCGATATCGACGCTGACGAAGCCGTATTGGATACCGGTCTCGCCGATGATGCGCTTGAGCGGGGACAGCGCAATGCCCTTGCCGCTGCCGGCGCGCTTCGACTTGCCGGCAAACTCCTTGGCGCGCTCGGCGATCTTGCCTTCGAGCTTCGAGTTCGGCGCGATCTCGTCGACGAGACGCCACTGCACGGCGCGCTTGCCCTTCACGCCTTCCTCGATGGTGCAGAAGAAGTCGGCGTGGTCGCGGCGCACCTTGCGCTTGTCGACGACGCGGGTGAGGCCGCCGGTGCCCGGCAGCACCGCGAGCAGCGGCACTTCGGGCAGAGCGACAGACGACGCACCGTCATCGGCCAGGATGATGTGGTCGGTGGCGAGCGCGAGCTCATAGCCGCCGCCGGCGGCCGAGCCGTTCACCACGGTGATGAAGCGCTGGCCGGAATTCTCGGACGAATCCTCCATGCCGTTGCGGGTCTCGTTGGTGAACTTGCAGAAGTTCACCTTGTGGGCATGGGTCGAGCCCGCGAGCATGCGGATGTTGGCGCCGGCGCAGAACACGCGATTCTTGGCCGAGCGCATCACCACGACCTTCACCTCGGGATGCTCGAAGCGCAGGCGCTGGATCGCATCCGCAAGCTCGATATCGACGCCGAGATCGTAGGAATTGAGCTTGAGCAGGTAGCCCTCGAACAGGCCGCCATTCTCGTCGACGTCCATGGTCAGCGTCGCGACATCGCCGTCGACCGCGAGCTTCCAGTGCTTGTAGCGGGACGGTTCGGTCTGGAAATCGATGAATGTCGCGCCGCCTGCGAGGCGCCGATCTTCCCCGGCCATGGGCCACCCTTGAGCTTGATTATGCGTTCTGGCGTTTACCTTTAGATGCACAATAGTGCATCTTTTGGAAGGCGTCTAGCCCTTAACCGCTCACGCATGCACTTTGTTTCATGCAGATGGCCTAGGACCGCACGATAGCGCCAAGCGCAATCCAGTCCGCCTTGGAGAGCTGGGGACGGCCGAGCTTGGCCTGGAGCAGCGCGGTCAGTGCGGGAATCGGAAAGCTCTCGACAAAGCCGTCGCCGCCGGCCGCCGCCTTGTGCGCGCTCAGCGCCCGAAGCTCGGCCTGCGCGTCGCCGAACAGGCGCGCGGCCGAATGCAGCCTCTGCATCCGCAGCCGCAGATTCGCATTGGCTACATGGATGCAGGCGCGCAGCAGGATGCGCTCGCGGCCGCCTTGCGGCGCCGCGGCCCACACGGCCTCCAGCACCTCCTGCGATTCCCAGAAATAGCCGCGGTCGTTGAGCGTGAGCCCGTAGCGCAGCGCCGGATGCCGTGCCGGCACATAGCCGCGGAAGGCCGAGGGCACCAGCGCCTTCGCCCTATCGAGCGTCTCGTAATCGGCGTCGACCCCGCCGGTCTCGCCCGGCACATAGGCCCATCGCGGCCACGGCAGCGGACCGGTCACATGTGAAGGCACATTCACAGATGTGCCTCCGCAGGATCATGCGGCGCGTCCCTGAAGTCCCTGATCGTCGCGCAGGGCCGCTCTTGCAAATTGCTCAATCGCGTCAAGCGTCGCCCCCGGCGCTTCACGATGCGGGGAATGACCCGCGTCTGAAATGACTTTAAAATCGACCGGACAATAGCACTCTTCCTGCGCGATTTCGACCTGGCGCAATGTCCCATATTGGTCGTCGACGCCTTGCAGGACCATGACGGGAACGCGGATGTAGGCGAGATATTCCGAGATGTCCCAGTCGCGGAATTTTGGGTCGAGCCAGGCGCCGTTCCACCCCAAGAAGGCGTTGTCGACGTCCTTGTGCCAGCGCGCGAGTTTTGGCTTCAGGTCGGTCGTCTCGTAAGCCGTCTTGATCGCAGCGATGGATTTGACCGAGATGTCCTCGACGATGAAATGCGGCGCAATCAGCACGAGGCCGCTCAGGCGATGATCCTGGTGCGCACCGGCATAGATCGTTGCGATCGAGGCACCGTCGGAATGGCCGAGCAATAGGCCACGCTTGAATCCGATCGCGTCGAGGATTTTCGGCAGCACGTCCAGCGCTTCGCGCTGCATGTAATCGAGCGGCCGCGGCAGCGCGGCCGGGCTCGACTGGCCGTAACCCGCGCGCGAATAGACGAAGATGCCGGCGCCGGTGGCCTGTTGCAGCTTCTCGGGGAAATCACCCCAGAGGCCGACGGAGCCGAGGCCTTCGTGCAGCATGACGATGGTCGGCGCGTCGGCTGATTGCGGCGCCAGCCATTTGTATTCGAGGCTGGCACTGCCGATGCTGAGGAAGCCGGTGGGGGTGAGGTTGGTCATGGTCGAATTCTCTTTCCTAGCCAATGCCGAGATGCCCACCCTCCCCTGGAGGGGGAGGGTCGATTCACAGCGAGCGTAGCGAGATGTGAAGCGGGGTGGGGTGACAGTCCCTCCGGGGATGCGGTGCCCGTGTGGAGAGATCACCCCACCCCGCTTCGCATTGCGCTTTGCTCCATGCGAAGCGACCCTCCCCCTCCAGGGGAGGGTAAGAAAGCGCACCCGCCGCCGGCACCATCAATTCGTCCCTTCCCGCAACTTGAACCGCTGGATCTTGCCCGTCGCCGTTTTCGGCAAGGATTCCACCACATCGATCCAGCGCGGATATTTCCACGGGCCGATCTTCTGCTTGACGTGCTCCTTCAGCATCTCCTGCAGCTCCGTCGTCTTGACGCCGGGGCGCAGCACGACGAAGGCCTTCGGTTTCAACAGCCCTTCCGGATCGGCCTCGGGCACGACGGCGGCTTCCAGCACGGCAGGGTGCGTGATCAGCGCGCTCTCGACCTCGAAGGGCGAGACCCAGATGCCGGAGACCTTGAACATGTCGTCGGCGCGGCCGCAGAAGGTGTAGCGGCCATCCGCGTCGCGAATGTATTTGTCGCCGGTGCGGGTCCACGGTCCCTCGAAGGTACGGCGGCTCTTGTGGCGCTGATTCCAGTAGCCTTCGCCGGCGGACGGCGCATCGACCAGGAGCTCGCCAACCTCGCCGTCGGCGACGTCCTGCCCGGCCTCGTTGACGAGCCGCACCGCATAGCCCGGCACCGGCTTGCCGGACGAGCCGTATTTGATGTCGCCGGGCGCATTCGACAGGAAGATGTGCAGCAACTCGGTCGAGCCGACGCCGTCGAGAATGTCGACGCCGAACCGCGATTTCCAGCTGTTGCCGACGGATTCCGGCAGCGCCTCGCCGGCGGAGGTGCAGATGCGCAAGGCCTTGCCACCGCGCTCGCCCTTCATCGTCTCGTCGTTGAGCATCGCCGCGAACAGCGTCGGCACGCCGTAGAAGATCGAGGGGTTGTAGCGGTTCATCAGGTCGAACATGCGCGCCGGTGTCGGCCGCTCGCTGTTGAGGATCACGGTGGCGCCGACCGACATCGGAAAGGTCAGCGCATTGCCGAGGCCATAGGCGAAGAACAGTTTTGCGGCGGAGAGACAGACGTCGCTCTCGCGGATGCCGAGCACCTGCTTGGCGTAGGTGTCCGCGGTGGCCTGCAGATTCGAATGCAGATGGCGCACGCCCTTGGGCATGCCGGTCGACCCCGACGAGTAGAGCCAGAACGCGGGCTCATCGGGATGCGTCGCGGCGGTGGTGAATTGATCGCTTTCGCCCGCGATCTCTTCAGCGAGTTGCTTGTGACCATTCTGCTTGGCGCCGGACACGACGACATGCTCGAGATCCGGCATGCGGCCGACCACGTCCTTGATGACGGGGTAGAGCGCTTCGGACACGAACAGCACGCGCGCGCGGCAGTCGGCTAGGATGTAGGCGTACTGGTCCGCGGTCAGCAGCGTGTTGAGCGGCACCGGCACGATGCCGGCGCGGATCGCGCCCAAAAACACGATCGGGAAGTCGACCGTATCAAGCATGATCATCGCCACGCGTTCCTCGCGGCGGACGCCGAGCCGGCGCAGCATGTTGGCGGCGCGCCGGGTCTGTTGCTGGAGCTCGCCATAGGTGAGCCGCGAGACGGTGTCGTCGAAGACGAGCTTGCCTCCCCTGCCCTCCTCGACGTTACGGTCGAGCAGCCAGGTCACCGCGTTATAGGATCCCTCGCTCACGGACATCTCTCCCGAATTTAGAATTATAATTCATAGAAAGACACTCCGGCGGCTTGCTGTCAATGCCAGCAGGCACTATGTTTCATTAAAACGCGCCGCAGGACCTTCAAAGAAGGCATCCGCTAAAGAAGGCTCATGACCGACAGTCCCGACGCCGAATCCCGCTTCCTCGAACAGCTCGGCCAGCGTGTGCGCACCATGCGCGCGCTGCGCGGCATGTCGCGAAAAGTGCTCGCCAAGGTGTCAGGGATTTCGGAGCGCTACATCGCGCAGCTCGAGAGCGGCAAGGGCAACGTCTCCATCGTGCTGCTGCGCCGCGTCTCCGGCGCGATGGGCGCGCATCTCGAAGACCTGCTTCCCTCAACCGATCCGACGCCGGACTGGCAGATGTTTCGCGACCTCTTGCGCAAGGCCACGCCCGCGCAGATCGCACAAGCAAAAGATCTGCTCACCGGCGGCAGCGCGTCCGCGCCGCGACGTGCGCCGTTCTGCGGCATTGCGCTGATCGGCCTGCGCGGCGCCGGCAAGTCGACGCTTGGGCGGATGCTGGCGAAGAAGATCGGCTGGAGCTTCGTCGAGCTCAACAAGGAGGTCGAGCAGCAGAACGGGCTCTCGGTCGCCGAGATCATTGCGCTCTACGGCCAGGAAGGCTTTCGCCGCATGGAGCAGGCGGCGCTGCAACAGCTGCTCGCGCGTAACGAGCTGATGGTGCTGGCGACCGGCGGCGGCATCGTCTCCGAGCCGCTGACCTTCGACCAGATCCTGTCGTCGTTCTACACGATCTGGCTGAAGGCCGAGCCGGAAGAGCACATGGCGCGCGTGCGCCGCCAGGGCGACCTGCGCCCGATGGCCGATGATCGCTCGGCGATGACGGAGCTGCGCAACATCCTGCTCAGCCGCGAGCCGCTGTATTCGCGCGCGACCGCGGTGGTGGATACGGCGGGACTGTCGGTCGACGCGGCGGCAGCAAGGCTGATCGATGCGGTGCGGCCGGTGCTGCAGAACGAAGCCCGCAGCTTCGGGCTGCGCAGCGTGGCGCTGTAAGGCAAACAGCCAGCTCCGTTCCTCGCTGCGTTCCCTCCCACCTTGCGGGGGAGGGTTAGGGAGAGGGGTCCACACGGGGACTCCATCGTTCGCGCTACGCGCCTCTTCTCCTTCGTAACAACGAACACCTTTACCTGGGCTACCCCTCTCCCCCGCCCTCCCCCGCAAGGGGGGAGGGAGCGCAGCTGAGCACGCCGAAGCGTTTCGGCCCCCTTTTCGTTTCTGAAACAGAGACGATATGAAGGGCCTTGCATCACACAGGATCCATGATGACCGATAGCGACGTCGCAATCTCCATGTTCGAGCGGATCGGCGGCAGCGCCACGATCGACGCCCTCGTCGACCGCTTCTATGACCGCATGGATACGCTGCCGGAAGCGCAAGTGATCCGTGCCATGCATGCGGCCGATCTCGGCCTGATCAGGGACGTGCTGAAGCGCTATCTCACCGAATGGACCGGCGGCCCAAAACTCTATACCCCCGAGAAGGGCCATCCGCGGCTGCGCCAGCGCCATTTCGGCTTCGCCATCGGCGACGCCGAGCGCGATGCGTGGATGCTCTGCATGCGCGGCGCGATGGAGGAGACGGTGACAGATGGCACCGCGCGGCAGGATCTCGACAAGGCGATATCAGGCCTCGCCGACTGGATGCGCAACCGGACGTGAGGCTGCTCGCCGGGGCGTAGCCCGCTTCCGACACAGCTAGATCGACCAGTAATTCGGATGCTGGTAGGGCCGCGAGCGGTCGCCCCAATCGAACTCCTCGCCATCGAACTCGCAGGGGCCGCTGCTCAATTGCTCCGACGTCAGCTCGACCTGGAAGGCCTGGCGGGCCGGATCATATTTCAGCGCACTCCACTGCACCGGATAGTGGTGGTGCGTACCGAGCAGGCCGCCGGTCTTGATCACCGCGTAGGCGACCGTTCCGCTCACCTTGTCGAGCATCAACCGCTCGATCGTGCCGAGCTTCGTGCCGTCACAACCATAGACGGCGACGTGCTGCACGCGGTCACTGGGAACCATGGTGTGTTGCATGGCGTGCTCCCTGGTCTTGTTTGGAGCAGATTATAGCTGAGTAGGGTGGGTTAGCGAAGCGTAACCCACCTCTTTGACGTCCCACGCGTCGAAAGACGTGGTGGGTTACGCCGAGCGACTGCGCTTCGCGCAGCCGCAGGGCTAACTTTGGTGTCTCAGGAGGTTGTCCATCTGGTCTGAACCGAGGAAGCTGAGGTTGCGAAGCTTCAGTGTTCCAAGGAAAGACCAGATGAACGTCCACAAGAATGCGCCTTTGACGCCCAAAGGTCGAGAGGCGATGGTGCGCAGCGTTGTCGAAGGTGGGCTGAGCCAAGCCGACGCGGCCCACCAGTTCAACACGACATCGAAGACCGTTGCCAAATGGGTCAAGCGATTCCGCGCGGAAGGTGTCGAAGGGCTGCGTGATCGCTCCTCAAGGCCTCTTTCATCGCCAAGCCAAACCCCGCCAGC
>NZ_LBIY01000072.1:0-63404 GCF_028128625.1 Bradyrhizobium sp. CCBAU 45389 | reverse complement strand
TCATTTGATTGGAACAATCTGCCCCGTCTCACTTTATTCGTGCTGTTTGAGACGAATTTAAGTGCATTTAACTTAGGTTATTTGTGCTGCTCTAGCAACAGCTGACTGTGTCAGAGTCATTTCGACAGATAGAACTTACAGCGGCGGCAGTAATCAGCAGTAAGGCAGTAAGGAAGGCCGCGCGCATTCGTAGCTGGAAAGTTTGGTGAAAGACCGGTGACTAACCAGGTACCGAATATGTCGAGTGAGCCGATTGTTCCGACCTTTATTCTCCAGAGCGACGGTCTCTTCCGCGAGGGCCTCCGGCTCATCCTATCGAGGACTCGTTTTCGACCACAAGGATGCGAAGTAGAACTGAACGATCTTGCCGAAATCCCGTCCGACGGGCCGCTTCTGTTCATTGTCGGCGTTGGGCATAGGCACGATTCTCTCTGCAGAAGAATTCGAGCTCAGTATCCGTCCGCCCTTATTGTGGCTGTTGGCGACGAAAATAGCTCGGAGTGCTTATCTGATGCGCTCGACGACGGCGCAAATGGTGCGCTGTTCAATTCGATCACACCAAGCGGACTCGTGGGCGCGCTGCACGCGGTCGTCAGCGGGGTTCTTATCGTCGTCGACGCCCGTCTCCCGTCCCTGGATCTCCGGCCCAAGCCTGAAGTGCCAAGAACAATTTCTGTCCACGATGACTTGCAGGGTCACAATGATATCCACAATGACGCGCCTTTGCATGCTCAAAATGGAACAGATCCCGGCAAGCTGTTTTCAGCGCGGGAAGTTGCAATTCTTGCGCGGATCGTTCGGGGAGATTCTAACAAACACGTGGCGCGATTGTTCAGAATTGCCGAACCGACGGTCAAGGCGCATGTGAAGACTATCTTTCGAAAGATAGGAGCGAGCAATCGCACTCAGGCAGCGTTCTGGGCGCTTAATCACCGAATTTTCGACAGCCTGGACGGTTTGCCAAGTGATGTTTCCGACTTGCTCTCGGCGGATGGCAACAATCCTGTTCAGCGTCGCGCCTGTTGAGCCGCAACCTGAATTATACGAACGGACTGAAGCGTGGTCCGAGCGGGGATTCGAGGGAAGCAACCGCCCTCTTCCTTTCCCCTCCTGGAGACACGAGCGAAGCGCTAGAACGGAATATCCGACATTGCGGCCGTAAACGGCTGATGCCGCGTTGGTTGGCCATGTTCTCCTCTGTCGTCAGCCAGCGCAGCTGGGTCGCGGCTGGGGTCGGTATGTGCTGGCGGTCGCGGCTATCGCCGTTCTGGTGTTAGCGAAGTGGCGCTCGGGTGGCCGCTCGATCTCCAAGCGATCCGATCACCCGAGGCCTAAAGATCGTGACGTTGCGTCGTCGCCGCGGGCCAACCTGCTTAGGCGCGGTAACACCCTGATGGTTCGATGGGTTGGTCGTATCCTGAAAACCCTCGGCGCACCGAGGATGTTGAAGATCGCAGCAAAGCCGCGCCGCAAGGCTGACTTGATGCCGGCGCGGCCGTTCGGGCCCTTGCATCCCCTCACCCGAACTGTTCCGGCCCGAACTCCGACTGACCGCATGAGTCAAGAACGACAGATACGGCTAATGGTGCATCGTGAGGGCAAGCGCATCGGCTCCGGACACGCAACAGCTACCAGGACGGTTTCCGCTGATCACCGACGCCGCCCTACTGCTGCCATTTCGGAGGGTCCTCTTGTTCGATGGCTTCCGCCAGCTTCAACGAGGTCCAGCCACGCAGCTTCATCGAACTCGCTCCGGACGTTCTCGCATTCATGCGGCATTGCTCCGCTCTTTCGCAGCACATCTCAGCCGAGGGTTTGCGCCCAATAAGCGCGCTAGGCTTCATGCCGAGCGATTTTAGCTGCCCCGGGACGTGGAGAGCAGTTTCATCCTGGCGAGGTTTCATCCTGACGAGCTTTCCGCAGCACCTCATCTGAGTGGGCAATGGAGATGCCCGCCACGCGCGATCCGAGCAAAGGTGACCCCAACAGTGGCATGCATGCTGGCCAAGGCAGCCTCTGACTCTGAGCAGACTCTGAGGACGCCGATACAGGGGAGCCGCCATCGCGATGATCGGCACTGTACGGATACGGCTTGCAGCTCAACTGACGCGGCATTCGTTTACAAAGCAAAGAGACGGAAAGATCGTTCCGAAGTTGGTCAGCATCGCTTTCCAGTGCGTCTTGGCCGCAACAGCCAGTGAGAAATGCGAGCCGTCAGCCTCACGCCTTCGTTGTGGCAAATCCAAAAGATAAATCGATGCAGGATTGGACCCAGGCTGAACACGAGGATCTGTGGTTGGGTTGATTGGGGGGACCGTGGCCGCGCGGCTGGCGACATTGAAGATTTGGCAAGCAAGCTGTATTGCCGGTGCGCTGACAGCGACTTCGCTTGCCGCGATTGGTCAACTCGCGGTACCGCGACCAAGCACCGCAACGCCGAATGCAAGAGTGGCTGATGCATTCAGCGGCATCCTGCCGACCGTGACGACGGTCCTGACAAATGCCGGCGCCGCGTTTCCGGCCCCCGCCATCGAAACGAAATTCGATACAGGATTATCAGCTAATGCGATCGTTGCGGCGGGATTCAGCGCCGCGGCGCCGGACTCGGTGCCGCCGTCCAATGTAACCACTTCACAAGAGCCAATGTTGCAGGTCGCCAGCCTTGAAACAGCGTCGCCCGAGAACTCGGCAAAGCTACGGCAGGACGGTCTACCCGTTGCTTCGTCCAATCCAGCTGAAGGCAAACCGTTGTATCTCAAATACTACGTCTACTCGGAAATTCCGCCGCCGGAGAACCCCGCGAAGATCGCCTTGTCGGCGTTGAGCGACGTTCCGCTCGGAACGCCCGTCCAGGAGATCGAACGTGCAGCCGAAGCGTTCGATATCGATGTCAATTTCATGAAGGCGGTCGCCAAAATCGAATCCGATTTCAATCCCAAGCAACGCACCGGCTCCTATATCGGCCTGTTCCAGCTTAGCAAGTTTGAGTTCAGCAAATACGGATCGGGCGACATTCTCAATCCTCGCGACAACGCTATGGGTGCGGCCTACAAGTTTCTCAGCGAGGCTGCGCTATTCGAAATAATGACGCACAAGAAGCCGACCTTTTCCGACCTTTACCTGATACACCAGCAGGGCTGGGAAGGAGCTGCCCAACACATCAGCCGTCCGCAGCGGGTTGCCTGGAAGTCGATGTGCGCAACCCAGGAGGGCTCGGCGAAGGGCGCGCGATGGTGCAAGCGCGCTATCTGGGGGAACACGCTGCCTGCGGTCAAACGCGAATGGAAGTCGGTGGATAGTCTCACCTCGGGTGCGTTCGTGGCGATGTGGCGGGACCGCGTCGACACGCTCTATGCCCGCTATCCTGTGCTAACTGCGGCGGTCGAACGCGCGAGATAGTACAGTTGGTGACTTACCGCACGCACACCTCTGGGTCCACATTCGTTTCGTAAAGATGCTGTGTCGGCAATCTGGTTTCCGGCGCAAGGTAAAGTTTGCGCTCCGCTTCGAGACTGGGGGGTTGTTCGGCTCCGGCGGCCGGATCGACCCATCACCCTCGACCAGTGCCGCTCCGCGGCCCGGACCCAGGCAATCACGCCCGCTTCTGGCCCAACGCTGACGTCTGACGTAGATGTTTGGAGGTCAACTGAAGGTGGCAAAGCGGACTCGCCACCGGCCGATTTCTTCCACAACATCCCATATCCGAATGATGTCCGCTGCGCGGGCCGAAGCACACATCTCAACCCCATTGATCAATGTCCGCCCCTGATCCAGCCGAGACACAGGCGCGTGCTGCGGTCCCGCGCTTCGCGTTTAGGACCATGGCGGCTCTTCGCTCGCTCCGACTGCCTCGTGATGGATCGTGACACCCGCCGAACGCAAGCCGGTCAGCAATACAGTTCTTACAGAGGCAGGATCGAATCCGATATCCTTGGCGTTTGGTGGATGTGCCTCGCTCCCCTTCAATCGGAGCGCCAAGTGCAATTGCTCGCAAAGCTGCTGAACGACGAGATTGATCTGATCGTCAGTCATGATCTGTTGCTCCCGCTATTGGGCTGCACCAAGGTCGTGACGCCCGATCCTGAATGGCCCTCTCAGAGGATCAATGGCCCTCTCAGAGGATCCGCCAAAGCCTCATGACACGCTTCCAGAGCGGCAGGGATGCGGCGTCGTCTTGGCCCGCAGAGGTAGTTGGCGACGCTCCGTCGTCCGACTCGGTAAGCCGCTCTACCGGACCTTCCAGTTGTGGCTGTAGCGGCGCCGCATCGTCCGCTAGGGTACCGCGAAGTCGCTCCCCGATCTCTTTGCAGATCGCCCGGCGGTGCTCCGGCTCCAAATCGGGAGACGGATCATGGGCGCGGTTCGCGGCGAGGTCCACCATCGCTGCCACCGTTTCTCGATGAGCACAGCTTCCCTTCTCTACAACGCGCGACGCCGCTCGTTGCTCCCCTACGTGGCGGTCCTCTTTGTGACGTAGGCGTTGGACACCAACATCACGCAGAGGCGAGTAGAGCACCCGCCGGGGTCTAAATTCGTTGGCGGGGAGACGAATTAACTGGGACCGGTTCCCGTATCGTGCGAAAATGGAACCATGGACCTTCGCATGGTGCGCCAGCACTTAGCTGAAGCCGAGCAGCACATTGCACTCGGTGAGCGCCATATTGTCCGGCAGACCCGGATCATCGACGAGATAGCCGCGGAGATCACGACACAGACTTAGCGGTCGATTTGCTAGCTACGTATTGCCAGCTACAAGTTCGCCAACTAGCGCGTTGGGACCGCATCCTGAAAGAGTTGGAGGCAGTTGAGACTACCCCCGGTTGATAGATGGGTATCATTCATCAATTGATCCAAGACGCCGCGGTTGAGCCGGAGATGGTTAGCCGCATCACTAAAGCTTACGCGCAAACGCTCCATGCCCTTTGCGTCAAGGATCGCGACGATCCCCTTACGGAAATGGTCGCGAAGAAGATCATCAAGGTCGCGCAAAGCGGTGTGCATGACCCGGCGGAGATATCGGCTCTCGCGATCAAAGAACTCGAAGTGTGGTAACACACGCGCCCAAGCAGAGGGGCTTTCTGCTTGGCGATCTAGTTTAGCAACCTTCGTTCGTATGGATAGTTGCCCAACATCACCGGCCAAAGACTGACCTCTGTAGGGGCCCGGTGGCCGAGAGAGCGATCGCGCTCCCGCCTGCATTCGAGGGAGCAACGCAATGCTGAGAAGACTTCGTTTCAAGAATACCACTTTGGAAGAACTGCTCGTAGAGGCGGCACAGGATCTGCGGAAAGAGGCCCAAAGCATTCCGCCCAGCAGAGAGCGAATTGTTCGCCAAGCTCGACGAGCTACGGCTGCTTCTCAACTGAGAGGGTGGCTGGCCTCGCCGGGCCTGCCATCGCCGAAGTAAGAATGAGGCCGTCCCATTGGGTCATTCGCTTGCCGCGCGAACCAGACTACGGTTCTGCGCGGTTGGGACGGCTTTACAGGGATTGTCACACATCTACACGCCTAGTTCTTCCAGCAGCGTCTTGCTTTCCGTCAAGTCGGGCACGTCGAAGCCCTCATTGAACCAGCCGCAGACCGGCGCCAGAAGACAGCGTGCTTCATCGCGCTTGTCTTGTTTGTGCCAAAGCCGAGCCAAGCTCAGAGCAGAGCGGAGTTCCCAAAGCTTCGCCTTCTGCTGGCGCGCGATTATGATGGCATGGCGAAAATCGGACTCCGCGTCGGCCTCGGCACCCGGTCGAGTAGTCAGCATCAGCTCACCTCTCCGCCGCAACAGCTCCGCCTCGAACCACCGCACCCCAGACTTTTCGGTTAGTGCCAACGCCTCACTTAGCTGGTCGAGCCCATGTTCGAACCGCGCTGCTTTTGCCTCCGCTGTCGCAAGTTGGGCAAGATAGAACGGCAGAATCCATGCTGCGCCGGACGCCTGAAATCCTTCGATACCGCGTCGGAGCAACTCCACTCCAGCTTCGGTGTCGCCAGCCTCGACCAACGTCCAGCCGCGATATGCGGTGCCCATGGCGAGAAAGAAGCCAAAGCGCTGCTCCTTGGTAAGTGCGATGAGCTCTTCTGCCCGGCGGCCCACCACGGCCGCATTATCGAGAACGAAATGCAGCCGGCACGCGACACTAAGTGCAAATGCGAGGCTGATCGGGTGCAACGACTCGCGCGCCTCTGCCAAAGCATCATTGCTCTGATTGCGCGCCTGATCTGCGAAGCCAAGAAGACCACATGTCAATGACAGGAACGAAAGCATTGCCACGCGGGCGTTTTCCGCGAACAGAGCCGTCAGAGAATGCTGCTGCGCCGGATCGTAGAGAGCGAGCCCCTGCTCGAGATGAGCGCGCGCTAAGGTCAAGTGTCCGCGATGAAGCCAGCTATCGCCGACTGCCCGATGACCTGCGACCAGAATGGCCGTATCCTTCTGTCGTTTGGCGAAGTCGAGCAGGGTCTCGGCGATACGATGCGACCTGTCTGTTTGACCCCGTACGTGAAAATGCACGAACTCGCCCCAGAGCGCCTTGAGCAGGGTCGGGCTGTCGTTCAGTAGCTCGCAGAGGTAGCGGGCCCGAGCATAAGCCTTGCCTGTTTCTTCGGCCGCATGGCCCTTCACGGCGATTAGTGCCCCGCCGAGCGCGAGTTGAAGTTCCGTTTCGGCGCGCTGGCGTCCGGGGGTATCTGGCAGACGGAGAAGGAGGTCGAGCGCCTTTCTCATCTGCCCGATCGCTTCTGTCATTGCCGATCGAGCCTTGGAACGCTCACCGGCCTCCTGCCAATAGGAAACCGCCTTCTCAATCAGACCAGCATGCCCGCAGTGGTGAGCAAGGATCTCCGGTTGCTCCTGGACGCCTCTAGCGAGCCTCTCCTCGAGCACGGCCGCGATCCGCGCATGGAGTTTGCGGCGTTGGCTGCGCAACATTGTGCCGTATGCCGCATCCTGCACCAGTGCGTGTTTGAACAAGAAGTTCGCGTCGGGCGGTTCGCCACGCCCAAATACGAGCCCGGCGCTGATCAGCCGGTCGAGCGCCGCCTGCAACTCGCTGTCACGCCGCTCCGCGATCGCGGCAAGCAAATCGTACGAGAACTCGCGGCCAATGGCTGCGCCGACTTGCGCCACCTCCTTTGCTATCAGACCGATTCGGTCAAGGCGCGCCATTAACGAAGCATGCAGCGTGGCTGGCACAGCAACTCCGGGCAGCGGCGCGAAGGAAATGGCCCGCGGGATCTCCTCGGGGCTCGCTTCAAGCACCGCTTTGGTCAACTCCTCAACGAACAGCGGAACGCCATCTGTTCGCTCAGAAATTTCATTGACGATTTCGGTCGGCAGCGTGCGGGCGCCGGCTACGCTCCGGATCAACGCGGCGCCCGCGTTCTGGTCAAGCCGGTTCAGCACCAACAAGGTGAAATGCGGTTTCCCGGTCCATACCATCTGAAAGTCGGGACGGTGGGTGACAAGCACCAAGACCGGTAGGTCCGATATACGATCGACGGTCCTGCCTAGCAACTCGCGCGAGCTCGGATCAATCCATTGCACGTCCTCGAACAGGATCATGGTTGGATGTCGTCGCGCCAAAGCTTCGAGCTGTCTAATCAGGGCGGCGAAGCTTCTCTCCTTCCTTTGTTGCGGCGTTAGGGGAGACGGCAGGTAAAGGTCACCGTTCGGGATCGACAGAAGCTCGGCCAGGATCGCCGCGTCCTCGTCAGGCGGCAATGCCGGAGATAGCAGCACTCGGAGCTTGTCAAGCTTGGCCCTCGGTGTGTCCTCACGATCGAAACAAGCCGCTCGCTGAAGTTGTGCAATAAAGGGATAGAGCGCACTTTCCTGATGATGCGGCGAGCAGAAGTAGCGCAAGCAGGTGCTCGGTTCGCGTTCGATACGCTCCTGGATAGCCGCGACGAGGCGCGACTTGCCGATCCCCGCCTCGCCGGCGAGCACCACCACTTGACCGGAACCCGTCCTCGCACGCCGCCAGCTCCGCTCGAGCGAGGCTAGTTCATCGTCACGCCCAACCAGTGGGGTGAGGACTGAGGGGTGTAGCGCCTCAAAGCGACCTTCAGCCGTTCCCTCATGCAGCACCCGCCAGGCTTGCACCGGCGCGACGAAGCCCTTTAGCGTGACCAAGCCAAGTTCTTCGTAGTCAAAGAGCCCGCCGATGAGCCGCCGCGTGTCCTCAGCAATTACCACCCCATCTGGCTCGGCGAGCGCTTGCAGCCGAGCGGCGAGGTTCGGCGTCTCGCCAAGGACCGCCTGTGCCTCTGCAGCTTCGCTGCCGATAAGGTCGCCGACCATAACGAGACCCGTTGCGAGCCCCAGACGAACCCGCAGCTCGAAAGCCGGTGGGCCTCGCGACGCGCGCATGGAGGCGGCGATCTCAAGCGCGGCACGCACCGCGCGCTCGGCATCATCCTCATGCGCCAAAGGATGGCCGAACAGGATGAGCATGCCATCGCCGATGTAGCGGCTAATGGTACCACCGTACTTGCGGACGGCCGTTGCGACGCTGTCGCGATACTCAGCGATTATCTTCCCTAGATCTTCCGGATCGAGCTTTGTCGCAAGCGCCGTCGAGTCGACGAGGTCACAGAACATTACTGTCAGCTGCCGACGCTCGGCGGAAGAAGATGGCCCGGGTGACAGGCTTGAGCGCTCCGTGAGCGGTGGCACGGTGGATGTCGATGCGCGGGCCACTACCGTCGGCATGAGCTGGGCACCGCAGTCGCCGCAGAATTTCTTGCCCGACGGGTTGTCCGCCCCGCAGGCAGGGCAGCGGAAGAATAGCGGCGCGCCGCAATCGCCGCAGACCTTACTTCCCTCTTGGTTGACTCTGCCGCAACTCGGGCAATCCATGCCGCACCCGATCGACTTGCTGACCTAGATGAGTCCACGCCGGTATAAGCCAATATACAGAGCTCTTTGAAGATACTGACCATCAACTCAAAATGATCAGGATGCAAACACAGGCGGTAATCGCAGGGAAATGGGCCAATCGGGTGCCATCGTCGCCTCCCGAGTGGTTGTCTCAGAAAGCAGCACAAGCATGCTTTTCCGAGAATTTTTCCCTCCCCCTCCCCCTCCCCCTGGTCACAAGAAACCATCCGCCTACCAAAGGCGCGCTGGGGTCGTGGCCCTTCAAGGTGCCATGTCATTCGTTTGGCTCGCGGCCGACCGAGACGAACGGCTGATGGCGCTGGCCCGGTCTAACTACCGGAGGAGACGCTCGAACAGGAGCAGACAGCTTCTCGCCGGCGCATGGCGCGGGTGCGTACGACGGGCGTCCGTCGTAGCATCGAGCGCATCCTCGAGTTGGTGATGCGCTGACGGCGGCTGGAGTGCGGCTCAATCGCAGTTTCCGAAGAAAGAGGATTCCGAATTGCGTTTTCGATCGCTAGACTCGCGGTGTTTACAGATAGTCGTGCGATCATCTGTAACTCCTGAGAGGAAAAATCTTCTATGCGCCCCGCCGTTTCCTACATCCGCGTTTCAAAACCCAAGCAAGGCCGCAGCGGTCTCGGCCTGGAGGCGCAGCAGGCTGCTATCAAGGCGTTCTGCGCGCAGCATGGCTACAGCATCGAGGCCGAGTACCGCGAGGTGGAGACCGGCAAGGGTGCAGATGCTCTGGAGCGTCGCCCCGAGCTCGCAGCAGCCATGAAGTTCGTCCGCAAGCTTGGTAAGGGTGGGAAGACTGGCGCTGCCCCGATAATCATTGCAAAACTGGACCGGCTAAGCCGCGACGTTCATTCGCAGTACCGCTTACGGTATGCCCGGTCGATAGGGTGCCGCCCGCATAACCTGTGGAGCCGGTGGCCGCGCTTCCACTCGCCGCGGAGCTGTCACTGCTCGATCCACCCGCACTCTGGCCGAACGCGAGCGAAGCGCCGCCAACGAGTAAGATCAAGATAACGGCGAAGTGGTTCACAGAGCGGTCCTCTACGTGAATAACCGCTCAATAAGTTGCACGTCCGAAGGTTCCATAGGGCCAGGGCGTCGGTCTGATTGGTGTCGCGGCCAAGACATCGGACTTCGAGATAGCAATATCCAGCATTGAGCGCGTCGCCCAACGTCGGCGACGGCTGCGCGGGACCCTTGAAGCCGAGCATGCGGGGTCCATGCCTCGCAGGCAAGCCGGTCGGCTTGCTTGCGTGCTTCCGCCGCCTGCTCCGCAGCCGCCTGACCGAGCCGCCGTAAATGGTCTCACGTGATTTGGTGCCCATGCCAGCGGGCAGGATCGCCGGACCGCGCGGGGCGGGCAAGCCGCTACAGACTGCGGTGGACAACGTGCCGGGCACAAACGGAGGCCATGTAACGCCCCAGGGAGGCTCAAGAGCGCGCGGCCACGAGACCAGCACTTGATCGTTCGAGCATCTTGAACGCGCACCAGACTCCTATTCGGTTTCTGGTCCTTTGGGACCGGCCCTCCGAAAGGCCTGTTCGCGGGCGAAACATTCGCCCAGCTCATGTGCTTTATCGCCGCTATCCCTGCCTAGGAGTGCGGATGTGACATTCGAAGGGAGCGTGCGGGATTTGCGCCTGAGATCGAAACGGTGTCACCTCTTCCGCGAGGACAGTTAACGTCCTGGCCTGATTGAGGAGTGTTCCGATGCGCCCTCCAGTCCTTGCAATTCTCGTGAGCGGCGCACTCTGCGCCGCCACATCCGTGCAAGCGCAGACCTACGATCCCGCCTACCCGGTTTGCCTCCAAATCTATACAGGCGGCTTCATGGATTACTATTTCGAGTGCGCCTACACCAATATGGCCCAGTGTCAGGCCTCCGCATCGGGCCGCGCGGCATCATGCGTGGTCAATCCCTACTATGCCGGGAAAAGCGGAAAGCCCGCAGTGCGTCACAAGCGAACGCATCATCAGTGACGTCGTAATGCCGCCTGCTCCCGCTGCGCGCTGCCTGCCGCCATGTGACGCAGATCCAAATCCGTCACTGTGACGGATTTGCCCAAGATCGTGACGCGGGTCGACGACGATGCCGCGCTCGATGCGCGATGACGCGACGCGCGCCCTGGAGGGGACCGCCTCTTTCGAGCCTCAAGGTACTTTGGGGCCCGCAGCAACCGGAGGCGTACGCGCGACCGCGGCGTGTGAGGATATTTGAGCTTTTGATTTCGCGCTTTCGTTTTGTACCAACCCGCAAATGCGGTGCGCGGAGTGGCTTATGCAAGCCGTGATCTTCACGGTTGGAACGCAGAGACCGACATAAGGTTTACTTTTTGCGTATCATCGCATGCGCTGACGGACGCGCGCTGCATTGGAGGCGCCGCATGAAAGTCATCGTTGATGAAACCGGCGAGGTCATCGCCATAGCAACGGATGATCATATTCTGCTCGGGGGCCACCATCGCCTGGCGGTGGCGGGCAGCATGGGCAAAAGATTGTTCTGGCGAGATACCGGCGAACCTGTGAAGCTTGATCTCTTCTTCAAGCACCATCCGCATGGAAATTCCCGCCGTTCAGCCTGAGCCGTTCGCCCTGGTAGTCTTTGAGTGGGTGAAGAACGCGAAGCATCCGGCATATCGGCGCGTGCAGGATCAGTTCTGATTTACAGCGCTCTCGCTAGGGTCAGGCATTGGCCCTTTTTCCCGCTCAGGTATTGTGCTGAAATACCGCTCTCTAGCGCTGGGGAAGTAAGATGAGGCATGACCGGATCGTAACGGCCGCCATCATTGCGATCGGCGTCCTCAACACGGTGGTCGCGGCAACAGCGCTTCTATCCTTTTAAGCGCTTGCTCGAAATGCATGGTCCAGCCTGGCCAGCGGCTGCTGGCCGGACCTAGGCGAGGCTAGTCGTCATGCAATTTGGAACATCGTCCAGTGCGCTCGGGACACCGGCGCGCGCCGAAGCGGCCCTGACGTTGACGGTCTACAACGCATTTCGCGACAGGAAGCAGACATGAAAAAGGCACCCGCTTAGGAACGATCTACCAGGCTACCTATTGAACCTCAGTTCCGCGCGGCACGCTGGCAATGCCACGGTTAATGCCGCAAGGGTGCTCTGCAATGCACGACATGCAAGCCCACCTAAAACAACTCCTCACCGAAGCGGAGGACTGCGCGCTTATCAGCCGACGCCACGCAACCGACAGCGCGAAGAAGGAACTATTTGCTGATCTCTCCGCGAACCTATTGGCGCTCGCGACCAAGGTGGAAATCGCTATCGAAGAGCGTCTGTACGGGCCTAACAGGTAGTGTGCATCGACGACCTCTTTCCCACGCGTCTACAACGCATTTCGCGACAGGCCCGAGCAGACATGAAAAAGGCGCCCCGCTCCGGTGCAAACCAGTACGGGGCGCACCCTACTCAACCGTCACGTCGCCACAAGAGAACCCACTTGCGTACGACCGCCCGGCCCGGCTCATCCGGAATAGTCGCCTCCAAGTTAACATGCCGACCAACGATTGCTGCTAGTCGAAGCTGATCCCGTCGCCAACCGAAGATGATCCCTACAAGGACGAAGCCTACCGGCTGTGGGCGATCAAGCAGCAGGGCAATAGCCTGATCTAGTTGGCCGGAGCGCTTGATGTCCGCTCCCCGGTAGTAGCGCAAAAGCAGACATGCCGGGAGGTCGGAGAAGGGCCACTTCCGGACGCCCGCAATGCAACAAGAAAGCCTATGCGGTCCTCACTGGTGCGGTGGGCGCCAGCGCCGCCACGGCATCCGCTATTCCCGCCGCATCTGCATAGGTAACCATGTGACCGGCATCCTCGACCAGATGAAGCAGGGAGCGGGGCAACACGGCGTGGAGGCGGCGCGACTGGTCGGCCTCGATGAGCCGGTCAGCCTTTCCATGCACGATCCTAACTGGACACCGGATACCCCGATATTGAAGCCGCAGCTGTGCAGCAGCTGGAATAAGGAACGCACTCTCCTCGGCGGCCGCCCTCAACTGCTTGGGTCGGAGAGCCAACGAGATCGGAAATTCGTTCTTGAATTCCGGCGGGATGGCGTGCGGCGCGAACAAGGTGCGCATCAGCTTCGGCATAATGGCCCACGATATGATCGGCGAGATAGTGTAGCGCATCAGATCGCCGAGCAGCGGCAGTGCCGGAGCTGACATGAGCCAAAAGTCCGTCCGAGCGGTTGGAAAATAGTAGCCGGACACAAGCACCAGCCCACTCACGACATAGCCGCTTCGTAGCGCCAGCGCGATCGCCACCAGCGTTCCCCAGGAGTGGCCAAGCACCACGGGGTCGCGCACCCCAAGCTGATCAAGAGCCTTCGCGAACAAGGCAGCTTGCCTTGTGGCCGTCCAGATGCGTTTGCGCGGACGGTGGCTGTAGCCAAACCCTGGACGGTCGAAGCAAACGACGCGATAGTTCTGGGCCAGGCGGTCGACCAAACCGCTTAGGACGAGATCCTGAACCATGGTGCCATTCCCATGAAACAGGACCACGCAAGGTGCGGCGGCATCGCCTCGTTCGATATGGTGAAGGCGGACGCCGTCGCAATCGGTAAAGACGCCGATCGGGGGATTGTTTCGCTCCGCTGCCACCTGAAACGCGATGTTGGCGAGGATCAGAACGACAAGTCCGGCCAAAACGATCAGCAGCACGGTTTCAGTTGTGGACATGGTGTCAACCTATTCGCCGATGGCAGGCACTGATTCCGCTCCCTCGTTGTGAGCCGCGCTCCCCAGCTGACAGCAACCAACCGTGATCGGCGCGTGCGTGATCCGAGTTTGCGTCCATCCTTTGCCGCCAGTTATCATCCCGGCAGAGCCGTGAGCTCTCGGGGCGGATTGATGCGCCAGAACGGATATGCCGCCAGTTCTTTCGAATGCTGCCCGAACATATCGAACCGCCTGTTTGTAAACTCCGTAATGACGCCGAAAAATTCAGTTGGTGACCTAATCGACGCAAGTTTGAGGCCGAATTCAAAAGCTAATTGCGCGTTGGCCCCGGCAATCTCAAGAAGCTTCGCTTGATACGCCTGCATGTTTGCGGTCGCTAAAGCAAAGCCTTTCATTGGATCGCTACCCGTCATTCTCTGACTGAGGTCATCGGGTAAGGCATCCACCCGAGGCTCTTTAGGATCATCATGAAGCCCAAGAGGCGGCTCAGTCGGGACTGCCGCAACAGAGCGAAGTAAATCCTCTTTCTGGCTTCGAACAATGGCCTGCTTGTTCCGTTGCGCCCGAGCGGCCAATTTCGGATTGCGGGCGCGCTTCAGCGCTGTTGCCGGTTTGCGTTTGCTCATCTGACGCTCCAAGAAAATGGGGATTTCATTTCTGAAGGTCAACAGGCATTGTGATGAGGCGTTCCAAACCCGTGGATTGTTGGAGCTCCGCATAAACCGAGATCAATCGCGCGTTCTGCGATGTCGAGATGATTTTAGGTAGCAACTCCAACCAACAAACGTCTGGCTAGCGATCTTCCAGATCTATGCTCAACGGCGTCAGTTTGAGAGCAATCAGCCCTCCGCGCGTTGAGTCTCCAAACGCCGTTCTATCGCCGACGTTCTCATCACGGACGTCAAGCTGTCGGAGGCATCGACGGATGGCTGATCGCCGAACGATTGCGGAGACCTGAACCGCGTCGTTTTAAGCAGTGGCGTGCTGCCTGTGATTGGCAGCTCAGGCTCAAAATCCGAAGAACTCGCTTTGAGCACAATTCGTCTACTGCGCTGCCGGAAGCGGACCTCACATCCAGGTTCGTGGCAACGCCGCATAGCCGGTGGGTTCTCCCGATCCGTCATGCCGCCTCCCTCGATCATCGACTACAGGCCCTAAGCCAGTATCGCGAGCGTGACCAAGACGACCACCGCCGCGATGAAGATCACCGTCTCGGTTCTCGACATGCGCCACATCGCGCACCGCCATTGTGTGCGAGGTGGCAGGGTGATTTTGGAAGATTGCAAATATCCTCGCACCGAGGGATCGCGCGGTCCCCGCGAGGTCCCGGCCTCCACAGGACCCTGACGGCGGATTGCGGGTGAAATCTGGGTGGTTCATACCCGCTCGTGGTATGGTCCTCGGTACAGACACCTCCACTGCGGAGGGCAGCCATGGTCGAATGTTCTGACAGACGGATCGACTACCGCGAGCGAGGATCGGGGCCGACCATTCTTTTCGTGCCCGGCTCATGGAGTACGGGAGCGCTGTGGCGTGGCGTGATCGCTCTGTTAGGAGATAGCTTTCTTGCGGTGACAATGAGCCTGCTCGGTTATGGCGACACCATAGAGCGCCGCACCCCGGACGACATTTCTATCGAACGGGAGATCGACATCGTCGAGACCGTCATCCAGCGCACCAACAGTGCTGTCCACCTCGTTGGGCATTCGTGGGGTGCCACGGTATGCTTGGCGACAGCCCTCCGTGACCAGACCAAGGTCGCAAGCATGACCTTGATCGAGGCAACCCCATTCAATCTGCTTCGCCACTCCGGCGATCTCGCGCTGTACGAGCAAGTGCGCGCGGTGGCCGACGCTTATGTCCGCGCGTGTGACGACGGAAAGCTGCTGGCTGCGCGAAGCATCATCGACTTCTACGGCGGCGACGGCAGCTTTGACGCCCTTCCAGCCCGGACCCGGGACTACATTGTTGCCACCATGCCGACGAACCTTCTCGACTGGTCGTCGGCGTGGAGGTTCGATGTGCCGCTTGCAGCCTATGCGAACATCACTGCGTCAAGCCTCTTCGTGCGAGGCGAGCGCGGTCATCCAGTCGTTCGGCGCGTCGCCCAGGTGCTGACTAACGCAGTCTCCAGATCGTCGCTGGTGACCGTTCCCGGCGGCAGCCATTTCATGATTGCGACCCATGCGTCGGATGTCGCGAGCCTCATCCGTGCGCACGTTGCATCCGTTGAGACACGCTGCACTGGCTAGCGACCGATCCGCACGGCATCGGCTTCACCTAGACATCCCAATTATCGGAGAGCGGCGGCGCGTCAGGCAATCGGCATCATGGCGCGAGTGTGCCAGGAAGGCTGCACAGCGCGCCGGGAGCGCCGGGCTTCGGGGTGAAAGGATTTCTTCACCTTGATCTCCAAAACACACGAACCGGCCATAGCCGGGACGGGTTCGCGTTGAAGAATGAGACAGTCGCTGCTGGGGGCCAACCGGAGACAATCCGATGCACACTCGGACACTTGCTGCAGCGCTCGTGGGAGCAACTCTGTTCGGCCTTACCGCCGCGCACGCCGCGCCGAAGCCCAGGGCGAACCAAGCGGGCGCAGTCACCGTCACAGTGACGAACTCGCGCAAAGCGGATCTAGTCCAGCTGGAGGCGACCAAGTCTGGCTCTGCAGACTGGAAGGAAGTACTCGGCCCGCTGAAACCCGGCAAGCAAGCGTCGGCTAAACTGCCGCCGGCCAGCGATTGCCGCTTCGATCTGCGCGGGACGTTCGACGACGGCCAATCGGCGGATGCTTCCGGCATCAACGTCTGCGCCGATAAGACGCTCAACCTGACCGATTGACATAGGCTCTCTTCTCGCCCTCCGCACTAGCAGCACGACGCGGGCAGACGGTAGGCGCAAGGCTACAGGAGGGCCGCACAGCGCAACCGGCCGACAGGGGACGGAGCGACCCGCGCCAGCACCATGTGAAACTAGGGCCTATTAGGGCCCAGCAGGTTCGGACGGACCTCTCGCCCGTCCGGCAGCAACAGAAATATTCCTTTATCTTCAAGTGCTTCCGGCAATTTCAACAGGCCGAAAAAACTGCTGGCGGAAAGGACCACAGGCCGTGAACGGAGGCTTCCCCTGGCTGGAGATCAGGTGCGCGCGCTGCAAGACGCCGAGCGACGTGGACCTCGCGGCGATGAAGCACACGCCGACCACCTTCGTGCACGATCTCGCCAGCCGGCTGCGCTGCCGCAAATGCGCCAAGGCGGGCCGGCGTCCATCCGCGACTCTGCTACAGTTGACGTGGCAACCGCGCCATCCTCGAACCGAATCCTGACCGATGTGCAATCTTTATTCGATCACGACAAACCAAGCTGCCATTAGTGCGCTGTCCGTGTCGTGAACCGATACGTTGGCAATCTGGCGCCGATGCCCGGGGTGTTTCCCGACTACAAGGCACCGATCGTGCGCAACGGAATCGAGGGCCGCGAACTCGCTACGGCGCGGTGGGGAATGCCCTCGTCGTCAAAAGCGCTGATGGACGCCACGAAGAAACGAGCCGAGAAGCTACAGGCCAAAGGCAAGGCAGTGGATTTCAAGGAATTGCTCAGAATGGAGCCGGACGGCGGCACGACAAACATCCGCAACGTGACGAGCAAGCACTGGACTCGCTGGCTCGGCGTCGAAAACCGCTGTGTGGTGCCGTTCAACTCGTTCAGCGAATTCAACAAGGCCGAAGGCGGCGACATCTGGTTCGCGCTCGATGAGACCCGGCCACTCGCCTGCTTCGCCGGCATCTGGACCAACTGGACGTCGGTCCGGGCGGTCAAGGAAGGTGAGACGACCAACGACCTCTAAGCGCGCTAGACAACGTTTGCGGCGATCGCGCGCCAAGCGCCACCACACGACAGTGATCAAAAAGACGTAAGTATTCTCGCCGGCCCACTCGCAAAAAGAATATGCGCGCCTTTGCGGGCTCCAAACAAATCGCATCAGTTCTTAGGCCCGGCAGTCGAGAATACCGCGGTCAATTCCGGCCACTTCGCTGAATTTACTCTTAAGATGGCCAACCAGTCCCGGCCCTTTGACGAGCGCGAATTTCAGGTCTCGTTCCAGGGCGAGGCGAAGATACAGACGGTCTTCTTCAACGATCAGGCAACCAATCAGGCCAACGCCAATTCGATCACAAGCTTTTTGGATCGGCTTGGGCCGGCGGCCGAGCCTCCAAAGCAGGCGGAGCTTAAATCCACCGATGCGCGTCGGGCATGGAAAGGCGTGGCCGGTGCGGAAGTAGCAAATCTCTTGGCATCACTCCTGTTTCCGGACGAGGCGCGGGACGTGAATGCCGGCCGACTGAGTTCGTATATTCGCGAGCAACTGGGCGCGGGGGAGTTAGTCTGCCATGACGCCAGCAAATCCCCAGCGCGTTCGCCGCTGTTCACCAGCGTCTTATTCAACCATTATTCAACGTACGCGGCTGAAGGCTACCTAAGTTCCTGAAATTGCTGGCGCTCCCTAGGGGAATCGAACCCCTGTTTCAGCCTTGAGAGGGCTGAGCAGCAGAAGCGAGTTCGCGGCCGACATTGTCGTCAGTTTCAAGACCGTGTCCTCGTTGCAGCGCGGAGCACGCGATCCGGGCTTGATCCATCAAGGATTAGATTGCTGGCTAGGGCTTTCGTCAGAATGCGGGGCTCGTTCCACTTGATGCGTGCCGGCGCGGAGGATCGAGGGGCCTGCCGGTTCAAGCGAATGAGAAAAACAGCAACGACGACGGCCTTCGAAAGATTACCTATGAAGGATTTAGCTACGAGCGCTCAAGGACTAGATTGCCGTTCGCATGCGACGCGGCGCTACAGATGCGCTACGGATCGAGATTCGTGCCGACGTGAATCGCCTAATCTATTGATGTTGTAGGGTTTTCTGGTAGCGGGGGAGGGACTCGAACCCCCGACCCCAGGATTATGATTCCCGTGCTCTAACCAGCTGAGCTACCCCGCCACAGGGTCGCGAACGGCGGAACGGCCGATCTCGCGAACGCGCGGCATATAAGGAAGGGGGCGGCGGGAAGTCAATCCGCCTTCGCAAAAAGCTTCGGCGGGACAAGGCCGCTCAGGGCTGATTTCGCATCAGAATCTGCGATTTTTTGGCGGCAGTTTCGCGATTTTCGCGCACCAGACTCGCGGAGAGCCCCCCTCACCCGGAATCCGCGCTTTGCGCGGATTCCGGCCTCTCCCCGCACGCGGGGAGAGGCGAAGGAGAAACCGGCTATTTCGGCCTCACATTCGGGTCGCCGCCGGGGCTGCCGGGGGGCGGGATGACGGGGGTCTTGCCGCCGGTTTCGGGGGCCGGGGCGTGCATGTCGGGGTCGACGCCGGCGGGCGGGCAGAGCACGCCGTCGGATTTGGCGAGCTTGTCACCGAGCGGTTCCCGGGCCTGGCCGGTGGTGGTGCCATCGGGCGAGCGGTTCGGGCGGTCCTGCGGGGTGCAATTGGTCGCATGTTGCGGGGATGGCGGCGCGGTCTGTTGCGGCGGCGTCGCCGGGGCGGGCGGGGCCTGCGCGATCGCAGCTCCGGAGGCGGCGATCAGGAGGCTTGCCAGGATGATGTTTGATGTCGTGCGCATGGGAGGAAAACGCGCCGGACTCGGCGCGTGTTCCGATTAAAGCGCGAGGAACTCGCGCTTTAACCTTTGTCTTTTGAGCATGATCTTGTCGGAAAACCGCTTCACACTTTTCCGGATCATGCTTCCGATCACGATTTGCGGTAGCGGATCAGCGAGAAATGGCCCATCGGCGGCATCGGCCGGCGCTCGGTGAGCGTGACGCCGCCGTGCCTCGTGGCCCAGTTGACGAGGCGGGCCCACGGGAATTCCGGGCGCCAGCCGAGACGGCGGGCGACGGGGGCGAAGGCGAGTTCGGAGATCCTTCGAAGACCCTTTTCCGCGCCGATGTGGTTGACGAGGATCAGCTCGCCGCCCGGCTTGAGCACGCGGACGAACTCGTCGAGCGTTCCTTCCGGATCGGGCACGGCGGTGATGACATATTGCGCGACCACCGCGTCGAAGGCGTTGTCGGGGAAGGCGAGGTTCTTCGCGTCCATCACCGAGAGCACTTCGACATTGGAAAGCCGCAGCGCGCGCACGCGCGCCTGCGCCTTGCGCAGCATCGGCTCGGAAATGTCGACGCCGCAGATCTTTGTGGTGCGCGCGTAATCCGACAGCGACAGGCCGGTGCCGACGCCGACGTCGAGGATGCGGCCGCCGATGCGGTCGGCTTCCGCGATGGTCGACTGCCGGCCGGCGTCAAAGACCTTGCCGAACACGAGATCGTAGACCGGCGCCCAGCGGCCATAGGCCTTCTCGACCCCCGCCCGCGAGATGTCTGCTGCCATGCCCCCTGCCCTTAACTTCACCTCTCCCCAACAGGAGAGGTGAACCCAGCCCAATGAGTTGCGCTTGATGTCGTCATCCGTCAGCCGCGCACGGCCTCCGCGAGCGGGCGCGATGTGGCCGCGTCAAGCTTCGCCGCGGCGCTCTGAATAAAACCGCCGCCGAGCACGCGGGCCTGGCCCGACGGTGCGTCGTAGAACACGCAGGCCTGGCCGGGCGAGACGCCTTCTTCGCCGGCGACGAGCTCGACCTCGTAATGGCCGCCGGCGCCGCGCAGCCAGGCCGGCTGCGGCGAGCGGGTCGAGCGCACGCGCACGAACATCTCCAGGCCGCTTCCGATCGCGCTGTCGATATCGCCGCCGCCGATCCAGTTGACGTCGCGCAAGGAGATGCGGTGCATCTTCAGCGCGTCGCGCGGGCCGACGACGACGCGGCGGTGCGCTGCATCCAGCCGCACCACGAACAGCGGCGAGCCCGAGGCGATGCCGAGGCCGCGGCGCTGGCCGACGGTGAAATTGGCGATGCCGTGATGCTGGCCGAGCACGCGGCCGTCGAGATCGACGATGTCGCCGGGGTCCATCGCGTTCGGACGCAGGCGCGTGATGATGTCGGTGTAGCGGCCCGTCGGCACGAAGCAGATGTCCTGGCTGTCGTGCTTGTCGGCGACGGACAGGCCGAAGCGGCGGGCGAGCTCGCGCGTCTCGGGCTTGGTCATGTCGCCGAGCGGGAAGCGCAGGAAGTCGAGCTGCTCCTGCGTGGTCGCGAACAGGAAATAGCTCTGGTCGCGATCGGCGTCGGCCGCACAGACCAGCGCGCGTGAACCGTCATCGCGCCGGCGCGAGGCGACGTAATGGCCGGTGGCGAGCGCCTGCGCGCCGAGCTCGCGGGCGGTCTTCAAGAGGTCGCGGAATTTGACGCTGCGGTTGCACTCGATGCAGGGCACCGGCGTCTCGCCGAGCGCGTAGCTGTCGGCGAAATTGTCGATGACGGACTCGCGAAAGCGGTCCTCGTAGTCGAGCACGTAATGGGGAATGCCGAGCTTGGCGGCGACGTCGCGGGCGTCGTGGATGTCCTGGCCGGCGCAGCAGGCGCCCTTGCGATGGGTGGCCGCGCCATGGTCGTAGAGCTGCAGCGTGATGCCGACGACGTCGTAGCCCTCAGCCTTCAGCAGCGCAGCCGTCGTCGAGGAATCGACGCCGCCCGACATGGCGACAACGACCCTGGTGTCCTCAGGACGGCCTTCGAGATCCAGACTGTTGAGCATGGGTTCTTGAGCTGTGACGGCGGTTCGGCGATCCGCGATTTGCTTCTGGCCGGGACATGAACGGTCCCGGGGGAACTTCGGTTCCCGCGGTGGCGCGACTTGCCCGGTCGAAAGCGGCTGAGAGCTGCCTCTTTAATATAGGCCGCATTCCGGTGAAGCAATCACGCCGGCCGCCTGCTTAGGGCAATTCTTGCCGGGGAGGCAGAAATGGCGGGGCTCTTGCGCCCCTCGCGGCGGGGTGACAAATCTGCCAATATGTTGATTTAACTTGATAAAATCGCCGTTCAGGAGGCTGGCCCGCTCCTTGCTACCCCTATCCCGAAGATGTTTCCAAGGGGTCGCCTGTGGTCGGTGTTTCGTCAGATCTAGCTGCCAGCGTCCAGGTTTCGAGCGCCCAGCAGAAGCCTGCGCGCTCGCAAAGCACGAAGGACACGTCGGCGAGCGACTCCTTCGGCTCGCTGGTCGACAGCAACACCCAGGCGATCAGCAACAACGCGCCGGCCCAGGATACCGCGCCGCGCCGGACCGATTCCGCCTCGTCGTCATCCGCCTCCGACCGCAGCTCGCGCGACACCTCCTCCACGGACTCCCCCGCGCAGAGCAAGGCCAGCGACGACACCGACACGCCCGGCCCCACCAAGAGCGAGGCCAGCGACGATCCGGCCAAGGATCCGACCAAGGATTCGGTCAAGACGGGCAAGGCCAAGGACAAGGACAAGTCCGAGACGTCAGACGCCAAATCGGCGGACAAGTCGGACGAGACCAAAGGTGACAAGACCACCGACGGCCTCGCCGCCGCCGTCGATGCCGCAACCGCCGCGCAAGTCGATGCGACGCAAACCGCCGTGCCCGATCCCAACGCGATCGTCGTCGCCGCGCCCGTCGTGCCGGTCGATCCGAATGCGGCCGCGGGCCAGGCCGGCGATGCCGCCACTTCGCCGCTGACGATCGCCGCCGCCGGCATCGCCGCCAGCGCCTCCACCGCGGCGCAGATCGCGGGCACCAAGACCGATACCGCGACGCCCGGCGACAAGAGCGCCAAGACGGCCGGCGCGAAAGTCGAAGCCGACACCTCGGCGACGCTGGCCGATGCCGCGACCGGCGCGACCGACGGCACCGCGACCGATGCCAAGACCAATGGCGGGCTGATCGCCGCCGTCGACCAGGGCACGCCAAAGACCTCGTTCAAGGCCGCCGCCACCGCGCAAGGACAGACCGACATCTCCAATATCGGCCAGGACGCGGGCAAGGCGAACGCCGCCACGCCGCAGGCGCCGGCGACCAACGCCGCCGCGCATACGCAAGCCGCCAAGCCGCAGGCAGATGGCAGCGCGTCCGACGCGAAGCCAAGTGCCGCGGACCGTGCGCCCGACGCGATCCCTGCGGCAACGGCCGCCCACGCCCATGCCAATGCGCAGGCCGCTTTCAACGCGACCGACAGCAGCGCGCAGGCCGCCGCCGTGCAGGCGCCGCTGACCACGACCACCTCGACGGCGACCGCCTCGACCGCAACGCTGACCGCAACCGCGGCCACTTCCGCGGCGGTGCCGATCAACGCCGTGCCGATCGAGATCGCGGCGGCCGCACGCGCGGGCAAGACGCGCTTCGACATCAGCCTCGACCCGGTCGATCTCGGCCGCATCGACGTCCGCATCAATGTCGACCGCAACGGCCAGGTCACCTCGCATCTCACCGTCGAGAAGCCGGAGACGCTGCAGATGCTGCGGCAGGACGCGCCGCAATTGCAGCGCGCGCTCGACGATGCCGGCCTCAAGACCGGCAGCAACGGGCTGTCCTTCAGCCTGCGCGACCAGAACTCGTCGGGCCAGAACTCCGGCCAGAACAACGACAATGGCGGCAATGCCCGCCGGCTGATCGTCAGCGAGGACGACAGCGTTCCCGCGGTGCCCGCGGGGCGCGGCTACGGCCGCATGCTCGGATCGAGCAGCGGCGTCGACATCAGAGTGTGAGGAGTATTCGCTTATGACCACCACGAATGCCGCCACCGCCCCCGCCGTCGTCTCAGGTACGACGCAGCCGACATCGTCGTCGTCCTCCTCGTCGAACTCGCTGAGCTCGACCACGGGATCGACGCTCGCCGGCAACTTCCAGACCTTCCTGACGCTGCTGACGACGCAGTTGCAGAACCAGAACCCGCTCGATCCGCTCGACACCAACCAGTTCACCCAGCAGCTGGTGCAATTCGCCGGCGTCGAGCAGCAGCTCAAGACCAACGACTCGCTGGCGCAGCTCGTCACCCTGCAGCAGACCACCCAGGCGACCCAGGCGCTGGGCTTCGTCGGCAAGACCGCGCTGGTCGACGGCTCGACCGCGACGATGAAGAACTCGTCGGCGACCTGGCATCTCAACGTGCCGTCCGATTCCACCGTCGACATCACCATCGCCAATGCCAGCGGCCAGACCGTGTTCACCGGCAAATACACCGCCGCCGCCGGCACCGACATTCCCTTCACCTGGAACGGCATGGGCAATGACGGCACGCAATGGCCCGACGGCAAGTACACGATCTCGGCGACCGGCAAGGACGTCGCGAACAACAATATCGGCATCGCCGCGCAGGTGCAGGGCGTGGTGTCGTCGGTCGATCTGACCCAGTCACCGCCGCTGCTCACCATCGACGGCGCCAGCTACACGCTGAGCCAGGTGAAGAGCATTATTGCGGCGAGCGATTGAGGCTGTAGCGGTTCAACATACTCGGTGTCGTCCTGGCGAAAGCCAGGACCCATAACCACCGAACGTCGTTTTAGTGCGAGGACGTGACCCCGAGTCTTCGCAGCAACTACTCCCTGGGGTATGGGTCCTGGCTTTCGCCAGGACGACGGTTGAGGGGCCTTGCGACACCACGGCAGGCCCCGTTCGTTAGTAAAGTATTTACCTTCTACCCGCCTGGCCGGCCTTTTCGCCCGCCAGGCCGGCCGCGTTCCCGCAAGTTTCAACGAGAATTGTATTGAAGCCTTAGGCTTAGCGGATTTTTAAGCCGCGGGGGTTACGGTTACGGCGTGAGTTCAGTGGTTGAGAGTTTGTGAGTACGCCATGACAGAACCCCATCGCCCGAGGGTAAAATACGTCATCGGGCCGGACGGCAGTCCGCTGACGATCGCAGATCTGCCCGCACCCGGCACCAAACGCTGGGTCATCCGCCGCAAGGCCGAGGTCGTCGCCGCTGTGCGCGGCGGACTTCTCTCCCTCGAGGAGGCCTGCAGCCGATATACCCTGACGGTCGACGAATTCCTCTCCTGGCAGTTTTCCATCGACCAGCACGGTCTGGCGGGTCTTCGCACCACCCGCATCCAGCAATATCGCCAGTAAGCGATCCGGAAATCTGCGGCTTTTGACGAAAATCGGCCTCGCCCAGCGAGGCCGATTTTTTTCATGCCGCTACTTTTGTCCGACCTCTTAACCTTCGTTAACCATATCGAAACCATCCCCTAGGCAATAATTGCCCAGTCGGCCGCTCGGTTGCGGGTCGCATTGGTCGGGGCGGTTGCTTGCAAGGTCTTGCGGACTTCTTAAAAAGTATCGGTGCCGCCCGGTTCGGGGCGATGATCGCGGTCACCGCCGCGCTCATCGGCTTCTTCGCGTTCGTCATCATGCGCGTCACCACGCCGCAGATGACGACGTTGTTCACCGACCTCAGCGTCGAAGATTCCTCCAGCATTGTCAAAGACCTGGAACGCCAGGGCATCCAGTTCGAAATCCGCAATGAGGGCTCCATCATCATGGTGCCCAAGGACAAGGTCACGCGCCTCAGAATGAAGCTCGCCGAGGGCGGCCTGCCCAAGGGCGGCGGCGTCGGCTACGAGGTGTTCGACAAGTCGGACGCGCTCGGCACCACCTCCTTCGTCCAGAACATCAATCATCTGCGCGCGCTGGAAGGCGAGCTCGCCCGCACCATCCGCGCCATCGACCGCATCCAGGCCGCCCGCGTCCACCTGGTGCTGCCCGAACGGCCGCTGTTCGCGCGCGAGGCGCCGGAGCCGTCGGCCTCGATCGTGGTCCGCGTCCGCGGCTCGCTCGAAGCGCAGCAGATCCGGGCCATTCGCCATCTCGTCGCCTCCGCCGTCAACGGCCTGAAGCCGCAGCGCGTCTCGATCGTGGACGAGGCCGGCCAGCTGCTCGCCGACGGCGCCCAGACCGATCCGGAGCAGGCGCTCGGGGACGAGCGCCGCACCGCCTTCGAGAAGCGGATGCGCAAGCAGGTCGAGGACATCGTCTCCTCCGTGGTCGGATCGGGCCGCGCCCGCGTCCAGCTCTCCGCCGATTTCGACTTCAACAAGGTCACCCAGACCTCGGACAAGTTCGACCCCGAGGGCCGCGTGCTGCGCTCGAGCCAGACCCGCGAAGAAAGCAGCATGACCGCCGACAACAACGGCCAGGTCACCGTCAACAACGAGCTGCCCGGCAACCAGCAGAACAACGGCGTCGCAGCCAAGGACCAGAGCAAGAAGACCGAGGAGACCAACAATTACGAGATCTCCCGCACCACCAAGACCGAGGTGACCGAGGCCGGCCGGGTCAACCGCATCTCGGTCGCGGTGCTGGTCGACGGCATCTACACCAAGAACGACAAGGGCGAGCTGGCCTACACGGACCGCACCAAGGAGCAGCTCGACCGCATCGCCACCCTGGTCCGCTCGGCGATCGGCTTCGACCAGAAGCGCGGCGACCAGGTCGAGGTCGTCAATCTGCGCTTCGCCGACGCCCCTTCCACTGCGCCGATCGGCGAACCCAGCGGCTTCCTCGGCATGCTGCAGTTCACCAAGGACGACGTCATGTACTTCGTCGAGCTCGGCGTGATGATGCTGCTCGGCCTGGTCGTGCTGTTCATGGTGATCCGCCCGCTGGTCAAGCGCATCCTGGCGTCCGACGAAGTCGCCGCCGCCATCTCCGGCGTGCTCGCCGGCCCGGCCGCGAGCGACGAGGCCGCGCCGGCCGGCCAGCCGCTCCTGCCGAGCGGCGCCGCGAGCGCGATCGACGTTGCCACCATCCAGGGCCAGGTCCACGCCCAGTCCGTCCACCGCGTCGGCGAGCTCGCCGAGCGCAACCCGAACGAAACCGTCGCCATCATTCGCCAGTGGCTGACCGAACCCGCAAAATAATCGAGAAGTGAGCTGACATGGCCGGCAATCTGCAGAACGCCAACTCGAACGACATCACCAGCGTGATCTCCACGCTCGGCCAGCGTGCCGGCAGCCGCGCGGGCGGCGGCAAGGTCGAAACGGTCGCGGGGCCGAAGCGCGCCGCGATCCTGATGCTGGCACTGGGCGAGCAGTATGGCGGCAAGATCTGGTCGCTGCTCGACGACGACGAGGTGCGCCAGCTCTCGCTGGAAATGTCCACGCTCGGCACCGTCGAGGTCGACACGGTGGAGGACATGCTGCTCGAATTCGTCTCGCGCATGTCGGCTTCCGGCGCGCTGATGGGCAATTTCGACGCGACCGAGCGGCTGCTCCAGCAATACCTGGCGCCGGAGCGCGTCAACGGCATCATGGACGAGATCCGCGGCCCTGCGGGGCGCAACATGTGGGAGAAGCTCTCCAACGTGCAGGAAGAGGTGCTCGCGAACTATCTCAAGAACGAATATCCGCAGACCATCGCGGTCGTCCTCTCGAAGCTGAAGCCGGAACACGCCGCCCGCGTGCTCGGCATCTTCCCCGAGGAGCTGGCGCTGGACGTCGTCAACCGCATGCTGAAGATGGAGGCGGTCCAGAAAGAGGTGATCGAGAGCGTGGAGAAGACGCTGCGCACCGAATTCATGTCCAACCTGTCACAGACCCGGCGCCGCGACGCCCACGAGGTGATGGCGGAAATCTTCAACAATTTCGACCGCCAAACCGAAACCCGCTTCATCACCTCGCTGGAAGAGGAGAACCGGGAATCGGCCGAGCGCATCAAGGCGCTGATGTTCACCTTCGACGACCTCGTCAAGCTGGATTCCGGCTCGGCCCAAACGTTGATGCGCAACGTCGACAAGGACAAGCTCGGCGTCGCGCTCAAGAGCGCCAACGAGGACGTCCGCAACTTCTTCTTCGGCAACATGTCCTCGCGCGCGGCCAAGATGCTCCAGGACGACATGGCGGCTATGGGCCCCGTGCGCCTGCGCGACGTCGACGAGGCCCAGGCGCTGCTGGTCAACCTCGCAAAGGACCTCGCCGCCAAGGGCGAGATCATGCTGACCAAGAACCGCGCCGACGACGAGCTGGTGTATTGATGGGCGCTCCGGCCAAATTCCTGTTCGATACCGACTTCGCGGCGCCCGAGCGGACGCGCGAAAAGGCTGCGACCGCGGCCGAGATCGCCCAGAAGGTCGCCGAAGCCGAGGCGCGCGCCTATCAGGACGGCTTTGCCGCCGGCCAACGCGAAGCCAAGGCCGAGAGCGACCGCCGCGTCGCGCTCGCCATGGAAGAGATCAACATCGGCATCCGGGGCCTGGCCTCTGGCATCGGCAACATCGAGACCAAGATGGAGACCGAAGCGGTCGAGGTCGCGATCGCGGTGGCGCGCAAGCTGTGCGCCGATCTCGTCGCCGCCGAGCCGCTCGGCGAGATCGTCGCGCTGGTCAAGGACTGCTTCTCGCACCTGGTCGCGACGCCGCATCTCGTCGTCCGTATCAACGATTCGCTCTACGACAGCGCGCGCGAGAAGATCGAGCGGCTCGCCAAGCAGAGCGGCTTCGAGGGCCGGCTGGTGATCCTGGCCGAGCCTGAAATTGCCACCGGCGACTGCCGGATCGAGTGGGCCGATGGCGGCGTCGTGCTGGAGCGTGGCGCCATCGCGGCCAAGATCGACGACATGGTCGGACGCTATATCGCGTCCCGGAGGGGGAGCTAAGCCATGAGCGACACCGACGGACAGGTCCCGCTGCCCGATCTCAACGGCCCGATGCCTCCTGCCGGCACCGACGTCGGCTACAACGAGGACGAATATGCGGCCCGCGCCGCCGCCGACCTCGAGGCCGTGTTCGACGTGCCGGTGCAGGTCTCGGCCGTGCTCGGCCGCTCCAAGATGGACGTCAGCGAGCTCTTGAAGCTCGGGCCCGGCACCGTGCTCGAGCTCGACCGGCGCGTCGGCGAGGCCATCGACATCTACGTCAACAACAAGCTGGTCGCCCGCGGCGAGGTCGTCCTGGTCGAGGACAAGCTCGGCGTGACCATGACCGAAATCATTAAGACCGAGCGCACGTGATAACGCGCAATAGCGCGACCAGACGGACAGGAGACTGACATGCGGCTTCTCATCGTTGGCACATTGAAGGGCCAGCTCACCACCGCTACCAAGATCGCGATGGAGAACGGCGCCACCGTGACCCATGCCGAGGATCACGAGCAGGCGATGCGGGTGCTGCGCGGCGGCAAGGGCGCCGACCTGCTGCTGGTCGATGTCGCCCTCGACATTCGCGACCTCGTGATGCGGCTGGAGGCCGAGCACATCCACGCTCCGATCGTCGCCTGCGGCATCACCAACGACGCCCGCGCCGCGGTCGCCGCGATCCATGCCGGCGCCAAGGAATACATCCCGCTGCCGCCGGATCCGGAGCTGATCGCCGCAGTGCTCGCGGCCGTCGCCAATGATTCCCGCGAGCTGGTCTATCGCGACGAAGCCATGGCCAGGGTCATCAAGCTCGCGCAGCAGATCGCCGGCTCCGACGCCTCGGTGATGATCACCGGCGAGTCCGGCACCGGCAAGGAAGTGCTGGCCCGCTACGTCCACACCCGCTCGGCCCGCGCCAAGCGGCCGTTCATCTCGATCAACTGCGCCGCGATCCCCGAGCACCTGCTGGAGTCCGAACTATTCGGCCACGAGAAGGGCGCCTTCACCGGTGCCGTCGCCCGCCGCATCGGCAAGTTCGAGGAAGCGACCGGCGGCACGCTGCTGCTCGACGAAATCTCCGAGATGGACGTCCGCCTGCAATCGAAGCTTCTGCGCGCCATTCAGGAGCGCGTGATCGACCGCGTCGGCGGCACCAAGCCGGTTCCGGTCGACATCCGCATCATTGCGACCTCGAACCGCAATCTCGCCGAAGCCGTACGCGAGGGCACGTTCCGCGAGGATCTCTTGTTCCGCCTCAACGTCGTGAACTTGAAGATCCCGCCGCTGCGCGAGCGTCCGGCCGACATCCTCGAGCTCGCCCAGCACTTCGTGAAGAAATATGCCGAGGCCAACGGCGTGCCGCTGCGCCCGCTCTCGGCGGAAGCGCGCCGCGTGCTCTCCACCAATCGCTGGCAGGGCAACGTCCGCGAGCTCGAGAACACCATGCACCGCGCCGTGCTGATGGCGCAGGGCGACGAGATCGGCGCTGACGCGATCATCACCCCGGACGGCGATCGCCTCGATCTCGCCAAGACCGCTCCGGCCGTCGCGCATGCGACCATGGCCGCCGAGCAGGTGACGCGCGCGCTCGTGGGTCGCACCGTCGCCGACGTCGAACGCGACCTGATTCTGGAGACGCTGAAGCACTGCCTCGGCAACCGCACCCACGCCGCCAACATCCTCGGCATCTCGATCCGCACGTTGCGCAACAAGCTCAACGAATACGCCGACGGCGGCATCCCGATCCCGCCCGCGGGCACGCCCGGCGAGTATCCGCGCATGCCGGCCATGGGGTGAGCGCTGATCTTAAAGCTCGACGTCTGCAAAACGGCCCGGAGCGCCGCAAGCGTTCCGGGCCCGATCGTGTCGCGATCTGTCCGAACTATTTGCCCGGCGGGACGTAGGAGCTTGCGAGCTTCGCGGCCTTTTCCGCGATGCTCTTGAATTCGCCCATCTTCCAGGCGCGCACGGTTTCGATCTTGGAGACGGCGCCACTGGCGGCGGCAACCATTCCAATCGCAATAGCATCGGAGCCGTCGGGAAACTCCGTGACGAGCACTGCGTCGTGCTGACCAGTCGTCATGAAAGCTCCCTGGAGCTTTCCGCCGGCTTTCTCGACCAGCGCACCGATGACTGAGGTACGATCGATCGGCTTGTCGACCATTCCCTTGATGCCCGCGTTTGAGTATGAGACGTATGAGATGAACAGCGGCATGTTTTCTCTCCGTCGAAGTTAGAGCGACAATACCTGTAGTCTTGGAAAGAGCTCTCCGAGCGAGAGCAAGGCACGGCCTGCCGACGGCACGCGAGCTGCCTTGAAAATAGAGCTGCGGACCTCGGCACATCCAACTGGCAGCTTGTGCCGATTATAACGGACTCAGCAATACTGCGCGAACGGTAAGCCAAACCTACCCATTTGCAGCGAGACGATCGTGCCCGCCGCGAGTGAAGCAGTTCACGATCGATACGCATCAGGATCGGTAGAATTTGGAGTGAGGTGATGTCGGCCACAGACCGCGTCCGCCTTCTCAAACGTCCTTCAACTCGAAAGGGAAAACAGGGGATACCCTTCGTGGACGATCGCGCTGGCTTTTTGCAGCGCCGTAGCCCGCATGAGCGCAGCGTCATGCGGGACGGTGCGGCGGCTTTTCGAGCGCCGAACACATGGCCGCACCGCATCCGGCGACTAGGTCACGCCGGAGCAAGGTCCTATAACCCCGCGTGAGAACCACGAGGGTACATATGTCTGAAGCTCAAATCACGGACTGGCTGGCGTCGCAGAAGCAGGCGATGATCGATCTCTTGCGCGATGTCGTGAACATCGATTCCGGATCCTACGACAAGGAAGGCGTCGATGCGGTCGGTGCGCGGTTCGAGCGGCACTTTGCCGAGCACGGCATTCCATTCCGGCGCGAGAGCCACGGCACCTTCGGCGATGCGATCCATGCCGAGGTGGCAAAGCCCGGCAGCAACGAGAAGCCGGTGCTGTTGATGGGCCATCGCGACACCGTGTTCGGCAAGGGCGAGGCCGGGCGGCGGCCGTTCACGATCCGGGACGGGCGCGCCTACGGACCGGGTGTCTCCGACATGAAGTCCGGCCTCGTCATGAACGTGTTCGTGGCCACCGCCTTCCATAAATTCGGCGGCTCGCCGCACCCGATCAAGGTGCTGATCACCTCGGACGAGGAGATCGGCTCGCCCGCCTGCCGTCCCATCATCGAGCGCGAGGGACACGCCGCACGCGCGGTGTTCAACTCCGAGCCGGGCCGGCCCACGGGCAATGTCGTCACGGGGCGCAAGGGCGGCATCTTCATGCACATGAGCATCACCGGCAAGGCCGCGCATTCCGGCGCCAATTTCGCCGCCGGCGTCAGCGCGATCGGCGAGCTCGCGCACAAGATCGTGCAGATCCACGCGCTGACCGATCTCGACAAGGGCATCACGCTCAATGTCGGTCTCGTCTCCGGCGGGCAGTCCGTCAACACCACGGCGCCGTTCGCCGAAGGCCAGATCGACCTGCGCTATGTCGATCCCGCCGATCGCGCGCGGATCATGGCCGCGATCGAGAAGATCGTCGCAACCTCTTACGTCCCGGGCACCAGCGCGACGCTGACGATCAAGGGGGAGTTCGTGCCGGTGGTGCAGAGCGCGGAGTCGAAGGCGCTGTTCGAAGGCTATCAGGCCGGAGCAAGGCAGGTCGGCCTCACCACGCTGCAGGGCGAGTTCTCCGGCGGCTGCGCCGATTCCGGCTTCACCGCAGCGGTCGGCACGCCGACCATCTGCGGTCTCGGCCCGGTCGGCGGTCTCGCGCACACGCCGGAGGAATATCTCGAGGTCGACAGCATCGTGCCGCGCGCACAGGCGCTGGCGCTGGCGATTTTGCGGGGGTGATTGCCGCAACCGCAGTGCCGTAGGGTGGGCAAAGCGAAGCGTGCCCACCACTGCTGCCATCGCGCAAAGATGGTGGGCACGGCGCAAGGGCGCCTTTGCCCACCCTACGAGACCGACCAAGTTCTACGAATAACTCGGCGCATCCGGCTTGCGGAAGATGTGGATGGGGTCACCCGGCACGATCGGCTGGCCCGAGAACATCGCATAGGCGTAGAGCGCGAGATAGGCGATCGCCAGCGCGCCGATGGCGTAGAAGGCTAGGGTCGCGACGCGCTTCATCGATCCGCTCCATTGCCATCCCGCATGGGAGGCCCAGGGCGCTTCTAGAGCGATGAGGCGGAAAAGGCCAGCCGGCGCCCGCGGGCGGCGATCAAATGCCGCGCCGGGCGCGCGCGGGAAGGCTGACGTCGGCCAGCTTCGCAGCGTCCTCGTCCTGGTCGACCGCCACATACTGGCCGTGCCAATAGGCGAGCGCCGCATTGCGCGTCGAGTTCCTGACGTCCCTGACGCGGCCGATGACGATGCCGTGCGAGTGCCGCTCGACGATCTCCTCGACCTCGCAGTCGAACACCGACAATGCGCCGACCAGCAGCGGAACTCCCGAGACCGCCGTCACCCATTTGGCGCCCGCGAAGCGATCGGCGCCCTTCAGCCCGCCCTTGCCGGCAAAGCGCTCGGCAACGTCGAGCTGATCGGCATTGAGGATGTTCACGCCGAACGCGCCGTGGCGCTTGATCAGCGGGAAGGACGAGGCATCGCGGTTGATGCTGACCAGCAGCGTCGGCGGCTCCACCGACAGCGAGGTCACTGAGGTCACCGTCATGCCGGTGATGTCCTTGCCCCGCCCGGCGGTGATGACGCTGACCCCGCCGGTGAGGTGGCGCATGGCGCCGCGGAAATCGGCGGGCGAAACAGGGATTTCGGTCATGAGATCGCGAGGCACTACATTCATGGCATGGTCCCCGAAATGGGGTTCCCCTGTATTTAGGTACGATCGTCCGCCGACAAAAGGTGGCTCAAGATCGAGCCTTCGAGGGCGGCAAGCTCGGCCGAGCCGCGCTCCCGCGGCCGCGCGGCGTTAACCACGACGTCATGGGCGATCCGGCCCTCGTCGATCACCAGCACCCGGTCAGCCAGCGCGACGGCCTCGGAGACGTCATGGGTCACCAGGATCGCGGTAAAGCCCTGATCCCGCCAGACGCGCTCCAGGAGCCGCTGCATCGAGATCCGGGTCAGCGCGTCCAGCGCGCCGAGCGGCTCGTCGAAAGCGAGCACGCGGGGACGGGACACCAGCGCACGGCCGAGCGCAACGCGCTGCTTCTGGCCGCCCGACAGCACCGACGGCCACTGGTCGCGCTTCTCGGCAAGCCCGACTTCGTTCAGGGCCTGCTCGGCGCGGGCATGCGCGTCTTTCGACGCACGATCGCGGCCAAGGCCAACCTCGACATTGGCGAGCACGCGGGCCCAGGGCAACAGCCGCGGCTCCTGGAACATCACGCGGATGTCTTCGGGCTGGACGTCGCCGCCGAAGCTGATGCTGCCCGCGTCGATCTTGTCGAGGCCTGCGATCAGCCGCAACAGCGTGCTCTTGCCGCAGCCGCTCTTGCCGACGATGGCGACGAACTGGCCGGCGGGGATGTGCAGGTCGATGCCGCGCAGCACCTCGTTGCTGCCGAAGGATTTGCGCAAGCCCCGGATGCTGAGCGGCAGGCCGCTGGTCTGCACCGGGCGCTCCTCGCGCACCACACGGGCGTGAGGCGCGAAACTGGCGCGGCTGGCAAGCTCGGTCTCGGGAAGGGACGTACGAAGCGCTGTCTGCATGTGATTCCCAGTATTTCTGCTCAACGTTTCTGGAAGGCGGGGTGCCACGAGAGCGTCAGACGCTCCAGCACGCGGGAGGCGCTGTCGGCGAGCTTGCCGAGCAGGGCGTAGATCAGGATCGAGAGCACGACGACGTCGATCAGCATGAACTCGCGCGCCTGCATCGCCATGTAGCCGAGGCCCGATGACGCCGCGATGGTCTCGGCGACGATCAGGGTCAGCCACATGATGCCGAGCGCGAAGCGGATGCCGACGAAGATCGAGGGCAGCGCGCCCGGGAAGATGACGCGGCGGAACAGTTCGCCATCGGTCATGCCGTAGATACGGCCCATCTCGATCAGCTGGGGATCGACGGTGCGGATGCCGTGCAGCGTGTTGAGGTAGATCGGGAAGAACACGCCCAGCGCCACCAGGAACAGTTTTGCGCTCTCGTCGATGCCGAACCAGAGGATGACGAGCGGGATCAGCGCCAGATGCGGCACGTTGCGCACCATCTGCAGCGTGGTGTCGGTGAGCTTGGCCGAGAGCTGCGACAGGCCGTTGGCGAGGCCGAAGGCGAAGCCGATGCTGCCGCCGATCAGGAAGCCGATCGAGGCGCGCCAGAACGAGACCCAGATGTTGCGGACGAGCTCGCCGGAGAGCAGCAGCTTCCAGCCGGCGAGCGCGACGTCGCTCGGTGCCGGCAGCACACGTGTCGGCACGAAGCCGGTGACGCAGGCGACCTGCCAGATCGCGATGATGGCGAGCGGCACGATCCACTGGACCAGGCCGTCAACCCGCGGCAGGCGGAAGCTGCGCGGAAGCGAAACACTGTCGATGAGGCTCATGATTGCGACACCCGATGCTGCGGACGGAAATCGCTGCCGACCGTTTCGCCGAAAGGACCGCCGTTGAAGTGCAGCTTGGTCACATTGCTCGGCTGCTCCAGCGAGAGCAGCGGGAACACGAGCTCGGCGAAACGATAGGCTTCCTCCAGATGCGGGTAGCCCGACATGATGAACGTATCGATGCCGATGTCCTGATACTCCTTGATGCGCGCCGCGACCGTCTGGGGATCACCGACCAGCGCCGTGCCGGCGCCGCCGCGCACGAGGCCGACACCGGCCCACAGGTTCGGCGCGATCTCGAGCTTGTCGCGCTTGCCGCCATGCAGCTGCGCCATGCGCTGCTGGCCGACGGAGTCCATGCGGGCGAAGTTCTTCTGCGCGGTGGCGATGGTGTCGTCGCTGACATGCTTGATCAGCTCGTTGGCGGCGCGCCAGGCCTCTTCATTGGTCTCGCGGACGATGACGTGAAGACGGATGCCGAAGGACAGTTTTCGGCCGCGCGCCTCTGCGGCCGCCCTCACCTTCGCGACCTTCTCGGCGACCTGCGCCGGCGGCTCGCCCCAGGTGAGATATTTGTCGACGGCATCGACCGCGACGTCGATGCCGGCATCCGACGAGCCGCCGAAATACAGCGGCGGACGCGGCGACTGCACCGGCGGGAACAGCAGCTTGCCGCCCTCAACATGGATGTGCTTGCCCTCGACATTCACCGTCTTGCCCGCGAGCAGGTCGCTATAGACGTTGAGGAACTCGCGGGTGACCTCGTAGCGCTCGTCATGGCCAAGGAAGATGCCGTCGCCCTTGTTCTCGACGGGATCGCCGCCGGTGACGACATTGACCAGAAGCCGGCCATTGGTGACGCGATCGAGCGTTGCGGTCATGCGCGCCGCCACGGTCGGCGATTGCAGGCCGGGGCGGACCGCCACGAGGTAGCGCAGCCGCTCGGTGAACGGCGCGACGCTGGAGGCAACGATCCAGGAATCCTCGCAGGATCGCCCGGTCGGCAGCAGCACGCCGAAATAGCCGAGTTGGTCGGCGGCCTGCGCGACCTGGCGCAAATAATTGAAGTTGACCTCGCGGCCGCCGATGCCGGTGCCGAGATAGCGGCCGTCACCGTGCGTCGGCAGGAACCAGAGGATGTTGGCGTTGGATTGCTTACTCATGACTGTGCTCACGAACCGGGTTTCCGAGCGACGTCGGAAATCTTGATGGATTTGGGGATCAGGTTGAGCGCGAAGAACGCATCGGCAACCTGTTGCTGGTCGGCGATGACGGTATCGGTGATCGGCTTGATGCCGTAGGACTGCCGCTTCAAGGCCACCTCGACCACGGGGACGGACAGGCCGATCGCCGGCGCCAGTTGCTCGGCGACTGCATGGATGTCGCCCTTGGCCCAATCATCGACGGAGCTGAGCTCGGCGAGCACGGCGTCGACGATCTTGGGATTGGCTTCGAGGAATTTCTTCGAGGAGAAATAGAACTGGTAGTTGGCGACGATGCCGGTGCCGTCGGCGAGCGTGCGCGCGCCGGTGGCGGCTTCCGCGGCAGCCTGGAACGGATCCCAGATCACCCAGGCATCGACCGCGCCGCGCTCGAAGGCAGCGCGCGCATCGGCGGGCGCCAGGAACACCGGCTCGATCTCGGAATATTTGACGCCCGCCTTCTCCAGCGCCTTGACCAGGAGATAGTGGACGTTGGAGCCCTTGTTGAGCGCGACCTTCTTGCCCTTGAGCTCAGCGACCGATTTCAGCGGGCTGTCCTTCGGCACCAGGATCGCCTCGCCCTTCGGCGCCGGCGGCTCGTAGGCGACATACTGGATCGGCGCACCGGCGGCCTGCGCGAAGATCGGCGGAGCTTCGCCGGTGTTGCCGAAATCAATCGCGCCGACATTGAGCGCTTCGAGCAGCGGCGGGCCGGAGGGGAATTCGGTCCACACCACCTTGTAGCCGTCGGCAGCGAGCTTCGGCTCCAGCGTGCCCTTGCTCTTGAGCAGCACCAGCTTGCCGTATTTCTGGTAGCCGATACGGACCACCTTGTCCTGACCGTAGGAGGTGCCGACTGCCGCGGCGACAATGCCGATCGACAGCACGATGGCCGCGATCAGACGCTGGATGATACGCCTCATGTTCAAGCCCTTGTACGTGGGAAGATCGGTCGGCACGATCAGGCTGCCGGGTTGCGCCAGACGATGTCGCGGATGACGATCGGCTTTGGGATCAGGCCGAGCTTGTGGAAGCGGTCGGCGACGCCCTGCTGGGTCGCAACGATGTCGTCGGTGACGGGACCGACAACGAAATTCGCGCGGTTGGCAGCAACTGTCTGGATGTCCAGCGGGACGCCGGTGATTGCGGCGAGCGATTTGGCGACCTCGTCGCGATGCTGCTCGGCCCATTTGCCGGCCGCGGTGGTCACATCGACGATCTGTTGCAGGATGGCGCCATGGTTCCTCGCGAACTCGCGATTGGCGATGTAGAAGGAATTGGTCTTGGTGACCTCGCGCGCATTGATCAGGATGCGGCCGTTCTGCTTGGTCTCGCCGATCGCGAAATACGGATCCCAGATCGCCCAGGCCTCGATGCTGCCATTGGCGAAGGCAGGGCCGGCGTCCGGCGGCGTCAGATACACCGGCGTGATGTCGGCATAGGTGAGGCCGGCCTTCTCCAGCGTCTGCACGACGACGTTGTGGGCGCTGGATCCCTTGGTGAAGCCGATGCGCTTACCCTTCAAGTCGGCGATGGTGCGGATCGGCGAATCCTTCGGCACCAGGATGCCCTGGCCGTTGGTGATGGGCTGGCCGGCGGCGTAGACGATCGCCGCGCCCGCGGCCTGGGCAAACACCGGCGGGGAATCGCCGACCGCGCCGAAATCAACGCTGCCGACGTTCATCGCCTCCATCATCGGAGGTCCAGAGGAGAACTCGATCCATTTCACTTCAATGCCCTGCGGCGTGAAATGTTTTTCCAGGGCAGCCTGCTGGCGCGTGATAACCAGCACGCCGGTCTTCTGGTAGCCGATACGAATTTCCTTCACCGCGCCTTGCGCGATGGCGGGCGAGGCCAAGGCAGCGGCGGCCGCCGTTCCGATCGACAGTTTCAGGAAGTCCCGACGTTGCATTCCACACTCCCGGCCGCGTGCGGCCGTCATTCATCTGCGTTCGGGAATGATGGTGCGCCTTGGCGGAGGTGTCGAGACGTGCGGAAAAATAGCGATGCGAGCACTGCGCGTGTGGCGAGGTGCATGAATAATCTTTCAAACGGCCGCGACGATGCAGACGGAATTTTTCCGCACGCGAATGTGAGGGCCGCTCGGATTCCTCACGCTGCACTGACGACCTGAACAAAAAAGTCGCAAAACAACCCCATGCACAGTAGCCGGGGCGTGCGAAAACAACGACTTACGCATTATCCGAAATTAATTTGACCCGTCGGGCAAAACAGGAGCATGATGGCATGATCGGCGAATGGGAGCCGTCGGGGCGCGCGCAGGCACCGGCCGGCCTAATGCCATCTCACCGGCAGATTCTGCAGCCCGCGAAACGCCCAGCCGCCGATCCGCAGCGGCTCGTCGTCGGCAATCTCGATGCGGCCCGCACGGGCGAACAATGTCGGCAGCGCGACGTCGGCGATCATCGCGCGCGAGGCGAAGGCACCGGCGCAGAAATGCGGGCCGGCGCCGAAGGCGACGCTCTTGGTGGTGTCGCGCCGCACGTCGAACTGGTCGGCGCGCTCAAAATGCGTCTCGTCGCGATTGGCGGAGCCGAACATCAGGAACACGCGCTCGTCGAGCTCGAACGACACATCGCGGATGGTCCAGGGCTTGGCGATCCGGCGCGGCGACATGCCGATCGGCGAGATCCAGCGGGCATATTCCTCGAAGGCCTGGAGCCATGACACTTCACCGCGCAGGACCAGATCGAGCTGGCCGGGATGGGTGAGCAGCGCCCACACCGTGCCGGCGATCGCCTTGCGCGGTTCGTTCTGGCCACCCGAGATCGCGAGCTTTACATTCGCACGCACGCTTTCCATCGGCATGCCCGAGGCAAGGAGCACGCCCAAAATGCTCTGGTCGGGATGCTTGTGCATGACCGGCAGGATGTCGTCGATCGCGGCATCGATGCCCGCCGTCGCCGCATGGCAGCGCGCCTCGACCGCGGGATCACCGGCATAGTTGGCGATGCCCTCGATCATGCCCTGCGACCACGCGTCCATATCCTGGAAGCCGATATTGGTGAGGCCGGTGATCGACTTCAGGCACTCGCCGGAGAACGGCAGCGCGAAGTCGCGCATGAAATCGATGCGCCCCGGCTCGATGGAAGCGATGATGCGGTCGGCATGGGACTGGAACAGCGCGGTCCAGTGCGCCTTCACCGTCTTCGGTGAGATCGTCGGGAACATCGCGCGACGCTCGACCTGATGCGCCTCGCCGTCCTTGCGCATCATGTTGTGGCCCATCAGCCGGTTCATCAGGCCGGCGGGCTGATGCGAGGAGAACACGTCGATCTGCTTCTCCGAGATCGAGATGTCGTCGCGGCTCGTCAGCAGCGTCGAGCCGAGCTGCGGCACGAACGCGATCGGCGCCTCCTTGCGCATCTTCGCGAGCATCGGATAGGGGTCGGCCCAGAACGCGGCCGGGTCGATGTCGATGCGCGGCGCGGTGCTCAAGGCGGCGGCCTCCCTTGGGATTTTGGCTATCGTTCGGGCCAGACTAGCGCACTGGAGCGCCGCCGTCTGTCCCCAGCGATGGGGACAGACCGCACTGGGGCATGTCTTCATAAAGCCGGGGCACGCAGGGCGCGATTGCGAGGTCCGCATTGACCACGACAGCGGGCATCGACAAACGCATGAGCGAAAGTCCGCTAAGGGCCAACATGTGACATTCGCAGTGAAAGAGGCGCCAACTGAAAGAGGCCGCCTTACTTCTCTCGGGATCGCTCCAATATCTCAAGGACCTTGCCGGATCGCTCCAAGACGAAAGTGCTCTTTGGCAGCGTCATATAATTGTCCGCCAGCATCTGAAGCTGGTAGCGAAAATGCGAGTCAGAAGCCTCTTCGGCCGCTACCAGTTTAGCGAACCGGTGGAACTTTCCCGATCGACTGCGTCCCCGCTGACTTCCGCTCGCGCTGGATGCCGATCGCGTTCAGTAACCGCGCGACGCCGATCATCATCAGCACTCCGGCAACACTAACCACGATCTGCATCGCAAGCCCCTCCGAGAGATCGAGCAGCGTAAGCTGGCTGGCGAGCGCGAGAAGGACGCCGAGACAATAGATCGGCAGCGAATTCTCGCCACAGCACCTTGCGCAGCTCAGCACCGGCGTCGATAGCCCCTCCCAATTCCGCGGAATGAATCGTAGCGTCACCATTGCAAGAGCCACAAAATGCAGCAGCCGCATCGGACTGAGATTCGATTTATCCAGTGGAAATGGCAGGTCCCTCAAGATTTGCGAGAGCAGCGGCTCGATGCTCCAACTCTGTGCAAGGATCAGGGCGAAAACTAGATAGAGAACGGCCAGAACAAGCGTCAAGCGCGACATCGCCCACGGCCGGAATTTCTCTCCCTCGATGACGCACCATGCGCCCAACACGATCAGAAACTGCCAAGCCAGCGGATTGAAGAACCAGACGCCGTTGGGCCAGGCGGGAACTCTCCAACCAAAGACCTGCACGACCGCGTAGAGCAACAAGGACACCCCAAGCGTGACGTTCGGCGCTCGCAGCAGCAGCCACAGCAGCGGCGCAAACAGCACGTGAAAAATCACAAAAACCGGCAGGATGTCAGTGTTGACAGGCCGGTATTGCAGGATTGCGGCGTGCGCAAGCGTCGCGCCCGGACGTTCGAGCAGAACTCGCGTATTGCTCCCGTCGGCGAGATCATCGCTACCCGCAAGGTAGACCAGGATGGCGCAAGCGAGTGTAAGCAGCAGAAACGCCGCGTAGATGTCCCATCCCCGGCACAGCGAACGGCCGATCATGCCGCCCCAGCCCTCGCGCTCACGCGCCCTGCCGTAGGCCAGTGCGCAGGTCACGCCCGAGAGGAACATGAAGATCTCGGCGGCATCGCAGAAGCCGTAGTTGCGCGGTGTCAGCCAGCTCCCGATGTTATTGGGAACATGATCGAGAAAGATCCACCATAACGCGATCCCGCGGCAGACATCGATACGCAGATCGCGGCCGTCAGCTCTGAACACCGGCGGAGTTTCGCCGAACAATCGCGTCGAGGTTTGAGTTCGATCGTCCATCTGTTGGCCCGCGCTCGCGCCTCATAGGGTCGACAACGCGCTCCAGCTACCCGATGGATGATGGAGACTCCTTCGTCGCCCAGCTACTCCTTCGAGCGCCAGGGTCGGGAGGATCATCGTCCTCCCAAGGCGCTTCCAGGATTTTGTCGCCAACGCCCCGTATCAAAAGTTGCTTTCGCATTTCGGTGAGGCGGGCCCGGCAGTACTCGCGATAAAGCATGTCGAGTATGGTGGACATGTTCGAACCTCTTCCTGATCACCACGGTCGACGTCCCATGCGACGGATTTCGACCATTTCATCCGGCAGCTAAAAAGGAGCAGTGCCGGGAAGTAATTTGGGTCCGACGAACCTTAAAGGTGATGCGGCGATCAAGGCACGACAGGAAACCGGATCAGATGACAGTGTTGTTCTGCGGAACTTCTACCCGCGGGCCGATGAGCCCGATCAGTCAAAGTTGGATCTGGTCTTGCAGACTGCAGGGATGTTCAAACTGGATCCGACGGCAGCAATTTGAAATAGAGCCCTTACAATCATCTCCTTTTAAAGGAGATATTTGCACGCGGCATTTGCAATCAAAAATTGCCGTAATTTTCTGGTCGCCACGTGAGCCAGTTCACATCAGCATCAATCACAGGTGAATGAGACTAGCAGACAAATGAAGTAGCTTCTTGGAATCCTGCGTACCTGAGGAGACGGTCGGTGCGCGAATTGCAAAATACGGATACCGGCAGCTGACCTGCCGCAGCATTTGCGCCAGTGGCTTATCAAGGCTGGAGGTCCCCATGTCTACGGACGCAGCCAATTTCGTATCGCATCGATTCTCGACGCGCGAGCATCCGGAGCGGATGCGACTTCCACTATGGCGCGAGAGGTTTGTGCGGGGAATAGTTCACGTCGATATCGAACCTCTAACGAACGTTCCGTTTCAAGCCGACGCAACATTGCAAGCGCTCCGGGGTCTACGCACTCTCGCACTGAAAGGCTCTCCCATGCGCTTCAAGCGCTTGCGGGCGAGCGTTGCTGACGGCGACGACTCGATCGGCCTCATCGTCTGCTTACCCGGCAAAAGTCGTTTGTCGCAGCGCGGCCGGGACATCGAGCTTTGCGCCGGCGATGCAACCTCGATTCTGCATTCGGAGCCCGCTACCGTCACCTATATCGACGGAATACTATTTGGTCTGGCGGTACCCCGCGAGGCGCTTGCGCAGCGCGTGACAGACATCGAGAGCCTCGCCATGCGGCCGATTCCTCAGCGAAATGAACCACTCCGCCTCCTCATGGCCTATCTGAAGTCAGCATTTAAGGAGGGGGCTCTGGCCGCCCCCAAGCTGCGTGATGCGGTCGTAGCCCACACCTGTGATCTTGTTGCGCTCGCGGTCAGCGAGTGCGCTCCCTTGGGCGAGAGCGATGCGAGTGCGGTCGTGGTCGCGCGCCACAGCGCCGTACTCGACTACATCGGGGCACACTTTCAGAAGCCTGGGCTTAGCGTCGAGGAGGTCGCTCATCGCCAAGGCATTTCACCTCGCTATCTGCAGCGCCTGATGGCGTTATCAGGATCATCGTTCACCGGGCACGTGAATGAGCTACGTCTCCAACTTGCGTTCAAACTGTTAACCGAGGCGCGCGTCAGCGCGCAGCTAATTTCCGATATCGCGCTGGAGGTAGGCTTCTCGGATGTTTCGCATTTCAATCGCCTGTTCCGAGCTCGCTTCGGCGATTCGCCGCGTGGGGTTCGTCACGCCGGCAGAGATCCCGGCCGAGCCACGTGCCCCTGATCGGCGCGTGCGCGAGATCCTGCTAGCGAATGTCCGCATTGGGTCCAAAAGGCGACGATCCTGGCGGGCGAGCTGCGTGTCCGCTTTGCTCTCGGAAGCAGGCATCGCGGACCTGGAGCAGCCCTTAGTTCAGGCGGCTAGGCCCCGTAAGCAGCGGCAGCACAATCGCAAACAGTTCGTTCTGCGAGGAGATGCCGGAGCCGCTCATGGGCGCGCTTTCGCACATTGGCAGCCAGATCACGGGCAACGCCCGAGGCACTCGTTTCAACTCAGATGGCAGCTCCGGCCAGCAAGAAAGCGCCGCCAAGCGCGACCATCACAAGTCCAGGCCAGTTCGATTTGACGCCGAAGCCGCTCCCGGGCTTTTCAGGCTCCAGCGTGTCACGCCCGGAGCGAAGCCACTTCCCGCCGCTGAATCGGCCTCGCCAAATGGGCTGAAACGCCATTTGGAATACGCCGCCGAAAACAAGGAGCACTCCAAGCCATATGAGAGTCATGCGCACCTCCTCTACCCGCGAACGCCGATAGGTTGCTGCGTGGTCCATTCAGCGTCTGCCGGCTGCTCTCGGATTGAGACCGACCTTAAAAGCCGCCGGGCGGACCAGCGCGCTGCACGCAGGCTGGGGATCGCACTGAAGCTCAGTTACCGAAGCTCAGTCTATGTCTAAGCGTCCTGCTTAGTCCTCGTCCGGCTCGCGCACGACCGCCGGTTCGTCGGTTTGGTTCTCTTCTTCGTCTTGCTCGTCCTCCTCATCCTCTTCGTCGTCATCAGGATCTCGGGGCGGCATCGTGTTGGTCATGATCGCGAAGACATGCCGGTCAATTTTAGCGCGAACCAGCTCAGGAAGTAGGGTCATGATGTTGCTCCTCGGATGTGACCCCTGCGACACTCTACCCCTGTTCGGCGGAGCAGACACGAAATTGGCTGCCTCCGCGGGCGAGGTCCGGCTGGAACCCCGGCGATCACCGGTGCCCCCAGGTCCTGAGATCGCGCGCCGCCCAGATAACCCAAGACCCCTCAAATAGTTGAAATGTGAACATGATTTCTGCTAGGCGTCCATGGGGGCCCGCCCGGGAAATAGTAGCAATTGAGTTCCGCTGAAGTGGGTTGGTATCAAGGGCCTTGGACGAGCGAAGCACGAAGGCTGATACGAAAATTCACGCCGCGCGTCTGAAAGATCGGTCGAATCTGATGAGTCCATCGTGGCAATGACGGGCATCGATTTCGAGCAGATTGTGGATCGCATCCATGAGGCTGCGACTGTCCCGGAACTCTGGCCGGACGTCCTGGAAGAAATCGCTCATGCCGCCGGTGCGCATGGCATGGTCATGATTACCACAGACTCCGATCAGTGGGCCGGCGTCTGGAATGGCGTCGTGACGTCGCCGTCGATCCGTGAGGCATTCTCGGCGTTCCTGCGTGACGACATCTCCAGTCGCACGGAGACGACCCCCAGGCTCCTGGCACTTGATCACCCCGGCTTCGTCAGCGAGCAGGATGTCTTTTCGCTGGAAGAATGGGAGCGCGATCCCTATCGGGTGGAATGGAACAAGAAGTGGGGCTTCGAGCACGCCTGCGCGACGGCCGTCCGCAGCCCATCCGGTGAGATCATCGTGTTCCATATGGAACGATTGGCCGGCCGCCCCGCTTTTTCGCGGCAGGACCTCGATTTTCTCGACCGGTTTCGCCCCCATCTCGCGCGGGCGGCTCTGCTGTCGACGCGCTGGCGTCTCACCCGGATGCGGGCGGCAACCGAGGCGCTGTCGCTGGTCGGCTTGCCAGCCCTCGCGATTGCGCGCTCCGGACGGGTTCTGGCAGCGAATGCCCTGATCGAAGCCATGACGGACGTTCTGAACTGGTTGCCGAAGGACCGGATCGCCATCAGGGACCGCGCGGCCGACACAATGCTGCGCGCCGGCCTGGCTCAACTGGATTCGCCGGACAAAGCCGTCTGCTCCTTCGCCGCGCGTCGCACAAGCGATCTTGACCGGGTGGTCCTTCATCTCGTTCCGATGCCGGGTGAGGCACGCGATCTGTTCGACGGGGCGGTTGGCCTCCTCATTGCGACGCCAGTCACCGCCTCCCAGGCGCCGAGCCTGGCGCTCATTCGCGGCCTGTTCGATCTCACCCCCAGCGAGGCGCGCGTTGCGCGCGGAATCGCGCAAGGACAGACGATCGGCGACATCGCGGCGCATCACGGGCTGAGTCGCGAGACAATCCGCACCCAGATCAAGGCCGTCCTTGCCAAGACGGGAACCCGCAACCAGAAGAGCGCAGCTGCGCTCTTCGGTGCCATCCCCAGATTGCAGCTAAAAGACTGAAGCCGGACTCATCCAGCCCGATCAGATCTACCTGGTATGAGCAAGCTCCTCTTCACCCAAATGGGTGAAGACACAGGTCGGCCCTCCGGGTTCAACTGTGCCGAAGTTGGATGTCTGACGAGCGGCGGGGATGGCGACACCGGAGTTTCCGATTTTCGAAGTGACCCTGGCACCGCGCAGGCGGAGGAAATGGAACTGGAGCGTCTGCACCGTCCAGGGCGCGGTCGTGATGCAGGGCCGGGAATCCAGTCGACCTGCCGCAAAGTACCAGGCCGAAAGAGCGCTTTTCATGCTGCTCCTGACCGCGCCCTATCGGTCGCGACTTTCCGTATAGCAGGCGCCCAGGCGTTAATTCAGACCGCGCGTCAGCAGGCGCAGCACGATCGCGAACAGCTCGCCCTGCGATGAGATGCCGAGCCGCTCATAGGCGCGCTTGCGGTAGGTCAGCGTCGAATGCAGGCTGATGCCGAGCTCTCGCGAGATCGCCTCGGAGCTGAAGCCTGCGAGGATGCGGCGGCAGACCTCCTGCTCGCGCGGCGTGAGAGCGGCGAGCGGCGGACGGGTCGCGAACAAGGCCGCGAGAGACTGATCGGGCGCTGCCTTCTCCTGAAAATGGCGGGCGACGCTTGCCGCGATCGCCGGCGCGATGGCCTCTAGCCGCGCGCGCTGCGCGGCGTCGAAACGGCCCTGCGCGGCGATGCGATAGAAGTTGACGTAAAAGCAGGTGTCGCCGGTCCAGATCGCGGCCGCGCATTTGTCGACGATGCCGGAATCCTGGAAGAAGATTTTTCGATAGCGCGCGCCGTACATGCGCGGCGCGAACGCCGGCAGCATGATCGGCGCATCGCCCTCGCCTTCGAACAGCGCGTCGCGGTTGGGATCGGATTCGTGGAACTGGCCGGCATAGGCCGCGCCGAGATCGCCGCCGATCGGGATGTTGCCGGCATCGAGCAGGCAGCGCGCGGCGCCGGCGCGGCTCAGCGCGAAGACCATGCAATGGCCGACCTCCGCCTGCCGGCGCAGCGTGTCGATCAGAACGTTTGGGAAGTCGGAGCGGCCGATGGCGAGCACCGCGGCCGTGACATCACCCGCCGCCGACGGATGTGTGGGCACCGCCTGAGACCGCATTTTCCCTCCGCAACCGTTGTTTTGCGACAGGATAGCAGCAACGGGATTTTGACGGAAGTCGGAGCGGCCTCAACTACGCCTGCGAGCGGCCTACTTGCCATCGTTCCATATGTCGGTGGTGAGCTTCCAGTCATTTCCGACCTTTTCCCAAACAACGACGTACTTCCCGGTCACTTCCTGCGGTGTCGGCGCCTTGGTCTTCAGGGCAAACGTGCCGATCTCGCGTGCCGCCAAAGGGCCAAGCGCCTTCACGTCAACAACCGTGAGCTTGGGATCGCCGACCTGCTCCGCCATGCTTTTCCACATTGCCTCGATGGCTGCTCGGCCCCGCACCATCGGAGAGCCGGGCGGCAGAGCGGTCGCATCGTCGCTATAGAGCGAGGCAATGCCAGAGAAATCGCCCTTGTTGAACAATTCAACAAATTTGGCATTGATCGCTTCAATCTCGGACTTCTGAGCCAATGCCGGAGCCGCCAGCGAGCTCACGAACACAATCACCAGTGCGATGTTGCGCATGATCATCTCCAACTCAATCTACGACTCGAATGCAGCGCGACCGTTGCTCCAGAGGGGATGCGTTGAATGCCGCATCCCAGACCGCGTTTGGCGCAACGGCAACTCCGGGGGATTACCGTAAGCAATATTGACGAGATGCAGGATGCGGCAAACGCGATGACCGGCGAGCAATGCTGCGGGACTCGCAAGCGCGAGTGACCCCGGGGCTTCCATTCGCTCAATGGCGCAACAGCACGGCATCGCGCAGCGCGCGGCTCGAGCTTAGGACTGAGCCAACTCCCAAGGCCATCAGCAGCAAGCCCACCCAGGTTGCCGTCCAGCCTCTCTCATCGGCCGCTTCCGCAACGCGGATGCTCACCGGGGCAAAGGCCGCGTCGCTTGCGGGCGCTGCAAGCTTCTGCACATCTGCTTGGGCCGGCACGGCGTTCTTGGGCGTGGGCTGGCCGGTTTGAAGAGGGGTCGCGGGCGCGGCCGGCATCGAGGGCGGCGTGCTCGTACCGACAACGAAAGCGGCATCAGCGACCTTGACCTCGCGTGGAGGCGGCGTCGGCTGGACGCCCTCTGCCAGTGCGGAGCGCTCCAGCTCCGCGCGCGCATCAACTACCGAGATCCGCCGCCTGGGCCGCGCAGTTTCGTTCTCGTCAGGATTGGCGCGGCGATGGGCCAGGCGACGATGAGCCGGCTTTTTCACCGTGGTCATACGATCGGCCAGGAACCAGCATTTGCGGCCCTGATCTCGCCGATAGACCCAGCGCTGGTCCTCACCGGCCGAGTTACCGGGCCGCGGCAAGCATTCCGCCTGCGCCGGAGCGGTCGCCGCCGGCTCGCGCGCAGGGCTACTGAAAAGGTCGGCAAGAGGGTTGGACAACGCAGGTGTCGCTGCCAGAACCCCAACAAGAACTAAACTCGCCTGGCAAAGCCGCAAATGACCGGACATCGAAAACTCCCGGTGTTGCGCCCCCCACCGGCATGACCCTTCTCGGCGAGATAGGCCGTCATGCGGCCCAAATCTGGCGGAGCCATGGATTCATTGTGTGCGAGTCGCGAGGAACCATGGGCCGAATGCAAAGTCCGCCCAGTAGCGCCCCGGTGGCAGCGCGATGCATCTTTCTTGCTCGCTTCTCGTCGAAGATCGCGTGTGACCCAAAGCGAACGTCTGGTCGACCATCTGCGGCAGTTGGCAGGTGGGCGAGACCAGTACGGCAGAAGCTAGAGGCGATCGCGTCAGTCCGTGATGCGATCGTCAGAGCCATCCAAGCTCAGGACTCGAGACCGCCCGCGTCCAGCTTTTCATGTCTGCCACATCCGTTGCGGATCGGAAGTCACCCGCGGTGCGGGAGCCATCTAAGTGGCCCCGCTGATCGACGTACACGACCTCTTCCGCGCAGGATGCTCAGCCCACCGGCCCCAGCGTCCAATTGTCCCCTGCAAGCGGGATGACTTTCACATCCTTGATGACTCCGCGCTCCAGGCTGGGATCGAAATGGCGCATCGTCCGCTCGTTGAAGTCGATGATGCGGCCGGGCCTGAGGGGCCCCACGTCATTGATCTTGACGATGACCTTCTTGCCCGCGGCCTCGACGAGTGCAAATTTCGGCCTCGCACCAAATAGCACCCCACCGAATTTCCGACGCAAGGTCGTCTTGATCGCAGCCGCCCAATCGGAGGGATCATAGCGCTCGCCGGAGGCTGTCTTCGGACCGCCCTCCTCCTTGCCGGGCTTGAACGGATTGTACGTGGATGCAGCGCCAACGACCGCCTCCCCGGAGGCGGCATCGACGACGGCGTTTGCGTGACCCCCACGCGTTTCACTTCGAGCAACAGTGACAGAAACGACAAGCGCAACCAGGGCGCCGCAGATTGCGGCGCTCGAGGGAAACAACATCATAACTCCTGTGATTTTTTAGATCGCCGGTTCCCGACACCGCAAACAGCACAAGCGAACGCAGAAGCGTTCATGAAGCTTGCACCGTGTTTTTGCGGGTTCGCGCCAACCCCTTGGCAATGGAACCGTTGTGCGAACCAAAGTGGTTCCCACGCAGTGTTTTACGTTGTTAATGACTAAGACAGAGAATGCGTCAGCAACATGACTTGAGGAGCAGCCTACTCCGCCACCGCTTTCACTGGAGCGACATTGATCGCGAGCTTGCCGTAGCGATCCGTAAAAGCCACGGTGTCGATCTCTTCCAGCTTGATTTCGCCGCTCATCACGCCCTGTTTCCACGCGGCCTGCGCCGGATCGTTCTGGAACTCCGGCATCACTTCGCGGCCGAACAATTCCAGCGATTCGCAGATGTGCTCGTGGCTGTTCTTGCCCGCTTGATTCAGCAAGATGACCTGATCGATATGCGACGACTGGAAGCGCTTCAGCTTCTTTCGGATGGTCTCGGGCGAGCCGATCAGGCCGCCGCGTAGCGCGGCCTCCTGCGCCTCCGGATTGTCACGCTTCCACTTGTTGTACTCGTCCCACATGTTGACGGTGTGGGGCGCGGGACGCTGGCGATTCTGCGAGGCGCCGTAGAAGCGCAGCGCGAACTGGAAGAAGGTGGCGCCGTCGGCGCGCGCTCGCGCTTCTTCATCCGTCCTGGCGCACATGAAGAACGAGACCAGCGCCATGTTCGGATTGATCTCGTAGTCGGCCAATTTGTGCAGGCGCTTGGTCATGGCGTTGTAGTAAGCGTGCACCCAGGCGTGCGCAGCGTCGGCGCTGACGAACTGAAAGCCGAGCGCACCGAAGCCATGACGGCCGGCGCGCTCGATGGTCGGCAGCTGCGAGCAGGCCATCCAGAGTGGCGGATGCGGCTTCTGTACCGGCTTCGGCACGACGTTGCGCAAGGGAATGTCGAAATACTTGCCGTGATGCTCGCTGCCTGCGTCCTTGAACATCGGGAAGATCGCGGCGACGGCCTCCTCGAACACCTCCTTCTTGGTCTCCATGTCGCGGCCGAACGGCTCCAGCTCCGTGATCGACGCGCTCTCGCCCATGCCGAACTCGCAGCGGCCGTTGCTGAGCAGATCGAGCACCGCGACACGCTCGGCCACGCGCGCCGGATGATTGGTGGTGAGCTGGAGGATGCCGTGGCCGAGGCGGATGTTCTTCGTGCGCTGGCTGGCGGCGGCGAGGAAGGATTCCGGCGAGGGCGAGTGGGAATATTCCTCGAGGAAGTGATGCTCGACGACCCAGGCGTGGTCGTAGCCGAGCCTGTCGGCGAGTTCCATCTGCGAGAGGGCATTCTGGTAGAGCCTGAGCTCGTCGCCGGCCACCCAGGGCCGTGGCAGCTGCAGCTCGTAGAAGATGCCGAACTTCATGACGCCTCTCCCAGTTTTCTTGCCCGCTTCTTGTTGTTGAGGTCATCTTAAAGTGTGAGGCGGAGCTGTCTACGGAGCGGCAATTCCGCCGCGCGGGAGAATGATTTCGAGCCTGCGCATCGCCACGCATACCCGCCCCGGGCCCGCCGCTGCGACATCCGCGCAAGTCGACAGGTTGATCCAGATCAAGGCCGCACCGGCCCAAATGCAGCAAAAGTGCAGCAAGGCAACGGCCCGGATGCCGTCCCGATGATTCCCATACCATCCCGAAGAGACCGAATATGTCGGCCCCTGACGACACGACTTCGCGCGTGCGCCGTAAGCGCATGGAGATTTTCGCTTTCCTGTTCCTGACCGCGGTCGTGATGCCCGTCCTCGCGGTTGGAACGGTCGGCTCCTACGGGCTCGGCGTCTGGATCTACCAGATGTTCGCCGGCCCTCCCGGCCCGCCAACCTCCGCGCATTGATCCTTCGACAAGCGAAAGACAGGCATCATGGCCCAGACCACACTCAACCGAACCAAACTCAACCGCCGCGCCCTGATCACCGGCCGCGTGCTCAGCGCCGACCGCATCGTGTCGCCGCCGGGCTGCGAGATCGCCAGCATCATCGTGCAGGCACGGCCCGAGCGCCTCGCCGAGGTCGAAGCCGAGATCACGGCGCTGCCCGGCTGCGAGATCCACGGCCGCGACGCGCGCGGCAAGCTCATCGTGGTCACTGAAGCGCCCGATGCCGGCAGCCTCGGCACCATGCTCAACACCATCCAGTCGCTGCAGCACGTCTATTCCGCGGCGCTGGTCTTCCACGCCATCGAAACGACTTAAGGGCCGGAGAGCCATCATGACATCGCCGAAGCTCGACCGCCGCCAGATGCTGAAGCTCGAGGCCGCCGCGATCGCCGCGGCCGCCGCCGGCCTCCCGGCGCCGGCGCTCGCCGCCAACCTCGCCGCCGAGCGCGAAGTCAGCGAAATGAAATGGGACAAGGCCGCCTGCCGCTTCTGCGGCACCGGCTGCTCGGTGATGGTCGCGACCAAGGACAACCGCGTCGTCGCCACGCATGGCGACATCAAGGCCGAGGTCAATCGCGGCCTCAACTGCGTCAAGGGCTACTTCCTCTCCAAGATCATGTACGGCCACGACCGCCTGACGCAGCCGATGCTGCGCAAGACGAACGGCAAATACGACAAGAACGGCGACTTCACGCCCGTGTCCTGGAACGAAGCCTTCGACATCATGGAGGTGAAGTGGAAGGAGACGCTGAAGAAGCGCGGGCCGAATGGTCTTGCCATGTTCGGCTCCGGCCAGTGGACGATCTGGGAAGGTTACGCCGCCTCGAAGCTCTACAAGGCCGGCTTCCGCACCAACAACATCGATCCCAATGCGCGCCACTGCATGGCCTCGGCCGTCGCCGGCATGATGCGCACCTTCGGCATCGACGAGCCGGCCGGCTGCTATGACGACATCGAGGCCACCGACGCCTTCGTGCTGTGGGGCTCCAACATGGCGGAGATGCACCCGATCCTGTGGACGCGCATCGCCGACCGCCGGCTCTCCGCGCCGCATGTCCGCGTCGCCGTGCTTTCGACGTTCGAGCACCGCTCGTTCGACCTTGCCGACATCGGCATGGTGTTCGTGCCGCAGACCGATCTCTACATCCTCAACGCCATCGCCAACCACATCATCAAGACCGGCCGCGTCAACAAGGATTTTGTTGCCGCCCATACCGTGTTCAAGCGCGGCCAAACCGACATCGGCTATGGCCTGCGGCCGGAGCACCCGCTGCAGAAGAAGGCAACGGGCGCCGCGAAAGCCAACGACTCCACCGACATGAGCTACGACGAATTCGTCAAGTTCGTCTCGGAGTACACGCTGGAGAAGGCCGCCGAGATGTCCGGCGTGCCGCTCAATCGCCTGGAGGCGCTCGCCGAGCTCTATGCCGATCCCAAGACCAAGGTGATCTCGTTCTGGACCATGGGCTTCAACCAGCACACCCGCGGCGTCTGGTGCAACAACCTCGTCTACAACATCCATCTTCTGACCGGAAAGATCTCCTCGCCCGGCAACAGCCCGTTCTCGCTGACCGGCCAACCGTCGGCCTGCGGCACCGCGCGCGAGGTCGGCACCTTCTCGCATCGCCTGCCCGCCGACATGGTCGTGACCAACAAGGCGCATCGCGATCACGCCGAGCACATCTGGCAGCTGCCCGAGGGCACCATTCCCGACAAGAACGGCGCCCACGCCGTGCTGCAAAGCCGAATGCTGAAGGACGGCCTGATCAATGCCTATTGGGTGCAGGTCAACAACAACCTCCAGGCCGGCCCGAACGTCAACGAGGAGACCTATCCGGGCTTCCGCAACCCCGACAATTTCATCGTGGTCTCGGATGCCTATCCGACCGTGACGGCGCTCGCTGCCGATCTGATCCTGCCGACCGCGATGTGGGTCGAGAAGGAAGGCGCCTACGGCAATGCCGAGCGGCGCACGCAGTTCTGGCACCAGCTCGTCACCGCGCCGGGCGAAGCCAAATCCGATCTCTGGCAGCTCATGGAATTTTCAAAGCGCTTCAAGATCGAGGAGGTCTGGCCCGAGGAGCTGATCGCCAAGAAGCCGGACTATCGCGGCAAGACGCTGTTCGACGTGCTCTACAAGAACGGCCAGGTCGACAAATTCCCTGTGACCGAGATCGAACAAGGCTACGCCAACGAGGAAGCCAAGGCGTTCGGCTTCTACGTGCAGAAGGGACTGTTCGAGGAATATGCCCAGTTCGGCCGCGGCCACGGCCACGACCTCGCGCCGTTCGACACCTATCACCGGGAGCGCGGCCTGCGCTGGCCGGTCGTCAACGGCCAGGAGACGAAGTGGCGCTTCCGCGAGGGCAGCGACCCCTACGTCAAGCAGGGCACCGACGTGCAGTTCTACGGCTATCCCGACGGCAAGGCGCGCATCTTCGCGCTGCCCTTCGAGCCGGCGGCGGAATCGCCCGATAACGACTATCCCTACTGGCTCTCGACCGGCCGCGTGCTGGAGCACTGGCATTCCGGCACCATGACGCGCCGCGTGCCCGAGCTCTACAAGGCGTTCCCCGAGGCCGTGTGCTTCATGCATCCGGACGACGCGCAGGACATGAAGCTGCGGCGCGGCGACGAGGTGAAGGTGGTCTCGCGCCGCGGCTTCATCCGTGCCCGCGTCGAGACCCGCGGCCGCGACCGGCCGCCGCGCGGCCTGGTGTTCGTGCCGTGGTTCGACGAATCCAAGCTGATCAACAAGGTGACGCTGGACGCCACCGATCCGATCTCGCTGCAGACCGACTTCAAGAAATGCGCCGTGCGCATCGAGCGGGTGAACCTGTCATGATGAAACGATTTGGTATCGCCCTGCTCGCGGTCGCGATTGCCGCCGGCACGAGTTCGCTGACCGCGCAGACGGTGACCTCGGGCCTGCGCGGCGCGGCGCCGCTCAATGACGAGGGCCCGGCGCCGCCGATGCTGCCCAACCGCAATACGTCCGAGAAGGAGACGCGCAACTATCCGGAGCAGCCGCCGGTCATCCCGCACACGATCGACGGCTATCAAATCGATCTCAACGGCAACAAGTGTCTGTCCTGCCACGCCCGGGCGCGGACCGCGGAATCGCAGGCGCCGATGGTGTCGATCACGCATTTCATGGACCGCGACGGCCAGTTCCTGGCCTCGATCTCGCCGCGTCGCTTCTTCTGCACCGAATGCCACGTGCCGCAGAACACGGCCAACCCGCCCGTCAGCAACGATTTTACCGACATCGACACGCTGCTGTCGCGCGCAAGCCCCGGTGGCCGGCGATGACGACGACTGCTGACGAGCCAAAGGAGAAGCTGGAGACCAAGCGCGGCTTCATCCTGCGCTGCTGGGATTTCCTGCTCGAGCTGTGGGGCGTGCTGATCCGGCCGAGCTCGGTGTTCGCGCTCGGCACGCTGGTGCTGGCGGGCTTCGTGGCCGGCGTGATCTTCTGGGGCGGCTTCAACACCGCGCTGGAGCTGACCAACACCGAGAAGTTCTGCACCGGCTGCCACGAGATGAAGGACAACGTCTTCGCCGAGCTGAAGTCGACCATCCACTTCACCAACCGCTCCGGCGTGCGCGCCACCTGCCCGGACTGCCACGTACCGCACAACTGGACCGACAAGATCGCGCGCAAGATGCAGGCCTCCAAGGAGGTCTGGGGTAAGATCTTTGGCACGATCGACACACGGGAGAAATTCCTGGATCACCGGCTCGAGCTCGCCGCGCATGAATGGGCGCGCTTCAAGGCCAATGACTCCCTGGAATGCCGCAACTGCCACAGCGCCGATTCCATGGACATCACAAAACAGTCGCCGCGGGCCTCGGTCGCGCACCAGCGCTTCCTGTTCACCAAGGAAAAGACCTGCATCGACTGCCACAAGGGCATCGCCCACCAGCTGCCCGACATGCGCGGCGTTCCGGGCTGGCAGTAGGGTTTGGCGAGGCCTGAGCAAGCGCCTCGTCCTTCGAGACGACCGCTTTGCGGTCTCCTCAGGATGAGGCTTAGCGGCATCTGTGCCTGCTGAAACTGCCCCCGCGCACTCCGCCCTCATCCTGAGGGCCCGCCAGAGGCGGGCGTCTCGAAGGATGGGCTGCAGAGAACGCCTCCCCGCGCTTGAACCGGCGGGGCGAATGGTTAGTTTTGGGGGATGGCGAATCGCCTCGTTTCGCCCCTCCTCAAGACAGATATGGCCACTTTCACCCCGCATCAGGATGCCGCGCTCAAAGCCGTCGGCGATTGGCTCAAGGCCAAGCCGGGACGGGGCGGCACGCCGCCCGTTTTCCGCCTGTTCGGCTTTGCCGGCACCGGCAAGACCACGCTGGCGCGGCATATCGCCGAGGGCGTGGACGGCGAGGTGAAATTCGCCGCCTTCACCGGCAAGGCGGCCCTCGTGATGCGCAACAAGGGTTGCGACGAGGCCTCCACCATCCACTCGCTGATCTACCGCGCCCGCGAATCCGGCGAGGAGCAGCCGAGCTTTGAATTGTGGGACGACGCGCCGGCCTCGAAGGCCAAGCTGATCGTGATCGACGAATGCTCCATGGTCGACGCTGAACTCGGCCGCGACCTGATGTCGTTCGACTGCCCGCTCCTGGTGCTGGGCGATCCCGCGCAGCTGCCGCCGATCCAGGGCGGCGGCTTCTTCACCAATTCAGAGCCCGACGCGATGCTGACCGAGGTGCACCGCCAGGCCCAGGACGACCCGATCGTGCGGATGTCGATGGACGTCCGCGAGGGCCGCGAGCTCGACATCGGCCGCTACGGTGAGAGCGAGGTGGTGTCGCGGAAAGAGCTCGATCCTGACCGCGTCATGGGCGCCGACCAGGTCCTGGTCGGGCGCAACAACACGCGACGCGCCTACAATATGCGGGTGCGCCAGCGCCAGAACATCGAGGATGTCTTTCCGGTCGCCGGTGACAAGCTGGTCTGCCTGCGCAACAACCGCAAGAAGGGACTGTTCAACGGCGGCCTGTGGCGCGTGAAGTCGCGCAACACCTCGCGCTCGAAATCGCGCATCCTCTCCATGCGACTGTCGCCGGACGAGGATTTCGGGCACAAGGTGACGAAAGTCTCGGTGCGCGCCGATTGTTTCGAGGGCGGCATCGAGCAGATCGCCTGGGAGCAGCGCAAGCCCTACGACGAGTTCGACTATGGCTATGTGCTGACCGTGCACAAGTCACAGGGCTCGCAATGGGACGACGTCGTCCTGTTCGACGAGAGCTTTGCGTTTGGGGATAGCCGGGCAAGGTGGCTGTACACGGGCATTACGCGGGCGGCGAAGCGGCTGAGTATCGTCGTGTGACGCTGCCGTAGGGTGGGCAAAGGCGCGCAGCGCCGTGCCCACGATCTCTCTCCATAAGCAGAATAAAACGCGTGGGCACGCTTCGCTTTGCCCACCCTACGGCTCCGAGAACGAGGTGCCGCCGTCGCGTCACACGCGCAGCTCACTTCCCCGCCACGAAATAAAAATCCTCCCGCCCCGGAGGCGAGCCGTAGGTGAACGGCTGCTGCTCGTGCTTGGTCGCGGCCCAGACGTCGTCGCGGATGATGTCGAACAGCTTTCGGATCTCGACCTTCGGCTCCTTGATCTCGCGGGCGAGCGCCGTGGCGAACGGGCTGTTGGCGGCCCCGTCGCCGTCCATCGCGGTCTCGCCGTGCTTGGCGGCATAGACCACCATGAAGCCGGCGCCGGGCTCGATGTTGGAAAAGCCCTTGTCGACCAGCTTCAGCGACAGAGTGCGCTGCATGGTCGGCGCGAACGGATTGTCGCGGCAGGCATCGAGCACCACGAGACGCATCTTTCGCGCGGCACCGACCGCGGCGATGACCTGCTCCAGCGCGACCGCCTGCGTCTCGGCATCCTTGTCGGCGGCGAGCTTGGCATCGACAGGGACGAGATAGTTCACCCCGCCGATCTCAAAGCCGTGGCCGGCATAATAGACCACGGCCCAGTCGGCCTTCTCCGCCTCCTCCGCGAAGGTCTTCAGCGCGTCGAAGAACTTGTCGCGGGTGAGATCGCTGACCGAGATCACGGTCTGGAAACCGACATCCTTCAGCACGCTCGCGATCAATTTCGAGTCGCGCGGCGGATTGGGCAGAGCGTGGACGTTCTTGTAGGCGCCGTTGCCGATCACGAGCGCGACGCGGCGCCCGCCGGGCGCGCCCGCCGGCGCTTGCGGCGTCAGCGCGGCGAGCCGCTCCTGCGCGATGGTGCGGGCGCGCGCGACGTCGATCTCGTCGAACCTCGTCAGCGAGTAGGCCGCCGCACGATAGTCGGCGCGAGCCTGGGCGAGATCCTTCCTCCGCTCGTAGATCTGGCCGCGGCCGGAATGTGCCCGGACATTGTTCGGATTGATCTCGATCGCCGTGTTGTAGTCCTTCAGCGCGGCGTCGAGGTCGCCCTTCATCATGCTGACATCGGCGCGATTGTTGATCACGTACACGTTTCTCGGCTGCCGCTCGATCAGGCCGTTGCAGTCGGCAAAGGCCTGCTCGTACTTGCCCATCATGCCCCAGGTGATGCAGCGGTTGCTTGCGATCTGCGGCGCGGCCGGATCGATCTTCTCGGCTTCCGCAAAGTCGGCGATCGCGCCGTTGAAATCCTTCATCAGCGTGCGCACGCGGGCACGATTGGTCCAGCCGAGCAGGAATTTCGGCGTATATTTGATCGACAGGTTGAAATCGTCGAGCGCGCTTTGCAGTGCGCCCCTGCGCAAATGGATGACGCCGCGATTGTTGTAGGGGACACCGTAGGTCGGCCGCTTCTGGAGCGCGAGGTTGTAGTCGGCCATCGCGAGGTCGTCCTGGCCCTTGCGCTCATAGGCGAGGCCGCGCAGGTTGAGCGCAATGGCGTAGTCAGGATCGAGATCGATGGCCATGGACAGGGCCTCGATGGCGTGGACGTAGTCGCGCTTGTTGATCAGGGTATTGCCGCGCACCGACAGTGCGATGGCCTTGTCCTTGCCGGTCACGCGATCGGCGTTGAGCAGATTGTCGCAGGCCGGTGCGCGGGCCTGCATGTCCGCCTGGCGGTCGCGGCAGAGGGCGAGATCGTCGCTGACTTGATCTGCCGTGGCGATCGCGACACTGGCGATCAGAGTGACGAAGGTCAGGGAAACGACGCGCAGCATGTTGTCAGGCCAGCTCCAGCCACCACTTTTCTAGGTCTATCTTCGATGGCGCGGGTTCATCTACCGCGGAGTTCCCAACCCTGCCAAGCCGGCTGTCTCAGCCCGCTTCTTTCACAGACTCGTGTCCGTATCGGCGTAACAATCGATCCCTGTCCCCGTATCTCCAGTGACTGAAATGCGGCCGGGCAGGCTGTTCGCCCGGTGCCAACCGACCTAGACTGTCTCACCTTCCGCCAAAGAGGCTCCGCCATGCGCCGTCCTGCCCTCCTGACCCTGCTCGCCGCCACCGCCGCCGCGACACTGGCCTTTGCCGTGCCGTCGCGTGCCGCCGAGGAGGCGGTGGTGATCCCCGCCCCCGCCGTGGACGCAGCGCCCGCGAGCGGCATCCAGACCGCGGTGATCGCCGGCGGCTGCTTCTGGGGTGTGCAGGGCGTCTTCCAGCACACCGCCGGCGTGGTCAACGCGGTCTCCGGCTATGCCGGCGGCACCAAGGCGACCGCCGACTATCAGACCGTCTCGAGCGGCCGCACCGGCCACGCGGAATCGGTCGAGATCAAGTACGATCCGAAGAAGATCTCCTACGGAAAGATCCTCCAGATCTACTTCTCGGTGGTGCACGACCCGACCCAGCTCAACCGCCAGGGCCCGGACATCGGCACGCAATATCGCTCGGCGATCTTCACCACCTCCGACGAGCAGAAGAAGGTCGCGGAGGCCTATATCGCCCAGCTCAACGGCGCCAAGGTGTTCGGCAAGCCGATCGTGACCAAGGTCGGCGCGCTGGAGGCGTTCTATCCGGCGGAGGCCTACCACCAGGACTATCTGACGCTGCACCCGAACCAGCCCTACATCGCCTATAACGACCTGCCCAAGGTTGAGAACCTGAAAAAGCTGTTCGCGGATAACTACATCGAGAAGCCGACGCTGGTGAATGCCAGCAAGGCCACCAACTGATCGCGAGATCATCGAACGCAAGACCATCGAAGAAACGGGAGACCCATGCCCGACACCAAGGCAAAAACCACCGACAACAAGGTCATCAAGAGCGAAGAGCAGTGGCGGCGCGAGCTGTCGCCGATGCAGTACGCGGTGCTGCGCGAGAAGGCGACCGAGCGTCCCTTCACGGGCGAATATGAGCACGACCACCGTGCCGGCACTTACGTCTGCGCCGGTTGCGGCAATGTGCTGTTCGAGTCCGATGCCAAGTTCGATTCCGGCTGCGGCTGGCCGAGCTTCACCGCGCCTGCGGTCGAGAGCCATATCGACGAGGAGCGCGATGTCAGCCACGGCATGATCCGCACCGAGGTGCTCTGCTCCAAATGCAGCGGCCATCTCGGCCACGTCTTCCCCGACGGCCCCGGCCCGACCGGCCTGCGCTACTGCATCAACTCCGCGGCGCTGAAGCTCGAGCCCAAATAACCCAGCGCGCCGTCGGGTTCCCCCATGGAACCCGGTGGCGCGATGTGCTTTTCTTCCCTGGCGGTGCGCCGACTAGCGCATTTCGGCGGCCCGCCAGGGAGGAAGCCATGACCCTTGGGACCGTCCTGATCATCCTCGTGATCATCTATCTCGTCGGCGGCCTGTCCGGCCGGTTCGGCGGCTACGGCTATGGCCTCGGCCATTCCGGCATGGGCATCGGCGGGGTCGTTCTGGTGGTGCTGATCGTGCTGCTGCTTGCTGGCAAAGTTTAAACCATATAAGTCATTGAAATAACTTATATTTCTTGAGCTGCGGGGCTGCCATGCACGGATTCATCATCTCGCATCGCAGGGGTCGCATTTCTGTCAAAACGGCCTATATTAGGGGACGAAAATGACATGTGCGGCGGGCTCGCTTGAGTGTGGCCCCTGCCCTCCCAAACCCCACGCGCTTAAAGCCCCAGAGAGATCACGAGGTCTTTGACCATGCGTCCACTGCGTCCGTTCAACTTCAACACTTCCGCCGAACTCTTCCCCGCCGCGATCCGCAAGAAGAAGCGCGCCGGCTTCACCTATCGCCGGTTCGGCACCGCGGCCGAAGCCGTGCAGTTCGCGATGGAGCAGTTGCCGACGGATTCGCTGAACGGCGCCTATCTCCAGGTCGAGGAAGCGCGCTTTGACCAGAACGGCATCCGCTCGCTCTATGAGAGCGAAGCCTTCCCGCTGCCCCGCCGCCCCCGGCCGGCCCCGGCCGCCGAGACCGACGCCGACGCGGCGTAAGTTTTCGCCAAGCTCCGATGTGCGCGGAAGGCGCGATGGCCGAAAGGCCGTCGCGCTTTTTGCGTTTTCGGGGGTAGCTCTTTCTTCCCCCTCTCCCCGCAAGCGGGGAGAGGCGAAGAAGGCGGCATCGCGCGCTACATCCGCGGCTGCTTGTCGAGCCAGCGGCGGAGCAGGCGGACGTTGCGCATGTTGGCGCGGAACATGACGTCGAAGGCATCGCCCGCGAACGGGACCATGCCGACCACGCCGTCGACCGCGACATTGCCGAGCATGCGCGCGGTGATGTACCAGGGCGCGCCCAGCGCCCTCGCCTCGCGCACCAGCCACAGCGAGATCGCGGTCGTGATGATGTCGCCGACCACGGGGATCAGCCCGATCAGCCCGTCGATGCCGTAGCGGATGTTGGTGCCGGGCAGGATGAAGGCGACGTCGAGCAGTTTTGCGATGGCCTCGAGCCGGGCGATGCGCTGCTCGCGCGTCAGATTGCCGAACGGATTGTCCTTGCCGAACTCGAAGCGAAACTCGCGAAAGCCCTGGTCGAGCGTCTCCGGGCGGATCTCATGCCCTTCCTGGTCAATGATCGGTCCGCGCGCTTCACTGCCCATGCGCGAACGGCTCCCGGAACGGGACTTGCGGGGCACAAGGATGTCGTCGTCGGACATGGTCATAACCTGAGCGAAACGCGCCAACGCGGCGGAGGTTGCTGCGCCGCGCCCGAACGCCGCTCGTTCAGGTCGGTGCCGCCGCGGATTGCGGCTCCTCGACATATCTATGCACGAGCCAGGAGGAAATCACCGACGGCACGAAGCCGACCATGCCGTACAGGATGAATTGCACGACGCCCGAATCCGGCCCGCGCGAGCTGTAGGTCAGCGAGGCCAGCACGAAGGCGAACAGGCCGACGAGGAGCATCCGCAAGCCCGGGCCGATCCGGCGGATATGGATCAGGATGTCGTCGACCGCGCCGATCATCAGCGAGGGCAGGAAGCCGAACAGATAGCTGTATTGCAGGGTCTTGAAGAAAACCACGAACAGCTTGCCGACCTCGCCGAGACTGGTCTGGGCCCAATAACCGGACTGATAAGTCGTCGTCAGCAGCAGCAGGAACCCGCCGACGAACGGGCCGACCAGCGCAAACACCAGATAGCGTTTCATCAAATACCCTCACACGCCGCCCCGTTATAGCAGCGCCGCGGGAACCTTGAACAGCGGGACGGCGGCCGCCTTCTAGCGGAACAAGTGGCAAGGCGACGAGTTCAGACAGGACCTGGAAATCATCCCAGCCGGACTGGAGCCGCCGATGTCCCGTAAATTTTGTCTGGCGACGATCACGCTGGTCGCCCTGAGCGGCCTGCCTGGCGCACCCGCTATCGCCCAGGGCCACATGGGCACGCCGCAGGAGCAGAACGCCTGCTCGCGCGATGCGTCGCGGCTGTGCCGCAAGGAACTCGGCAATGACGGCGCAGTGCAGAGCTGCCTGCAGGCCAACCGGGCCAAGCTGTCGAAAGCATGCAGCAAGGTGTTCGCCAGCCACGGCATGTGAGGATCGAAAAAACGTTCCTGCGAACGGAGAGTGAAGCCATGCTGCGCGACGAACAACTCTCGATCCTCAGGGACATCAGCCAGTCCATTGCCTTCGCCGACGACCGGCAGGGCAAGATCGGCGAGCTGATCGCCGGCGGCTACGTGATGAAGGACGGCGATCTGTTCGAGCTCACCGCGAAGGGCGTCACGGCGGTCGAGGAACATGCCGCTTCGCTGGGTGCTGATGATGCGGAACAGGCGAGCGCATCATCCGACCGGCTGATTTGAATCGCGTAGCGCCGTTTGCTGCGTGACGTGCGCGCAACAATTGCGAATTCCTTTGCGATGACCATTGCAGGCCCGTGACAATGGCGCATACTTCGCTCGGGCGGCGCAGCACTTTCGATTCGACATCAAGTAATCGAGCGACCACATGCGGGACTAGGATCCCGGCGTGAAGGCTGTGACATGCGGCAGATCAAGCCGCGTGCGGCGCCCCAAAATCAAGCGGCTCAAGCCCACGGGAACTCGGGGACCTATCCTTCATGACACGCTCTCAGACCATCGCTTCGCTCGTCGCACTCGCCACCAGCTTCGCACTCCAGACATCACCCAGTCTCGCCTTCTCGCAAGAAGCCCAGCAGATGTGCTCGGGCGATGCGATGCGGCTGTGCTCGAGTGAAATCCCTGACATCCCCCGGATCACCGCCTGCATGGTGCGGAAAAAGGCCCAAGTCAGCCCCGGCTGCCGCGCCGTGATGGACCGCGAGCACGCGGCCGCCGCGGCGGCACGGAAGCGGGAAGCGGCGGCGCAGTAGCCATCCATCTCTCTACGTCACGTGCTGCGCAATGGATTCCGGGTTCGTGCTTCCGCCTTCGCTCTTCGAGCTTCGGCGGACAAGTCGCACGCCCCGGAATGACAGCAGCGCCTCAATCGCCCCACTGCGCGAAGGCGTCGTTGAAGGCGCGCTCGCCGGGGGCGCCCTTCTCGATGGCGATGATGGCGCGGCGCTGGTTGGCGTAGACCAGGGGCACGTCGAACCAGGAACGCTCCTTCAGGAGCTGGACGTTGCGGGCGCGGTCGGCGTCGACATTGGAGAGGCCGACCAGGAAGAAGCCGTCGGTGACCTTGACCGCGAGGCCGGCGAGCGGCGTGCCGCGGGCCTGCTCGTTCGACTTCATCAGGATACCCGGCACGTTGGAGACGCTGCCGCCCGGAAAGTCCGGCGGCAGGATGAAGGTCAGCTCCGCAGTATGGCTCGCCGGCAGCGAGGAGTCGGTATTGCGACGGAACGACATCGTCATCTTGAACTTGCGGTCGGGGATCTCGATCTCGGCGCGCACGGCGACGTCGGCCTTCTGGTTGCCCGACGCCTTGATCGGCTCGAGCCGCCACACCACCGAGCCGACATATTGCTTGCCCTTCGGGTCGGACGGGTCCTCGTCATAGAGCACGACCTTCTGCGCCACCGGCGCGACCGGCTGGTCGCTGGCCGAGGGCTGGCCGACGCGGTCGGGGATCTTCGGCTTGCTCTGCGGCTGCGACGGATCCTTCGGCGCCTCCACCACCTGGGTCGGCGAGGACTTGAACAGGTTGGTGGCGGTCTGGAGCAATGGCTTGCCCCAGAGGATGCCGGCGCCGACCAGGATCAGCACGATGCCGACGGCGATCGCGCTCTTGAACGGGAATGCGGAGCCGGCGCGCTTGGCCTTCTTGGCGTCACGGTCGGCCGCGATACGCGGACGCGGCGAAGGCGGCTGCGGCGTGTAGCGCTCGGCCTCCTCGATCGACTCGTCATAGGAATAGGGCGCGTCCTGCTCGCCGGCGCGATTCTCCAGGCTCGGCTCGAGCCGGTCGAATTCCGGCGAGGGCGAGGGCACGTTGGCGTAGGTGCGGCGTGCGGCGCGGTTGGCCTGCGCGGCGGCGCCGCCGAGATCGTTGGCATCGGCCGTGATGTCGCGGAAGCCGCGCACGCCCGGAGCGGGCGGCAGCGCCGGCGGAGGTCCGATATCAGGCGGACGGCGCCCACCGGCACGATCGCGGCCGGCCGGCGGCGGCGCCGGCGGTTCCGGCATCGATGGCGGCGCGGGCGGACCCGGCTGGCGCGGCGCGTCGAAACGCGGCGCG
>NZ_LBIY01000071.1:0-53360 GCF_028128625.1 Bradyrhizobium sp. CCBAU 45389 | reverse complement strand
TCTTCTGGTTGGCATTGCAAGGATGCCAGCCACCCGATAAACGAGTCCCGCAACGTTGCTGGCGTTTTTTTTCGGGGGGGGCGCCAGGATCGGGGCCTGTAGCTCAATGGTTAGAGCCGGCCGCTCATAACGGTCTGGTTCCTGGTTCGAATCCAGGCGGGCCCACCAGAATTGTCGTTGTTGTTGTTGTCTCCCCCTCTCACCACACCATCATCAGCACCTGTCCCAGAAAATCTACGACGCTCCAAATTTCTTCGCTGGCTAAGCGATTGCCCCTGCAGGTGCATGGGCTTGACGGCGCTGCTGAATGGCCAGACTTTCGGGCTATGCTGCCGGACTTTCTCGAAAGCATGTGGTCGATCTGGGTGTGGTTTCGGGAGTTCTCCCGCTGGATGCGCGGCGGCCTCTGTCCTGGTCTCGATTTGTCGCAAAACATGATCGCGCGAGCAAAAGCGGACACGGCGGACGCTGCCATTACGTATCGGATTGCCGATCTCGACACGCTGGAACTGCCGGAGGCTGTTGCCACTTCCCCGATCATCGAGACGACGCAGGAATGCTGCATGGGAACGCAAAAAAAGCACAATGCGAACGCACTCAAAAGAATAATATCATCGGTTGATGGAGGGGGCGCTAAGGTCGTTGGTTGGCGACTTTGCGCAGTTCGCCGTTGAGGGGTAATTTGACCAGCCTGCGAGATGGGCGAGGTTATCGAGGGGCGAACATGTTCGACGTATACGTCAACGACAAACATGACTTGCTGGTGGTCCCGCAGGGCTCTCAACTACCCGTCATCGGTGCGTTCAGGAAATGGCGAAAAAGGAAGGCACGGGTGATCAGCGTCAGTGATGAAATCAAGTCGATTGTTCAGAAGCACGGCCATTACATGCGAAAGCTAAGCGATCTGAGAAAGTATTAGAGTATCTGTTTGCCAGCAGCAGATCACATCGCCCCCGCCAATGCAGCCACAGGGGCGGCGTCTATTGCAGACCTTTTAAGTTGGTCGTGTTTGGCTTCGAGAAGGGCATCGCCCCAACCTACATCGTTGCCGGCCGGACAAGTGGGTAGATCGCGCAAGTGACCGATTGTTTTCAGGCTTACCTGAAAACAATACCCGCCTTTGTCATGATTGCCGCGAGGGCATGCGAACAGGGATAAGGCCCGATCAGAAGCATCGTACTCAAAATTCTTGAAAACATCGACGAGCGCGAGACTCCGGGCAAAAACTGGAATACCGTTCAACCATTGGTAGCGATGGGGGTTTCCATGCGTCGCAAAGGATTGATGGTAATTCTGGGTCTCATTGTTGCAATAGGAATTGGCCTCTATGCAACGTTCCAATCTCGTTATCTGATAGATGAGCACAATCGCGCGCGGATCGTATCGCTGCAGCAAACTGCGAGCGGACTAGATGCCTTGGAGCAAGGAGATCAAAAAGCAGTTGCCGTTGCGCTAGACGCCACTCTCTTTCGAAACATCGGCGACCAACTCGTCGGACAGAAGGTTATGCTGAGTCACCCCTCTCTGCCGGGTGAGACCTTGACCGTAGCAGTCGATCGCCTGACGTTCGCGCCGCAAATGGGCCGATTGGCCGGAAACCTGGGACTTAGTGTAAAGAGCGACAAGAGGTTTCTGTCAGTTGGCCTGGATGTTGAGTTTGCGCTGTATTTTTCCGGTGTGAGCCAGATTTTGCCAGCGACAACCGACCGACCGGCTGTCTTCGCTGCAAATTTCAGGTTGCTCCCTGTCTCCATCGAGCCGGTAATTTCATTCGGCTTTCTCAATCTGGTCGGCAGGGGTTTTGTCAGCGACATTATCACTGGCAACGTCGTGAATGGACTTTCCGAAAGATTGACCCTTTCGGCTCCGTACCAACCCCAGCTGCGATACACCCTCGACGAGAATAAGTCATTCGAGCAAAAATTCGGGGATGGCAACACGGGGACCTTGAAGTACCGGGTGACGCACGAGCCGATCTCGGTTGAGCGTTGGGCCCACGTCATTGCACCGATCTTCTCCGATCGCGGAGTTCTGCTCGCCGCGACATTGGACGAAACAGTTGCCCAGCCGTTTGACGTGAACCCGTCGAAGTATGATACCATTCCGACAACGCAAATCAGCAGCCTTGAGCAACAACTGACCGGACGCATAGCGCTCGCCAATAAATACTACTCAGGCAAGCAGCTGACGATCAGTATCAACACAGGTGCAATTGCCACCCTCACCGATGGAATTTTCGGCGCACTTCGGAAGCTATCGCTATCATTGGCAAGCACGGAAGTGTCGGGTCGCTTCGTTGACAAGCATTGGTCAGACAAGATTTTGGGCGATGGCGGCTTCTACGTCGAAGCGGCAGGGGGTGACCGCATCCATGGCTCCATCAGTGTACCGGCGGCGAATTTCAACTACGTGCCTGGCAAGGGCCTGGAAGGAAGCTTGGGCCTTTCGATCAGCGTGGACGCTGCCATTCACGTTCATGTCGATCCACTCATTGGCGGCGGCATAGGAACGACGGCCGGCCTTAAGGGATCGACAAATCCGACTGTCAGCGCACGAATAGCGTTTTCAAGCTTTACGTTTGAGGGAAAGGATGTCGCGCTTCTGTCTCCCGTCTTGAGCTGTACATCCGTTGATTTGAAAGTCGAAACGGACGGAACGTTCAAGACTGACTATGGCTGGACCAAGGTCCCCTCGATCGGCGTTATTACGAGCGAGCTGATTGGAGCCGATCCATCGGATCCTACAATCCTCTCAGGAATACCCGTCGTGGTCCCGGTTCTGGCAAAGACTGATGCGAAAGGCTCGGTAGCTCCACCTGATCAGATGGTCATCAGAGAGGGACTCTATTTGACCGCCGAAGCCACAAGGCTGACCGTGGATGCGGCAAGTACCGGATATGTGGTGGGCAGCGATTTCGTCCTGAAGGCAAGCAACCAAGCGCCGGATCCAAAAGCGGTGGATGAACGCATCCAGCGCCTGACGGCCGCCGCCAAAGACTTTTGGCGCAAGACACAGAAGCCGAACTGCCCCGAAAAGCCTGCGCTACGGGTGCTCGTGGGCGATCTCGAGTTTGGATCCAACAACGAGATCATAAAATTCATAAGGAATGCCTGGAACGATATCACGAAGGGACCAGGGAAAGACAACGAAGTGGTGAAGCTGCTGGACAGAATAAATGGGGCGGCGAAAGACTATGATGATGCGACGAGGAAGCTGGCTGGAGAGGTGGGCGAGGCAGCAAAAAATGCCTTCCCGAGGAATAATGATATCGGGCGTGCTGCAGGTGAAGTCGCGAAGTCCGTAACCAAGGCAGTTACAAATCCCGGAGGAGCGGTCATTGATCTCGGGAAGCAGATTCTATGCGGATTTTGCTAGGCCGCAGTGATGGCTCAAGATTAACGACACTTTGCCGGCTGGGAGGTACCCTACCCTCTCGCCGCGGCGCGAGTTGGCTGGCTCCGCCGGACTCTCTTTAGATCGCATTCCACTGAAGGCTCTTGCATGAGCGTTATACAGCGCAACCAAGGAGGCTCGTGTGCTTTCCTACCTTACGGCAGAAAGCAGCTTTATCCGGTCATACGGCAACCGCAGCCTGCTCCTGCTACTCCTGTGCGCTTTCACACGAACCGGCGAAAGCGTAGCCAAGGCTTCGATCATCGGTGTATCCGTCGATATCAATCCAGCCGTCATCGCGGCGTCGGGCCAGTCCTGGCCTTCCTCGTCACCGCATCTCTGAAGCTCGAGGCTGATAGCCTTATCATCGCACGTGAGGCGGTGCTGGACGAAGCAGGCAGATCGAGACACGCTTTCAGAACGAGCCCGTGGCTCTATGTGCTCATGCTCGTGCCTGCCGGCTGCGCAGCATTTCTGGCATTTCAATTCCTGGTGAAGCTTGTCCCGGAAAGCCCGGGATGCCCAAACTGGAATTGGTGGCGCCAACTGACCGACGTCGCCTTTATCGGAGGGACGCCGTCGGTATATTGTATCGGCGATCTGAAAAAGGGCGCACCCTGGATCTACCCGCCAATCGAAAGTTGGCTTTTGCTGGCATGCGTCCTGGGTTCTGCGTATCTGACATACACGATCATCCGAGGCTGGCGTATGTATCGCGGCAGGTGACTGATATTCGATGCTGATCGTGTTGGAGGCATAACCAAACAAAGAGTCGTTTTCCTGCAGTAGACCACGGCTCACAACGTCAACCATGCAATCCATGCGAATGGTCGATACGCAAATACTGGTCCATATGCAGGCCGGCCGACGCGTGATGCCGGCCCATGCCACTATTGCGTCCGTCTCGGCGAAAGAATTCCTGATCATGTACGGCAATAAACCTGACAGGGACAGGTACTACGTGCCTCTGAGACTTGGTCGACACAGTCTGATGGGCCCGCCTGCAGTACTTCAGATGCCCGCCGGTCACCCATTTCGCCGGATCGGCACCGATCGTCTGCTTATAGATTTCAACCAAGAGCATCCGAGTCTGGTCGAGTTTGGCAGCAATGCCATCGCAAGTGCCATCAACTCCGCTCGATCTGACCTGTTCAAGGCCGGTGTCATGGTTTTGCGAAAGGCTGAACAGCGCAATCTCGAGAAACGCTTTCGCTTTCTCATAGAGAACGGGATTCGCTGCGAAGCGCTTGAAGAGAATGCAGTCGGTTACGGCCTAGATATCCTGGACAGGTTCCTCAGCGATTACGCCCCGAAGGGTCACTTTCGCAACACGGTATGCGATGCGCTCATTTTGGGGACCGCGATCCGGCACAGAATTCCCCTTCAAACCGAAGATAAACTTCTGGCCCGACTGACTGCCAAGATGTTCGGGACGCGATTTTACCAAGAGGGAGAAGATCTCGTCATCGACTTCGAAACTCCCTCTGTGGTGCGGCGACGTCACGGCGAAAGCAAGGGCTACATTCACCGCGGGTGGCGCATCGCCGTTGATCCTCGGCGTTAGTCGAAGACAACGGTTGCCGGGGCGTGTACCACTTATGAAGCATCGGAGCTTGGCATCCTGAAGTGAAAGTCACAGCGAACTGAGAAAGTCACGAAAAGTCTGATCCAGCTTCGTACGCACGGCGCCTTCCGCAGCCAGCAATAATCTTCCTCCACCAGCGAGATCGGTTCCATATGAAGCCAGCGCCGCTTCAATCGACGCGCCGCTCTGCGAAGGAGCTCGAAAAAGGAAGCGCTGATGATCGAGTGCCCACTGCCAACGTTCCCGCATCCAAACAGAGAATGGCACTTCCAGGTGCCGTTTGAAGTTGGAGCGGTTAATTCCTTGGATGAAGCGCACACCGGCGACAAAGATATCATCCGGGTCAAGGTCCGTCCGTCGCGACACCTTGCCGATCTGAGCGGCAATACGATCCTCGACACGGTCACCGCCTGTTTCTTCGTAAACCATGGGTTTGAGAAGGCGTTCGCCCGGAAACCCGGAGGGAAATACTCCCGACCTCTGGTCGCAGAGCGTCGCGATAGCCGTTTGATTGCCCGTCCAGGCGGCAAACATCCCAAATGCCAGAAGTGCGTCCTCCGCGGTTAGAAGGGCTTCAGCCGATTGCAGGCGTTCGGATGTCACACGCTCGATTTCCCCGTAGGCAGGACTCTTGGTCCTCCTGGCACAAGGGCTTTGTTGTTGGCCTTCAGATACAAATCCGCTTCAATCCACGATCTCATATGCGAAATGAAGGAACTCGGATCGCTATGTGCAATTGCGCGAGCCAATTGCGCGTTTCGCAATGGGATTTCCATTGCCGGAATAGCGCGGCCACGAAGACGCGTCCGCAGTCCCAGCACAAGTCCGGAGGCAGCATTGGCGGCAACTTCGGTTTCAGCAAGCAAATACCTCAGGTAATCGCGAGACGTGAGCGGGAGATCACGGAGATCTGGCGGCTCGGAATTGCTGCACATTCCGGGAACCATACCAAAGGGCTCACCATCGATACTGACCCGCTGTCCTGTGGCCTGGCCGTAGAGCCAGAGCACGGTGTGTCCAACGACACGTCGACAATAGACAGCCTTAATGGACTGGTCGGCATCGATTGCATCGAGCTCCTCGAGCACTTGATCCATGCCGAGCAGCGCGATGCTGGGATTATTGTCACGGAATGCAGCAATCGCCTCGTCGGCGCGCAATCCAATAGCCATGGGCCGCATCTCTTCGCCTCCGACCTCGCCAGCGCTTTCGCGCGCTGCCGCGAACCATTTGTGGGCCTCGCCCCAGGCGCCCAGCTCAGCCGCGCTTATACCGGCTTCACGCTGCATGTGGGCTCTTTCAATTGGATCATTGAGCGCCGTCTTGTCGGCTGTTTCTGTAAGCAGCTTCAACGCACCGGCATGATCCTTGCGCCGATAGAGGATTTTCGCACGCGCCCGAGACAAGATCGGATCAGGACCAAGCAATCGAGCGGCCTCTTCAAGAGCGTCCAATGCCCGGTCATCTTCGCTACCGTATTCGTCGAACATGACGCCGCACGCGACGTGACATCGTAACGCTAGCTCGCGATAGCCCCATGAGCGCGCCTGTTCGGCCATCCGTGTGTACCGTTGCGCACAATTGAGCCAGTCAATATTTCCCTGCCTGTGCTCCTCCAGCCAGGCGTGATTCACCAACAAAGAAAAATCGCTCGGCATCGTAGGGACGTCGGCAAACAGTTTTTCTCGCTGCTCTGGCGTCGCTTGGTCAAGCCTATCGAAAGCGGCGCCCAGCTCGGCAACCGTTGCGAGACCCAGAACTTGGGTGATGAAAAACATTCCAACCGGCTTTGGCGAGGCTTTTCCATTGACCCGCTCATTGATGCTCGCCAAGAGCTGGCGGCCTTCGGGGCGGCGATCGCAGAGTTCTTCGAACCGCAAGATCGCCTCAATCCAATCAGGCACCGCACGAGAGAGTGTCGAGTGAATCAGGACCTTTGAAAGAACGATGAGCTCAAACCGTTCTTTCGCTCTTGCATTGGGCTCCTGCTGGATCTCCTCCTTTAGAGCCGACCAGCATTTCCCGATCCTCTGCAGATCCTTCTTTTCAAGAAGGAGGAGGAGCTGTCCAAGTCTCAGCAAGCAGGACAGCGACGGCTTGTCCGGATAGATGGGTCGATCCGTGCGGTGCAAGCGGAGGCCGGTCATCCAGTCGGGCAGCATGCGACGCACGCTCGGCTTTGCGACGAGAATGCTGTTGCCGAACTTGGTGAGAGCGAATTCGGACTTGCCCAGGAGGCCATGAAGGAAGGCTGCATTGGCCTTGGTGATGTCGAGTTCGCGCGGCTCCAAGATGACATTTGCCACAGCGTGGTGCACCGCGCGCTGCTCGTCAGGACTGAGCACTTCGGTCCCTGCATTGGCGAGCAACGGCGATATCCGCAATTCGTCTTGTGCGGCCTGATCGACCCAGGGTCCGACCAGCGAGTCAAGTTGCTCGCCGGGATTCCTGACGGAAGGAGGCAAACCCGCGACCTCCAGAATGAGTGATCGGTTGAAGCGACCGATAAGGAGGCTCATCCGGTAGAGCAGCGACCTTGCATTGTCCGGAAGCGCCGCCACGAGGCGTTGTCGTGCCAAGCGCTGCTCGAACTCAACCTCTTCAGCCGGATTGAGGTCCTTCAGACGCCGCAGCTCCTCTTTTGGCCACGCGCGCGAGCGCAGGCCGGCGATCATCGCCTGCACAAGCTGTGGGTGGCCAAATGCGGCACCGAGATGAATCCACCGGGCCCAGATAGCCGCATCGCCGCCGGCCGCAGTCACGAGTTCACCCACCTCGGCGATCGTCATGTCGGGCACAGGCACAAGCGTTGAGGAGTCAAAGCCCAATTCCGAAAGAGCTCGTCTGGAGGGTTGCCGGTAGGCGGTGACGAGACATAAGCCGTCGCGCCGTCTCATCGCTAGGATGAAGCGGTTCAAGCTCCGCCGAACCCGAGGATCTTCCAGCTCATTAAGATCATCGAGAATGACTCCGTTCGGACCTAGCGAGCTCAAATCGGCGATGGCGTGCTGGATGCGTTCGATTGCTTCGACTGCGGAACCATCCCGGAAGTCGACCAGATACCAGCTGCCGCCCTGCAAACGGGCGGATAGGCGAGCCAGCATGGTCTTCCCGACTCCGGTAGCCCCCGTCACAAATGCGATGCCGCTACGGGTCGCGCGCCCCAGGATATCGTCAACGAGGCCAGCTCGTTCGGCGAACGATGCCGGAAATGGAATCTCGCGCTCGGGATCGAGAACGTGCAATTTGCCGGGTACCGATGTTTCCACCGCGCCGGCATGTTCCGCGAGTTGATTCGTGAGCCCGCGGATTAGATCGTCCACCGCCCCGCGCGGCAATGACACCCGAGTCGCCTCATCGAGCAGCGAAAGCAAATCGCTTGCGATCAAACGACGCGGGAGCGGCTTTACGACCGTTGCCAATATGTGCTGTAGAACGATCGCACTCAAGCGCTCGCATTCAGCCGGCGGCAGCCGCAGTCGTTCCGATCCATAGGTGACGAGCGCCGATTCGAATTCGCTTTTAAGAGCATCCAGATCCGGGCGGCCACAATGCCAATGGACGCGCTGGAGCAAATCCTTTCTTAAGGCTGGATCATCGCGGGTGTCGATGTAGGCACGTGCGCGTGGCGTGAGGTCTAGTTGTGACAATACTTGGCGCAACGGAGCCACGTCCGCACCCGCCGCGGCGCGCCGCCAATAGATCAACGCCCCCTCAGAACCGATGCGATGGGAACTGCTGCGCTCCTGCCCGATCGAGGAGGTTGACAGAAATTGCAGGTTGACGTTGCGGTCAGGATTGCGCTCGACCAGGTCAACGAACGAATCGATCGTATCTCGGACGTCCTGTAAATTGATCGTGATGGTGGCCCGTGTGTCCTTCACTTCCACGGCGTTGAGGGCGTCTTCGGCAACGGTCGCGTAATCTTTGGCGACTTCGAGGTGAAGTTCTTGTCCCGGCGCTAGATCGAGCCATGCCAGCGCACTCGCGTAGAGCTGATATGCGTAGCCTCGCAGTGAGGCGATTGCCTGTGCAGCAGGGTCTCCGCGCGGCTCACCTGCAAGCCGAGGACCGGCGCTGTATGGGAACGATGAAGGCATCTATCTGAGGATGACAGTCAAACCGAATCTATGAGGCTGAACCATATCATTCAGGAACATTGGGGAGAATTCTCAAGGATCCTCAACCGGTTGACACCAGCAGCCAATACTGATTCTTGGCAGTCCCGTGCCTATCGAGAAGCTGTCCACAGCATCAAAGCAGACGAGAGCCATCGAGTCTGTTACCTACGGCAAGCATGACCACCGCCTCCATACTTCATAGTGTGCTCGTTCAGGGGCGCCTCGCCTTTGCAATGCGTCGTGCGGCGGCTGCGCGCGACCGTGAGCTCGGAATCCAGATTCTGACGCCTCCGCAGCTGGCGGCACGCCTGGCCGGTGGACTGCTGCATCCCGCATCTCGCGAGAGTGTCGAGATCGGCATTCGCAAAGCTTTGGGCGCCCCCGGCCTCTTGAAAGACATTGCCCCGATAAGCGATCTGCCCGGAGCGACCCGCGCCATATTTCGTACACTCCGAAGTATCTGGCGGTCTGGTTTTGACCTTCGGACCGGACCGTATGCCGGCCAGCCGCGTATCCAAGACCTTGCGCGGATCGAAGATACGGTGCGCCTTCACCTGCAGCCCGGCGAACGCCTCCTACCCGACCTATGCGATCTGGCTCGCGCGGCTGTGTCACTCGCCCCGCGCGTGCTGGGACCGCTTCGCTTACAAGAGCTCCACACAATCGATCCCATCTGGCGGCCGCTTATCAACGAACTGTGCAAGGTGATCCCAGTTGAATGGGACGCGCCCGCTTTTTGTGACGCCAGCTGGTTTGAAGGTACGCTCAACCGGGCCGCCCCGAGAACGTTTGGTAAGAGGCGCGCCGCAAGTTGCGCCGATCCGCATCACGAGGCGCTCGAAGCCATGCGATGGGCCCGAGAATTGCTCGCTTTCGGCCGCGCTCGCGCTTCGGAGATCGCCATCGCTACAACGGCTCCTGTCGCGTGGGATGATTACATGCTGGCCCTCGTCTCGGCATCTAATCTTCCGCTATGTTTCGTCCACGGCCGACCGGCCCTTGCCACAAGGGACGGTCAGCGTTGCGCGGCCCTCGCAGATGCGCTGCGTGGCGGACTGAGCCAGGCACGAGTACGCCGCCTTCTCTCCCTCGCTGCCGACCAAGGCACAGTCCTGGACGCCCTGCCTGCAGGCTTGCCAGTACCCAGCGAAGCAGCCTTATCCGCTGCCGCGGATTGGGAACGGGCCCTCGCCCCTTATCCCGAAACAGCATCGATCCTGATGCCCGTGCTCAAGCTTATCGAATCGGGCACGGACGCTGCCGAAGAGGCGGCCAAATTGCTTCTCCGGGGACGCTCCCGCAGGCTTTGGGATGAGGCGCTGCGATCGGCGCCTGCATCGGCACTTATGTTTTCGCTCGAGTCCCTGCGCGTTGCCGAGGACCGAGATCCGGCCGATTCTGTGGCGTGGTGTTCCGCCGATCAACTTGCCGCAGCACCGCGTCCGTTTGTCTGGCTGATGGGCCTTACAACCAGCGGATGGCCTCGTAGCGGCGGGCTCGACCCGCTCCTTCCCAGTTACATCGTCCCATCCGAATTGACGGACCCAGACCCGATAGAAGCAGCTGATCGCCGTTGCTTCGACATCGTTCTCGCCTCCACTGAAGAGACAGTCGTCTCCGCGGGAAGACTAAGCTGCGAAGGCAAACGCGTCGGACTAAGTGCTCTGATCCGCGTGAGCGAGAAAATCGACGTTCTTTCACGTGACAGGGCCGCCGGTCACGCGCTGACTGAAGCCGATCGTCTGTTTGCCCGGCCACAGGACAGAGGCGTAGATCCGATCGTCACGTCGGCGATGGCAGCTTGGCACGATTGGAGCTCGCGAAAGCTTACGCCTCACGACGGACTCGTGGAAAACGGTCATCCCCGGCTTTCGGAACTTCTTCCTAAACCCCAGTCGCCCACTTCGCTGTCCCTGCTTCTCCGAGACCCTCTCGCCTACGTCTGGTACTACGGCTTGGGTTGGCGCGACCTGGTTCACAAGGAACGTGAGCTCGTTCTCCCGGCCGATGATATGGGCCGCCTCGTCCACGAACTTCTGCGTCGCACAGTCGATCAGCTCGAGCCGAAACCTGGGTTCATAGTGGCCGCCCGGCACGAGATCCAGGAAGCCCTTGCCATGGCCGCGGCTCATGTGATCGACAGCTGGCCTTTAGTCACCAATGTGCCGCCTCCGGTGCTCTGGGCCAACACCGTCAGGCAGGCGGCTGAAATGAGCCTGGCCGGCCTCACGTTTGAGACATTTACGGAAGCCGGAACACGTTCCTGGACGGAGGTGCCATTCGGTGGCGAGGTCCGCGAAGGCGATCCTCCCGCTTCTCTGCCATGGGATCCGGCCCAGCCGGTGATCCTGCCGGGCACAGATATTCGCATTCGCGGGAGCATCGACCGGCTCGATCTTCGCGCTTCAGCAGCCGCGGTGCGGGTGACCGACTACAAAACCGGGCAGAGGCCGAAGGCTCCCGATCAAATGAGCGTCGACGGCGGTGCGGAACTTCAGCGCGTGCTCTATTCCCTGGCATGCCGCCAGTTGCTGCCCGACACGCAGCCGCTGATTGCTCGCCTGATCTATCTCCGTCCGCCAGTGAAAGTGTGTCCGCTCAAGAACCCTGACGGTTTTATTGATGTGGTCGCGGCTTGGGTAAAGCTTGCACGGAGCGTCCTTGAGGCTGGCTTTGTCTATCCAGGTATAGCCAACATGCCAGAGCGCTTCGGCAGGATCGCTCTACCCGCCGCGGTCAGTTACATCGAGCGCAAGAGCAGCGCCATTCGTGAAGCAGCGGGCCGAGAGCTCGCAGCCTATTGGGGAACGAAGTGAGCCTGAGGCCTGACGACAAAGAACGGGAGCGCGCACTCACCGATCTGAATTCCACGCTTCTGGTCGAAGCGTCGGCGGGCACGGGAAAGACGTCACTTCTTGCCGGACGCGTTGCGATGCTGCTCGCTTCAGGACGCGCTCCTTCGAGCATCGCTGCGATCACATTCACGGAACGCGCGGCCGCCAAGCTTCGCGCACGTGTGGACAAGTTCGCCGGCATGCTCCTCGACCGCACTATTCCCAAAGACCTGGAGCCTGCGTTCCGCGAGCGACCTTTGAGCGATGATCAAGCCGAAGCGCTCTCCAACGCACGAAGCCGCCTGGGCGAACTCACGACCTCCACGATCCACAGCTTTTGCCTCACTATTCTGCAAAGCTATGCGGTCGAAGCTCGAATAGATCCTGGCGCTGTCGTCATGGATTCGGAGCAGAGCGACCTCGCCTTCCAGGCGATCTTCGATTCCTGGCTCAACAAGCGGCTCGGTCACGCTGCACGCCCGGATGATCCAATCGTTGTCATGGCGGCATACGCCCCTGATCTCGCGGTGAAGACACTGAAGTCGTTAGCCACGTTTCGTCGTTCTTACCCCGAAGCACGACCGCTCCCGCCGCCGCGTTATGCCGATAGCGTTCATGACCTGATTGACGCTGTAGCTACCTTTCGGCGCTGGATCGATCGCATTGCGGCTCCCAAGGAAGTCGTAGAGGACGTCGTGGCGCTTGAAGCACTCGCTAACGCGCTTGCGCCTGCGGTTTCTGGCGCTCTCGATTTTTCGCAATTGTGGCTCCTCGTTCATCCGAAGAGCGACGCGCTGCTCCCTCGCGGAGGACATGCTTTGTCCCGGTATAAGGGCCGAATCAACCTCTGGTCCCGTTCGGCTGGCAAAATTGATGGGCCACAGCTCTCTGCAGCCGGTAAGGAGCACTATGAACGGTGCGCCAAGCTCTTTGCTGATTCAATGGGCGCAATAGCCGATGCGCTTCTGGTCCGCTTCTTCGGCGAAACCGACGAACTCGTTGGCGCATTCGATGAGTTCAAACGCAATGCTGCCCTGCTCGATTTCGACGATATCCTCATTCGCACACGCAATCTATTGCGCTCCGACGAAAGGGTGCGCGAAGCGGTCATGGCGCGCTTTCAGCGCATTCTAATCGATGAATACCAGGACACTGACCCTCTCCAGTCAGAGATCCTGTTTTTGATCTCAAGCGAACCAGGGACCTCGGAGTCCTGGGACCGGCGTAAACTTCGCAACGGAGCGCTGTTTATGGTCGGCGATCCCAAGCAGGCGATCTATCGCTTCCGTCGTGCCGATCTGAAATCGTATCTTCGTGCGCGCTCGGCGATCGAGGCGCAGTTTCCGGGGAACGTTGTTCAGATCTCGGCAAATTTCCGTTCCGGAAAAAGCATTCTTGGACATGTCGATCGGATCTTCGCGGAACGATTGGCAAAGCAACAGGGGGGCTATGCTGCCTTAAAATCGACCATTGCCGAAGATCCAAGCCGGATCCAAAGCATCGCAAAGCTGGGCTACCACGTTCCACCCGACACCTACGTTAACCCGATCCGAGACCTCGAAGCAAAGGCGGTTGCTGACCTTTGCGCGAGCCTTATCGGCAACGTGTGGATCCGGCGCTCAAATGGGGAGATTGCGCGCGCCGAGCCGGGCGACATCGCTCTGTTGGCTCCGCGGCGGACGCAACTCTGGCGATATGAACGCGCACTGGAGGACAAGGGACTGGCTGTGTCTTCACAGGCAGGCAAAAATCTCTATCGGCGACAAGAATCCCAAGACCTCGTGGCCCTCGTCCGCGCTCTGGCGGACAGCCGCGACACCCTGGCTCTCGGGGCGGTCCTTCGCGGGCCGCTTGTTGGTCTCGCCGAACGAGAGCTCCTCGATATTACTGCACGTCTGCGGGAGCAGGATGAAGGCGCTTTTTTAAACCTGAATACCGATCTCTCGCGCGTGGACCACCCTGTAGCGCACCATGTGATGTTCGGCCTACAGGAGCTGTGGCGGAAGCGGCGTGGAACGACGCCCTATGCCCTCCTGTCCGAGGCTATCGAGCTGCTCCGCGTCATCCCGAGTATGGCCGGCCGGAACTCAGATCAACAAGCTCGCTCTCTTGGCAATGTCAGCATCCTCCTCGAGCGAGCACGTAGCTATAACGTCCGCGGGCTCAAACAACTTGCGATCGATCTCAGCTCCGAATGGGAAGTCGAGCTGGCAGCCGATGAAGCTCCGGCCGACTATCAAGGCAACAGCATCGAGATCGTTACAGTTCACAAGGCGAAGGGCCTCGAATGGCCCATCGTTATCCCCATCAACTTTGTGACCATGCCGGAGAATGGCGAGGACTTCTTCTTTCGCTCGATCGACAACAGCGTGCACTGGACCCTCGGTGACGTCATCTCGAGCACCCTTGAAGCGGCAGTCGCGGCCGACCGGGCTGAGGCCGCGGACGAACGGGAGCGGCTACTTTATGTCGCCTGCACACGTGCTCTTGACCTCCTCGTTCTTCCAGCGCCTAGCTGGACTCCCGAGGGCGGGTGGGCGAAATTCTTCGATCTGGGTCAATCGGCACTTGAAGAAATCAGACATCCGCCGCCTCAGCCGTCCACGCCAACTTCTCTCTCGCCGGCGAACCATCAGACCGCCGCCATGTTTACAGATGAGCAGGAAGCCATTGAGCAGCGCAATCCGAGGATTCAGTGGCGTCGGCCGAGTTTGGCGGACATCGATCGGGAACTGCTCGACCGCGCAACGATCGATTTTGGCGCAGACGATGCAGATTCTGACGACAAGGCCGTCGTTGTCGGTGCCGGCGCGCTCCGGGGCATAATCCTCCACAAGCTGATGGAGGAACTGCTGACGGGGCTGTTGCGGCCAGAGCTAGCGGATCTGAATGCTCGGGCATCCACTCTCACACAAGAAGCGGTCGTGCCCGGGGCGACAGCACCTGATCCAGCTGAACTGGCGGCTACTACACTGCGTACTTTCTCGCATAGAGAGCTCAAGCCCTACATCGAAAAACTTATTCCGGAGATACCCATTTTTGGAGCGCGATCCGACACTGTCCTGGTGGCCGCGCGTGCCGATGCTATCGCGTTCGAAAAAGCCGTCCGGATCGCTGCTTTCGACTGGAAGAGCGACGTCGCTCCCACTACGGATGCTCATGAGGCCTACGCGAGCCAATTGCTCGAGTATCTCGAGCTGATTGGTATCGAGAAGGGTGCGGTCGTTTATATGACCTCTGGCGAGGTACGATGGGTACACCGTCATGTCGGCAGCAATGGCTAGCTTGCACAGAGAAGCCGTACGCGACCAATCGCCCTGCGACTGAGGAGACAAAGACTAGGCGTAGCTCTCCGCGTATCCAAGAAACTCCGCGTGAGCTGTACGGTCTGAAGACCATCGCGTGGCCCCCTGGGGCTTGTCGCGATAGTCGCAGAGGGTGAGCAATAACCTTTTCTTCGCGCGGGATATCCCGACGAAGTATGTCGAGCGCTCCTCGTCCACCTTTCCCCAGAACGTCTCGTTCTCGATGCCCATTATGATTACGCTATCGAACTCCAGCCCCTTACTCTTGTGGATGGACATGATCCTGACGGCCCGATCAGCTGAGAAAGCGGCCAGCGCTGCAGACAACTCTGTTCCATCTTTCACCAAATCTGAGATTCGATCGATCGTGTTTTCAATCAGCTGGTCTAGCCTGTTGCCTTGGGCATAATCGGCTGAAAGGATCACGATACCGTCCCGACCGACCACTCCGATGAGTTCGTCCACAAGCCCCGCTAAGGTGTCACGGTCGCTAGTCTTCAGTTGGTTTGTCGTATTTCGGCGACGAACATCGGCGATGAATCTATCCCATCGGGAGCGGGCACGGTGTTCCTGTTCGTCGTCGAGGGCTTCATTGTAAACGACAGTTTCCAGGAGCCGGCGATGAACCTCGGGCTTGGCACTGCCGCAGAGCACGGAAAGGAAATCGGTTATCAAGCGGGCAATTGGCTCGGAGGCGATATCCTGGGTCTGATCTTCCTCGCGAAAGGGAACTCTCCGCGCTCCCAGCGCCGCCCGGAGGCTTTGGCAATAGAGGTTCTGCTGTTTGCTGACGAGTACCGCGATCTCCGAGGGCTCAATGGCCTTGCTCTCTATCCATCCGCCGATCGCATCCGCCAGATATGAAGCTTCCTCGACCGCATCTTTGAATCGAAGAATTTCGATCTCACCGTCATCGCCCTGCAATTCCTTTTCGTCGAGCGCGGCAGCGGGGTCCATGACACGGACCATCGCATTCTGCATTCGACGAAGTCGCGGCGTCGACCTGAAATTCTGGTAGAGGTTCAGCGGCTTTGCATTGAAATCCGCCGCGTAGGTTTTGAAGATACCTTCGAGCGCGCCGGCCCAGCCCATAATCTTTTGCTTGGTGTCTCCGACAGCAACGAGCTTGGCACCCGTGCCCAGGAAGCAGGCCGTAATCAGTTTATACTGGTCTTTTGTACAGTCCTGGAACTCATCGAGGAAGACATGGCTGTATGTCTGCCGAATGGCATTTCTCGCGATTTCACTCGATCCAAGGATCGTTAGTGCTAACGGAACCATGTCGCCAAACGTAATTGACTGCCCGCGGATGCGGGCTGGACCGATGCTGTAATCGGGATCGAGAGCGTCACGGCCAGTCAGCGCCAACCGAAAGCGATCAATAATGCGCTTTGCGAAAGCATGGAACGTGTGGCTGTCAAACCTCGCGGCCAATTCGGAGCCGCAGCGTTTCCGCACCCGCGCCTTCAGGTTATGGCTCGCATCGACCTTGAAGGAAATGGCCAGAATGCGTTTGGGGTAGCGACAGGTCCCAGTGCGCAGAAGGAAGTCGGCCCGCTGAGCGAGCATTTCCGTCTTACCGGCCCCCGGTCCAGCGGTCAGCGCCAGGCTTCGTTCAATCTCGGTCGCGGCAGCAAGAGCGTTTGGTTCGAGCTTGAGATTGTCAGTCGGCGCCCATCGGTCAGCTCTGATCATTCGGGCAAGGCCTTTAGGTCCTTACGGATGCGCTTGAACAAGCGTTCGAGCACCTTGGGCATCGCATCCAACAGTTCTTGATCTGCTAGATTCGCCATGGCGCGAATGTGCCATGCCGGCTTGCTGCCAAGCTTAAAGCGCGAATTATACGCATCGAAGTACTTCAGTTGCTCATCGGTGTATTGGTTTCCTACCACATCGTGTTTTTTGCCGAGCACCGCTTTGAGAGCATCCTCGTCTGGCTCCTCCAGCTCATCATCAGCAACGCGATATGCCTTTGGGTAGGCAGTCATCATGAGAAAATCGAGATCGAGCGGTGAGGAATAGAATACGCCGTGCTCCTCAAGACGAGCAAACCATCCATCATCTTTCACCATCAGGCCCTGATCGTCGTCCCATTTCGGAATGGATTTCACCTGCGCCTCTTTCAAGTCGATCTTGGCGACGTCGCTGTACGCGAGCAGTTGCTTCGCCGCATATTTCATGCGCCCCCACCCACCCTGATGCCGCGCGAGATCCAGGTCCAATAACGTGACATGGGGTATCCCGAGCCCGTGCAGCAGGCGCCAGAAGTGATTGACGTGTCGCCCTCCCAGCGGAACGACCGAGATGGATGCGTCGTCCGCGAGAATTCCTTTTGCAGCCAAGAGACGAGGCAGGACCACCTCCTCGCTGTCACCTTCTCCCAAAACGACGAAACGCGAGAAATAGAGCTCTGGAAACGCTTGAACGCCCTCGCGGACAAACTTGAGGGCCTCTTCGTCGTCAGGCAGGTCGATTCGCTTAACGACCGTTGTACGCTGCGAGCTCAGCCGCATGTACCTAATATTTTCCGGAGGAACGCGTCGCATCAGCGAAGGGGAGTGCGTAGCAAGTAATGCCTGTGCATCTTGATCTTGGGCGAACTCCCGCAACGCCCTGACCACGCGTCCTAAATAGTGCGGCGACAGGCTATTCTCGGGCTCTTCTATCGCGATTAGAGTGAAGATGGCCGGTCGCAGCTTATCGATGTCGAATGCATCGGTCAGCTCTCCCCTGAGCGCCTTGGTGCCGATGTCATGCATGCCAAGGACGATCGACAGATATAAAATCGATTGTTGCCCATCGCTGAGCCTTGAGAAGTCGACCAATTCCTCTCCGTGGCCGGGCGCGAAACCAATGCTCAGATGGCGCAAAAGGTTTTCCAGCTCGCTACGAGCGAACGAAATCGACGGGTCTACGAAGTAGTTGCCCTTGTGCAAGTTGGTCCACTTGGCCGACAAAACACTTGTTATGCCCTCGATGGCTCCGTTTCCCGCCAACGTCGAGTTGATCTGTACCGTGAGATCTGAGACTTTTTCCCGCTGCGCAGCCCAGTTCGCCGAACGCAATGCCCGTCCAAGCAGCGCATTGGCTGAATAGGAGATGTGGTCCGCTGGATCGCGGCGGGCAGGAAGGTAGTGGACTTGGATGGCATTTCGATCGTGCTTTGCTACGCGCCCCTCCTCGACGGGATGTCCATCGCCGTCCACCTTTATGACGAACGTAAAACTCTCTTCGATGTCGTCATCCTGATCGATATTGGCCTTCAGTCGGAACCGCACCTGTGCCGGCCCTTTGACCCCGGTCAACTGCATATGGGCAAAATTGCCAGGAACGGCGGGTGCTTCTTTGCCGCCGTTCTTGCCTAAGAGCTCGGGGAATTCAAAATCAGCTTCTATCCATAGCTCTCGCTGTGCGGGCTTGTGCTCCGGCTTCTCGTCGTGAGGAATATGGAAGTCAGACTTCTTCACCTTGCGCTGCGCGGGGTCGAGGCTGAACATCCTAGCGAGGGCTTGGAGAATGGCGGTCTTCCCTGTGCCATTGGGCCCAAGCAAGAACGTCAGATCGTCAAGTTCAAGCTCGGTACAGTCCGCGCTAAACGACCTAAAGTTGCTTAGGCGCAAGCGAACCAACTTCATATTTTCCCCCAACTACTTTTACCATCGATTCGCTCCCCGACGACCTTCGGAGAACTGTTAGACCAGCGTTGCTTGGCCTGGTCGATTCCTTCTGTGGCTGAACCGATGGCACCTTGCATATACGCTCGGTGCGCCAACTGGCGGATGACGATCAAGGTGAGCGAGCAGAGCTGGTTCAAAGCGTCGGCGGGCATCATCTAACGTCGCCCTCGTCATCGTCCGTCACCGATGGATGACACGACGAAAAGCACTTCACCGACACGCAATCCCTTACCAAACATCAAAAGATAGGCTTCACCTCACCGGAGCAAGTTGGCAAATACCGTTCCGATGGATGCGTGGCTCAATTTCCATATCAATCTGACAAGATGACACCAAATCATTTTGCCAGGCGAGGCGATCATCTTCTTACCTGGTTTGAAAGCGTCGTCCCCTACAGGATGCACGCGGTAAATAAGTCGTGCAGACGACCAGCTCCTTGAGTTAACTCATTTGCCGGGGCACGCGCACATCCCGATCGGAGCGGGGCCGAAATACCCGTTACTTCCTGCGATTGTAGGGACTCTGGTTGGTGGGACTGAGAGAAATACCCTCAGATGAAGCTTTCCCGTAGACCGCAGCCTCCGTACGGCCGAGCTTTATCCCGATCACGCGTGTCGGCGTGTTCCCCTTCGCCAGTTCTTTGAGCTGCTTGACGTCCTCGGACGTCCAAGGCTTACCGGTGTTGCGCGTTGACTTTGACATTCGGCCGACCTCATTCAGTAGCGCGCTGACCGATGGCCAAATGAGCCATTGTTCGGATTATAGTTGCCGCTGGTGCCGTAATTGTCGCGCTGGGTGCTATTCGGATTCGTAGCCGTGTACGGCTGCACATAGGTCCCGTTGCTACGAGTATATCCCGAGACGCTGTGGCTGCTTGGGTTAGAGCCAGTACCGAGGTATTGCGCCTGCGCCGCACCAATGGACCAAGTCAACAAACCACCCGCCAGTATAGATATTCTAAGCATGCCCACCCACCCCCATTGCTTTATTCGTGCGTCATATACAACTGAAAGGACCTACACTCCAGTTGAACCTTAGTCGATCAAAATGGTCATGCAAATCAAACAGGCCCGACAACGAGATCAGTATCGGCGAGGCGCCAAGCATAAATTGCATGCCGGCCTTAGATGAAGGCCCTCGAGTGCAGCATAGGTGTGCTTAGTTGCGGTCTTGCGCGGTGCGACCGGTGAGCCGATAATCCATTATTCGAAATCGACGCACTATTTCTGCTGTTGCGCTGAAACAGCGCAACTTTCCAGCGTGAACGTCTGCTGGTTCGCCGTTTTAGGGCGAAGAGGGAGACCATCCATTTTTGAGAATTTCAAACCTGAGGAGCTCGCCCTCGGGGCAAATCGGTCGCAGGCACTCCAGGCAGCCGACGTGAGCCATTTCATAATTGCGCGACAGGTCTAGGGTAATTTTTTGGAATGCGTGGACTTCTGATCATCCTTGTGGCGTTTTCAATTATGTTGGCGGCACGCAGCCGGCACCAGGACGGTTTCGTGCCTCGCCCGACCGCGTTGATGCCCCCCGTCAATGTGCCTTAGCCGAAGGATTTGGCTCGAGCCGCGCGCCCCGACAGCAGCGACTTTGGGCGACGCGCGAGGGCCTGCGCAAGGTTGGGACCGCCCGCTGCTACGTCTAGGCAGCCAGTTTCGTCGCCGCCTGCAGCCCACTCTGTAAGGACCAAGTCACCACCATACGAGGCGCACAAGCTGGCGGGCCTCCTGCCCAAAAAATCGCGGCGTCGGGATTCCATTGGAGCGGACGATACGTCGGCCAATTCTGCACGTACCTCGCGGCTCGAACTCTCTGTCCGCGATTCGCGAAACTCGCACGCAAGCCGTGACCAAGTTCGTTCGCGGCTTGGCAAACCGGCTCTCTCTAGGTGGCGCACGCGGTTCAACGGCGAGTCCAATAAGCTCGATGCTCCGAGCGGCTAGTGTCCTGAACCAGAAATTCGCGACACCTTTTTCAACTGGGCCAAAATTCCATCATGGAGATTAACGGCTTACGGCGAAAAATCCAACTGTATCCGGCCGCCAAACTGTCATGGCTGGCCAGATTTGGGCTGGTGGCCGTCGGCAAGCATGGCGCGTGTCGGTGATCGGGCTAATGACCTTAAAGGAGAAAGCTGCCCACACAGGTGAATACGGCTCACCGATGATTGCAAAGTTCTCATTTGTCGGCCGGTTCCGCCTCAACGCAGACTAGCCCCAAAATCAAAGCTCTTGAGCTCTTTTGGGGAGGACACCTGCTGCAAAGCCGACCGACGCTCATTCGAGCTGGAGGCGGCGAACCTCGCCTGGCAATGCCTGGGCGGCCAATCCTTGACATGGATGAATTTTCTTTCCGGCGCCTGCCGATGGCCGGCACGGCCGCTTGGTGCCTGCGGTTGGCTGACCGGCCTGGGATGACGTGAGAAGCGCTCCGAAGCCCGTTACCGGCCTCCGGACGCTCAGGAGAGGAGGAGGAAGGATGAAGTTTAGGACATTTCTCGGCGCAGTCGCTGTCTTAGCGCTCGCTGGTACCTCGGCGTCGGCTGGCGACAAAGATGCGGCCGACACTGCGGTCGAGGCCGCGAAGAAGTACGCGGGCACGACCATCAGCATCGTCTGGGAGGCCGGCCTGCAGTCGCTCGATCCCCTGAACTATTCGGGCCCACAATGGGAGAAGCTCACCGGCATTAAGGTGAAGGTGGTCGAGGTGCCGACCGACCAGATGTTCACCAAGATCATGCAGGATTTTAAATCGGGCGCCGGAGCGTATGACGCGCTGAACGTCATTCCATCCTGGATGCCCGACCTTGCGCGTGCAGGAGCGCTCGAGCCGCTCGACAAATATGTCGACAAGTTCGGTTATCGCGACGAGTTGCAGGACATCGCGGCCGCCTATCGCGACAACCAGATGCAGTATGACGGGAAGATCTACGGCTTCCCGGACGATGGCGACGTGATGTTGCTCTATTACCGGAAGGATATCTTCGACGATCCGAAGATGAAGGACGAGTTCAAGGCCAAGTTCGGCTATGAGCTGGCCCCGCCAAAGGACTGGAAACAGTTCGACGAGATCGGCCAGTTCATCACGGACAAGATGGCACCGAAGGTTTACGGCGCCGGCTTCTTCCGCACCGCGCCCTACCCGCATTACATGTTTCAGGAGCGCTTCCGCATGGAAGGCGGCAAGTTCTTCAATGCGGACACCATGAAGGCGACAGTAAATGGCGAGGTCGGTCTCAAAGTGTTCAAGCAGATGCTCGCGGAGAACAAGTTCATGCCGCCTGGCGTCGAGCAGTGGAATTTCGTCGACAATCTCGCGGCATTCCTCCAGGGCACGACCGCGATGACGATCTCCTGGCCACCTTACGGAAGGTGGGCCGCGGGCTACGGCTCAGGCGAAGAAGCGCTGAAGTGGGTGCCGAAATCGCAGGTCGCCGGCAAGGTCGGTTATGCGCTCACCCCTCTCGGCCGTCCCGAGCTTGGCGTCGGCTTCGACTTGTCGGTCTCGGCCACCAGCAAGAACAAGGAGGCTGCCTATCTCTTCATCCAGTGGCTGAACAGCAAGAAGACCAGCCTCGAGCGCGTCCAGCTGCCCTATACGCTGCGCGATCCGTTCCGCCTCTCGCACTACGCGAGCGAGAAATACCGTGCGCTCTGGCCCGATGCTCCAGCCTATCTCGACACCATCAAGACGTCGGGCGAGAAGGGCCTGCTCGATCTCTCCTTGCTGCAACAGGACAAGTACGACGAGGCGATGACCAAGGCGATCTCGAGCCTCTGGGCGGGCGAAGACCCAAAGGCCATTCTCGACCGCATGGCGCAGCAATTCGATGCCATCACCGAGAAGGTCGGCGTCGACAATCAAAAGGCCGTCTACAAGGTCTGGGCAGCCAAGCCCGGCGCCTATCCGCGATAGCTGCCCTGGGTACAGCACGGGAAGCATCACCCTCCCGTGCGACACCTTTTCCTGGACTGACAATGACGCTTTCCGCAAGTCTCAATGGTGCCGAGCAACGCCGCCCGAGCCGGCTCGGGCGCATGCTCGAGGACCGCCTGCCCTATCTCATCGTTGCGCCGGCCATTCTGATCCTTCTCCTGGTCGGCCTGTTTCCGCTGATCTGCTCGCTGATCGTGAGCTTCCAGCGCATCACGATGACCGAGAACGACACCACCTTCGTTGGGCTCTTGAACTATGCGGAGCTGTTCAGGGATACCCGCCTCTGGGCCTCGCTTGGTCATACTGCCATCATCACCGCGATCGCCCTCCCCTTGGAGCTGTTGATCGGCTTCCTGATGGCGCAGCTTTTCATCGACCGCATGCCCGGTCGACAGATCTTCCTCGCGCTGCTGGTGCTCCCAACGGTGATATCTCCGATCGTCGCGGGAGCGACGTGGCGTTTGATGTTCGACGTCCGCTTCGGTCCGATTGGTCAGATTCTGAGCTTCATCGCCGGTGAACCGGTCCGGATTCTGTGGACGGTCAATCCCGCCTACGTCTATCCCGCGATCATCATCTGCGAGGTCTGGCAGTGGTCTCCGTTCATGTTCCTGTTGCTGCTCGCTGCGCTGTCGAATGTAGATCCGTCGCAGCTCGAGGCCGCGGAGATCGATGGCGCATCATACCTGCGCGTGCTTCGCGCGATCGTTCTGCCGGCGATCGCGCCCGTGATAGCCGTCGCCTGCCTGATACGAGGCCTGGACCTTGTTCGCATCTTTGACATCATCTGGACCCTAACCGAAGGCGGGCCGGGGTCGATGACCGAGACCATCTCGCTCTACACCTATGTGCAGGGTTTCTCGCAATTCGAGACCAGCTACACGGCCGCGATCTCCTTCCTGGTGATCGCGCTGCTCACGGTCATCACCACCCTCGTCCTCAAGCGCATGGAGCTTGCGCGATGAGGGTCAGCAAGCTTCCGGCGAGAAAAGCCCGCATCCTGGCGCTTCGCTATCTCGGCGCCGGCATCGTGACCCTGCTGTTCCTGTTTCCCGTCTATTGGTTGTTCATGATTTCGTTCAAGACACCGGACGAGATCTATCACGTCCCGCCCTTGTGGATTCCCGGGCAGATCCAGTTCTCAAACTATTACGTCCTGTTTAGAGATGGCGATGTCCTGGCGATCCTGAACAGCCTGATCGTCGCCGGCGTCAGCTCCGGCATCGCAATCGTTCTCGGGACGCTCTGCGCCTACAGCCTCGCCCGGTTCGGCACGGGTGGCGAGAACCTCGCGATGTGGATCATCTCCCAGCGCATGATCCCACCGATCGCGGTCGTCTTCCCGATCTTCCTGATCTACGTCTATTTCGGCCTTGTAGACAGCTATTTCGGGCTGATCCTGCTCTACACGGCATTCAATCTCCCTTACGTGATCTGGATGATGCGCGGCTACATCGTCGACGTTCCGCTGGAGCTCGAGGAAAGCGCGCTCGTCGACGGCCTCAATCGATGGGAAGTGATTTGGAAAGTCGTCTTCCCGATGGTGCGCCCGGGGCTCATGGCAACGTCGGTCTTCACCTTTGTCTTTGCGTGGAACGATCTTCTGTTCGCACTCGTGCTCACACGCACTGAGGTCATCACGTTTCCGGTTATGCTGACGCACTATTTCGGCGGACAATCGAATTTCTGGGCGAAGATCGCAGCGATGTCGGTCTTGGGCACATTGCCGATCTTCGTCGCCGTCTCGATAATGCAGCGCTATCTCGTGCGCGGCATCTCCCTGGGCGCTGTCAAGGGTTAGGGGGATTGGAGTGGCTGACGTCAAGCTGTCCGGCGTGCACAAATATTACGGCAACGTGCACGCGGTTCGAGGGGTGGATCTTACCATCACCGATGGCGAATTTGCCGTGCTCGTGGGGCCATCCGGCTGTGGCAAGAGTACTCTCTTGCGGACGATCGCCGGCCTTGAAGATCCCGACAGCGGAGCGATCGCGATCGGCGGCGCAGTGGTCAACGATCTGCGCCCGCGCGAGCGCAACATCGCAATGGTGTTTCAAAATTATGCGCTCTATCCCTATTTGACCGTCAACGAGAACATCGCATTCGGTCTGCGCGCCCGCAAGACTCCAGAGATCGAAATCAGGAAGCGGGTCAGTGAAGCCGCCGAGATGCTCGGCATCGGCAATCTCCTCCAGCGCTATCCACGGCAGCTCTCTGGTGGACAGCGTCAGCGCGTCGCCATCGGCCGCGCCATCGTCCGTAAGGCCGACCTGTTCCTGTTCGACGAGCCGCTCTCGAATCTCGACGCTCAGCTGCGCGACGAGATGCGGGCCGAGATCAAGCGCCTGCATCACGAGATCACGACGACGATGATCTACGTCACCCACGACCAGATCGAGGCGATGACGCTCGCCGACCGCATCGTGCTGCTGCGCGACGGAAAGATCGAGCAGCAGGGGGCTCCTCTCGAGCTGTTCGAGCAGCCCCGTACGGGGTTCGTGGCAGGCTTCCTCGGCTCTCCCTCGATCAATCTCATTCCGGCGACCCTCAAGACAGACGGCCCCGTCGCAGCCGTGGTGTTTCAGTCCGGCGGTGAACTGAAGCTTCCGAGCGCAAAGGCCATGTCACTGGCCGGAGCGCATGGGCGAGAGATTCTCGTAGGCATTCGGCCCCAGCATTTCAGTCGGGTCGGCGGAGGACCTCTCCGCAATGGGGTGGTTTCTTATTCGGCCGTCGCCGATCTCATTCAGCCGACAGGGACCCGAACCTTCACCACGATCAAGATCGGCGGCGTGGATGCGGTTGCCGAGCTGCAGGCCCATGACGTCAGCAGCCATGGCGAGCGGATCGATCTCGCCATCGACCTCAATCGCGTGGTGCTGATCGATCCAGTCAGCGGTGTGGTCATCGCTTAACGAGAGTAACATTCGAGAACGGGAGGGATGAATGGCGTCGAGACTATTTGCAACCGGAATTGGCGCGCCGGAGGGTCCAGTGTGCCTGCCGGACGGTTCGATGTATGTCACGGAGATGTCCGCGTCGACCCTTTGCGTCACGCGGCTCGATCCCCGCGGCAATCGCCGCGTGATCCTTACGACAGGTGGCCGTCCGAATGGACTGACGACCGATGGCCACGGCCGGATCTGGATCGCGGAAGCCGGCCTCCGGGCGCTGATCTGCATCGACGAATACGGAAACGAGGTCCGGCGCATGCAGGGCGAGGGCGCGGAGCGCTTTCTGTTTCCGAACGACCTCTGCTTCGGCCCGAACGGATTGCTCTACATGACCGATTCCGGCATGGCCGCCGAGGATTTTATCGACGGCCAGGCCTTCGTCGCTCGCTATATGGACCTCGATTGGGACGGCCGCGTGTATGAGATCGATCCGGCGGCGATGAAGGTGCTGCGCGTTCTCGATCGCAAGATTCGCTTTACCAACGGCATTGCTTTCGGTCCCGACAATCACCTTTATGCCAACGCGTCCTTCACCGGCGAAATCTATCGATATGACGTGCTCGGCGAGTCATCGCCGAGGCGCGAGGTTTTCAGTAACGTCCTCCAACCGGACGCCAATCCCGATTTCAAAGGGCCGGACGGGATGGCCTTCGGCACCGACGGCCGGCTCTATTGCACGGTCTACAACCAGAAGAACGTCACGGTGCTGGACCGACGGGGTGAGGTCGCCGGTCGCCTGATCCTGGACGGACCGCAGCCGACGAATTGTGCGTTTGCGCTCGAAGGCAGAAAGCTACGCGTCACTGAGGTCGGCAAGGGCCAGGTCGAGGAGATTGACATGGCCTGCGATGGCCTGCCGCTGCATCTGCCGAAATTCGCCTGACGAGATGCCCTGGCGATGTTTCCCGCGAGGGCGCCTCGCCCGTTATCAAAGGAAGCCGATCGATAGCCAGGGCAAGGCGGCAACGATCAGCGTGCCGATCAGGAGCGCGATCATATAGCCCACGATCGGCTTCATGCCCTCGTCCGGATTGATGCGGCTGATTGCGCAAGCCGCGTAGTAGCCGACGCCGAACGGCGGCGCGAATAGGCCGATGCCCATGGCGAGGACGACGACCATCGCGTAGTGAACATCATGCACCCCGACCTGCCGCGCGATCGGGAACAGAAGCGGACCGAACAAGACGATGGCAGGAATCCCTTCCAGCACGCTGCCCAGGATCACGAAAGTGACGATTGTGACGGCGAGAAACACAGGCACGCCGCCGGGAAGGTTGGTCATGAACTTGGCAAGAGAGGCAGAAAATCCCGACTGGGTCAGCGCCCAGGCCATGCCCGTCGCCGCGCCAATGATGAGCAGGATCGCCCCGGACAGCGATGCCGTCTCAACCAGCATCGGATAGATGCGCCGCCAGTCGAACTGGCGATAGATGAAGAGACCCGCACAGGCTGAGTACAGGATGCCGATGGTCGAGACCTCCGTTGCCGTTGCGACGCCTTCGACGACGGCGGTCCGGATCACGAATGGCAGCGCGATGGCCGGAATCGCGATGACAAACGCGCGGCCGATCTGCCGTCCCGTCGCCCGCTTGACGTGAGACAGGTCCTCGCGGCGGTATCGCCACCACACCACGGCCGCGAGCATGACGGCAAGCACCACGCCGGGAAGCAAGCCGCCGGTGAACAGGGCCGAGATCGAAACGCCGGTGACCGAGCCGATCGTGATTAGAACCAGTGACGGTGGAATCGTCTCGGTCTGCGCGCCGGTTGCTGCGAGAAGCGCAACCAGATCGCCTGGCTTGGCTCCCCGCTGCCGCATCTCGGGAAACAACACCGGAGCTACCGCAGCCATGTCCGCCGCCTTGGAGCCGGAAATGCCAGAGACCAGATACATCGCCCCTACCAGCACGTAGTGCAATCCACCGCGTACGTGGCCTAAGAGGCTCGCCAGAAAGCTGACCATGGCGCGCGCCATGCCCGTCATCTCGATCAGAAGGCCGAGAAAGACGAAGAGAGGCACCGCAAGCAGGATCAGGTGGCTCATGCCCTCATCCATTCGTCCGATCATCACCACGTCGGGGGTGCTGGTTGTCAGGGTGAGATAGCCGACCGTGGCCAGGCCGAACGCGAACGCGATCGGCACGGCCGCGAAGACCATGGCGCCAACCACGACAACGAAGAAAATCAGAAGATTTAGATTGCCGAGCGGATTCAAGACCGGCGCCAGCAGAACGAACGTCGCGATGATGCCCGCAACGATCGCCAAGGACGCCAGCAGGCTGCGCAGGCTCGCGATGCGGATGAGCCGGAGGACCGCTGCGATCAGCATCAATCCGATCCCGATCGGCAAAGCGGCCGCACGCCAGCTATTGACGATCTCGAGCGCCGGCGTGGTGACGAATGCCTCGTCTGCGGCGAATTCATAGGCGGGCCAGACGACGAGGACGAGAAATGCAAGTGACGCCGCAGCCGCGACGACGTCCAGAAATGCACGAACCTGAACACCGAGAACACCGACGATGGCGGTCATCCGCATGTGCTCGCCGCGCTGGAACGCAATCACGGAACCGAACATGGCGAGCCAGAGGAAGAGAATGCCCGCGAGTTCGTCGGACCAGATGATCGGCGAGCGGAACACGTATCGACCCACGATGCCGGCTGACAGCACCGCAATCTCCGCCAGCACGAGCAGTGCTGCCGGGACCGCGACGACATGACCAAGCGCCGTGTTCGCCGTTATCACCCAACTGAGCCGGCCTGCCTGCGACGCGCCGGCCGCCATACCGGCATCGACATGGGGCGTATGGCTCATGCTGGTCATGATAGCTGGCCCGCCGCTTTTTCGAGCTGGGACCATGCCTCCTCGCCAAACTTGGCTTTCCAGTCGGCGTAGAAGCTGGTTTTAGACAAGGCCTGACGGAAGGCGGCGCGATCGACGTCGATGAATTTGAGACCCTTGGCCGAGAGGTCAGTGCGCAGGGACTGGCTGAGCTTTGCGATGTCGGCGCGCTGATCGATGGCGGAGCGGTCAAGCTCGCGTGCCACGATCCCCTGCACGTCCTTGGGCAGGCGCTCGAAGGCGCGCTTGTTGCCGAGGATCCAGTAGCCGTCCCAGACGTGCCCCGTCAGGCTGCACGTGCTCTGGACTTCATAAAGACGCGCGGTCGCAATGATTGGTAGCGGGTTCTCCTGGCCGTCGACGACCTTGGTCTGCAACGCGGAATAGACCTCATTGAAGTTGATCGGCGTCGGTCCGGCGCCGAGGGCCTTGAACAGCGAGGTCAGCAGCGGCGCGGGCGGAACACGGATCTGGAAATTCTTCAGATCATCCGGCGTGCGCACCTCGCGGCCGGACGAGGTCACCTGGCGGAAGCCGTTGTCCCAGGCTTTCGACACCGCCATGATCGGTGTCTTGGCAATCTGCGCCCGGATATAGGTGCCGAGATCGCCATCCATGGCCTTCCATACGCTGTCGTAGTCGGCAAACGCGAAGCCGGTATTCACGATGCCCGCGCTAGGTACCAGGGTGGCAAGGATCGAGGACGACTGATTGAAGAACTCGACGCCACCGCTGCGAACCTGGGTCAGAAGCTCGGTGTCGGAGCCGAGCTGATTGGCCGGAAACAGCCTGATCTCCAGCCGGCCGCTGGTCGCTTCGCGGATACGGTCGATCGCCTCTTGCGCCCGGATATTCACCGGATGGGTCGGATCCTGTCCGGTCGCGAACTTGTAGACGAATTCGGCGGCAGATACCGGGCGGGTCAGAATCCCGCAGAGAGGTACGGTACTGGCCGCCAGCAACAGCGAACGGCGGCTGATGCGTCCGGACTTCGAGACAGTCATGTTTTCCTCCTGATCCTGTATTGACGTTGTGCCGGCTGCATCAGCCTGCGCTGGTTTTCAGCTTTCCGGGCTCTTCGACAGCCGCATTCGGGCAAGAGCCATCGCTCGCCCGCCGCATCATGCAGCGGACGCAACTCTTCACTCGGGCTTGGCCTGATTGGCGCTTAGCGCCGGTGCGCTAGAGCCACAGCTTGATCTGCCTTGCGACCTTAGCGGTGGAAATGCCGTACCGGTCGTGCAGTGTCGGTAATGCGCCAGCGTCAAGAAACTCGTCCGGCAATGCAATCTGGCGGAAGGGCGGATGAACGCCTGAACGCATCAGGAGTGCGGCAATCGCCTCGCCAAGTCCGCCGATTGTGGTGTGGTTTTCGGCGACGACGACCAGGCGGCCTGATTTGCCGGCTTCACGCAGTATAGTCTCGCCGTCGAGCGGCTTAATGGTCGGAACGTGGAGCACCGCAGCATCGACGCGATCGTTCTTCAGAGTTTGCACGGCCTCGAGCGCACGCATGGTCATGATGCCGGATGAGATGATCAGCACGTCCTTCCCGTCACGGATCAGCTTAGCCCTGCCGAGCTCGAACTTGTAGTCATATTCGTCCAGCACGACGGGCACCTGACCACGCAGCAGGCGCATGTAAACCGGCCCCTGATGCGCCGCGATGGCGGGCACCAGCTGCTCGATTTCATGAGCATCGCAGGGATCGATGACTGTCATGTTCGGCATCGCACGAAATAATGCGAGATCCTCCGCGGCCTGGTGGCTCGGGCCATAGCCCGAAGTCAGGCCGGGCAGTGCGCAGACGATCTTCACGTTGCGGTCTTCCTCCGCGATCGTCTGGTGAATGAAGTCGTAGGCGCGCCGTGAGGCGAACACGGCATAGGTGGTCGCGAACGGCATGAAGCCTTCCGCGGCGAGGCCCGAAGCGGCGCCGAACAGAAGCTGCTCGGCCATGCCCATCTGATAATAGCGGTCCGGAAATTCCTTCGCGAAGATGTGCAGGTCGGTGTATTTGCCGAGATCGGCCGTCATGCCGACCACATCGGGACGGCTGCGCGCGAGCTCGACGAGCGCGTGTCCAAACGGCGCCGGTTTCGTTTTCTGTCCCTCGGACGCGATCGAGGCGATCATGGCCGAGGTCGTCAGGCGCGGCTTGCCCGGCTGGGGTGCTGATCTGACGCTCTTCATGCTTGCCTCCCGGCTTCCAGCGCGGCCAACGCGAGCTGCCATTCGTGCTGCTCGACGCGGATGAAATGGTTCTTCTCGCGCTGCTCCAGGAAAGGAACGCCCTTGCCCATCAGCGTGTCGGCGATGATGATCCGCGGCTTGGGCGCGGGATGAGACTTGGCGACATCGAACGCAGCAACCACGGCATCGAGATCGTTGCCATCGACGCGCTGTACGAACCAGCCGAAGGCCTGAAGCTTCTCGACCAGCGGCTCGAACGCCATCACCTGCGTCGAAGGACCGTCGGCCTGCTGATTGTTGACGTCGACGATGCCGATCAGATTGTCGAGCTTGTAGTGGCCCGCCGACTGGATGGCTTCCCAGACCGAGCCTTCGTCCAGCTCGCCGTCCGAGAACAGCGTATAAACCCTCGCCTCGGATTTCTTGCGCTTGAGCCCCAGGCTCATGCCGACGGCGATGCTGAGCCCAAGCCCGAGCGAGCCGCCCGACATTTCCATTCCGGGCGTGTAGGAGGCCATGCCTGACATCGGCAGGCGGCTCTCGTCGCTACCATAGGTTTCGAGTTCTTCCTCGGGGACGATACCCGCCTCGATCAAAGCCGCATAGAGGGCGATGGCGTAGTGCCCGTTTGAGAGTAGGAAGCGGTCGCGGTCTTCCCAGGAGGGATCTTCCGGCCGGTAGCGCATGGCGTGGAAATAGGCCACGGCGAGGACGTCCGAGATGTCCAGCGCCTGTGCGATATAGCCCTGGCCCTGGACCTCGCCCATGCGCAGCGCATTGCGGCGAATGTTGTAGGCGCGATCCGCCAGCTTGGGCGTGTTGGTCAGCGTTTCCATCGATCTGGACCTTGTCTTGCGCTCAGTGGATGAGCATGCCGCCGTTGACGTCGATCACGGCACCAGTCACGTAGGCGGAGAGATCCGAGGCCAGGAAAGTGTAAATGCCGGCGACGTCGTCTGCCGTGCCGAGGCGATTGAGCGGAATGCCTTCCAGGATCTTCGCCCTCATCTCGTCGGTCAGCTTGCCCGCGGTGATATCGGTGCCGATCAGGCCCGGCGTCACGCAATTGACGCGGATGCCGTCCGGGCCGAACTCACGGGCCATCGCCTTTGCGAGACCGAGCACGCCAGCCTTGGCCGCCGAATAATGCGGGCCGCCAAAGATTCCGCCGCCGCGCTGGGCCGAAACCGAGGACATGCAGGCGATCGATCCGGACTTGCGCGCACGCATGTGCGGGATCACGGCCTGGGAGAGGAAAAGAACACCTTTCAGATTGACATCCTGAATGCGATCCCAGTCGGCCGCCGTAATTTCCAGGAGCTTCACCGGTTGAGTGATACCAGCATTGTTGATCAGAATATCGATGCTGCCGAAGGATTCGATCACCCGGGCAACAGCCTGCTCGCAGGACGACTTGTCGGCGACGTCGGACCCAAGGCCGATGTGGGATCTTCCAAGCGATGCTGCAGCATCCACAGCAGCGTCCGCATCGATGTCCAGAATGGCGACCCGAGCTCCCTCGGCAGCGAACCGCCGTGCCGTGGCAAGCCCGATGCCGCGCGGCGAGGCCGCGCCCGAAATGATGGCAGTCTTGCCGCTGAGCAGCATCAGTTCCTCCCGCGAATTGTTTTTCCTTTGCACGGCAAGGAATGAACCGCGGACGCGCAACGGACAAGCGCACAGTTGTCACGGATCGATGAATCTGGTTCACTTATAGGATGCTGTCCAATGTTCCGATATCGGCAATTCGCGCTTTTGAAGCTGCTGCCCGCACTGGATCGTTTCGCGATGCGGCGAATGAGCTTCACCTGACGCCGAGTGCGGTCAGTCATGCCATCCGCAAGCTGGAGGGCACGCTTCGCACGGTTCTCTTCGAGCGCAGTGCGCGATCCGTGCGGCTCACGCCAGCCGGCGAGAATCTGATGCGCCACACGGGAGCGGCATTCGATCAGCTCCGCCGCGGCCTTGAAGAAGTTGCCGCGCGCGGACCGCAATTGGTGCGCGTCCACTCAGCCCCGAGCTTTGCCGCGCAATGGTTGGCACCCCGGCTTGCACAGTTTCTTGCCGCTTATCCGAAGCTCGAAGTCCGCCTGGCTGCAAACACGGACTACGCGCGTTTCAGCAATGACGACTTTGACATCGACATCGTCTACGGTCCGCCGCGCGCTGAAGGTGTCGAGATTATTCCTCTGCCGGAGGAGACGGTCACCCCCCTCTGCTCCCCAGCTCTCGCGAAGTCGATAAGAAGACCGGCCGATCTCATGGAGCAGACGCTCATCCGCTCGGATGTCAAGCAGGTTCAATGGCACCAATGGTTCACGGCGAACGGATTGGAAGCCCCTGCGCTCCACGGCATGAGGTTCGATCGTAGCTTTCTCGCGATCGCGACAGCCGCGGAGGGTTTGGGAGTAGCGCTGGAATCGACGCTTCTAGCGGAACGCGAGTTGGCGAGCGGGCGATTGGTGGCTCCATTGGCGGGGCGCGCAAACGATATCAGCTACGTCGGCCACCGCCTAATCTACCCGCGCGCAGGCCGGCAAAGATCGGCGGTACGAGCTTTTGCAGATTGGGTTGTGGCACAACTCGGTGGTGGAGACGTTCGCTCCTCGCGGTGAGCGCAGCTCTGTCGCAATACCATACCCAAACAAGTCCAGAGCCTGCTCCATCCATCCGGCTCTTAGTGGCAGGAATGTGCTACCAAGGCTGCATCGGATCTAATTGCCTGAAAAGAAGCGAGGGCCAGAGAGGCCCTCGTAGTCAGGGAGGAAGCGGCAATCCAAAGACTCGATGGCATTTCTCCTACGACATTGTCGGCATGACGAATTCGGCACCGGCTCGTATTCCGGTTGGCCAGCGGCTGGTGACCGTCTTCATTCGCGTATTGAAGCGAATGCCCTCCGGACCGTGCATGTGGTGGTCGCCGAAAATCGAGGCCTTCCATCCACCGAACGAGTGAAAGGCCATCGGCACCGGAATTGGAACGTTGATGCCGACCATTCCGACTTTGATCTGATGGGCGAATTCGCGCGCGGCATCGCCATCACGTGTGAAGATCGAGGCGCCATCGCCGAATTCGTGTTCATTGATCAGGCGCGCCGCCGTCGCGTAGTCCGGTGCTCGTACGACTGACAGCACGGGTCCGAAGATCTCTTCCTTGTAGATCTTCATCTCCGGTTTCACATGATCGAACAGGGTTCCACCCACGAAGAAACCATTCTCATAACCCTGCATCCAGAACTTACGTCCGTCGACCAACAATCTTGCGCCCTCTGCGACGCCGGCATCGATGTAGCTCCGGACCTTCTCCAGGTGCTGCTTCGTGACAAGGGGCCCCATCTCCGCTTTGCGGTCGGTACCCGGCCAGCTTCGGGCCTCGGACCTTGGGTTCGAGCGCGGAAATCAGCTTGTCCGCGGTGCCCTCCCCGACCAGCAACCGAGATCGCCATGCAGCGTTCGCCGGCGGAGCCGTAGGCATCTCCCATCAACGCGTCGACCGCCTGATCCATGTCGGCATCGGGCATCACGATCATGTGGTTCTTGGCTCCACCGCGCGCCTGGCAGCGCTTCCCGGTGTTCGCGGCGGTCGAATAAATGTACTGCGCGATCGGTGTGGAGCCCACGAAGCTGATCGCCGAAACATCCGGGTGATGCAACAGCGCATCGACAGCTTCCTTGTCGCCTTGCACCACGTTGAACACACCGTCCGGCAGATCGGCTTCCTTCAGCCACTCCGCCATGATGAGCGACGCCGACGGGTCGCGCTCAGATGGCTTCAAAATGAACGCATTGCCGCAGGCGAGAGCGACCGGGAACATCCACATCGGAACCATGACCGGGAAATTGAAGGGCGTGATTCCGGCGACGACACCGAGCGGCTGTCGAGTAGAATAGCTGTCGACGCGGGTACCTACATTCTCCGTAAGTTCGCCCTTGAGGAGCTGCGGAGCGGCCGTGGCAAACTCGACCACCTCCATTCCGCGCTGAACTTCGCCCAGAGCGTCGGAGTGAACCTTGCCGTGCTCGGCGACGATCACGTCGGCAAGCTGACCTGCGCGATCCTCGAGGATCCGCAGAAAGCGATTGAGGACGCGTGCACGCCGTAAAGGCGTCGTGTCGGCCCAACCCTGTGCCGCCCTGTTCGCGGCAGATACCGCGTCCGCCACCACGGCCGCGTTGGCGGCCACAACACGGCCCGTCTGCTCGCCCGTTGCCGGGTTGAAGACTGGCGAGCTTCGTTCGGTGCTACCCGGGACCTGCTTGCCATCGATGAAATGATTGATCTGCGTGACCACGAACGTCTCCTTCTAGATTCTGATCCGACGCGCACCTCGAGTCAGGCCGCTTTCATTCCCGCCATGTATTTGCCGATCACGCGCTTGTCGGCGCCCTCGGCTGACACTTCATGGACGATGCGACCCGCGCTCATGACGAGGACCCTGTCGACCAAGCCAAGCAACTCGTCCAGATCCTCCGAGATGAGCAGCACTGCGGCTCCGCCGTTCCGTGCCTCGACGATCCGGCGGTACGTTTCTTCGCACGCTGCGAATCAAGGCCGAACGTCGGATTTGACGCGACCAGCAATCGAACGTCCTGGGTGAGCTCTCGCGCCAGCACGGCGCGTTGAACATTGCCACCGGATAGCGCGCTCATGCTTGCGTTCAGGCCAGGAGCCTTGACACGAAATTGTGCGACCAGCCTCTCGGCCTGCTCTGCGAGCGCGCCGTAGTTCATTGCGATACCACGGCAGAGCGGCACCCGATCGAAATTGCGCAGGGCAAGGTTCTCGGCCAGCGACATGCGATCGATGCAGGCGTTCTTCAGGGGCTCTTGCGGCAGTCCATAGACGCCGAGGCGGGCGATTTCCTGTCGCGTTCCGTTGAACGGCGAGCCGGAGACGGTCATTTTACCGCTGCGATCCCGCTGCCCCATCAGGGCCTCGACCACTCCAACTGACCATTTCCGGATACCCCGGCAATCCCGACAATCTCGCCTGCCCGCACCTCGAGCGAGAGGGAAGACCATTGTCGCCGTTCACGCGGAGGTCGCTGATGGCGAGGATAATATCGGACTTCGGCGGTGATTTCGGCGCGTGCTGCACCATCTTGCTGACGGGCTCTCCGATCATAGCTTCTGCCAGAGCGTCATCAGTCAAATCGGCGACGGGGCCGACGCGCCTCGACGCAACACCGTCACGTCGTCGGCGAATCGGCGCACTTCATGGAACTTGTGGCTACTTCGGCAGGCGTCAGCAGCGAGCGCGTGCGCGCGCTCATGAAGGCGCATATGGAGGAAGCTTCAGAATACGTAAAGCGGCTGGACGGGCGTCTCGATGGTCGACTAATCCTCGACTCGGAAATGGCGCCGCGCCCTCGACCGCTGTCCTCATGAGCGTTCTACTTGCAGAACGTGGTCAATTCAGCTCCCTCTAAGCGAACCAGTTTTGCACAAGAAACAACCTGATGGAAATGCAACGAACGCGGGTGAAATAGTCGGACAAATAGTCGGGATGGTGATGGCCAATGACGTTTAAGGCTGCCATCCTCTGCTCTTCACGACGCCGAAAGCGGCCTTTCGACTGCCCCGATCCTTCGATGGCCTTGCCCTTCCGCAAAGCTTCGGCAGCATCGCAAAACACCCCAAGGCACGCAACGCCGAAGGCAAGCTACTTTTGCCCCTCGCGCGGTCACCATCCTTCGGCATTGTAGAGGGTTTCGAACACGCTCCTTGGGACGCGCACTACGAAGAGAGGCGGTCGCACAAGTGAATCGACGGCCAGAGCACCCTCGTTTTGAATCGAATTAATTCTTGCTGAAAAGATCCGAGAGATGTTTGATTTGCAGCTGTGTAACCTTGGGGGAGCGAGAATAATGGCGAACGCCCTCGACATTTATAAGGCTCGTCCGGCACGATCACAGCTCGATCAGAGAGCGGCACAATACGTTCGCATGTCGACACAACGGCAGCAATACTCGATTCAGAATCAGGCTGCTGTGATTGCAGCATACGCTCACGCCCATAGCCTGACGATTGTACGGACCTACCGCGACGAGGGAGAGAGCGGCCTTCTCATCAAGAACAGGGCCGGCCTTATCCAGCTCATCAAGGACGTTCAAACAGGGGAAGTCGATTTTGGTCATATTCTGGTTTATGACGTGAGCCGCTGGGGCCGCTTTCAGGACGTTGACGAGAGCGCGTACTACGAATTCGTCTGCAAACAGGCAGGCATCAATATCGTGTATTGTGCTGAGCAATTTGATAATGATGGCAGCCTGCTCTCCAGCATCATCAAGAACATCAAGCGCGTAATGGCAGCGGAGTACAGTCGTGAGCTTTCGACAAAGGTTCACGCCGCGCAATGCCGGTTCGCTCGACTTGGCTTCAAGCTCGGAGGTCGCCCTGGTTATGCTCTTCTGCGAGAGCTTGTCGACCAGAGTCAGCAGTCTCGCGGCGTGCTGAAGAACGGCGATCAGAAGTACCTCGCGACTGATCACGTCCGACTGCGACCTGGCATCCCCGCCGAAGTAGCCGTGGTGAAGTGGATCTTCGAGCGATTTCTGCAAGTAAAGTCGGAAGCGATTATCGCGCGGGAGCTAAACCGGAAGGAGATACTCACGAGCACAAGACGTCGGTGGACGCGTGCAGCTGTTAACACGGTGCTTAGAAACGAGAACTACATTGGGAACATGACGTTTAACCGTCGATCACGTAAGCTACGGCGGAAGTCCACCTGCAATCCTCCCGAGCTTTGGATCACCAGCGAGGGATGTATCGAGCCGATCATTGAACGCGACACCTTCCTAAAAGCAAAGAACATCATTGAGGAGCGGCGTGTCGACCTCAATGAAGAGGAGATGCTTGCCCGACTACGCAAAACGCTGGTCAAGGAAGGACGTCTGAGCTCTGCTATCATCGCCAGCACGGTAGGCCTTCCCTGCGCCTCCACCTATCAAACTCACTTCGGCAGTATGATGAACGTGTACCGGCTAATCGGCTACACTCCCAAGCGAAACTATGAATTCCTTGAGTCGCGTCCGCTGTGGGCCGAGCAAAAGGCCAAGCTGGGCTCGCAAATTGCCACCGTCATCAAAAAGGCCGGCGGCCGAACCGTCTCTCGGGCGGGTTACTTGCGCGTGAATGGATCGGTCAACATCTCAATTCGAGTCGCCCTCTGGTGCGGAAGGCAAGACCGCGCGCCGTACTGGTGCATCAAGCGTGAGGCACGCTTGCCTCACGGGTGGATTGCCGCGGCCAGGATGGCTGAGCATAACAAATCGGTGCTTGATTACGTACTGCTGCGGACTGGACAGAAGGTAAAACGAACTATGACTTTTTCTGAAAGGGCTCGCATTCGCCGTGGAATAGCTCGGTTCGAAACGGCTAATGCTTTAGCACGAGGCATCGTCGCGCAAGTAGTTGAGGCGGACCGTTCCTCCCTAGTGCCTTCCGGTAATCTATCGAGACCAAAGCAGCCCGCGACCAAGAATCCTCATGCGCGGCGCTGATCGAACGTAAGTACAAGACTTCCGCGAAGCAATGCTCTACAATCTGATCAGCTTCGCCACAGCACCAGCAGCACGTTCGCTTCATCCGCGGACGTGCGCTATGCGCCTGTTAGAGACTCAGCAGCTTCATCGTCGTGTTGAGCTAAACGGATGATCTGACGACAGCGGCCGTCGCAGGGATGAACTCGAACCCGGGGAAAATGAGTCTGCACGATGACGCGTCCCGCGCCAGCCAGCAGGCTCCCACCAGCTCCTTCTGCCGACCCGGGACGCCTTCGTGGGGTATTCCATGCCCAGATCGCCCGCGCCACGATGACCGCGTCAGACAAGCCGATGATGTCGCCGACCCGATCGAGAGCAACCGGCTTCTCGTCTTCGCGACGAGGCCTGCCCGATCTCCAATCAGGCCCCTCGCCTCGATGAGATCTCCCGGTCGCTGCACAAACGACAGCGCGACGCAATCGACGCCGAGTCGAAGGCCCAATTCTAAGTCCGCTCGGTCTTTTGGAGTAAACGGAGACACATCCAAGATCGTCACAGGGAGATTAACGCCCTTATGGTTTGAAGATTTTGCCGCCAACGATTACCTCAGCCTCGAGACTGTCGCGGAGCAGCGTCTTAACGCGAACGCACAGGCGACCATCATCGATCAGTAGATCTTGGCCTAGGACGTTGGAAGCTAGAGCGGATGGCCTTCGGCCGAACCCGCCGCCATCGATGCGGTTGGCGGTTGGTTCCGCGCCCACCCGGTCGCGTTCCTGCGCGAAGAGCCAAGTCGCCTGCCTCCAGCCCAAGCAAGACAGGCGGCAGGAGCGGTTCGAGCGGATAATGGACTTCGACGACGTTTTTGCGCACGACATACCCTCGATGCGCCGATATCCGGCGATGCCGATCAGATAGTCTGCCAAGCACCACGGGCCTCACCAACAATCGAGGTCGCACTAACGCGCAATGACAGAGTTGCGCCTGCCTAGATTAGCTTTTCGCATCGGCTGCGCTGGGCTGGCGTTGCTCGCCGGTACTGCCGTGACAGACGCCTCTAGCTGCAATCGCCGGGATGCGCTCGGCACGACGCGGGTGCTCGCTGTCGATGCCGCGCTCTTCCCCCGGGTGGGGCTGAAGAACTTTCCAGAGACGCTTCCTCTGGCGGACCATGAAGTCGTCCTCACCTTCGATGACGGACCGCGGCCGCCGAACACGGATAAGGTGCTGGCTGCGCTCGCACAGGAATGCGCGCGAGCCACGTTCTTTCTGGTCGGCCGATCCTCGGCTGAATTTCCCGAGCTCGTGCGGCGTATGGCCGCCCAGGGCCACACCGTAGCGCACCACAGCTGGTCGCATTCGATGATGTCGAAAATCCCGTTCGAGCAGGCGAAAGAGGACATCGAGCGCGGTATCGCCGCCGTCGAAATGGCGCTTAACGGTGTGTCCACCAAAATGCCCTCGACACCGTTCTTCCGGTTCCCCTACTTCGACGCGACACCTGCGACGCTCGATCTATTGCAGGCGCGCGGAATTGTCGTGTTCGGAGCTGACCTTTGGGCGAGCGATTGGGAGAACATAACTCCAGAGCGGGAGCTCACAATCCTGATCGAGCGGCTCAAGGCCGCTCGTAAGGGCATCATTCTGCTGCATGATGCGCAGACGCGGACGGCGGCCATGCTGCCTGCGTTCCTGCGGTACCTGCATCAGAATGGGTATCGGATCGTGCATCTTGTGCCGGCTGCCGCCCAGAGGAGCGCTGAAGTACCCCATTGACGTCCACGCGACGCACTTCCGCAGTCAAGGCGCGCGAGAAGTGTTGAAGATCAACTCGTGCGCGCCAATGATGGCTTCGGACAACCTCGTGGCGATCGTGTTCGGTTTGCGAGCCCTCGATTTGACGAACCTGTTCCTGCGGGATCGGCAATTCATGCCGCCTTGGACGCCCTTGCGCCAAAGCGAACCAACAGCTGCCCCACTTCGGTGGCTGGCCTGGCGCCGCTGAACAAGAATCCTTGCACCTCGTTGCAACCCTCGGCACGAAGCCAATCGAGCTGCTCCGTGGTCTCAACCCCTTCCGCTGTCGTCGTGATGTTGAGGCTCCGGCCGAGGCCCGAGATCGCCCGCACGATGGCCCCGCAATCGGAGCGTTTCGCCAGATCCTTCACAAAGGAGCGATCGATCTTGATCTTGTCGAAGGGAAAGCTGCGCAAGTAGCTGAGGCTGGAATAGCCCGTTCCAAAGTCATCCAGCGATATGGAGACGCCGAGTTCGCGGAGCTGGTGCAGGATCCCAAGATTTGCCTCCGTCTCCGCCAGAAACACAGATTCGGTGATTTCAAGCTCGAGCCGCGTCGGCGCCAAGCCGGACTTCGCCAGCGCTGAAATCACCACCTGAACCAGATTGCGGCTACGGAATTGAACCGGGGACAGGTTAACCGCAACCTTGATCTCCGAAGGCCACTTTACCGCCTCGTTACAGGCATCGCGCAGCACCCATTCTCCGAGGGGCCCGATCAGTCCGATTTCCTCCGCAAGGGGAATAAACTCGGCCGGCGAGATCATGCCCTTCTCTGGGTGCGGCCAGCGCAGAAGCGCCTCAAAGCCAGAGATCTTGTCGCTCGCGATATCAACCAGGGGCTGATAGTGCAGCTCGAATTCGTGACCCGCAAAGGCACGGCGCAGATCAAGCTCCATCTCGCGCCGCCGCTGCACCTGCTGATCCATCTCCCTCTCGAAGAAGCGATGCGTTCCGCGGCCATCCTCTTTGGCGCGATAGAGCGCCATATCGGCATTACGCATCAGTTCGGCACTGGTCGTGCCATCGCCTGGTGACAGCGCGATTCCCACCGAGGCACCGATAATGACTTGATTGCCGTCAATCTCGTAAGGCGCACTCAACGTCCTGATCAGGTCGGCCGCGAATTGGCTCACATGCGTCGGCGAGGTATCATCCGTGAGAATGATCGAAAATTCGTCGCCACCGAGCCGTGCCGCCAGATTGTTTCCGGCGACCCTGGACCGTAGCCGGTCGGCCACCTGCTCGAGCATGTGATCGCCGATGGGGTGTCCGAACGAATCGTTGACGTTCTTGAAGAGGTCAAGGTCGATGCACAGCACCGCGACGCTGTTACCTGCTGCATTAGCCCTTTCAAGCGCCTCCTCGAGCCACCTCTGGTGGAGTGCGCGGTTGGCGAGGTTGGTCAGCCCGTCGTGAAGTGCCATATGGGCGATACGGGCCTCGGCTTTGCGCCGTTCGGTGATGTCGACCACCACGACCAGATACCCTTCGCGCCCCTCAATCATCAGGCGTCGCCCAAAGGTCAGCACAGAAATCTCCGTGCCATCAGCCTTGACATGGCGCCAGGGGTGTTCGGACTGATAGATATCGCCGGCGTCCCGCAGCGCCCGCGTATAGCTGACCCGCTCGTCGTCTGGCCAGATCTCCTGAACTTTCATTCGCAGGAAGGTCTCGCGAGCATGCCGAAGGCACTGAGGCGCAAGCGCAGGCTCTGATCACCGTATTCGACCTCGAACTGGTCACCGAATTCATTCGCGACCGCGGCGCCCAACCGCTCTATCATCTCATGCGAACAGAGCAGATGGTCTGAATTGCTGAGGCGCTGCCACAACAGGCAGCCCTCTTCCACACCGAGGAGCCTAGCCCCTGCCTCGTTGTGGTGCACAACTTGAAAATCAAATGGTCTGCCTGCGGGATCGCGAACGGTTGACAGGGAGATGACGCCATGGTCGGTCTTGCAAAAGATTGCATCGATCAAATTGTATTCTGTGGCCCGCTCGTTGACATAGACGCCGACCAGTGTACCGCCCCAACGCGATAAGGTGGGCAGAGCCAGCACGTCGTAGGTCCGTACCATGCCGGCGTGCACGCAATGAGCGGTTGCCAGATAGGGATGGCTGTTTGCAATCGCATTTGAGGCCGCCCCGGTGAGGGCTGTCGCGCAATCTGGACGCAACGCATCCAGCGGAATGTCCCAGCGGGCATCGCCCAACCAATTCTGCACATAGCGGCCAGTGCGCGAAACCGCAAACGCGCCATTGTCACACCGGAGCAGCACAAGATGATCGGCAAGCCGCCCAAGGCTCCCCAGCAGCACATTTTCGTAGCGGGGAAGCGTCTCGCCGGGCTTGAGCGCAGCCTGCCACTTCCGCCGCAAGACCGGCATGTCATTGAACAGCCTCGTATCCGATCCCGCGGATTGCTCGTTGGCAGCACTCATCACACGCCCCGCTGACCTAAGCTTCCTGCCCGGGCGGCATCAAATCCAGCTTGGCTTAATTCATACTTAAACGGACGGCGCGATCATGCTGATCGATAGCGGATCCTTTCGACCACGCGTGACCGTCTTCTTCCTCACAACGCAGGAAATCCGCGACGAGCAGCCAGAATACGACGAAAAGCGGTTGTCGGTGTCAGGATGACGACGAGAAGCTTCGCACGATGGTTTGAACCTCTACGAAGGAGCGCTCTACAACCGAGCGCAATTTTTTGTCGGTGTCCGATTTGTACGACTACCATTTGCCGACAGGCGCAGGCGACAGCAAATCCGCAATGTTGATTGTCCTTGAATGGCGTCCCAGGGAGATGCGCGGTAACTAAGCGCATGTTAAACAAATGTGACGGCTGCCATCGCGAGGAGGGCACGCATGAAAAAGAGTGATGTGACGTGCTCGGAATGCGGTGCCGGCTTCCGCCGTCTTGAGCTTACGTCCGAACGTGGCATCCAAGGAAGCTACCACTGCCCTGCTTGCGGCACACTGATCGAAGAGCTCAGAGCGGTTCCCCTCGTGCTCCATCGCTTGACCGTACAGCCTTCCATGAAGGCGATCCGCAATCAATAACGCCGTCTCGGTTGGCCCGCCCCTGGCTAAGGAGCTTGAGTGGGTTGGTGTCAGATCCCGGCCGAGCCCTGAAGCCACAAACAGGATCCTTGGCGACCTTCGAAATGATGACGCCTTGAACGTGTTGGGCGCGATCAGTCTCCGGCCTCTGCATGGTCAATCCAACCACAGTATGGCGTCTCAGGTATAGCAGCCGCCTGACTAGCGATCACCGTGCGAAACAGGCAATTCCCGGCGGCCTGCGCCACGTGCGCATCCTGTCAGATTACAAGCGCGCTCGATGTTCGAAACTGTCTCCGACTGTTTTCGAAAGCCACATTGCGCCCCGAAAAGCGTGGGGCCGCCCCCTTCTACGGTGCTGGCCCAAATCCTGCACCGCCTCTCCGCGTCAAGCAGTTTTGCGCCGGGACCAAGTTGAGAGTCGCGTTTGAGCCTCATTCCGTCAATCGACAATACGGTTGCCGCACCGGAGGTCTTCTGTCTGCACCCCACTGGGAGAACGAGAGACACTCCTGCTTAACCGTTTCCCAGCACCGCCATTGCTTCCCACCTCCTCACGGTTACCAGCTCACGAGGCGTCAATACATGATCGATGAAATGGATCTGCGAACCTTCACACCACATCCTCAACGCCACGCGGTACTCGGCGAAGTGCACGCGCGCCCTTTCGCGGGCCTTGTCTCGCCCGTCAGCGTGATCCATTTGGCTTTTCTTGCGCAGGGTGAGGCGGCCACAAGCGATCGCTGCCGTTTTATCGATTTTTGCCTCGAACGCAATCTTCCACCGCCTGAGCAATCGGCGAAACTTCATCAGATTGTCATCGGGCCCGCTACGCTGCGCTGGGAGCAGCATTCGGAATTTACGACATTTACCTGGATCTGGACTAACGCAAATGGTCCTGCCGCACACCAATTTGACAAAGTTGATGGCACCGTCCGATCGCTGATCCGCGCATTGCGGCAGACCGGACAGTTGCTAGTTGCGATCAGGTTAGAAGTGGAACGGTGCGCCTCGCCGACCAAGCGCGCCGAACAGATTTTCGACAAGAACAGCCTGGCCATGGTTGCCACAAAGAGCGGCGCAGGCGTTGCCGCCTCAGACTTCCGCGTGGACGAAAAAGGCTTCACGAACATCCTCGTCTGCGACCACGGCTTGACATCGCACGATCTCGGAGCGCTGGTGCAACGGCTCCTGGAAATCGAGACTTACCGTCCGTTGGCCCTCCTTGGCCTGTCGGCGGCCCTTGAGCTTGCACCGTCTGTCGATCGCATCGACCGCCGTCTTGTTGAGGCGCTCGAAAAAATGCAAAGCGGTGAGGGGCTGCAGTTCAACAACCATCTGCTTGCCGAGCTGACGGGGCTGGCCGCCTCCTTCGAAAAAGGCGCCACCGGCAGCCTGTTTCGCTTCGGCGCCAGCAGGGCCTACAACGAGCTGGTCCAATCGCGACTGTCCATCATTGAAGGCAACGATGTCTCGGGTTATCCAACCTGGTCGTCGTTTCTGGCGCGCCGCATGGCGCCCGCAATGCGAACCTGCGCGACCGTAGAGGATCGTCAGGCCGCTCTGTCGGTCAAGCTCGCGCGTGCCGCCGATCTGTTGCGAACCCGTGTCGACGTCGAAATCGAACGACAACATCGTGACCTGTTGCAGGCCATCAACGAGCGCGCGAGACAGCAACTTCGGCTGCAGTGCACGGTCGAAGGATTATCGGTCGGGGCGATAGGATATTATGTGGTCAGCTTGTTTAGCTATCTTGCCAAGGGCGCGCATGACGTCGGACTGCGAGTAGAGCCCTCGTTCCTGACCGCAGCCTTCGTGCCGATCGCAGTCGGCGTGATCTGGCTGGTGAGTTATAATGTCCGAAAGCGGCACCTCAAGCACGACGACGCGCCCTCGGTCGCCTGCGACTGAAGTTCCTTGACGGAATCAGTGCGTCCATCCTGCGAAGCTCGCATGGTCGTGGTACGACGCTGCCGCAAGATCGCGGCCGGCTCCTGCGCAAGGTAATGCTCGCCCGGACTAACGGGGCGAGGCATTTTTGCATCGGGTCAGTCGCCGTTGCGACGGCTGGGACGGGACCAGATCAGGCTGGCCCTCACCTTCCTCGTCGGCGAAGAGGTTGGCGAAGATCGGAGCGGTGAAGCTCGGATCGTCGAGCTAAGCCCCGCGCCGGCTTCCAAAATCGGTTGGACGGTTGGCGGTCTCGCACATAGACGCCGACAATGAGGCCTGGCGCCGGCTGAACAGCCAGATATCTAGCGCTTCCGCTACTGGGCGGAAGCGAGGCCCGGCAATGGAGGCGAATCCAACCGGACCTCGCAGCCGCTTGATCCTGGAGGGGATCGAGACGCAGGATCGCATAGAAAGCGCGCCGTTTTCCGTCCTAGTTGCGGATCATTTCGCCGGAAAGCGCACATTCGGGGTCCGCCAGATTCGCGAGGGTGCCAAAGACCTCGTCGGCGCTAACTTTTGCCGCCGCTCGCCGGGCAGCTGCATTATGGATGTCGCAGTCGCCTCCGCTCTACTCGCGCCTGGGTTTGTTAACCCTCTGCTGATCAAGCAGAAAGACGGCAGAAAGTGGCCGATCGGCGCCGATTATCGCACTGGTGGCGATGTTAAAAGCCCCTCCGTGAGCGCGTGTCGGTCGCCGATCGGGCCGAGCGCGACATCACGAAAGATCGGGACCACTGGTGCGATGGGGGCAACAGGCTCGAGGCATTGCGCGCTCGAGCTTAGCGTTGACTGATAACCACCGACACGGCCTCGACGAAGAGAAGATCATGCCCGAGCAAATGAACGCCGAGCTTTACCGCAAACTGCAGGAACTATCGCGCCATAACGCGGTCGCCCGCGCGCTTGTCTTCTTGTGGAACTCCGGCACGCTGACCTACGAGGACTGGTCCACGAAGGCTATCTCTCTGCTCATTGATCAGAACGAAACGCTCTCCGCGATCGCTGTGGATGCGGAGAAGCGCGCCTGCCGCCTGCCCAAAAACTCGCCAGTAGCTTCGCCCACGCGTTGAGAGAGCCCGTCCCGTGCCAGACACCTCCAAGACCGAAACACCGCACTCGCGGCCTGCACTGCGGCTTGTCAGCGGCGCGAAAAAGGAGCCGCTGCGCTGCCCTGCCGCCGGCCGCGATGCCGAAAACGAGAAGACGCTTTGCTTCTACTTCAACCGGCGCGTGACCGACGACGAAATGCGGTTTCTTCACACTGTCATACGGCAGGTGGCACTCATGCGAGAGATTGACGGTCACTGAGAAAAATCCCGTCCCTCAGGTCGAAGCAGGTGTGTTTAGCACAAACCGAGGCCGCCAGAGACTAGCTCGAGGTGCCTATTGAAAAAGCCCGACCTGGTCGGGCTTCCAAGATCAATTCAAACCGCGATTATCTTCGGCTGCGTCGCGTGAGAGCCGCCGGCGGAGGCAAAAACACTTTCGGCGGAACAAAAAGCCGATCAGCCAGCTCTGCCTGCAGCAGATCCCCCTTGGCGGGATTGACGCTGCCGGGCATCGACCGTGAAGAACCGCATGCGCCCAGCCTGTCACCGACCTGTTCTAACTCACCGCGAAGCACTCGCTGACCGTTTGCGTCTCCGATAGAACTTGTCGACTGATAGGTCGAGCCCACCAAGCCCGAGCGAGTGTGGACCTCGTCTGATCCTTAGCTGATTGAGCAGAAAGGCAGCGCAAGAGAGCCTCCCTACGCTGATAATCGCCGTGGCCACTATGCTAGCGTCAGTCCGCTATTTGCCCGGGGCCAATCATTGCCATCGCAAGAAATTTCCACCGAGTCGGCTGCTGCAGAAGATCGGGATCCGATCTTCGTAGTGATTGAGCGTCATCGCGAGCTGTCCGCACACTACGATGCGGCGGCGTCGGTATCAGCCAAGCTCGAGGATGTTGGCGACTTTTTTGCCGCCGACGAAATCAGCGGCCAAAGGAACCTGGCTCTCACGGAGCATGCAAATGTGCTCATCCGTTCAAAGCCAACCACGATCGCGGGCGTTATCGCTCTGACCAGATACCTCGCCAGCCTTCCCGAGTGGGAGCTGCCCGATGATGATGCGTGGCACCGAGTGTTCCTAGAAGGGCTGGCGGACGCGATCGATGAAATCGGCACAGCGCAGCGGCCTGGGCGCTCAGGTGGCTAAGACATGGTGCTCGCTTTCGTAGTCCGCGGCATAAGTTTCTGGGGTGCCGTCGCTGGGCTTCTCTACTTCCTTTGGAAGTTGCCGTTCTGATTTCCGCAGTGTACCGATCATGGCTAGACCGCGATTTTTTTGAAACACGTGAGGATACTTCATGCTCAAGGAGTTCGTCCAGGACTGCGAGTCATTGATCTATAAACGACACGACAATGTATGGCCTCGCCGCCGACGGGAGCGACATCTTGCCCCAAATGGAAGCATGACGGTAACGAGCGATAACGTCACGGTCACGAAGCTGGTCACGCGTTACCTCGGTAACGAAGCAACGTCACGGTTCTCCCCCTATAGGGCCCTATAGGGAAGACCGGACCGTTACCGTTACCCGTGGCGCTGCGACGCACATTGATCGATAATTGCGGTTGTGGGAGGGTAGCATGCAATTCGATTTCAGGGAGAGCGCATATGTCTTTTGGGAAGCTTTCGATCATTGTAGTTGCTAGCACGTTCGTCGCATCTAGCGCTTTTGGGCAGCAAAAACCGGCGGTTGAACAACCCAGCCTGACGACAGAGTTTGTCGAGAAATCCATCCCTGCGTGCGTTGATTGGACAAATCTGGGCACGACCAACCCGAAACTCCTCAACTCTTGCGGTGCGAGTCATACCATCGGCGTGTCCAACTATAGCGCTGGAAGACACATCCTAGACCGCGTCTTTCATTTGGAGCATGGCGAGGAGCGTCCCGTCGCATTTCCAGGCGATTTCATGGCGATAGATTGGGTAAAGGGTTGGACGCCCGACGGCGCTGATGATGGCGCTCGTTATCTCACGCTGTATCACTACGATGCGGGCGGCGGAGTGGATCTTTGGACAGTCCGCAACAATAGCCCCGACCGGTACAACGCCTATCAATATGCCGTTTACAAGAACGGCAAGCGCTATGGCACGTCGTTCGGTGTGGCAAAACCTGGTGAAACCGATAGATTGTTTGCATTCGTTCCCGGGGAAACCGGGCAGTTGATTTTGGAATGGTCCCGCCTTGATCCCAACTGACGATAGGTCTGAGAAGGTGAGCCGTGCCAAGGCTAGGCATGGTTCACCTTCCAGACGCCGGCGTATTCCCGGACCAAGCCCTTGTGCTTCAGCGCCATGCGGAGCTCATACAGGCGCTGCTTGCTGGTGATGCCCTGGTCTCGCGCAGCATCGCTCCAGGCCTCCACACTGAGCCCCGGGGCCCAGCCTCCGCCAGCAGCCGGAACGTCACGCGCTGGTTGGTGGAAAGCTTCGGCTCATTCGCAGCAACCTGCCCGGATTGAACCTGGGTGCTGCTCACAATGTCACAGTGACCGGATCGCCATCCTCGTCGGTGCCGAAATCATGCACCTCCGACTTGAACGAGAAAAGTGGCCCCTCCGGAGCGTCGTTCGCCTTCGTCACTGCGCCGTCCTGATGTCCTCGCCTGAGATCCTGACCTCAACGTCGAAGTCTCCCGGCGCGGCGTTCGATCCCCGCATTCCGCGGCTCTCGTCCTTGCCCGTATGCCCAATCAAAGCGACATAGGCACCAGTGACGTCCTTCACGCGCTGGAGATTGGCAAAGACGGCGCCCTGATCTTTGGCGCTGTTCTCGTCCCCGCCTCCAGCAGCAATGAGTTTGGCGAACGTGTCGATTGCGATCATGCCAATGTCGGCGCTTAGTGCCGTCTTGGCACTCCGCATCGTGTGTATGACCTTCTTGAAGGCGTCCGGCTGCGTCAGCTCCCCTCGAGATAAAGAGGTAGCGCGTCCGGGCTCCCTCCAGTGAAGAGAGCCCATGTCGTTCAGCGACATGATAGCAAACGCACGCTCATCGTCGACTCCTTAGGCGCGGCTCGTGAAGGCGAGGCAGTTGCGCGCCCGACGCCTTGATCTTCTGTCTGATCTGACCGATTAAACGCAACGTCGGCAGCATCTCCGCCGGAGCATCTTTGTTGTGTCGCAGGATTGCCCAATGAAGTTGTTGGCGGCGAAATGCTTCTTCGGGAAGGCATCAAAATCCGGATCGACCTCCCACGGCGTTTAGGTTTCCTTTCTTTGGCAAGGACCAGCGATCGATCTACTTTGCCGCCACCGGCCGGAATGCCGTTAACGATCTGATTCATGGTCGCGCCAGCGGTTAACCTGTTCTTTGTCATTTGGTCTTCCTTCGCTGTCAAAGCGCTGATTGCGCTGCGGAAGGGCGCTCCTGAGCCGCGGCGGGTCAAAGGCCTTGCCGGCGCCGTCCAAAGCCTTGTTGCTACACCAGTGCTTGCACTCGCCAAAGGGTTGCGGAACAGTGTCAGCACCTTACAAACGGGACTGGCTACGAGAAATGGCTTACAATGAACACTTGAGACCGCTTTGGATCGCCAAAGGATACTCACGAGATATGGGAAGCGCTGCGGTGGTTCCTCCCCCACCCGATGGATTTCGGCGTCTGTACCATCTGACTTCCGCAGAATACGCGATCAGCAACATCGTGTTCAGTCGACTGAAGGTTGCTAGGTTCAAGTCTCTGAACGATCCCTTCGAACTGCTGGCTCGCACAACTTTGCGGGCTGAAATTCGGCTTGGCCTTGAAGAGAATAACAACAAGCTGAACGATGAGCGCGGATTGCTCTGTTTTAGCGAAGACTGGACGAATCCAGTGCTGTGGGCGCACTACGGGGATAGGCACCGCGGTATTTGCCTACGTTTTGATGTCGAAGACGGCTTCGCGAGAAAGGTCACTTATCGCAAGGCACGTCTTGGCGACGTAGAAGCCCGCACCAAAGACGACGGCGAGATCTTAGACGCCTTGCTTTACACGAAATACGAAAGCTGGAGATACGAGCAAGACGTGGCGCGCGCTTCTCGATTTGGTGCACCTGACCTCCCAAGAAGGCGGCCTGCATTTCTATCCCTTCGATAGTCGGCTAAAACTGACCGAGGTCGTTCTTGGAGCTGAATGCAATACCACCTTCGAGGAAGTAAGAAGATTAGTAACGATCCATCATCCGAGTGCGAACACGATCAAGGCACGCATCGATTCCCGTTCATTCAACATCGTGCCGAAAGAAAAAACTATCATAGCACACACGGCAACTTCCTAATCGGAGATTTGCCAAGCCCCTCCGGGATACCCCTAAGGCTTCTCGCGATCAGCAATGAGCTTTTCGAGGTCGATGTCAATGAATTGCTAGCACCGGTCAACTCCGCAAGGTCTATTGGATAGGTGGCAGCATGCGAACGCATTCATCAATAACATACTCGGGGATGCTCTCGAACTTATGCGGATTGAGCTGCATCACGTACTCATTCTCGATGTGGTACGACTCGTTTATAAATTTCCGGATCACATCATCGTCGTGTTCGATGTTGAAAATCCGGAACAGCTGGATTTTCTCGTAGCCGACATCCGTGGCCGCGAATTTGGCGCGGATGGCGTTCGCGTCGTTCACCTCGGCGACCAGCGCATCATAGCTGAACCCTGGTAGGTGCTCTTTTCGGATACTTTCCTCTGCTGCCTGTTTCTCTTCCGGGGTCATGTTCCGGTTTTCAGTTGCCGTCTGCAGCGTGGGAACGACGCGGCCCTTGAATAGGCTTGCCAACAGATTGTACTCCACGCCCACTTCATCACGCAGTTCATAATCGCGCCGGAGATAAATGGCCTGCAGGATCGGGTCCTGCAGCGCGGCGATGTTAGCCCTGCAGACCCTGGCAAAGGTCTGGATGTCTTCCCTTGCGATCGGCACTTCTTTCACAATGCCGCCGCGCGAAGAAAGAAAAGATGCCGATGGTTTTGCCCCCTGAAACACCTCCTTGGTACTTTTGATAACATCGATGGCGGGCTCGATGTCGTGGGTCAGCAAAAGCGTGGTCCGCCCTCTCAGGCTAGCCTTGCCCTGGAACAGCTCGTGCAGGATGGCGAACTTCTTGCTCTTATCGAACGACGAAATGGGGTCGTCCAGTACCACCAAATCCGGACTTTCGCTCAGCACTTGGTGCATAAAAAGAACCAGGGCGAAGGCGTTCTTTTCGCCGTAGCTCAGATGCTTGGACGCAGCTTCCAGATGACCGGCCAGATCCTGGTGCACCAGCTTCATTTTGTAGGATTGTTCCTCCGGAACGATCTCAACGACGTATTTGTACCCGGCGGACTTCAGGAACGAGTTGATGCTGACTTGGTTGGCCTCTATCGCCTTCTTGATCTTCGCCTTGTGCTTATTGACCTTTCCGGTCAGGTCGCCAACCTTCGTAAGCAGGTCTTCAAGCTGCGCATTGACAGGATCTATGATGCTCCGGGTCCCTGGGGAATCGAGCTTGTCCATGAGCGCCAGGTCGATCTTCAGCGGGGTGATCTTCTCACGGATTTGGTCCACGTCTCGCAGAGAGAAAAAGGAGATGGCCCGGAGACCTTCCAGCTGGGTGATCATGCCGTCGATCTCGGCCTTGAGGCTCGTAAGGAAACTTACCTCGGCGGCGGTCAGGTCAATCTTGGTTTTCGTTACCTTCTGCAGATTCTCGCAGCACTTCTCGCTGAAATATTTGCCGAGCCTTTCGATGACCGCCTTGAGCGCATTGAGGTGGCCGACCGCTGTGGCGTCGAATTCCTTCTCGACTGCGAGGGCTGCGTCTTTCTGCCCCTCACCAACAAGCGGGGTGGCGCAATAGGGACAATTGTCGCCCAGCTTTAGATACTCGTTGCCTTTGATCTGCCAGCTGATCCACTTGGACGGCTCCTGGCTTTTGATAAAAGTCTCGAAGGGCTTCAGTGCCTCAGGAATATTTTCGGTCTTATTACCGGTGCCGAACGCTTTATGAATCTTGCTGTTCTTCGGAATGTTGCCGGGCTTCGATTTGCCGAACGCATCCCGCAATTCCTTGAAATCGGAAATGGTCTGCTCGATTTCTGTATTGTTGGTGAGCGTCTGCTTCACGCCAGCCAGCAGAACGTCGATGGCGTCCATCGCAACGACATAGTCGGGGGTTTTGATGAAGATGTCGAAGCTGTTCTTAAGGACTTCGTCTTTCTGGAAAACGAACTGCTGGACGTAATCCTCATCGAAGACAAGGGCGGAAGCTAGACCATCAATACCCTGCACAGACGGCGGCGGTGCGTCCGCCTTGCCTCGGCTTTTGAAGGGCATGAGGTCACCGAGCGTACCATCTCGGCGAATTTGGCTGACAACGGCCTTTGCCAAGGTACTTTTGCCAAGGCCGTTTGGCCCGTATTTGATGTTGAGCGTACCTTTCAGTACGTTGATTTCGGCACGATCCACGCTGTTACAGTTAGTGATGACAATAGTTAGCTGGGTCATGCCAACGTGCTCCGGTTCCAGAGAGGAGGACTATGGACCAAAAGCTCCGACTTGCGCGCAGCAGATAAACTCAATCCCCAAGAAAACTCAAAGTTATCGGCGGAGTTTGCCGCCGCCGCGGCTGTAACCGACGATATAGCAGATCGTACCCACGGGCTTCATAGCTCGCAGCGGCTATGACGCCGAGCTCGGCCGAACCGCCTATTGCGACCGGTTTTCCGCGCAGGTCCGGAATATCCCGTTGCTCGACAGAGCAGGTAGAAGGCGTCCATGTCGATGTGGATGACTTTGCGCTGGCAGGCCCGAAACCGACGCGCCGATCAGGGTGGGTGGTGTGCCGCGATCAGTCCAGGAATTACCCTTGATAGCGCGCAGTCTTGTCGAAGGCGCTGGGCGTCCATCGAACAAGTGTCTTTAGGTGCTCCGCTGCCCGATGACGTCAGCGTCTAATCGGGCATTCTTCCTTATCGGGCCGTCAGCAGACGACAGGCGAGCTCGCGCCCGGCCCAGCGCATCGAGAAGGTGTCGGAGACCTCGAACCAGCTGCCGTCGTTGCCAATGCCATGATTGGCACCCATACAGGAGCACTGGCATTCGTGCCCGTGTGCTTCCTGTGAGGTGGTCCCGGTTGTCTAAACAGCAATTCCGCGTCGATGAGTGGAGCTTCCGCCAAAATTAAGCTGCCGCGCGGAACGGCAGCGGGTTGAAGTAA
>NZ_LBIY01000070.1:0-24127 GCF_028128625.1 Bradyrhizobium sp. CCBAU 45389 | reverse complement strand
CCTGGTGAGATAGCGTCGCCACCGCTTCGACACCGTCATTGCGAGCGTAGCGAAGCAATCCAGTCTGTCCGCGCGGCGAGAATCTGGATTGCTTCGCTACGCTCGCAATGACGGAGCAAGGCGCGCAGGCGCCATTCGCCAACCCGCATTCAACTTTCAGCGACGTCCCCCAAGACCCGCAACTCGCCCCACCGAGTCGGAAAGCCGCCCACCCAGTGACTTGCATTTTGCAAGTAACTCCCCTAACCTCCCGTCATGCAGCCCAAATCCCCCTCCATCCAGGAATGCCCCGTCGGCCGCGCCGTGGAGACGGTCGGCGAATGGTGGAGCATTTTGATCCTGCGGGATGCGTTCCAGGGCGCGACGAGGTTCGACGAGTTCTCGAAAAGCCTCGGCATTGCGCCGAACATCCTGTCGCGGCGGCTCGCCCATCTCACCGAGAGCGGCATGTTCGTCCGGCGCCGCTATCAAGAGCGGCCGCCGCGGTACGAATATGTGCTGACGGACAAGGCGCGGGATTTCTTCCCCGTGATCGTGGCGCTGCTCGCCTGGGGCAACAAGCATCTCGCACCCAAAGGCGAATCCATCCTGCTGGCAAGCCGGAACGGAGCACGCCCGTTCGATCCGGTCGTGGTCGACGCTGCCGACATGCAGCCGATCACGCTCGCCAATACCATCGCCATTCCCGGGCCGCGCGCCAGCCGCGGGATGCGCAGGCGGCTCGCTTCACTCAAGGCCATGAACCCGGCCGTCGCGCCGGCTGGAGACTGACATGCGTCGTATCGTCGTGACGGGATTGGGCGCGGTGTCGCCGCTCGGCTGCGGTGTCGAACTGTCCTGGCGCCGGCTGCTCGCCGGCCAAAGCGGGCTGCGCACCCTGCCCGAATGGGCGCAGGCGCTTCCCGCCCGCATCGCCGGACTCGTACCCGACAAGGCCGATGACGCCGAAGGTGGTTTTGATCCGGCGCAGGCCGCGGCGCCAAAAGATCAACGCAAGATGGACCGCTTCATCCTGTTCGCGCTGCTCGCCACGGCAGAAGCCGTCGCGCAGGCCAAATGGACGCCGCAGGATGCAGGCGCGCTGGAGCGCACAGCGACGATCATCGCCTCCGGCGTCGGCGGCTTTCCTGCAATGACCGAAGCCGTGCGCATCACCGAGCAGCGCGGCGCGCGCAGGCTGTCGCCGTTCACGATCCCCTCGTTCCTCGCCAATCTCGCCGCCGGCCACGTCTCGATCAAATACGGCTACAAGGGCGCTCTGGGCACACCCGTTACCGCCTGCGCCGCGGGCGTACAGGCGATCGGCGATGCCGCGCGCATGATCCGCGCCGGCGAAGCCGACGTCGCGATCTGTGGCGGCGCCGAGGCCTGCATCGACATCGTCAGCCTCGGCGGCTTTGCCGCGGCACGCGCGCTGTCGAGCGGCTTCAACGACGAACCCGCGCGCGCCTCACGCCCGTTCGATCGCGACCGCGACGGCTTTGTCATGGGCGAAGGTGCCGGCATCCTCGTGATCGAGGACCTCGAGCATGCGCTCGCACGCGGCGCCGCGCCGATCGCGGAGATCGTCGGCTACGGCACGACGGCGGATGCCTACCACATGACGTCGGGTCCGCCCGATGGCGACGGCGCCCGCCGCGCCATGGAGATCGCGCTGCGGCAGGCCAGGCTTGCGCCCGCGGATCTGCAGCACCTCAACGCGCATGCGACGTCGACGCCGGCCGGCGACGAGAGCGAGCTCGGCGCCATCGGCGCGCTGTTCGGCCGCGACAACGGCATCGCCGTGAGCGCGACGAAATCGGCCACCGGCCATCTGCTCGGCGCCGCCGGCGGGCTGGAAGCAATCTTCACCGTGCTGGCTTTGCGCGACCAGATCGCGCCGCCGACGCTCAATCTCGAAAATCCTGATCCGGGCGCCGACGGCATCGACATCGTCTCGGGCAGCGCGCGGCCGATGCCGATGCAGCACGCCATCTCCAACGGTTTCGGCTTCGGCGGGGTGAATGCCAGCGTGATCTTCCGCCGCATGGGCTGAACGAGGGGCCTTGCAATCGCGGCAGCCTGCGCTACCAAAACAGGATGACCGAAACCAATTTCTGGCTGTTCCTGGCCGCAGCATTCCTCATTGCGGCAATCCCCGGCCCCGGCATTTTCTACGTCGCGGCACGAACCCTGTCCGAGGGACGCGCAAGCGGCTTTGCCTCGACCGCGGGCACCGCGCTGGGCGGCATGGTCCATGTCGTGGCCGGCAGTCTCGGTATCTCCGCGATCATCCTGGCCAGCGCGGAACTGTTCACCGCGGTCAAATTTGTCGGCGCGGTCTATCTGGTCTGGCTCGGCATCAAGACGTTTCGCAGCGCCGGCCGTACGCTGTCGCTCGAATGCAAGGCGGTTGGCGACAAGCGCGCGTTTCGCGACGGCGTGCTGGTCGAGGCGCTGAACCCGAAGACCGCCGCGTTCTTCCTCGCCTTCATTCCGCAATTCCTCGATCCCGCGGGGTCGAACCCCACGCTGCAATTCATCATGCTGGGCGCGATCTCGGTGACGCTGAACACGCTCGCCGATGTCGTCGTGGTGCTGATGGCCTCCGCGACGCGCGCGCAACTGGTCGGACGGCCGCAGCTGATGCGGCGCCTCACGCAAGGCTCCGGCGTTTTCATCGCGGGCCTCGGCCTCTCGCTCGCGCTGGCGCGGCGGCCCGCACATGGCTAGCGCCCCGCAAGACCACTTCTATGAATCGCACGGCCTGCGGCTGCACTATGCCGACTGGGGCAACGAGAGCACGCCGCCGCTCATCCTGGTCCATGGCGGACGCGATCATTGCCGCAGCTGGGACGCCCTCGCGCGCTCGCTGCAACCGCATTTCCACGTGATCGCGCCCGATCTGCGCGGCCACGGCGATTCCGACTGGACCAAAGGCGGCAGCTACGCGCTGACCGAATATGTCTACGATCTGGTCCAGCTCGTCCGCACCATCGCCGCGCCTCAGATCACCCTGATCGGCCACTCGATGGGCGGCATGGTGAGCCTGATCTTTTCCGGCTCATTCCCGGAGCACGTCACCAGGCTCGTTGTCCTCGACGGCGTGACCATGCTGCCGGATGCGCCGAAGCCGCCCGTGCACGAGCGCATCAACAAATGGGTCAGTCAGCTCGACAAGTTGCACGACCGCACGCCGCGTCGCTATGCGACCCTCGAGGACGCCGCCGCACAGATGGTGCTGCACAACAAGCGACTATCCCGCGAGCTCGCGCTGCATCTCGCCACGCACGGCGCGCGGCAGAACGAGGACGGCACCTTTAGCTGGAAGTTCGATCCCTATCAGCGCGCCAGTACGCCGCACCGACTCTGGGCGGATGACCACGTCGCACTGTGGTCGCGCATCGCCTGCCCGACGCTGCTGCTCAATGCCGGCGAGAGCTTTCTGGCGGGCGCGAGGGCCACTGGCCTGGAGCGCTACTTCCCGCGGGCGCGGATCGAGACCATCGCCGGCGCGGGGCACTGGCTGCAGCACGACAAGCCGCAGGAGGTGCTGGGTGAGATCCAGCGGTTTTTGGGGCTCGGCGAAGAAAGCCTCTAGCGCCACTGCCGTAGGGTGGGCAAAGCGAAGCGTGCCCACGCTCCTGTCGCCGTATCTGAAAGATGGTGGGCACGGCGCTTCGCGCCTTTGCCCACCCTACGGCACCGTCGCCGGGGACAGACCTAGCTCAACGTCCCCGCATGCACCCACCAGCCGGGGTGGTCGCGCCGGATCTTCTCGGCGGCGGCATGCGCATCGGTGGCTGCGCCATAGATCGCAAAGCACGTTGCGCCCGAGCCCGACATGCGGGCGAGCTTGACGCCGGCGGAGGAGCGCAAGGCGTCCAGGACCTCGCCGATCACGGGCTCGATCCGCAGCGCGGGCGCCTCGAGATCGTTGGCGACGGTTTCGAGAACCTCGACCCAATCGGCGATCGAGGCCCCCTCCTCCGGCCAGGCCGGCGCTTCGAGGACCGAGGTGGCGCCGACCAGGAGCTCGCCGTTGCGCAGGCCCAGCGCCTGGAACACGTCCTTGGTGGCAACCGGCACGCGCGGGTTGACCATCACGCAGGGCATGCTCGGCAAGGCGAGCGGCAGAAATTGCTCGCCGACGCCGGTCATGTCGCAGGCGCGCGAGAACAGGCACACCGGCACGTCGGCGCCGGTCGCGAGCGCAACCTGCTGCATGCGTGGATCGTCGAGCGACAGATTGTTGAGGCGCGCCAGCAGGCGCAGCGCCGCCGCGGCATCGGCCGAGCCGCCGCCGATGCCGGCGGCCACGGGCAGCACCTTGTCGAGCGCGAAAGCGCCGAGCTTCAGGCCCGGCACGGCCTCGGCCAGAAGCTTGGCCGCCTTGAAAACGAGGTTGTCGGAGGTGTCGCCGCAGGCTGCGGCCAGCGGTCCGGTGGTGGTGAGCTTCAGCTCGCCGCAGGGCTCCAGCGTGAGCCGGTCGGCGCAATCGGCGAACGCGACCACGCTTTCGAGATCATGATAGCCGTCCGCACGACGGCCGACGACGCGAAGGCTCAAATTGACCTTCGCCCGCCCTTCTTCAATCAACGCCGACATCGGCGATCAGCCCCCAAACCCACTCTTAGCCGCCCTTGCCGTCGTCCTTCTTCTTCTCCGCCTGCGCGGCCGAAGAATTCGAATTGTCCTCGGTCAAGCCGTTGGCGATCTTGGCCTCGATCTTCGGAAGGTCATCCGGCTCGGGCTTGAGATCGCGCGCATGCGACCACTGGAATTTGGCTTCCAGCGTGCGGCCGACGCGCCAATAGGCATCGCCGAGGTGATCGTTGATGGTGGGATCTTCCGGCTTGAGATCGATCGCGCGCTCGAGGTTCTTCACCGCCTCTTCGTAATTGCCGATGCGGTAGTAGGCCCAGCCGAGGGAGTCGACGATGTAGCCGTCGTCGGGACGCTGCTCGACGGCGCGCTTGATCATCTTCATGCCCTCGTCGAGGTTCACGCCCTGGTCGATCCAGGAATAGCCGAGATAGTTGAGGACATGCGGCTGGTCGGGCTGGAGCTCGAGCGCCTTCTTCATGTCGGCTTCGGCCTTGGCCCACTGCTTGGAACGCTCCTGGCAGATGCCGCGATAGTAGTACCAGACGCTGTTGGCCTTGTCGTTGCCCGGCGTCAGCACCTCGATGCCCTGCGAATAGGTCGCGCCGCAGTCGCCGAACCGCTTGCGGCCGCGCTCGATATTGCCGAGCGCCATGATGGCCTCGAGATCCTTGGCATCCTCGGTCGTGACGCCCTTGAGGATCTTGATCGCCTCGTCGGTGCGGTCGGCCGAATCGAGGTCGATGGCGAGCTGGATCTGCGCGTTGCGCTTCAGCGGCGAGGTCGCGGGCACGCGCTCATAGACCTTGATCGCCATCTGCGGCCGCTTCACCGATTCATAGAGATCGGCGAGCGAGAGCAGCGCCAAGGGATGGCTGGGCTGCAGGTAGAGCGAGAGCTGCAGATAGACCAGCGCCAGATCCTCGCCACCGCGGCGGGTCAGCGTGGCGCCGATGCCGTAGAGCGCTTCGGCGGCGCCGGCCTGCGCGGAATCGACCAGCGGCGGCAGCTTCTTGCCGGCCTTGGTGTCGCGCAAACCTTCCACGATCAGCGGATGGCGGGCGAGCTTCTTGTCGAACGCCTGATAGACGGTGGTCGCCGCGGCCGAATCCTTGTTGCGCGACAGCCAGCGCGCATAGGCCTCGGTGACGCGCAGCATGGAATCGTCGAGCTTGTAGGCGCGCTCGAAGCGCGTGCCCGCGTCCTTCTCCTTGCCGGCGAGCTCGAGGATCATGCCGGCGTGGAGATCCTTGAACAGCGGATACCATTCGGGACCTGCGAGCTTGTCGATGGTGGCGACGCCGCCCTTGGCATCGCCCGCGCCATAGGCGGCCCAGCCCGACAGCAGCGTGGCGACGAGATCGGTGATCGGGCCGCGGATCGACTGATTGATGTTACTCTGCGCGGTCGCGTACTTCTTGAACTTGAGATCATGCACGCCGACGACGAGACGCGCGACGCGGTTGGTCTTGTCGATGGTCAGGATGCGCTCGGCGAGCTTGACCGCCTCATCGATGTCGCCGTCGGCGACAGAGGAGATGAAGGCGCGGTCGAGCAGCTCGTTGTTCTTGGGATCGGTACGGAGCGCCGAGCGGTAGAAGGCGGCCGCCGAAGCCGCATCGCGTTCGACGCTGGCGTGGCGGGCGGCAAGATAGCTGCCGGCACCGGTGAGCGACTTCAGATCGTTTCGGGTCGGAAACTGCGCCGCCGTGTCGGCCGGGTGATCCGGCGTCTGCGCCAGGACCGCGCCGGGGACCGTCGCGATCGCTGTGCCCATGAGGGCGATGGCGGCAGCAGTCCAGCGGTTGAAACGATTTGAGAACATCAGGGCTCGCCTTGAGTTGGTAGTGCCTGGGTTTGCAGCAGAAGGCCGTCTCGCATGCGAACGCGGCCAGTGGCATCGGGACCCGGAACCGTCGGGCCGACAATGCCGCTTTTGGCGGTTCACCGCAAGGATTCGGACCGGGCGATCCCCTCCGCACGCCCCAAATCGGCCAACTGACCGGTCAAGACCGCCCCAAGACGCCGCTACTATGGCCTTATCGTGACCGCGACAGGTAGCCGCGGCCGGGTTCTCACGCGAACGTGCGCCGGATCACGCTTTGCGACCTGATCCGCTCCGGCTGAGCCAGCTCTTACATCGCCTCGTAGTTCGGGCCGCCGCCGCCCTCCGGCGGAACCCAGGTGATGTTGCCGTTGGGGTCCTTCACGTCGCAGGTTTTGCAGTGGACGCAGTTCTGGGCATTGATCTGGAAACGCGGGCCCGAACCTTCCTCGATCCACTCGTAGACGCCGGCCGGGCAATAGCGATTCGAAGGACCGGCGAAGACGTCGTGCTCCGAGGTCTTCTGCAGGTTCATGTCCGCAACCTTGAGATGGACCGGCTGGTCCTCCTCATGATTGGTGTTGGACAGGAATACCGAGGACAGCTTGTCGAAGGAAATCTTGCCGTCCGGCTTCGGGTAGTTCTTCGGCGTGTGGCTCTTGGCCGGATCGAGCGTGGCGCGGTCGGGCTTGGAATGCGACTGGGTGCCGAACAGCGAGGCGCCGAACAGCGTGTTGCACCACATGTCGAAGCCGCCGAGCGCGACGCCGAGCACGGTGCCGAACTTGGACCACAGCGGCTTGACGTTGCGGACCAGGAACAGATCCTTGCCGACCGACGAGGAGCGCCAGGCGTTTTCGTATTCGACGAGCTCGTCATTGGCGCGGTCGGCAGCGAGCGCGGCCGCAACATGCTCGGCGGCCAGCATGCCGGTACCCATCGCATTGTGCACGCCCTTGATGCGCGGCACGTTGACAAAGCCGGCCGCGCAGCCGATCAGCGCGCCGCCGGGGAAGCTGAGCTTCGGCACCGACTGGTAGCCGCCTTCCGTGATCGCACGCGCACCATAGGCGAGCCGCTTGGCGCCCTCGAAGGTGCCGCGAATCGAGGGATGGGTCTTGAAGCGCTGGAATTCGTCGAACGGCGACAGATAAGGATCGTCGTAATTGAGATGCACGACGAAGCCGACGGCGACGAGATTGTCGTCGTAATGATAGAGGAACGAACCGCCGCCGGTCTTCAGATCGAGCGGCCAGCCGAACGAATGCTGGATCAGACCCTTCTGGTGTTTTGCGGGATCGATCTGCCAGACTTCCTTGAGCCCGATGCCGAACTTCGGCGGCTCGCTCTTGGAGTCGAGCGCGAACTTGTTGATGAGCAGCTTGGTCAGGCTGCCGCGCGCGCCTTCGGCGAACAGCGTGTACTTGCCGAGCAATTCCATGCCGCGGGTGAAGGAATCCTTCGGCTGGCCGTCGCGGCCGATGCCCATGTCGCCGGTGGCGATGCCCTTGACCTTGCCTCCCTCGTCATAGAGCACTTCGGCCGCGGCAAAGCCCGGATAGATCTCGACGCCGAGCGCCTCCGCTTTCCGCGCCAGCCAGCGGCAGACATTGCCGAGCGAGCCGATATAGCAGTGATGGTTGTCCATCAGCGGCGGCATCATGAAGTTCGGCAGCTTGATCGCGCCGCCGCCGGTCATCCAGTAGAAGCGGTCGTCCTTCACCTGCGTCTTCAGCGGGCAGTCGGCATCCTCGCGCCAGTCCGGAACGAGCTTGTCGAGCCCGGCCGGGTCGATCACCGCGCCCGAAAGAATGTGCGCGCCAACCTCGGAGCCCTTCTCCACCACGACGACGTTGAGATCGGCGTTGAGCTGCTTCAGCCGGATCGCGGCCGACAGGCCCGAGGGGCCGGCGCCGACGATGACGACGTCGAATTCCATGGATTCGCGCGGGGGAAGTTCTTCGGTGCTCATCTGATCTCAGCCCTTGAGACGGTCCTTGGTCGTTTGCGCCCTCTTGTTTCCGATTTTTCCGGGTAGGACAACCTCGGAATCGCGTTCCGGCGGGATGCAAGGCCGGCCAAGGTGATATAAAAGTCAGACTTTCCCATGATCCTCGAACCCGCACCCACCGTCCGAGAGCTGCTCGCCTTCTATCTGGAGGCCGGAGTCGACTGCGCGCTGGCGGAGGAACCGATAGACCGCCTGGCGGAAATCGACACGCCGCCGCCTGCCCCGCGTACGGCGCCGGTCGAGGCGCCCCGTTCGGTTGCGGCGCCGACGGTGATGCGCGGCGAGGCCGCGCCTGCACCCGACGTCGCCATCGCTTCGGCGCGCGAGGCCGCGCGCACCGCGCCGACGCTGGAGGCGCTGCGCGAGCTGATGCAGAATTTCGAGGGCTGCGCGCTCAAGCACACGGCGACGCGGCTGGTCTTCGCCGACGGCAATCCGCAGGCGCGCATCATGTTCGTCGGCGAGGCGCCGGGCCGCGACGAGGACATCGAGGGACTGCCCTTCGTCGGGCGCAGCGGCAAGCTGCTCGATCTCATGATCGGGGCGATCGGGCTCAACCGCACCACCGCCTACATCGCCAACGTCATCCCGTGGCGGCCGCCGGGCAACCGCACGCCGACGCCGCAGGAGACGCAAATCTGCCTGCCCTTCATCCAGCGCCAGATCGAGCTGGTGAACCCGGATGTGCTGGTGACGCTCGGCAATCCCTCGACGCAGACGCTGCTGTCGACGCGGGAAGGCATCATGCGCACCCGCGGGCGCTGGTTCGAGTACGACACCGGCCAGCGCACCATCCGGGCGCTGCCGACCTTCCACCCGGCCTATCTGCTGCGCTCGCCATCCTACAAGCGCCTGGCCTGGCAGGATCTGCGGGCAATCGCGAAGGTGCTGGCGGGATAACGAGCTCTCGTAGGGTGGGCAAAGGCGCAAAGCGCCGTGCCCACCATAATGTCGTGAGCACGCTTCGCTTTGCCCACCCTACGATGGCTGCGTTTGTCGCTAAGTCCCCTTCGGCCGCACGATGGCCCAGCCGATGCGCAGCAGCTGCTGGCGGCCGGTCACCAGCCATTCGAAGGCGCGCGGGACTTCCGGCACGATGCCGGGGAAGCGCTTGAGGATTTCGGGCGGCGGGGTGCCGGCGGTGTCGGAGGCGCGCCAGACCACGACGCCGCCGGTCTCGCTGAACTTGGCCTGATTCATCCATGGCGTGCGCGCGGGGTCGGCATCGATGAAGAGATGCGGCCGGCCGGAATGCAGCGTGATCAGGCTCGCGAGCTGGGTCTCGCCGGCCACCGCGCGAAGGCGATGGTTGGTGCGGCGGGCAAAGCTCTCGTCGAAGAAATCCGAGATCGCGCGCGCCGGCATCGAGGTCGCAATCTCGTTGGCACCGGTCCAGGGCAGGAACAGCACGGCAAGCACCACGCCGGCGGCCGGCGCGACGACAGCGGCGGCCCATACCATGCGCAGCATCCGCGCACGGCGCATCGCGATGAGGTCGCCGGCCGCGACGACCACGGCAAGCCCCGACATGACCAGCACGACACCGGCGCCGCCGACGACGGAATCGAGGCCGAGCACGGCCGAGATCAGCACCGCGCCGAGCGCCGGCGCCAGCGCGAAGAAATAGACGAAGTTGCGCGCAAACGGCTCAACCGGCGGGCGGTAGATGATCGGCGCCTCCTCGCCCTTGGCGACGAACAGGCGGGTGTTGAGGAAGGTCAGCGCCGGGATCGCGGCAGCCCCGAGCACGAGCCCGCCGAGCAGCCAGGCCGCGTGGATCGCACGGGTGCTCAGCTCGGCCACCTGCGGCAGGGCCGGCAGCACCAGCGTCTCGGCCCGCATCAGCCAGACGGCATAGGGCAGCGCCAGCACGGCGACGACGATCACTGCGAACAGCGGATCGAGCGCGAGCAGCGTGCGGCGGCCGCCGGCGGTCGCGAGCGCAAAGATAACGAGCAAGGCGAGAAGGAAGACCGCGGCGGGCGTCGTCAGCAGCAGCAGGCCGGCCTCGATCGACCAGGCGAACCAGGCATTGCCGCGGCGCTGGCCGATGATCTGCCAGGAGTGCAGCAGCAGCAGCGCCCAGAGGGGACGGGCCAGCACGAGCGGGCCGAAATCAAGCGCGGGCGAGGAGAAGGCCAGCACCGTCATGGTCAGGAGCACGGCAAGCACCGCTTGCTGAGATCCGACTACGGCGCGCGAGAGATGATAGAGCGCGATGAAGGTCGTGATCTCGCAGAGCTGGGCGAGGACATAGACGCCGAACATGTGGCCGCCGGCGAGGCGGTAGGCGATGTCGGCGAGCCAGACCGGCAAGGGCGGGCCGAGATCGGTGCCGACCTGGTATTCCCTGCCGAAGGCCAGCAGGGTCGCGAGCGTGCCGGGCGGGCTGCGATAAAACACCAGCGCCACGAACAGCCACATCAAAGCCTGCAGCAGCACGGCGATCCAAACGATCAGCCGCGGCCGGGCGCGAATGAGCTCGATGACCAGGGAGGTAAACCGCATGCAACGTCCGAAAGATGCAGCCAACCCGTCCAGCCGGCCCTATTCGCTCGCATCTGTTTTGATAAAGGGCGTCGCGCGTCGTGGCAACTTCGGTCTGCTCCCTCTCCCGGTTCTTACGGGGAGAGGCGAAGAGCACGCGATCAGAGAGACATCCTAGAGGGTGGCCGACGTATCAGCCACCACCTGCACCTCGACCTCGGCGACCTCGAACAGGTCCTGCACCGGCTCGACGGTCCAGGGCATGTGCTTGGCGCGGGCGGCGGCGACGGGGGCGAAGAAGCTGCGGTGATGGACGGTGGGGCCGAGGCGGTCGAGCGCGTCGAGGTGCTCGGGGACTGCGTAGCCCTTGTGCTGCTCGAAACCGTAGCCGGGGCAGTCCTGCGCCAGCGCGCACATCAGGCGGTCGCGTGTCACCTTGGCGACGATCGAGGCCGCCGCGATCGACAGCACGATGCCGTCGCCGCCGATCACGGCCTCGCAGTCGCAAGCCGTATCGAGCCTGTCGCGACCGTCGACGAAGACATGTTGCGGCGGCTGCGGCAATGCCACCACGGCGCGCTTCAGCGCCCACAGCGAGGCGCGCAGGATGTTGTCGCGATCGATTCGCGCGCGCGAGGCCACGGCGACCGAGACCTGGGCGGTGGCGCAGATCTTGTCGAACAGTCTTTCGCGCTCCTCGGCGGTCAGGCGCTTGGAATCGTCGATGCCGCGCGGAATGCGGTCGGGATCGAGAATCACCGCGGCGGCCACCACGGGGCCGGCCAGCGGGCCGCGGCCGGCCTCGTCGCAGCCGGCGACCGGCCAGACGCCGCGCTTGATCAGCGCGCGCTCGCGGCGGAAGCTCGGCGGCGCGATCGCGATGACGCCTTTCTTGCCGGCGGGGGCTTTGGCTGCCTTGGCAGGCTCGGCCTGCTTCGCAGCATCCTCTTTTGGCGCACCCTTGGCCGGCTTCCTGGCGGACTTGTCCCGAATCATGGCCGGGATCGTGCGCAAGCAACCCAGCCGGCGCAACCGGGAACCCCGGATAATTCCCGTTATTCAGATCGGCCACCCTACTCGGCCAGATGCACCCGCCGGTCCTCGCCGACCTCGATGCCGGGCGCCACCACGGCTTCCCAGACATGGCCATCGGGATCGGCAAAATAGCCGCAATAGCCGCCGTAATCGGTCTCGCACCCGGCCTTCAGCAGCCTTGCTCCCTTGCTGACGGCGAAAGCCAGAACAGTATCGACCTCATCGCGCGTGCGGCAGTTCCAGGCGAGCGTGGTGCCGCGGAAGGCCGCCGGCCTCGGCTCATCAGGCAGGGACGCATCCGCCGCGAGCTGGTCCCAGGGAAACAGGGCGAGCACCGGTCCGCCGGTGTCGTAGAACGCGACCGCCTCGCCGGTCGCCTTCAGCCGGCGCGAAAAGCCGAGGGCATCATAGAACGCGATGCTGGCGCGGATGTCGCTGACGCCAAGCGTGATGACGGTCAGCCGCGGCATCGGGGCCGTGAGTTCCTTGCTCATGCGACGCCTCTTCCACTTTCCCGATCAGAACTGCCCGGTCAGAACAGGCTGAGCTGATCGCCGTTCCGCTTCGGCCGCGCAAAGTGATCCGTGGTCAGCTTGGAGCGGCGCTTGTTGAGCCCCAGCCTGTCGCAGGCGATCTCGAATCTGCGGCCGATGGTCCAGGCCATCGGTCCCGTGCCCTTCATCCGCTCGCCCCATTTCGCGTCGTAGTCGCGGCCGCCGCGCATGTCGCGGATCAGCGTGAAGACGTGGCGGTAGCGGTCCGGATAGTTCGCCATCAGCCATTCGCGGAAGAGATCGCGCACCTCCAGCGGCAGCCGCAGCAGCACGTAGGAGGCCTCCTTGACGCCGGCATGGGCGGCGGCATCGAGGATGCGCTCGATCTCGGCATCGTTCAGCGCGGGGATCACCGGCGCCACCATCACGGTGGTGGGAATGCCGGCCTCGGAGAGCTGCTTCAGCGCCTCTAGCCGCTTCGGCGGCGTCGAGGCGCGCGGCTCCATGGTGCGCGCCAGCTTCGGATCGAGCGAGGTCACGGAGATCGCGACCTTGGCGAGGTTGCGCTTGGCCATCCGCGCGAGAATGTCGATGTCGCGCACCACCAGCGCAGATTTGGTGACGATGCCTACGGGATGCCCGGTGCGCTCCAGCACCTCGAGAATGCCGCGCATGATTTTGCGCTCGCGCTCGATCGGCTGATAGGGATCGGTGTTGGTGCCGATCGCGATCATCCGCGGCTCGTAGCCGGGCGCGGCGAGCTCCTTCTCCAGCAGCGAAGGCGCCTCGGGCTTCACGAACAGTTTCGACTCGAAGTCGAGCCCCGGCGACAGGCCGAGATAGGCGTGGGTCGGCCGCGCGAAACAATAGACGCAGCCATGCTCGCAGCCGCGATAGGGATTGATCGATCGGTCGAAGCCGATGTCGGGAGAGTCGTTGCGGGTGATCACCTTGCGCGAGGTGTCGACCGCCACCGTCGTCTTGAACGGCGGCAAATCCTCGAGGCTCTGCCAACCGTCGTCGAAGGCGACGCGCGCCTCGGCCTCATAGCGGCCGCTGGCATTGGACTGGGCACCCCGGCCTCGCCTGCGCTGGCGGTCGATGGCGACCGCCAGCTCAGGAAAGTCGGAAGGCGCACCCGCCGGCTCGGAGGGCGCCGTGACCGGCGGGTGCTTGAGAGCAGAAGAAGATGCTGGACTCATGAAGCCAAGATAGCACGCAAAAGGAACAAATCAAGAACGCAAACAAAAAACTCGAAAACAACCCCATGCACAGTAGAGCTGCCCAAACTTCGCGCGCCCGCCTTTGACCTCTCGCAACACCGGCGTCGCAGCCATCCCGTTTCATGACCGACGGATCGATCACGCCGGAACCGGGTTGATGACGATCGCTGTGTGAAGGTCGGCAGGAACATGACAATCCAACAAAAAACCGCCGCCGCGAGCGGCGACCTCGATCTCCTCGATCGCTACTGGCGCGCTGCCAACTACCTCTCGGTCGGGCAGATCTACCTGCTCGACAACCCGCTGCTGCGCGAGCCCTTGCGACCCGAGCACATCAAGCCGCGTTTGCTCGGACATTGGGGCACGACGCCCGGCTTGAACTTCATCTACGCCCACCTCAACCGCGTCATCCGCGCGCTCGATCTCAACGTCCTCTATGTCTGCGGCCCCGGCCATGGCGGGCCGGGCATGGTCGCCAACACCTATCTCGAAGGCAGCTACAGCGAGATCTATCCTGATGTCGCACGCAATGCGGACGGATTGCGCAAGCTGTTCAGGCAGTTCTCGTTCCCCGGCGGCATTCCGAGCCACGCGGCGCCTGAGACCCCCGGCTCGATCCACGAGGGCGGCGAGCTCGGCTATGCACTGGTGCACGCCTATGGCGCGGCGTTCGACAATCCCGATCTGATCGTCGCCTGCGTCGTCGGCGACGGTGAAGCCGAGACCGGTCCGCTCGCGGCGTCCTGGCACTCCAACAAATTCCTGAGCCCGGCCCATGACGGCGCGGTGCTGCCGATCCTGCATCTCAACGGCTACAAGATCGCGGGCCCGACCGTGCTCGGACGGATGCCTGACAGCGAGATCCGCGATCTCTTCCGCGGCCTCGGCCACGAGCCGCTGTTCGTCGAGGGTGACGATCCCAAGTTGATGCACCAGACCATGGCGGACGCGCTCGACGTCGCATTCGCCAGCATCCGCTCGATCCAGCAACACGCCCGCGACGGGCGCAAGACGGTCGAGCGGCCGCGCTGGCCGATGATCGTGCTGCGCAGCCCGAAGGGCTGGACCGGACCGAAGGAGGTCGACGGCAAGAAGGTCGAAGATTTCTGGCGCGCGCATCAGGTGCCGGTTGCAAGCTGCCGCGAGAACCCGGCGCATCTGAAGATCCTCGAAGACTGGATGCGCAGCTACGAGCCGGAAAAACTGTTCGACGCGAGCGGCGCGCTCATTCCCGAGTTGCAGGCGCTCGCCCCTGAAGGCAGCCGCCGCATGGGCGCCAATCCGCATGCCAATGGCGGTTTGCTCAAGAAGGAGCTGAAGCTGCCGGACTTCCGCAGCTTCGCCGTGGACGTGCCGCAGCCTGGCGGCGTTACGGGCGAAGCGACGCGCGAGCTCGGCAAATTCCTGCGCGACGTCATCCGCCTGAACGCGCAAGAGCGCAACTTCCGCATCATGGGTCCGGATGAGACCGCGTCAAACCGGCTCGACGCCGTGTTCGAGACGACCGAACGCGTCTGGATGGAGCCGACGCAGCCTTACGACGTGCATCTCGCCCAGGACGGCCGCGTGATGGAGGTGTTGAGCGAGCATCTCTGCCAGGGCTGGCTCGAGGGCTACCTGCTCACCGGACGCCACGGCTTCTTCTCCTGCTACGAAGCCTTCATCCACATCGTCGATTCCATGTTCAACCAGCACGCCAAATGGCTGAAGGTGACGCGGCATCTGCCGTGGCGGCGGCCGATCGCCTCGCTGAACTACCTCTTGACCTCGCATGTCTGGCGCCAGGATCACAACGGCTTCAGCCACCAGGATCCCGGCTTCGTCGATCTCGTCGCCAACAAGAAGGCCGACATCGTCCGCATCTACTTCCCGCCGGATGCCAATACGCTGCTGTGGATCGCCGACCATTGCCTGCGCACCTACAACCGCATCAACGTGATCGTCGCCGGCAAGCAGCCGGCGCCGCAATGGCTGTCGATGCAGGAGGCCGCGACGCATTGCGATGCCGGCATCGGCATCTGGACCTGGGCCGGCAACGAAGACACGAAGGCCGAGCCCGACGTGGTGATGGCCTGCGCCGGCGACGTGCCGACGCTGGAGACCCTCGCCGCCGTCGATCTCCTGCGCAAGGTGCTGCCCGATCTGAAGATCCGCGTCGTCAACGTCGTCGACCTCATGACGCTGCAGCCGAGGGAGCAGCATCCGCACGGCCTGTCCGACCGCGACTTCGACAGCCTGTTCACGCGCGACAAGCCCGTCATCTTCGCCTATCACGGCTATCCCTATCTGATCCACCGGCTGACCTATAACCGCACCAACCATGCCGGCCTGCATGTGCGCGGCTTTGCCGAGGAAGGCACCACGACGACGCCGTTCGACATGGTCGTGCTCAACGAGCTCGACCGCTACCACCTCGCGATCGAGGCGATCGAACGCGTGCCTGATCTGGCGACCAGGGCCGCGCGGGTGAAGCAGCAATTCCGCGACAAGCTGATCGAACACTCCCGCTATGTGCGCGAGCACGGCGAGGACATGCCTGAGGTCCGCGATTGGGTCTGGCCGAGCAAGGCGGGCTGACGCCATGCGGGCGCCAGAGGCGGTTCTTGTCCTCAATTCGGGCTCTTCGAGCATCAAGTTCGGCTTGTTCGATATCGCGGCGGCCGAGTCTGTCTTGCTCTGCAAGGGCCAGCTCGACGAGCACGAGGCAAAACCCCGGCTCGCAGTGAAGAGCGCTGCGGGCGAGGACCTGTTCGAGACGCGGAGAGACGCCGCGGATGCCGACGGCGGTCATCTCTTCACCGACGTGCTCGCCTTCATCGAGGACCGGTTCGGTCAGGGCTGCTTGCGCGCGGTCGGTCACCGCATCGTTCATGGCGGTCCGGATCATTCGGGTCCTGTCGCGTTGACGGACGAGGTCACAGCGAAGCTGGAGGCGCTGACACCGCTGGCACCGCTGCACCAGCCGCGCTGCCTCGCGCCGGTCCGGACCATCTCGGCGATCCGGCCCGCGCTGCCCCAGATCGCCTGCTTCGACACCGCCTTCCATCACGGCCTCGCGCCGCCGGCGAGCCGTTTCGCCATTCCCGGGCGCTTCGAGGCGCGCGGCGTCAGGCGCTACGGCTTTCACGGCCTCTCTTTCGAATATGTCGCGCGCCGCCTTGCCGAGATCGCGCCGGAGCTTGCGGCCAAGCGCACCGTCATCGCGCATCTCGGTAACGGGGCAAGCCTGTGCGCACTGCGCGACGGAAGCAGCGTGGACACCACGATGGGGCTGACGCCGCTCGATGGCCTCGTGATGGGCACGCGGTGCGGCACCATCGATCCGGGCGTGCTGCTCTATCTGCAACAGCACGAGAAAATGTCGGTCGAGGATGTCCAGCACCTGCTCTATCACCAGTCCGGCCTGCTCGGCGTCTCCGGACTCTCCGCGGACATGCGCACGCTGCTCGCGCGCCGCGAGTCAGCGGCGCGAGAGGCGGTCGATCTCTTCACCTTCCGCGCGGCGCAGGCGATCGCTATGATGGCGACCACGCTCGACGGGTTCGACTGCCTCGTCTTCACCGGCGGCATCGGCGAGCATGCCGGCGAGATCCGCGGCGCGATCGGCGAGCGCCTGGCCTGGCTCGGCGTGCGTATCGATGCGGCTGCGAATGACGAGGCGCGCGAGCGGATCGGCGGCAGCGACAGCGCTATCGAAGTGCTCGTGATCCCAACGAACGAAGAGCTAACGATCGCGCGGCATTGTGCAAGCGTGCTGCGAGCGATGGGAGCTCAAGCCGACAAGACAGTATCGTAGGGTGGGCAAAGCGAAGCGTGCCCACCAAGCAGAAATGGTGGGCACGGCGCTTTGCGCCTTTGCCCACCCTACGATTCCGGACTCGCGGAGACAGACCGCTCACCCCGGTGAGCCCACGTCCACCAGCGCTGCTGCCCTCTCCCGCATCCGCCTTCGTCAAGGCTTCGGCGGACATGAGGGGAGAGGGCACTGCAATGCGCAGTCGCTCGCTCTCAATGCGTGCCCGACAGGATCTGGATGCAGCCGATCGCGACCTCGATCAGGATCAGCACCACGACCGCGATCTCGAGCCGGAGCGAGCGCTGGGTGTCGATGATGTCGGTCAAGGCGTTGGCGGTTTCCGACACGGCGGTGAGCTTGCGCTCGAGCGTGTCGAGGCGCTCCTTCAATTCGTACTCGTCTTCGAGGCGGGCATAGAGCCGGTCGAGCTCGGGCTTCTCCCAGAGCACGTCGGGCTTCTCGGCCACCGCAACACGGCCGGCGACGCGCTGCTGCACCAGCAGCGCATTGCCGATCAGTTGCAGGATGCCCTTGCGACGGCGCGGCGTGCGGCCGTGCTCGGCGAGCTCGCGCGCGAACGGCTCGATGACGTCGAACACCGCCGCGACCCGCCGCTCGTCGCGGGCCAGCGACGTGCTCTTGGCGAGCGCATCCGCGACCAGAAGCAACCGGTCATCGGAGAATTTGGCGAGGCAGATCGGCCCGCCCGGCTGGATCGCTTCACTGCTTTCGTCCTTGCACAGCTGCGCCTGCGCGATCTCTTCCTCGTACGGGCTGAACTCGCCGATCACGCGCGTCTTCAGGCTGTCGATCAGCACCTTCTCCTCCGAAGGCAACAGGCCGATCAGCACCACGACGCCGTAGCGGAAGATCACCGCGAGGCCGGCGTGAACGCGGAAGGCGGCCGGCGTCGACGACACCAGCGTGCCGATCTCGAGGCCGGACGCATTGATGCGGTCTCCGAGCATCAGCGCCCGGATCCGCAAGCTCGGCACGGCGTCCGGCCTGGGAGATGCTGTCGGCACGCTAACGGCGAGTTGATCGGCGTTCATGCAAGGCCCTCGTCAACACCCGTGGACTGCAGGCTTTTCCCGTTCTCCGGTGTCGGCCCGCCCGCATCCTCCGCAGGCAGGATTGCGGCGGCCTGCATGCTGCGCAAAGATCGCGGCGAAACTCCGGGATAATACGGTCACCGCGAATTCGCGCCGAAATATTCGGCAACATTGCCACCCCGCAGGAGACATATTTGGATGCGATGGTTCTCGCAGTTTACCATCGAACAGCGAAGCCCCGCCGAAAAGTTGCACTCGGCAATGCCGCGTGTTTATGACAATATCATAACGAGTTGCGCTTCTCCCGAAGCGGAGACACTGAAGCCTCAATCATGCTGAGCGTTATCATTCCGACCGAAGGCGTCGAGCAGACGGCGGTCGCAACCCTGGCCGCGTTGGTGCCCGGTGCCGCCGCCGGCATCATCCGGGAAGTCCTGTTGGTCGATGGCACCCGCAACGGCGTCATCGAGCGCGTTGCCGACGTCGCAGGCTGCCGTTTCGTCGGCTTCGAGGGTTCCTCGCAGGGCGCGGCGCTCGCCGCCGGCGCGCTTCAGGCTCGTTCGCCCTGGCTGATGTTCCTCCCTGCAGGCGCGGTGCTCGAAACCGGCTGGATCGAGGAGACCACCCAATTCATCCAGACGGTCGCGACCAGCGGCCGGGACCGGGCGGCGGTGTTCCGCTATGCACGCACGCCTTTTGCCGAGACCGGATTCCGCGACGTCCTCCGGGCCGTGGCGCGCAAGCTGGCCGGCCCGTTCGGCGATCAGGGCCTTTTGATCGCGCGTGATCACTACGACCGGATCGGCGGCTATCCGCCCCAGGCCCGCCGTTCCGAGGCGCGGCTGCTGCGGCGGCTCGGCCGCTCGTCCCGGACCATGCTGCGCAGCCGGATCGTCATGATCGGCTGAGGCCGCCAAATACTTGCCAAAGTCAAATAATTATTTGACAATGGCAAGTATCGAGGTGAGCCATGGCATTCAACGGTACAGACGACCACATCGCGGCGGTCCGCGCGTTCAACCGCTTCTATACCCGCAAGCTTGGCGTGCTCGACCAGCGCCTTGGAAGAACTCCGTTCTCGCTCAGCGAGGCGCGGGTGCTCTATGAGCTCGCGCATCGCGACGACCTTGCGGCAAAGGAGATCGGAATCGAGCTTGGCCTCGACCCCGGCTATCTCAGCCGCATCGTGCAAAGCTTCGACGAAAAGGGGCTGATCACGCGAAAGCCCCTGCCCGCGGATCGCAGGCAATATCAGCTCAGCCTGACTGCCAAGGGCCGGCAGACCTTCGCCAAGCTGAACCTGAGCTCGCAGAACGAGGTTGCCGCAATGCTGGCTCAGCTTTCGGCCGGCGATGCGACGCAGCTCACGCAGGCCATGGCGACCATCGAGGCCGTACTGGAGCAGCGCCGAAGCCAGCCCGCGGCGTTCATGCTGCGCAGCCATCGCGTCGGCGACATGGGCTGGGTCGTCTCCCGGCAGGCCGCCGCATATGCCGCGGACTACAACTGGGACATCAGCTACGAGGCGCTTGTCGCCGAGATCTGTGCGCAGTTCATCAGGAACTACGACGCCGCGCGCGAGCACTGCTGGATCGCGGAAGTCGGTGGCGAGCCGGTCGGCTCGATCTTCCTGGTCAAGGCAACGGACGAAATTGCCAAGCTCCGCCTGTTGCAGGTGGAGAAGAAAGCACGCGGACTCGGTGTCGGCCGCGCGCTGGTCGAGCAGTGCCTCCAGGGCGCCCGCGAGAGGGGCTACAGCAAGATGACGCTGTGGACGCAAAGCATCCTGGTCGCCGCGCGCGGCATCTACAAGAGTGCCGGCTTCAAGCTCGTGAAGGAAGAGAAGCACCACAGCTTCGGTGCTGATCTCGTCGGCGAGACGTGGGAGCGGGATCTCTGATCTTGCTGCGAGCGCGAAGCGCATCGCGGCGAGATGCACGTTGATGTGCCCTCTTCCCTCCTGTCCGCCGAAGCCTTGGCGAAGGCGGATGCGGGAGAGGGCAGCGCCGCTGGTAAACACAAGCTCGCTTGGGTGAGGGGTATTTCTCCGCGAGCATCAGTGCACGCGGAGAGAACGCCTCATCCGGCGCTTCGCGCCACCTTCTCCCGCAAGGGGAGAAGGGAAGAATCGTAGGGTGGGCAAAGGCGCACTTGCGCCGTGACCACTATGCCGACTTGCGACAGAAATCGTGGGCACACTTCGCTTTGCCCACCCTACGATACCTTGTGCTTGGCTTACGAATGATGCTCGCGCACCAGCGCGCGTAGCTACACCGTCGCGCCCTGCGCCTTCGGCCTTCGCAGATGCTCGTCCAGCCGCGGCATGATCTCGACGAAATTGCAGGGGCGCGTGCGATAGTCGAGCTGGGCGGCGAGGATGCCGTCCCAGCCGTCGCGGCAGGCGCCGGGCGAACCGGGCAGGCAGAAGATGTAGGTCGCCCCCGCAACGCCTGCGGTGGCGCGGCTCTGGATCGTGGACGTGCCGATCTTGGCGTGGCTCAGCAGGTGGAAGGCTATCGAGAAGCCGTCCATGCGCTTCTCGAACAGCGGCTCGATCGCCTCAGGCGTGACGTCGCGTCCGGTAAAACCGGTGCCGCCGGTGGTGATGACGACGTCGACGCCGCTATCTGCAATCCAGCGGCGGATCACCGCGCGGATCGCCTCGACATCGTCGGTGACGATCTCGCGCGCGGCGAGATGATGGCCCGCGCCGGTGAGGCGGTCGGCCAGCGTCTGGCCGGACTTGTCGTCCGCGAGCGCGCGCGTGTCGGAGACGGTGAGCACCGCGATGTTGAGCGGGATGAATTGTTTTGACTCGTCGATCGAGGCCACGACTTCACTCCTGCTTCCCAGCCACCGCCGTCATCCTGAGGTGCGCGCGGAAGCGCGCCTCGAAGGATGGGCCGGAGGCTTCGTCATCCTTCGAGGCTCGCCAAGAGGCGAGCACCTCAGGATGACGCCACTACTCCCGGATTCCCAGATGCGCAATTGCACATCATAATTCAAGCTGCGTCCGGGGCACGTAGGCGATAACGACTACTGCCCGCCGCCGAACGTGTTGCAGGCCTGGACCGTGCCCTGCTGGTAGCCGGTCATGAACCATTGCTTGCGCTGCGCGGCCGAGCCGTGGGTGAAGGAGTCGGGCACGACGCGGCCCGTGGCCTGGCGCTGCAACGTATCGTCGCCGATCGCGCTGGCCGTGGTCAGCGCGGCGTCGATGTCGCCTGCTTCCAGGAAGTTCGGACGCTTCTTCGCCTCGCGGTTGACCCAGACGCCGGAGAGACAATCCGCCTGCAGCTCGACCTTGACCTGGAGCGCATTCGCTTCGGCCTTGCTGCCGGCCTGCTGCTGCAGCCGCGTCACGCGCGGAATGATGCCGAGCAGGTTCTGGATGTGGTGACCGGCCTCGTGCGCGATGATGTAGGCGGTGGTGAAGTTACACGCCGACTTGCCGGAGCAGCCGCGGAAGCGCGTCTCGACCTCGCGGAAGAAGCTGGTGTCGAGGAAGATGGTGCGGTCCGGCGGACAGTAGAACGGGCCCATCGCCGACTGCGCCATGCCGCAGCGGCCGCCATTGGTGGCGTTGCGGAACAGCACGACCTTCGGACCGGTATAGTTCTGGCCGCTGGCCTGGAAGATCTCGCTCCAGCGATCGTCGATCTCGCCGAGGATGCCGGCGATCATGCTGCCGACCTCGTCGGTCGGCGCGCCGCGCTTGGCCGAGGTCGAGGAGGGCTGGCGATCGGTCTGGTAGCTCGGCGCCTGGTTGCCGCCGGTGAGGATCTCGGCACCGCCGATCAGGATGCGCGGGTCGATGCCGAAGGCATAGCCGATCAGGCCGAGCACGATGATGGTGCCGATGCCGAGCCCGCCGCCGCCCATCGGCAGGCCGAACCCGCCGCCTCCGCCGCCGCCGAATCCACCGCCACCCTCGTCGCGACGATCCTCGACGTCGTCGCTGCGGCGGAAATCATCGTAGCGCATGGCGGGCTTTCCCTTAAATCCTCGATTGGCGTCATTTGGGCGCAGAAGCGCAAAAGCTCAACGCGCCACATACGTAAAATTTCCGTTGCCTTTATCAATATCGCGGTCGGCAAAAATTGCCTAGTGCGACAGCATGTGCCTGCCAGCAATTTTTTCCGAGGGAAGTGCAATCTTTTCCGAGAGAAATTTGCAGTCTTTTTGGCATCCTCATCGCTCCCGCAACGCAAAGAAACACGAAATACACTGCAAAACACGGTGTATGCGAACAGCAGGGGGCATACGACGCGCGATGCGCGGCCTGCTCACAAAAGCAGCGGGTTAAGTCGATTTTTACTTTGCCCCGTCAATGTAACGGTCAGTCGGTTGTTTGGTCCCGCGTCGCCGACAGCGTCGCCTGAGTCAGAGTTCTTGAGTCATGGTAGTGTCGCGTCGCGGGGCGTCTGCAAGGGCGCCCCGCACAAATTTTGAGTCTCCGTCGCACAGCATCATTCTCGGCGATTGCGTCGCCGAGATGTCGAAGCTTCAGGCGGGCAGCGTCGATCTGGTGTTCGCAGATCCGCCCTACAATCTTCAGCTCAAGGGCGATCTCAAGCGCCCCGACGAATCCCATGTCGACGCCGTCAACGACGACTGGGACAAGTTCGATTCATTCTCCGCCTATGACGACTTCACCCGCGCCTGGCTGCTTGCCGCGCGCCGCGCGATGAAGCCGTCGGCGACGATCTGGGTGATCGGCTCCTATCACAACATCTTCCGCGTCGGCGCGATCATGCAGGACCTCGGCTTCTGGCTCCTGAACGACATCGTCTGGCGCAAGACCAACCCGATGCCGAACTTCCGGGGCCGCCGCTTCACCAACGCGCATGAAACCATGATCTGGGCCGCGCGTGACGAAAAAGCCAAGGGCTATACGTTCAACTACGAGGCGCTGAAGGCCGCCAACGAGGACGTGCAGGCACGCTCCGACTGGCTGATCCCGCTCTGCACCGGCGAGGAGCGCCTCAAGGGCGCCGACGGCAAGAAAGTGCATCCGACGCAGAAGCCTGAAGGCCTGCTCGCGCGCGTGCTGCTGTCGTCCTCCAAGCCCGGCGATCTCGTGATCGACCCCTTCAACGGCACCGGCACCACCGGCGCCGTCGCCAAGCGCCTCGGCCGCTCCTATATCGGCTTCGAGCGCGACAAGACCTATGCCAAGGCGGCCGAAGCGCGCATCGCCGCGGTCGAGCCGCTGCCGGAAGAAAGCCTCGCCCCGTTCATGACCGCGCGCGAAGCCCCGCGCGTCGCGTTCTCCGAGCTGATCGAGCGCGGCATGATCATGCCCGGCACGAAGCTGTTCGACGCCAAGAAGAAGCTCGGCGCGCTGGTCCGTGCCGACGGCGCCATCATGCTCGGCGACAAGGTCGGCTCGATCCACCGCATCGGCGCCGTCGCGCAAGGCGCGCAGGCCTGCAACGGCTGGACCTTCTGGCATGTCGAGACCAAGAAAGGTCTCAAGCTGATCGACGAGCTGCGTGCCGAGATCCGCGCCGGCATGGCGGCGGAGTAATTTTCCTCCGCTCTCGTAGGGTGGGTTAGCTTTGGTGTCTCAGGAGGTTGTCCATCTGGTCTGAACCGAGGAAGCTGAGGTTGCGAAGCT
>NZ_LBIY01000069.1:0-21297 GCF_028128625.1 Bradyrhizobium sp. CCBAU 45389 | reverse complement strand
GGCGGCCGTACACAATGTCAGCGCTTGGCCCGTCGCGTCATTTCGCTCCGCTGCGGTATTTGGTCGGTATCGGGGCACAGCGGACATCGAGTAAAGCCGCCCACTCAGTCTCGATCCATGGAAGCGCGCTCTAAATATTCGGCGCAGATCGCGGCGAGCGCATTGCCTTGCGGCGATCGATTGGGATTGTCCGGGTCGCGCGGCTTGGTCGCCCTGGCGATGGCGCACTCGACGATGTCCCACTGCTCGCTATGGAGAATGAACGTCATGTCCCGGTAAGGCGAGCGCTCGCCATCGGGCAATTCCGGCATCGCTTCCAGCTCGCCGACGCCGACGGACAGCCGCGACAACTCGCTCTCGGTGATGCCGGTCAGCGACAACTCGAAACCGCGCTCCAAGAGATCGTTCAATTCGAGCCGCAGCATCTCGTCATCCCAATCAGATGCATCGGTGAGCCGATTGTCCGCGATGACATAGGCGCGCTTCTGCTGATCGCTCCACCCGCGCGCGACGATGACCGGCACTTCGGCGATACTGAGGAGTTTGCCCGCCGCCAGTCTGCCGTGACCGGCTAAAACCATCCCGTCATCCGCCGCAAGGATCGGCATCGTCCAGCCCCGCTGGCGGATCGACGCCGCGATCTGCTCGATTTGCGCTGGCGAATGGCGCCGCGAATTCCGCTCATAGGGCCGCAGTCGCCCGATCGGCCATACCTCAACGGCGGCTTTATCGATCAAAGCGTCCATTCCAGAGCCGATGATTTCCCGATTTTTTCCCGTTTGCCGCGCGTCCGGGGCTCAACCAAAGCCCAAAACGGAAAGGGCCTGTATGCGCAAGGTGCGCGGTCCTGCGATCCCGCACCCGATTGCCGGATCGGCAGGACCCCGGTGAAAACCTCAGAGCAGGAATGCCGTCCGACCCGACGCGTGGTTGCTCAACGAGGCGGTGGGTGGTCTAACGGGGCATGCCGTCCGACCGCTACCCCACATCCTGCGAAAATGGAATCATGCATATTCCCATGCTGCGGCAGCACTTGGCGGAAGCCGAGCAGCAAGCCTCGGTGAGCGCCATATTGCGCCCGGCAGATCGAGATCGTTGACGAACTGGCGCGGGCCGGTCACGACACGGGTTTGGCGCAGCATTTTCTGGATAGCGATCGCCAGCTACAAGTCTGCCATCTAACGCACCGGGACCGCATATCCTGAAAGAGATGGAGCGGCCTGGCCTCCGATCGAAGATGGGTATTATTCACCGGCTAGTTCAGGACGCCGCGATTGAGCCGGAAACGGTCAGCCGCATCGCCGCAGCTTATAAGCAAGCGCTCCACACTCTTTGCGTGAAGGATCGCAATGATCCCCTAGCGGAAATGATCGCAAAGAAGATCATCAAAATTGCGCAAACCGATATCCGTAAGCCGGCGGAGATTGCGGCTCTAGCGATTAAAGACCTAGAATTCCCGTAAGCGATCACCATCATGGCGGCGCGAGCCTGTCTAATTCGAGCAGTTCGAGCTTGAGTGCTTGGTCCCGGTAATCGAGCAAGACAAGCGCATTGTGGTCATCGGTCCATGACATCGCGCGCGACCCGTATTGCTCGGGCACTGCTGCGCCGCTGTCGGTATTGAGACCATTGTCAGCAACGTGACGCTACACGCCGCGACGAAGTGCCTGCGGGTCCTGCGAATTCACTTCGGCACGCGCTTTGCTTTCTTCACGGCATCATGACCAATCGCAGTGCGATGGTCTTCGGGACGGACTCGGCGCGCGTCGCTGTTAACGTCTGATCCGCCCCGACGGTTTGCTGCGCGATAAGTTAAGGGCGCTCGGTCGTGGACCGAGATAATGCAGGGGCGTGTTGGATGCGATCTGGAGTTTCTCTTTTGGGAGCCACGACAATTGCGCTCGTCGCAAGTGGTGTAGCGAGTGCGGCAGACCTTGAGCCAAAAGTGAAACTGCCACCGGCGGTGTGGGACTGGTCCGGAGGCTTTATCGGCGGGCACGTCGGCGGCGGCTACGGCCGAACCTCCTTCAGTAATCCCTACGGTCCGTCGATCTATGGCGATGTCGTCGACACCCCAGTGTTTCTCGCGGGTGGCCAGATCGGCTACAATTGGCAGACGAACAATTGGGTGTTTGGGGTCGAACTCGAGGCCAGCGGCGCCGTCTCCGACGGCACCAATACCTGTCTCGCGGCCTCCGGCTTTGTCGTGAGCGCAAACTGCAAGGCGGGTCCCACCGTCTTTGCCACCGGGACCGGTCGCATCGGCTACGCGTTTGGCGCGCTGGGCCGCACGCTGGCCTATCTCAAGGGAGGCGTCGCTTGGCAAAACAACCGGGGCGAAGTCGTCAACAACTTCGAAGGCGGGTGGCCACAGGAGAAAACCCACTTCGACTATGGTCGCCTTGGCGCCACCATCGGGCTGGGCGTCGAGCAAGCGCTTACGCCTGCATGGTCGGTGAAAGCTGAGTACAACTATCTGCATTTCGGCGGGCCGAGCGTCGCAACGCCTCCGACGGTGCAGAATCCGCCGTTCGCAATTCTTCCGGCGAACACAACCAGCCTGTCCAGCAACTATCACATCGGAAAGATCGGGTTGAACTACCATTTTGGCGCCGACCCATGGACGGCGCAATGGTCCGATGCGCCGGTGTATGCGAAAGCACCGGCCGGCGCGCCGATTGCTTACACGCCCGGTTGGTCGTTCGAAGGCGGATCGCGGCTCTGGCTCAGCCGGGGACGATTCCAATGGGACCACAGCGCAGTGCCCTATGGTGGCCTTGAAGACCCCAGCATTCTTGTATCGAGGCTCACCTATCACGGACTTGACGGACTTTCCGGAGAGCTATTTGGCCGTGTCGACAGCCCGTGGGGAGTGTTCCTGAAGGGCAACATCGGCCTCGGGCGCTTCGACAAAGGAAACATGAACGATGAAGATTGGGGCATCCCGCCCTATGTCAACACGATATCAGGCCAGGCAAACGGGAGGTTCACCTATTACACGGCCGACGCCGGATACGATTTCCTGCGCGGCGCCAACTACAAGGTTGGGGGATTTATCGGCTGGACCTACTACGAAGAGAGCACCGACTCCAGGGAGTGTGTACAGATCGCCAACCCGATGGCTACATGCTTGCCGCCCGGCGACGACAGGGTCGTTGGCAGCCAGAATACTCAGTGGAATGCTCCTCGTGTCGGCCTAAGCGCAGAAGCCATGCCTACTGAGCGTTGGCGTTTGAGCACGGACATCGCCTACCTGCCCTGGACCGATTTCAAAGGGCGTGACAATCATCTCTTGCGCGAGGAGACCACCTTCGCTGAACAACGGGGCAATGGGGGCGGCGGCCTCTATGTCGAAGGCGTGCTGTCCTACTTCATCACCAAACACTTCAGCGTCGGCGTCGGTGGGCGCTATTGGGCCATGTGGACCAAAAGGACGGGGAGCGACACTGCATGCAGCAACAGCGGCTGCGTCGATAATTTATCTGCCTTTGCGAAGTACAGCATGGAGCGCTGGGGTACGTTCTTTCAGGCGTCATATAGGTTCGATTGAAAAGATCATAGCTACATCCAAGCTCCAGGCCTCTTCGATCCCTTCCTGAAGCTTTTGGTAGGGCTGTGATGTGCCGCTCTAATATGCATCCTTTGGCCCACGGTTGGAAGTTAGCGGCCACGTGACTCGGCGCTTGAAAGGCCCCACGCATACACAGGGGAAGCGCTGTCCCTGCCACGCGCCGCGAACCCTCGCACGGCCAGCCTCAAGCTGACCGGCAGGATATCGCCCGCAGAGCGAGCGTTTATCTACTAGAACGGGATTTGGAAGCAGTGCGGGCGCGACTCTGCGCCTGACGGCTGGGGGGGCTGAGTTGAAGGCACGGTCCCTGCCACATCCGCACTGCTGGTGCGGTTTAGCGGAAAAGGTGGCAACCGAGGTCTTGCTGATCTGCAGCCGTTCCGAGATTGCCCACACCGACAGGCCCTGCTCGTACGTCAGCCTCAGGATCGATCGTAGGTCCTTCACAGTGGTTCGTTTCGCTTGCTTCCGTCTCGGCATTGCCCCTCTCAAACTCAGCTTGAGAGAGAACATTGCCTGAACGGCGCTCCCGAAAACCAACCTCCCGCATCTGTCCGCGATTTAGCGGAATCCCTGTCCCGGAGTTACTGAAATCGCTGTCCGCGAATTACCGAAATCGCTGTCCGGGAATTGCCGAAACACGCAGCCGAGCCACCGCCCGTCATGCGATGAGTCGAAGCAGACAAGCCGCCCGCGCCGATCTGCGCTCCTGAGGTGTTCAAGATGCCGATGCGCAACTTGTTCGCCGTGAACGAGGCGCTTAAGTCGCCTTGAGTCGTTCGCCTCAGCTTCGTGACGCCCGGCTTGATCCGGACGACAGGGGACTCCCGCGTCCTGCGCGATAACCTTCAGAGCTTCTTTCCGCGCAGCCGTCGCTGACTTGTCGACGGCGCGTCGGATTGCATTCTTCAGGCCACGCGTCGACAGGATATCGGCCCACTGCTCCAATAAGTGGCCGTCTAGATCGACCTCAAGGGCCGACATCGCAGCGCTCCTCTTCGTTGTTACTTCGCCTGCGCTCTGGTCGCGGCGATACGTTCCAACTCCATTTCGGAGCGAGTACGTTCACGCGCTGCATTGTCCATCACGGCGAAACCGATGGCTGCGAGCTGCAACACGCTCGAAGCGGTCGCTGGCGCGTTCGCGGCAAAGGCCGCCTGCACCCATGCTGCGAGATCACTCATCGTCGTCCTCTTCTTGGCGATCTCGCCTGAAGCTGTTGCCTGTGGCAGACGCGCGGAAGTAGTTGATCTGCTCATCGATCCAACTATCGGAGGAGCATTTGCCAGGCCCACTTGCCGAGCCACGGCCGACGCATGATGCGAAAAGTGCCGTAAGGGTCTCAAGTGCGCTGGCTTGCCGCTCGGCTGCATCAGCGGTGCGCTCAGCGGCGTTGGCGTTGCGCAGGCCGAGCACGAGGAGTGGTCCAAGTTTGGTAGTCTCGTTCGGCTCGGGCGCGATGGTGCGTGGTCGCAAGCCTGAGCCAGCCCGGCAAAGACCGGGTCGTGATGGTGGTGGTGGTTCATTGTGGCAGCTCGTGTATGGCGGGGTGAGAGGAAATCACGGCCAGTGCGACGCCGGGCCTCTAAGCCACAGCGCCGCACCGCCGAAAGGAGGAAGCCGCGCCCCCGCAGACACGGCCCCTCATCTATGGCGAACGCTCGCTGAGAATCGCGCACCGGCCGGAATTTGGTCGCTAAGCTGTTGATCTGAAAGACTGAACGACTCCTCGGCCGACAGCGCGTGATGCTCTTTCGGCCAGAAGGCTGTTAGTTCGAGCGCGGTTGTTTGAGAGTGTAGGGGCGACGACGCATGCGAGAGGCCCATCGGTACTGATCCCAAAGCCGTTGAGCTATGCTCTGGTGCGTGAAGACGCGTTCCCCGCTCTCTTCGATCACCAGCTCGCGAGTAAGCCACTCTAAACGCAGCTCGGCCTCCAACGGACATTTGCCGTCGCAGATGGCCGCCGCGACGACTTCAATCTGTTCTTCGATAAGATCCCGGAGAACTTGGATCCGAGGGAGTACGTCCATTGTTGCTGCTCTCGGGCCGTGAAAAAGTGGCCGACCATCTTACGCTCCAAATTCTGGCTGGCACCCTACCAGAATTGGTCGGTCTGCCATTACCCCGAAGGTCGCGGCGCGCCCGCTCTGAACAATCCCACCTTGCTAATTCGAGCGGAGGGCTAGGGCTACAGGCTTTCAGGCGATCAAGCTTTGAATTCGGCGTAGATAATTTTCTTCTCCCCCATCCAGGCATTCAATGACGATGCCCGACGCGAGCTGGTTCACGACGCACTTTACCTTTTCGCGCAACGTCGATTTGACCGATCGAATTGCCTAGTTTGCCTTCTGGACGCTGCCTGCCGTCAACCGCCCGAGGGATAGAAGCCGACCATATGCGCCGCGGCTTCAGATGTATCCAGATAGCGAAATGAACAGCTTCGTCTTCCATTCGTCTCGGGGCTTGGACGCAGCATATGGTGAGAAGAGCGACTGTCGTTCGTCGACCATCAGGGATCGGCCGACTGGCGGAAAAGCACGCTGCGGACAGCCGATGCGTTCGCACACTGCACCCCATGCCAATGAGCACGGCTGACGCAGGATCGTGAATGTCCAATCCCCTGGAGTGGCGCGGTGCCCTTTGTGCAACAGGTTGTTGCACAACTATCTTCGAAGCGATAAGCCACCATCGGGGGACCGCTGCGGCCAAAGGTTCGGTCATCCCTGGCATAGGCCCATAAGTAGGCCGTCTTCGTCGATCCGGAGCCCGGAGCGAGCGTCGGCAAAGTGGTTTCGTCGGCAAAGACCCGTTCGGCCTTCTTGACCTCGCTGAACACGTAGTCGCCCACGATCTCAAGCTCGAAGCCGAGCTTGCCCATCCATTGCGCCATCAGTTGGCGGTCGAGCTCGACATGATCGCGGGCGTAGATAGCCTCCTGGTGGTAGAGCGGCTGGCCATCGGCATACTTGGCAACGGCGATCTGGGCCAGAAGCGCTTCCGTCGGAATGCCTCCTTCAATGATATGGGCGGGAGCCGGCGCCTGGATGACGCCGTCCGAGTTCTTGAAGGCATACTTGGGACGGCCCGTGACGATCACACGGAACTTGGCCGGCACCACATCCAGACGCTCCGACACGTCTTCGCCGATCAGCACCTTCTGCTTGCCGGCATGCTCAGCCAGCTCTTCCGGCTCAATGACAGTTTCGATCCGTTCCAGATGGGGCGCAAAGCCCTTGCGCCGGCGCGGTCCACGCTTGCCATCCGCTTGCTCGCGGCCCTTATTGACCTGTGCCCTGATCGCATCGATGCCGGTCTCGATCTGCTCGAAGGCAAAGGCTTGCTGTTCGTCATCGATGCTCGCAGGGCCGAGCTTCTCCGATCGTCGGCCGAACCGGGCGCGGTCGAAGGCCTTCAGGATCTGCGTCAGCCGCGCGATGCGCGTATCGGCATCGGCGTTGCGGGCCTTGAGATCGTCGACTTCGCGCTCTAAAGCATCGATACGGGCCGCCTTCTCGGCCATGGCAAGCACCATGACCTTCAGCATCTCTACGTCATTCGGGAGGTCGAGATCGGGCAGCGCCATTGGCCGGACCAGAGCACATTTTGCTCCGCTTCTCTTGCCCTTTCAGCTCACTGATTCACTTCGCCGCAGTGCGTTTACCCAACAATCTCCGGCGGCTTGACCGCTACAGTCCGGATCCGCTTCCAATCCATCCCGTCCACCAGTGCCATCAACTGCGCGAGATTCATCTGCACCCGATGATGCCCGATCCGCGGCCAGCAGAACGTTGTCTTTTCAAGACGTTTCAAATAGAGGCACACGCTAGAGCCATCCCACCATATGATCTTGATTCTGTCGGCTCTTTTGGCCCGGAACACATAAAGGGCTCCATCGAACGGTTATGTGGCGCGCCACATAACCGTTCAGCGGTCATCTGTTCGTCTTCCGCGGTCGCCGCAGCGACCTTGTGAAGGCGATCTGGAACGATGGCCAGGGAGCCTGCTTGTTCACAAAAAGACTCGAGAGAGGGAAGCTCATCTAGCCATCGGTTGCCGGTTATAGCGCGACAATCAGGATGAGAACGCGCGTATTGCCTCACATATCGATGCTCCCGGGCGCGATTGGTTGCCTCATTTATTTTGCTCCTGGCCTGAGTTGAGGAGGAGGCCGGGTGCGGAGATGGCGGGGTTTCGGAGCGTCCGGCCTCCTCCGCTGGCACCTCGCACGTCATTGGGGCGTTGTCACCTCATACCCTTGGCGGCATTTTCTCACTTGAAGCGAACAGAGCGCATTCGCTTGCTCGCTGCGCCAGGATTTCCGCCGACGTTGAAGGGTTCGAAGAAGCTTGATTCGGATAGGCTCCAGGATACTCCACCTGCAGGCGCGAGAGCAGTTCGCTGCCACTCCGCCAAGGCTCGGCTTCAAACCATTTTCCCAAATCTGGCGTTGCCCGGATGAGCGGGTCGGGACGACGCCGGCCTCTTCTCGCCTTCACGAGTAGCCGATCCGTTGGTCGCATGGCTCCGTCCTTCCAAGCTGTGCGTAGACTTGCCAGGAAACGATCGATCGATTGCGATGCCGCAGCAGGGCTGCCGATTGGTTGGGTATCCGCGAGGGCCGCGAGGCGTTCCTGCCCGTCGCGAATGTCGCGCAACAACGCGACCGGATCGAGAACGGCATAGATTTCTTGAGATGATGGCGGACAGCATCAGGCGTGCGGGCGTCCGCTGCCAGGTGCTGGTGAGGTGTTGCTGACGCGCGGTATATCTTGCGTACACGAGCACCGTCGCGCTGCTTGGCTAACAGTTTGAACGAGGGTTGAAAGAAGTTCACGAACAGCCGCGCTGATCGATAGAGTTCGGCCAGCAGCTCGGCCGCTTCCAGGCCTTCGAACCTACGATAGCCGACCATCCTGCGCACGACGGCGCCGTTCTTTTGCTCGACGAACGCCTGGTCATTCTTCCGGTAGGGACGACAACGCGTGGAGACAATGTTGGCCGCCTCGCAGTAGGCCTTCAGCGTCTCGTTCACGAACACGGTATCATGGAACACTGCGACGCAGGGAATGTGCTGTGTGCCGCCGGCGCTTGCGACCTAATTTTTGTCGGACCTGCACCAATGCGCGATCGATCGTCGCAGCGCTCATCGCCAAAAGTTTGGCACGCATCTCAGAGGCAAGGTCGAGGTGCCCGTGCCGTTCCATCGCCTCGATCGGCGCAGGCATTAACGCCCTCAGTCGCTTCCCGCAGATCCGGTCTGACGCCTCCCAAAGCAGCACAAAGCGCGGTGTGTTCTGCTTCATTGTAGATCCGACGTCGCGCCCGTCGGCCTGGGCGTGCGTCTTCCTTGTTTCGAAGTAGACGCATCGCATGCTTGCGATGGGATCCGGTGATGTCGACGAACTCGTCCAATATCCGTGCCTTCTTCGCGATCCGAACGCCGGTAGCGCACGCCTGCCGCCGCCGTCATGAGGTTGCGGGCGCGGGCCATCAGATCGACCGGTCTTTGCAGACGTACGCCTTCAACGTCGTCACGCGACAGCATATCAGCGAGCCGTTCGATGGCCCAATGAGCAACTGCGCTGAAATCCCGAACGTTGAAGAACGATCTGTTTCGGGAGCGAACGTCTGGCCCCGGTACGAAGAGCCTTCATCCTGCACGTACAATCTGTCCACGGTCGTCGCGCCCCTCCAGGCTAATGTTCGCTGTCGCCGGACCCCACGCGGCAGGTATTCTCAGTCATCTGTTATTGAGTTGTTGGAACGAGGGAAGCATCAGGACTGGCGAGCCATTCGGAAAGCCCTGTCATGAGAGGGGCCTAAATAGCCGGGCGCGTTGTTGTACATCGTGGAGCAAACGACGTGCCAGAGCAGTATATCTTCCTAAACAACGCGCACCTCCGAATCGCTGCGTTCCATGTCCGATATCGTCGAACATCCGGCAACGGGTGTAATCTAATGGACGTCTGAGTGTGTTCAAATCGTGCGTATATGACGCTTCATCAAATGGCGCGTGCGTGAGCCGCCAGTTTTGGAACGCCTGCTTTGCGACTTGGTGCGATACACGACGATAAGCGCCATTGCTCTCGAATCTCCGAGACTCAGCGGTTGATCAAGTTGACGATGCCATTCGGCTTACTTGAACCGGTGCGCCAATCTCAAAAGTCACTGTTCGAAACAGTTTCAAAAGTCACTTTTTGAAACAGCTTCAACGAGTCTGCTCGCGTCGTTGACGAGAGGCCGGCGCGCAGACATGAATCCAGAGCAGGATATTGGCTGCTCTTTGGATTGTGGTGTGTGGCGTCACGAGAGGAGGTCTTTGCCCGCGATAAGATGTGTACGCATGAAAGGCCCCTCACCGATGCTGGGGACTTGCAGGATGAGCGAGGCTGGGGGCACAGCCTCGCCCCAGCGAAGCCTTAGGCCGCCTTGACGTTGATGGTCTTGGCTGCCTCCTTGCGCCTCTTCGGTCTTCGGTAGAACGACCTTCAGTACACCGTACTTAAAAGTGGCCTCGATCTTGTCGGAGTTGACGCCGTCCGGTAGGGCGAAGTAGGTTTCATCTCGCTTGTCGCCCCTGATAGTAAGACCACCATGAGTAAGCTTGACTGCGATATTCTTCTGGTCGAGGTTAGGTAGTTCGACCGTTATCTCGTACGCATTGTCGCTTTCGGTCACGTCGACCGCCGGGGCCGAAAGCTTCTTGCAAAGATCGCGTTTGAGGCGCGCGAGCGAGCGGACTGGCTGGTTCCAAAAGCGGCCACCGAGATCGTCGAAAATCCGATCGATCTCGCTTCTGAATGCCGAAAATGGTTGCCATATCTCGCCCGCGACGGCGGGATCGTTGGTCGAACTTCGCGACAGGTACTTTGGTTTCAGTTGCCGTGATCAATTCTCCATGGAAGTTTGACGCTTTCGGTCGCAAGAGAATTAGTCGTGGCGACCGGCCGCCAGTTGATTTCGCCCAATAGGTGACGACGTTGCTGACTTCCTGGGCAGTCCGCGACGTGCAGCGCGCCGATAGTCCGGTATACGAATAATCGGCCTGCCAAAAGCTCTTTCACCTCGGAGGGAATAGCGCGTCGTCCGTGAAGAAGGCTGACTTCAGACGGGGATGGTCTGAAGTGCGGCGGTAAGAGCGGCAGGATTTGGCGCAGCAGGAGCGTTAACCAGCGGATCAGGCGACGGAAGTTATAGCCGGCGGCGGCGAGAACGGCGTTGGCAGCGTCGCCCCGACGGAACCAGAGATAGTTACGGCCCATGCGGTGCTCGGCTTTGAGATGGCAGATCACGGGCTCGACGGCGGCTCTGCGGCGCAGTTCACGCTTGATCTTGGGCGTCACGCCTCGCTTCTGGCCGGAGAGGAAGACCCTGAACTTGCGATCGGCCGGTGCGTTATGGCCGCGGTATCCCTTGTCGGCAAGGATGCGCGCGATGGTGTTGCCGACTAGCGCCTCCATGTCCGGGATTACGGTGGCCAGCGTGTGACTGTCATAGGGATTGCCGGGCAGCACCTTCACGTGGGTCACGAACTGACCGCCCTTGGTGTGGTCGATCGTGGTTGCAACGGAGACTCTGACGCCGAACTCGTAAGGCCGATGGGCCTTATCCTTGCCGATGCATTCGACCTCCGGCGCGTGTAGGGAATAGACCTTCGGCCCGCGCTGATGCTGCTTCTGCTCACGCACGCGCCGCGCCAGCGGCAGCAGCTTGGCGAACGCCGCTTCGAGCCCGCTGTCACCATCGATCTTGCGGCCAGTGTCGCGGATCACGCGGCCCAGATAGGTCCGCAGCGTCTTGAGCGCCCGGTTGGCGCGCTTGAACTGCTTGGCGTGGCATAGCGCTGATGCTGGATCAGGGCGAACTTGGCCACCCGCGCATAGGACGGGCACAACGGCACCGCGTGAAGCTTCGCCAGCCGCACCAACTTCTCGCGCGCCCGGTTCAGCAGCTTCGCATCGGTGGGGAACGTCACGTTCTTCGGCTGCACCGTGGTGTCGACGATCACCCGCGACAACTCGGACGGCTTGATCGCCTCCGTCCTTGTGGCAACCGACAGGCTATCCTGGATCAACGCAGCCAGCCGCTCCTCGCCCGTCCGGTTGCGCCAGCGCGTCAGCGATGAGCGATCGAACACCAGGCGGTGCTGGAAGAATTGGTAATAGGGGTTCTCCACCCTGCGCTCGCATAGCACCTCGTCGGACAGGTCACGGGTGTGCTTGAGGATCGCAAGTCCCGCCATCAGGCGCGTCGGCAGCGGCGGCCGGCCGGAATCATCGGTGTAGACCTCGCCGAACCGCTCCTCCAGGAACCTCCAATCCACCGTCCGGCCCAGCGCCCTCAGTGGATGCTTCATGTCGATGATCTGATCGAGCCGAGAGCGGAAAAGATCCTGCTCTCCCGTCTCGCTCCGCTCCCGTGGTCGCATCTCATCCCCTCGCCAAAGCCGGTTCTGCGCGAGTGAACCACAAATCAAGTTTGCAAGGAATCCCGCTCCAAAGGCCCGCTTTCCGGCAAATCCAGTCACAGCAAATGCCGTTTCCGGATTCCAAATCAACGGCTTGGGAATTCTTCAGGGACGACTAGCGCGCGATTTCACGTCGGCGAATTGCTCACCTTTGCCGCAGATGACGGGCCCGCTTTACATGATCTTATCTGTCACTTTCGTTGAACGATTTCGACCAGAGCCGCTCCGCGAAATCCAGATGGCACTTCATTACGTCCGAGGGAGTTTTGGAATTGGCAAGATTCTTCAGAAGATTGGCCTGAGCGTGCAGAGAGGAAGCAGCCAGCTTTGACCCGTCCTTCAATGCCGCAGCGAACAGGTCTGTTGTCTCTTCGAGAGATTTTTTCCATTCCGGAGACGCCAATGAATGGCTTGATGCGGCCCTCGCTGATTCTCCAACATCGTGCGTGGTGCCACCCGCTTCAGAGGCTGATGCCCGGGCGGGCCGTTCGGGCTCTGGATCTGTCTTCCGTTCGCGTTTCTCGTATTCGGGACTTCTCGCGGGCATTCAACGTCTCCCCGTCTGAACAGGATCGCAGCGCGCTGCGTGGTCTAGATGCGACCAAGAGGCTTCGGAAAGTACCACCACCGGCAACATGGCGAACCTATCTCATTTGGTAGCGCTTGCTCAATCGGGATCGCTTAAGCGGATATGCACGGGCGAGCTCGGCTGTCTGCTCGGCATTGACAATGAAGACAATTCCTATCGATTAGCTTAGCGTCGCGCTTCCGAGCGCGAGCGTCGTAAACGTCCATGACTAGGTGTCTGATTCCCGCAAATGAACTCATGCATGATCCATTGTTGCTTTTGCGCTATGGATGTTATGTAACGCGTACGCCTGCAGCAGGATGCGCGATATTTCAATCGATCAGCCTGCCTCGACGGCTCTGTACTTCGAGCGCTGTTTATTGAAACGAATACCGAAAGTCACGCGCGTGCCGGACACCAGATCAGCCCCTGCGCAGTCGCGAAGGTCCGATATGTGCACGAACAAATCCTTGCCGTCGCCATAGTCAGGCCGAATGAACCCCCAGCCCTTTTCAACGCTGTACGACACTACTGTTCCGGTGCGCATGTTTGTTCCAAGGTCTTGCGGCTCGATATCGCCGCCTACTACTCCGGAGCTGCGGGTGCGCTTTCCGTTCCTAACTCGGCGGCGACGAGCGCGAGCGAAGATGAGCGCCACCACCTGAACATCCTGACTCACCTCGCCTCACAGCAAACCGGCGGGGCGGACCAGGCGCTAGAAGCGACGAGCCCGCCCCTAACATTACCGCATCTGGAGACTCGGTGATGCTGCCCAGGACCGAGCAAGGGTCGTGCCGAATCGAGAATTGGAGATTCTGCAGGCGCTTCGTGGCGGGCTACAGGGTCAAGGTGTTCGCTTTGGTCTGAAAACTAATGGCCGACGGGGGCACTGTCCGTCCCAGTTGGTCCCGCCGAACTTCGGACTGCAGGCTCACGCGCGTGTCCGATCCCGGGGGCACCGACACGTCCGGACCGGCCCGCAAGATCACTGTCATCCTCCACTGTATCTGGGTCGACGGCACATCATTCGACGGGGCAACATGCCAGCCCGACTTTTTTTGCAGATTCCTGGCCCGGTCCGCCGGGCTGGCGATGTCCCGCTGGGACGGTGGTCGTGGTGACCTCGGTCAATCGGCTGGTAGCGGCTCGTCCGCACCCCGTTGCAAACGATGAGGCACCCGATCCGGACATCATCATGAGGCGCTTACGACCTCGGAAAGGACCATCGGGCAACTGATCACATTGAAACCAGGTGACAGCAAATCAGCTTACTACTACGAGCTCGCTATAGATCCACCAGCGGCGCTCGCCCCGTCTGCGCAACCCCGACCTGCTCCGTCGGGCCGAGCGCTACTACTTTGCCATATGGCTTCAAAAACGTTGACAACAACCCGCAATTAAAGAGCCGATTGACGATAGCCCTCATACTGGGGCGCTCGGCGGCTGTCAGCAGATTGGGACCAATCGTAGTCGCACCGATGACGACGCGGATCTGACGCATCCATTTGCGGACGGCCTTGAGGAAGGCTCGGCTCGCGTTCTCCATTAGATGCCAGCGATCCGCCACCTGCACCGCCTGCGGCAAGGCTTTGGCCGCCGCCTCTCAATATTCTCCACCACGGTCTCGGGCGCCGATCGCGATCGTGGGATGAGCACGCCAGGCTTGGGCGGTCGTGGGTTCACGATCCGGCAGTAGGGTGACGATCCGGCGTCGTTCCAGATTGCAGATGATGCTGGCGCATCGGTGATTGCGCCGGCAGACCCAATCATCAATGCCGATAACCCTGAGCGGGCCAGCCAGGGAACGGCGACGGCGTCGGACCACGCGCAGGAGCGTTATCCTTACTTACCGGCAACATCAGCTGTTTTGCGAAGGCTGCCGCCGGAGCCAGTATCCCTTGCGAAGCGCTCAGCGAATATATAGCACCGCACAGGACGGCGTCGCAGCGGAAGCGGCGGGCGATCACCAGGAGCTCTACGATCCGCCCCAAGAGCGGCAGATCGGTCACGCGTCGTCGATACCGGCTATCGACACGTCGGGAAACCGTTCTCTACGACGGACATACGCCAACGCTTCTGGACGCTCGGACCGTAATGACAACTTTGTCACCCTCGTAGCACGCACTCTTTTCAACGAACCCACGCGGCACCAGACTGGAGCGGTGGAGTGCTTGCTGCATGGCGCTGATTTTCCCCAATCAAAGCGCAAGACATCCTCCAAACTGCATCAAAAGTGAGAAGAACGCGTGCTCGAGCCCGCCCGCACCAACATGCACGATGATGAAATTGCTGATCGCTGCCATATTGACGACCTAGCAACATCGGTCGCCAAATTGCCCCGACAACGTGCTGCCCATCACGGCCCAGCGCATTCTCTTGCACGCCCGGCCTGTACGCGATGGCGGCATTCATCCGACCTGCTAAGCACACAGAAATTTCGCTGGCGTATTGAACAGCAGGCAAGCGGGCCTTTTAATCGATCGTCTCCCTTCGGACGCGCACCCGTTCTCCAACACGCCATGCGCGATTGAGGCTCGAAAACTACGCAATCACGAGCTCGACCATCTCCATCTCAGAATCACTGAGCCTCACGAGGAGGAGCATTCGCATGGGTAGTCGAGCATGTAGCGAAGCTGGACTGGGGTGATTGTCACCACGTCCGCCGCCGACGACCACAAAAAGCGGCCGCGCTCCAGCCGCTTGGCATAAAGTGACCTGCCCAATCCTGGCAGGCTCCAAATGTCGGCCGCCTACAAGATCTGGCAGGGGCTTAGCTTAGCCAGTTAATGTATATAGCGGAACCTCTGTCCCGCATTTTGCCGCGGGGACACGGGCAGGACGGAGGTCACAGATGGTATACAAGAAACTCATCAATCAAAGCGGGCTGACACTTACGGTGTTGCTCATCACGCTCGTCGGCTCCGAGCCGAACCAGTCCGTACCGACCGTCACAGCGGCGCTACCTGTGGGTGACAAGCAGACGATTGAGTACGGTAATGCGCAGAATCCCCTCAATGGCCTCGTGATTTCCTCCTCCTCCGGCGCGTTTTCGACCGGGTCGCAGATCGTGACGACTCGGGGCAGCAGCTGGGATACTGTACTGAACACGCACGATACCCTTACCTTTAGCGGAGCGGGTGGGCTGAACGTAGTGGGCTCGAACACATAACCCGCCACGGCACCGACGATTCCGCAGTGGCGAGCTTGGCCGCTCCTGGATGGCAAGCCAATCCTGGCGGCGTCGCAGCCCCGTCCGGATGAGTGCAGCCGATGGACGGAAACGTAAATCTTGTGACTTCCGCGCCCGTTCAGCGCGATCACCCGTGCCGGATGTTGGATGAGCTACGGCGGAGACGAGCCATGATGCCTTCACTTTGCTTGTCTAGCACGACTCCAAGATGCTTGAAGAAGGGCCCCACGAGTTCATGAAAGGACCGCGTGCGATCATCATGGAATGACGGTATAGCATATGAGTACCAATCTTATGTTGCAGGAGCCGCCCAGCGCGCTGCGGCTGATCACACAGGCGTATACGAGCCTTCTCATTATCGGCTTCGCCCTGCTGCCCACCCAGTTCATCGCTTACCTCTATTTCCAGCAAGATCCCGCGCTGAAGTTTGAAGACCACCTGTTCCACGAATTCGCCATCGCCGTCGCCACCCTGGAGGGGCTGTTCGTCACATATGTGACATGGCGTTGCTATCGGTCTTCAGGCGAGCCTCTGTTGCGCTGGTTGACGCTTGGTTTTCTGGCCTTCGTGCTGATCTATACGCTGCACGGCGCCTTCACCGGGATGGCACATCGCAACATTTGGCTGTTTCTGCTCTATGGGCCAGCGTCGCGTCTGGCGATGTCGATTCTGCTCTTCGTCGGGCTACTCAGCTACAACCGGCCGTCCGACGGACTTGAGAAGCGCTCGGACACGCGCGCATGGCTGACGTGGATTGGCCTGTTCCTTACGATGGACCTAGCTGTCGCACTGGTCGCCTATTCACCCTATGCTGGGCACCCGGCGGTCCGCCTGTCCATGGAGGGGGGCGCATTGCTCTTCAGTGCGCTGAACGTCGCGGTCTTGCTCATGCGACGGATTCACTCGCCGCTCATGCTTGTTTTCGGCGTTTCTGTCGCATGGTTTGCGCTATCGTCGCTCGCATTCATTTTGGCCGCGCCGTGGAATCATATGTGGTGGCTGGCTCACGCAATCTTTGCTGGCGGATTTTTTTTGCTCAGCTATGGCGTCGTCCAGGCTTTCCGAACAACGCAATCGTTCGCCACCATCTATAGCCAGGAAGAAATGACCGCCCGCCTGGCCAAATCGATGGCCGACACTCAAAAGGCACTTCAGCAAGTGAAATTGAGCAATCGACGGCTGGAGCGGCTCGCCGCCACTGATCCACTAACCGGTGCCGGGAACCGGCGCCACTTTATCGAGCATATCGGCGCGGAGATCGCACGAGCCAAGAGGACCGGAGCTCCGTTGTCTCTGCTGTCCCTCGATCTAGACCATTTCAAGGATATAAACGACTCACGTGGTCACAGCGTCGGCGATGAGGTCCTGCGCGTATTCGTGCGAAAGTGTCTGGAGGCAATCCGGCCTTACGACTCTGTCGCGCGCGTGGGCGGTGAAGAATTCATGGTACTGCTACCGGGGGCGACGCTCGACGCGGCTGGCGCGGTCGCCGAGCGCCTTCGATCGGCCATCGAACGCACTGCATTCGACGTCGGAGCCGAACCGTCGGTCGGCGTCACCATCAGCGTTGGAGTGTCGGAGTTCAGGCGTGATGGAGACACGCTCGACGGGTTCTTGAACGTCGCCGACCAGCGACTCTATCGCGCAAAATTTGAAGGCCGCAACCGTGTGGTTGTCGCCTAGGATATCGTTCATCGTTCACTCCGTCTCCGGTGCTCTTGACCGGGACGCCCGTTCTCGCTGTTCTCCGAGCCAAAGCCCGCCTCTATTAACAACTATTCGGTCATGGTCCATCCATCGCAATTTGCAGGCAGGTTCGTACCGCAATAGGCTGCGGCCACTAGCTGCCGGGAGCTGTAATGTCGTTGCTTGCTACGACGGCGTCGCGTGACAGCCGTCGTTCCATCGAGCGCTCAACTGGCGGTCGCCTCACCTCGCCAAGGCGGCCGCCCCTTGGCGCGCGCCGCGAGCCAATCCGCTCGCCAGGCACTTGGCAGAAGGGCCGGATCAGGAGGTACAACTAGTAGGAACTTGGTCGCGCTGATTGCTATCGCACGTAAACTAGCGCCCTCCCTTGGCGCTCGCGCTCCAGAGTGTTCAAAGTCTTGAAGCGGCATATTCAGGATATAGCTCGTTGCTTCGGTGCGCGAACTTGCCGGTCGCTCGAACACAACGTTTGCGGGAGGCCGCTATCGCGCCCCGATGGCTCATTGCTGCTTGCGAAGCCGTTACTGAAGTTCGGCAATCGGCGCAACATCTGGTTCTCAACAATCATGCTGCGGCCAAGAACCTCACTGGGCCACCCCGCGCTGCGGAGTGTTTGAATGAGATGAGAATGTCAACTCCACGATTGCGCGTATTGCACTTCGATTGGCGCAGTTCTGCCACGAGGGACCTCATTGCTCTCTTCGGTGGCGTCGTTCTCACTTCACTTTTAGCGCATCTCTATGGGCTTGGCCCTCGTTTAGCGCAGCTGGGACAGCACTATGTGGAGTCGGTACTCGACGACATTATCTTCATCGTGTTCGTTGCATTCTTGCTGAGCATTGGGCTCACGATCTTTAGTGTTCGGCGCTACCGAGAACTCGCCCGCGGAACTGAAGCACGAACCATCACAGAAGGAGAAGTCCGCGATTTGGCGCGACACGATCCATTGACTGGCTTGCCAAACCGCCGCCTGTTTGATGACAAACTTGATCTGTGCGTTGGCCTCGCCACCGACACGCATCAAGTCGCTGTTCTGATGCTCGGCCTCGACGGCTTAAAGCGAATCAAGGATACGCACGGCCATGCAGCGGTGGACAAGGCACTCTGCGAACTTGCCACAAGGCTTGCCGACATCTTGTGCAAGGACGGCCTCCTGGCGAGGATCGGAGGCGACGAATTCGGGATCGTCCTGCCCAACATTAGCTCCCTCGAGGATCCCGCCAATCTGGCGCGCCGTATCGTGGCGTCTGCCGCCGACAGTTTCGCGATTGAGGCTGGCGCGGCCGAGCTTAGTCTTGGAATTGGCATCGCCATCGCTCCGCTTGATGGCGTCACTCCCCACGAATTGGTTAGGCGCGCAGAACGCGCACTTTATCGCGCGCAAGGCGACGGCAGGTCGCGTGTTCGCTTTTTTGAACCTGACATGGACGTGCATGTCGAGCGGCGCATCAATATTGAGCGTGAGCTTCGGAGCGCTATCGCAACGGATATTATCGAGCCCCATTACCAGCCGGTGGTTTCACTCGTAAGTAATCGCATCGTCGGGTTCGAGGCGTTGGCGCGTTGGGAGAGCAAGACATCGGGCCATATCCCGCCTGACGTGTTTATTCCGATTGCAGAAGAAACAGGCCCCATCAACGCTCTTGGAGATCAGCTGTTTCGCCGCGCGTGTCTTGATGCCACTGCGTGGCCAAAGACGTTTTCGCTTGCCTTCAACATTTCGCCTGTTCAGTTGCGGGATTCCGCGCTTGGAGAGCGCATTATATCGATCCTAGAGCAAACCGGCTTTAGTCCGCGCCGCCTGGAGATTGAAATTACAGAGAGCGCGTTCGTGGAAAGAAACGGGGCGGCGAAGACCGTGATTGACGAACTTCGTCAAGCCGGCGTCCGTATTGCGCTCGATGATTTCGGGACAGGTTATGCTACGCTTAGCCAGCTGCTTTCGTTTCGTCTTGACAAGATCAAGATCGATCGCAGCTTCGTGTCGCATCTCGACGACAGCACTGACAGCCGGGTGATCGTTCGTGCTATACTCGGCCTTGCTGAAGGGTTTGGTTTGACGACCACGGCCGAGGGAGTCGAAGACGAACGCCAGCTCGTCTTTCTGGTGTCCAATGGTTGCACAGAAGGACAAGGCTACCTGTTCAGTGGTCCCGTTCCAGCCGCCGGTATCCCCGCGCTGCTCGATCGCGAAGCCAGCCGCGGACCGGTCACTGAAGATGGAGCAAGAAACCCACATGCGTGAGCCGACGCGCTGAGTTCAAACGTGCTCGGGAGGCGCTTGATTGTAACCGGTATGAGCTCCCACGTCGGCGGTGATCAGCGTGCGCGTGCATAGCGGATCGGCATCCAGTATTGGCGCATGGCCTCGACGGCTGCGGGAACATCGAGGTGGGCGTTGCGCAGAGAGGCGCGGGTCTCGCGGCCGGTGCGTGGCGGTCCGAGCAGCAGACCGGCCTGATCGTCGCGACAGTGCAGCAGAATAGGCAGCAGCAGGCGGTGATTGACGTTGCTGGCGTCCAGCAATGGCGCCCACGCCGACAGCCTGAGCCGCATCGCGGCGTAGAATCCCTGGCACCATGGTCGCGGATTGAAGTGGCCCCCGGATTTGGGACCGGAAGCCTAGTTGGAATGTAGCCGTTCCGTTTGGTAAACGGAGCGGACGATGACGAAGAAGACGAGACGGAAGATCGACGCGGCGCTGAAGGCGAAGATCGCTTTGGAGGCGCTGCGTGAACAGGTGAGCGTGGCCGATCTGGCGCAGCGCTACGAGGTGCATCCCAACCAGATTTATTCCTGGAAGAAGCAACTGCTGGATCAGGCGGCCAGAGCTTTTGATCCCGCTGGGGAGGCGGCGGACGTTGGTCGCGACCGTGAGATCGAGAAGCTGCATGCCAAGATCGGGCAGTTGGTCGTGGAGCGGGATTTTTTAGCGAAGAGGTCCGGAAGATGAGCGTCCCGGACCGCAGGGCGAAGCTCGACCGCGCGCATGGCGTGCTGTCGATCCGCCACCAGTGCCGGCTGCTCGGGCTGTCGCGCTCGGGCGTTTACCGGACGCCGCAGCCGGCCAATGACGACGATCTGACGCTGATGCGCCAGATCGACGAACTGTTCACCGCGCGGCCGTTTCTGGGCTCGCGGCGGATGGCGTGGCTGCTGAGCGAGGATGGCGTCCCGATCAACCGCAAGCGCGTGCAGCGGCTGATGCGCAAGATGGGGATCGAGGCACTGGGGCCGAAGCCGCGCACCAGCAAGCCTGCGCCGGGGCACCTGATCTATCCCTATCTGCTGCGCGGCATGACCATCGACCGGCCGAACCAGGTCTGGGCGACCGACATCACCTACATCCCGATCGGACGCGGCTTCCTCTATCTGGTGGCTGTGATCGATTGGGCGAGCCGGGCCGTGCTGAGCTGGCGCCTGTCCAATACGATGGACGTGTCGTTCTGCATCGACGCCCTGGAGGAGGCGCTGGCGCGGTTCGGCAAGCCGCAAATCTTCAACACCGATCAGGGCAGCCAGTTCACCAGCGCGGCCTTCACCGGCGTGCTGGAGGCCGCCGGCATTCGGATCTCGATGGACGGTCGCGGCCGCTGGATGGACAACGTGTTCATCGAACGGCTGTGGCGCAGCCTCAAGCACGAGGACGTCTATCTCAAATTCTATGCCGACGGCAAAGAGCTGCACGCGGGCCTCGCCGACTGGATCGCCTTTTACAATCCTGCATCACAACACCCATCTGTCTATGTGGTTGAAGCAAAGAGATTTTGCTGATCGGGATGCGATCCCGT
>NZ_LBIY01000068.1:0-16988 GCF_028128625.1 Bradyrhizobium sp. CCBAU 45389 | reverse complement strand
GCGGCTTGCAGGTAAGCGGACGGCTCGACGGTGACCGTGATGTTCTGATGCATCTCAGCCTCGCCGGAGGCGCGGATGTCGAGCCGATCTATCCGACCACCAAAGATAAGTCCCGCTTGCTCTATCGGTACCTTGACCGTCTCATCCCACGGCAAGTCGCCGCCTATTAGCGTCTCCTGGCCGAACGGGACTTCGCTCCAGCTCCTTGTATCCGCCCGGGTCGGATCGTCGCAGGCAAGACCTTTGGTCGTGCGGCGAGCGGCTTCCTTCACGGTATGTTGCCAGAGGATAGCTGGTGGCACCGAGCGCTGTAGCGGCCAGGACGCCAGAACCTTGCTGGACGCTGCCTCAATGGCGGCCTCGATCTCGTCGGCGTTTGCGCGCGCGAAGCCCGGCCTTGGCTCAAGCCGTGTTATCGCGCCGGCAATGAGCTCGTGTACCAATTCGCCAAAAGCTATCGGATCAAGCTGGAGCGGCTCGCCCTCCAGGCGGATGGAGCGCCATCCCAGCGCATAGCGCCAGACGTAGCCGAGCGGGTCCCGCAGGAGCCTCTGAAGCGACGTCGTCGATTGGGTCCGGGCAAGAGCGGCTAGGATCGCGGGATGGTCGGATGCGACCAAGCCGTCGTGGCGTGCCAGCACTGCTGGCTCTGACGGACATGCTCGAGCGCTCCCGCATCGCGCGGCCGCGCCAGAAGCCGGTCTGCTTCGCTGAACGCGTGTTCGGGAATACGGTCACGCTTGTGGACCACCTCGTTCGCGGGATAGAGCGAGCTTGGCGATAGGATGCTGCCCTTTGCATTGCGCTGTGGCCGCGAGAGGATCAGGTGCTCGCGCGTTCCATCGCGGATGACCTCAAAGTGCCGGCGATCGCGATCTGCTGTCGTCAATACATGCAGCATCCGACGGTCGAGAAGATGGTGAGGGATCAAGGATCATCATTCTCGAGCCGAGGCCAGGATCGGCTCGTCAGACCAAGCAGTCGCGTGAACGGTCGCGGGCTCGCAGCGAGATGCGAAGCGGGGCTCCACACAACGCTGTTCGCCGGGTCTCGGCCGTCGCGCACCCGCATTGCCTGCAAGGAAAGCGAAACCGCGTGTGGTGGCGCGCTCCGCAGTTCCACATCGCGAGGCTCGCGCCGCTGAGTAGGAGTCGGCCGGCTTCCTGGCCGGCCTCGGGGCCGCGCGCCAGAAGCTCCAGAATCGGAAGCAGGGCACCTTCCGCAGCCATGTCGTCCGCGCGATGGGATCTCGCGGCGATGAGCGCCCCGCGCCACTGTTCGAGCGTCCTCAGGCCCGCGCCGCGCGGTATGCCGGCAAACCAGTCTTTTGGAAGGGTGCCCGCGAAGGGCCGTGGCGGCAGCCGTCTGATCAGGCGCCAAATCCTTTCCTGGCTGAGACCGGTCGTTAGAACGTCGGCCAATGCGGCACAGGCTTGCCCCTCCGGCGTGCCTGGCGCTGGTATGCCGTGCGAGAAGTGCAGGGGAAGGCCCGCGCTATTTGCATAGGCGAGAAAATGGTCGTCCCAGTCCGTCGTCGACGTCGCCGCAATGCCGATGTCCTTGGCTCTTGCCTCGCCAGAGGACAGCAGCCGATGCACCCACCGAAGCGCCTCCACCACCTCGGATTTGGGATCTGCGCTCGCCTCGGCCGAGAATGTCGCCGGCGGTGTCACTGGCTGCCGGTGGATTGTGCCCTTAAACCACGCCTGTTCCTCCGTCGGCGCCGGGATGTTCCAGGAGAGCCCCGTGAATTGCGCAATCCCGTTGAGCAGGGGGCGCCAGACGGCATCGATCTCAACGATTCCATCGAGCGTGACTGGCCCGAGCAAGGACGTGGAAAATGAAGCCCTCGCCAATGCAGCGTCGCGAAGATCGCGGGGCAGCATCCTGGAGGCGGGAAGGCGCTCTCTGATGCGCGTTTCGAGGAGACACAGATCCGCGACGCGGCCGACATGTTGTGGCAAGGACGAAAGATCGATGTCGGCGCGCCAGACTGCGGTCAGCGACTGAAGGACAGCCCGGGGCATCCCCGGTAGGCTCGACACGTGGCCGAGGTCTTGGAAGCCGCCCGCAGCCAGCGCCGCCTGAATGGCGGGATAAAGAACGTCGGTCGCGACGGGCGCCACAAAGCCGCCGGCAAGACGGGCAGCAAGGAATGGAAGCGTGAGGATTTCACGGCCGATGCTTCCTTCCCGTGCCGCCACCAGCCGCTGCATCCGCATCGCGAGCGGTCCATCGAGCACGAGAGTTGATCGCCGGACCATCTCCTTAGAACACTCGCACTGGCACCGGCGCATTGTATGAGCGCAGCCAATGGCCCAGTGTCAACGCCTCGTGGCGATTGAAGAACGTCTCGAAATCGAAAACATGCCGATCGCCATTGAGGTCCGCCAACAGCACCTCGCTGCGACCGAGACTGCCCCCGCTCTGCGAACCACAATAGCCGACGATCGTCGCGAACGGATCGGTCTCGCGCATCGTGCCGAACCGCTCACGGAACGGAGGCGATTCCACGCAATACCGGCACGGATTGGCAGGATCGAAATCAGCCTTGCGCCGTGTCCGATGCGGATGGCCAGTGACGAGGGCTACGATCGGCCGGCCGCCATGGCCTTGTTCGACGAAGCGCCACAGGGTTGAGGTCATGGTGTTGCCAAATCCCTTGCTCAGGCTCTTGACGAGAGCCAGGCTCGGAGCAGAGCTTGCAGCTTGGGCGGCAAAGCGGCTTGCGAGAAACAGCAACTGGCCGGCGGCATAGTTTGCCTCGGCCTCGATCTTCTGGTGGCAGGCGGGCATGAGCGTCTGCTCGGTGTCGCCCAACATCATCTCATTATGCCACGGGATGATGTCGTGCCCGATCTCATGAGCCTCGTTCCAATGGTGCTTGAGGACGGGGAGATCCTGGTCGAGCAGGATCCGCTTCTGATCGGGCAAGTACAGGGCTTTGAGGCTCAGGGTCTGGACCGCGTCGCGTAGGATCGTTGGGCGGAGAAGAACCTGAAGACCTGCGACCTTCATGCGCCAGAAGGTCTCTCGCAAAAGGCTGTCGTCCGTGGTCGAGTAGTAGCCGCGGTCAAGCTTCAGCAGGACGGACAATACGTAGATCGATCGGCGGCTCCGGGTCTCCAAGACCGCGCAGGACCTTGTCGACCTGTACGTCGATGTCGGCGATCGTTCGATGTCCGAGACTGACGTTCTTCACTTGGCTCGCTTAGGATCCTGTTCGCTCAAGACGGCGACGAATGCCTCAAGAGCCGAATTCTCTTCCGGCGTAAGCTTCTGCACAGTCTCGGAGCGGGCGGCGAATCAAACGGCTTCCTGCCGCAACCCAGCATCGTTCGCCGCCGCCAGTTCGGCAAGCTGCATCAAGCGTCCGCAAAGGTCTGCGCCAGTTTGAAGACCGTTCGGGGCTCTGGGACATAATGGACGTCGTCCTCGATAACGAGTAGTTCGCTGGCGTCGAGCTCGGCGACCTCTGCCAGCCTCTCCATCGAGAAGCCGCGGCGACGGCGCATCAGGTTCACGAATTTGCCAAAGGCGATTCGCGTTTCTTCAACCGCCGCGGTCTGCTGGGCAGCAGCCGGGCGCGTATCGGGAGCTGGATCGAACGCGAGCAAGCCGGCGCCGATGACGGCGTCGCCTTCACGACGTGCCCGAGCCATCCACCACTCTTTGCTTCGTTCAAGTTTCATCGTTCTCCTCCTTTTCGAAGAACGCGCGAGCCTGCTCGCTGGTCATCTCAAAGTACCTTAAATTCTGGTACGACGCGTCCTGCCCCAGATCGGTCATCCCGATCTTGCGGTAGAAGTTATCGGCCTGGGGCAGCGAATGCAGCCCCAGACGTCCCTTGAAGCCCTCGTCCTCGCTGTCTGCGCGTGCGGCCGGAGCCGCACCGGGCTCTCGTGTTGGGGTGGACGGCCCCCTTCCGCCACACTGCGTGGCAAGATGAGGTCGTCGCTGACCTCAAACAAAGGAGCCGCCCATGGATTCGATTGTTCGCATCGGTCTGGATACGTCGAAGAGTGTATTTCAGCTGCATGGCGTTGACGGGACGGAGCAGCCGGTTTTACGGCGGAAGTTGAGGCGCGGACAGGTTTTGGAGTTCTTCAGGCGTTTGCCGCCTGCGCTTGTCGCGCTGGAAGCGTGCGGGGCATCGCACTATTGGGCGCGAGAGCTGCAATCGCTCGGGCACGAGGTGGCGATGATCCCGCCGCAATATGTCAAACCTTACGTGCAGCGCGGTAAATCCGACGCTGCGGACGCCGAGGCAATTTGCGAGGCGGCAAGCCGGCCGAAACTTCGCAAGAACTTTGTGCCTATTAAGAGTCCCGAGCAGCAGGGCGCACAGATGTTAGCGCGTGTGCGCAACCAGTTCATCGGCAGACGGACCCAACTCGCCAATTCGATCCGTGGCTACGCCGCGGAATTCGGCTTTACCGCGCCCAAGGGGCTTTCCCGGCTTCAACAATTGCTGATCGACATTCAGGCCGACGCACTGGTCCCCGACTTGACGAAGGAATTGGTGGACGCTTTGGCGGCAGAACTGGCGCGCGTCGATGACCAGATCGCCAAGCTCGACAAGAAGCTCATGCAACTCCACCGGAGTAACGAGATGAGCCGACGACTGGCGGCTATCCCGGGCGTCGGTCCGATCGGTGCGACGCTGCTGTCGATCAAGGTCGTGGATGCGCGCGGGTTCAAGTCGGCAAGAAACTTTGCCGCGTGGCTTGGCCTGACCCCAAAGAATCACTCGACGGCCGGAAAAAACAGGCTCGGCGTGATTACACGCGCCGGCGACGGTATGTTGCGAACCGTTTTAGTGGCTGGCGCGACGGCTGTGATCGCAGATATGCGCCGACGGGAAACGCGCTCCTGGCCCTGGCTGAAAGACATCATCGCACGCAAGCCGCCGAAGCTGGTGGCCATAGCGTTGGCAAATAAGCTGGCGCGGATCGCGTGGAAACTGATGGTCAGCGGCGAGCGGTACCGACCTGCGGCCAGCGTCATGCCGATGCCGACATAGCCTTAAACGAAATGCAGAGCTTGGCGCCAGACCGGAAGGTTTGACGCTGGGGGCGGAACTTGCAAGACAGGAAGAGGTGGTACGTTCGGCGCGAGCCGGCCAGTGAAATGCTCCGCTCGGTTTACCGGCAGAAAATGCCGCTCTCGTGTTTGGATCTCACTGTCCGCGAAGCCCATCTTGGCCGGTGGTCGCAAGACCCGAAAACAGGCCGGACATATGAGCGCAAGCGATCCGAGCATGCTGCCAGAGCCAATCCTTGCAAGTCGGGGGCCGTCCACATATGAACCGAGCCGCGTAGCGTCTCGGCCTGCGGCTTCGATCCCTCGCGCTAGAGTTTTAGTGCTCCTCGCCGGGGGCACTCGGGAAAGGGGCCCGCCGTCATGAAGATGCCGACGTCGCTATCACTGCCCCGTTCCCGGGTGCCCTTTTGACCGGTCTCGTCGCTGCACTCGGTCCCGCGTGCCGCCTTCGGCGCCGCTATGCTCACGCTCCTGCGGGTGCCATTTCTCTTTAAGGCGATGTGCCCTGGCGCACGCCTGATTAAGGCCTGCGGCCCTAAGGCAGATTGCGCAAAAGGCTGAGAGTAAGAGTGCGGCTGGTTTTTTTCCGTGACGGGTTACAAGCTGCGAGAGAGGCTTGTGGCGCCCGTCGCGGAGAACCGGGATGTCAAGCCCTGCTGTTCACGCGTGCGCCGGCCAGGACCGCGCGAACCTCTATAACGAGATCACCGACAAAATCATTGCTGAGCTTGAGGCAGGCCGCGTGCCCCGGGTCCAGCCTTGGGGCACTGCCGCGGCAAGGGCACCCTTAGCGATGCCGAAAAATGCTTCGACCGATCGATCCTACAGCGGGATCAACGTCCTTCTGCTCTGGGGAAGCACGATCGAGCATGGTTACAGCGGTCAAAGCTGGCTCACGTTCCGGCAAGCGCTGTCGCTTGGAGGCCATGTGCGTAAGGGGGAGCGTGGCACCACGGTGGTCTACTCCGACCGTTTCGTGCCGCGTGATGAGAAGCGGCGCGCCGACGAGACCGGCGACGAAGCGCAGGCCATTCCATTTCTCAAGCGCTTTAGGGTCGTCAACACCGATATGGCGAACTAGTCGAAGTCCAACACGCCCACGACAGGCAAAAAGCGACGGCGGCGCGATGAGGTCTTGCGGCGACAGCTCGGCAAGGGCAAAAAGATCCGCAGCTTCTATCACCGTGAGGTCCGTTGGGCCGAACGCGCGTGCCTTTAATGCAGCATTTGTCTGATCGCCTGCCTTGATAGCCTGCGCGACGGTGCAGCCCGCTGTCTCGCTGCGGTATCGGCGGCCTAGCTTGCCCTCGTCTCCACCCTCGGCAGCGAAGCATGATATTCATCCACGCTGTCGAGGTCGATCATGGTCTTACCTCCCATCTTGTAGGCCCTAATCATCTCATAGGCGATCAGTTCATAAGCCTTAGTTTTTCCGAACTTGCCATAGCGGCAACCGTCCTTGAACTCCACAAGCCGGCGCCGCTTGTTGTTATCGTTGTCAACCATGGTCCCTGCCTAGCTTCGATGATCTCAGCGACAATCGGAAAAACCACTGACTAGATGGGCATTTTCACAGTGCGACCTTGGGGCTCGACGCGGGCTTACCAACAAAGGCGCTGCTTTCGTGGTAGCCGATGAGGTTGCTGCTGACTTGTTTCGACGCCATCTGAGTCTAGCTCAATTGCCCGGATGTGTTGGTTTATATCGCCTTCGGTGCCAAACAAAAGGCTCTCTGATGCCGCCCCCAATTCCCGCGCGCTGTAGCGTAAAAATAGGACGGGCCGGAAGCATTATTTGCAAGCTCGAAGCCACCGTTCCCCTGCTCAGTTGGCTCCGTTCGGGCTACAAGCGCCCTTCAAACTCATACCCTCTGCCTCGAAGTGTCGCTCGTAGACGCGGCGGTACCGCAGAGTCGACATTTTGGCGCGCGATCTAGTGACTCGGTCGTGATGCTGGTCGGGGCGGACGCTTGTTCTTCGCTCTGCCAGTCGTAATACGAAACTAGTACCACAACTACGGAATAGGAGGCCGGTGGTCGAGCCAGCCCAACTGACCCGACGAATTCAGCTGAAAAAGTCCTGAGGCTCGACGATCGCGCAAAGCCTCCACGCTGATTCAAACGCGGGCAGAGCGGAGGTGCGCCATCCTGTCCTCCCGAAATCCGGCGGTAGGCCTTTGAGGGAATGGCCTTTCCCTACGCCCGAGCGTGTGGTCTCAGCCGACCCCTTCTGCAGGCAAACCCCGCGACGCCCCATTAGGGTGAGAGGGCGGACAGGCTTCGCCGTGACGGGTTGAAGAACGGAGGAGAGGCCTCCGGCGAACCGTCGTGGAGATGACCCATGACCCAAGTCGAAATTCTGAGCGCCGCTCGCGACCACGGTGGCGGCTACAAGGTGGACGTGACCCGCGGGACCCGCGTCGGCCGCGTATCATCGGAGTGGTTTGCGAGGCCAGCGGACGAGCGCTATCTCTCCCTGTCGGACCTTTCTGCCACGGTGCGTGGACGGAGCGAGCGAAACCGGACTCGAACGGTCGAAAGCGCCGCGGTACGAGTTGAGGCCAGCCGCGACGATGCCGAGCGCCTGGCTCTGCTGCTGCCTGGTTCCAACGCGCCGATCGCATCCACTCACTGGAGCTTCGGCCAACTTGCCAGCCTGGTCGGAGCGCCGGCGACTTACCTCCGTCAGCTTCCGGCGCAGCTCGCTGGCATCAACCTGCAGTTCGGCCTCAGCTCTCATCGAGCCGCGCAGGTCAAGACGCTCGAAATGGAGGATGGTCGCGTCGAGCTTCGCGCCGTTACGGGACCCGAATATGGGCGCATATTTGACCACGAACTTGTGGCGGCCGTTCAGCGCATCGCCGGCAATGGCACGGGCGACACGCGCTGGAAGATCCCTGGCGTGCTCGACTGGTCGACTGGCGTCTACAATCCGAACGTTGACATCACCCAGGATACGACGACGCTCTACGCCTCCGATCGCGATGTCTTCCTGTTCCTGGTCGACGATCTCAACCCGATCGAGGCCGGCCGGCTTCGCGATGGCTCGCCGGACCTCTACTTCCGTGGCTTTTACTGCTGGAATTCCGAGGTGGGCGCGAAGACGCTCGGAATGGCGAGCTTCTATCTTCGCGCCGTCTGCCAGAACCGCAATCTATGGGGCGTCGAGGATTTTGAGGAGATCACCATCCGCCACTCCAAATACGCCGCCTCACGGTTTGCCCATGAGGCGGCCCCGGCGCTAGCCAGCTTTGCCAATTCCTCACCGATGCCGTTCGTCAACGGCATCAAGGCCGCACGGGAAAAGATCGTTGCCCGCAGCGACGAGGACCGCAGCGAGTTCCTGCGCAAGCGCGGCTTCTCGAAGACAGAGTCGGCGAAGATCATCGAACGGGTGCTGTCCGAGGAAGGACGCAAGCCAGAAAGCGTGTTCGATTTCGTGCAAGGCATCACAGCGGTTGCGCGCGGCAAGACCCATCAGGACGCACGACTTGATCTCGAGTCGCGCGCGAAGAAGCTGCTCGATCGCGCAGCCTGATACCGGCGAGCGGGCCGCCCAGCTCATCGACCACCTGAAAAAGGGCGACATGGCCAAGGAGGCCGAACGGCTCCTGGCCGAGAGCGGCTGGCTGCCCGAGCCCCTGCGAATGGCCGATGCCGACCAGGCGGCGACCGTCGACGCCGCGGAGTCCGAGGGCGATGGCGAGGCGCTGCCGGAATTCCTCACCGGCGACGATGAGGAAACCCCGGCTGACGAAGCGGCCGAACTGCACATGATCGCGGCCGAATAGCTCGAGCACGCGGGACGGCTTCCGCCGTCCCGCGTCTCTTCACCGTCAATCCCCCCAAGCCCGGCTTGTGCCGGGCTTTTGTATTATTATGGAGGCTCTCGTGCCCCTCTTTACCATCGAGACGACCTATCGCCTGCCGATCTATCGGCAGCGAACTTCCGAAGCCGAAACGCCGACCAAGCCTGCGATCTCGCGATCACCGACGAGGGCTGGGACGACAGTAAGTCGGACGTTGAAACGTCCGGCGATACCTATGTCACTGGTGCCTGGGAAGGCCGCGATGCCGCCTATATCGGCCGGCCCCTGTCGTTTCCCTCACGTTTTGATGAGCAGGTCCAGCGCAAGGCCGACCATTTCGAGGTGCTGCTCGGTCTGCTCAAGATACTCGCCCACGCTCCGGAGGGAGGCTCAGCGGATGTCGAGCTTTGGCGCCGGCGGGCGGACGCCGCCATCGCGAAGGCCGAGACCATTCTCGCGCGCGAAAACGATCCGATCGAGGGAGCTACGTCATGAGCCAGCACATCGTCACCGTCGTCAAGCACGACGCGAGCTACCTCGCAGAAGCCGCCGCCGAGGCTGACGACGGCTAAGGTTGGCCTTCTTGGCAGTTTGGATACTGAGGAATGCTCTGTGCGCGGCGCCCCGCCATCTGGGGCGCCGTTTCTCATGTCGGGCACCGCCTTGATGCTGAGAGCGAGAGGGCTGCCGGAACGGGTTTGAGCCGGTCCGGTCCGAGAGAGAGCGCCGATCGGCTCGCCCGTTCCCGCTCTCCTTAAGGCCTCCATGAACGACCATTCCCCGATCGCGGCCGATCAGGCCGCGCCGATCTCGTCTGTTCGCCCAGCATCGCCGGCGCCTCGCACCGTGCGCGGCTATCTCGCACGAGCCACCGCACATTCGGCCAAGGTCGCCGTCACCGATCCGGAAGCCGTCGATCTCGCCTATGAGACGACCGATTGGACGCCGTCCGAGGGCGCGCGCCTGAGCGACGCCATCTACGAGGAATACCGGCTTCAATCGATTCGGATCCCCGGCGCGCAAGCGCATCCGACCAAGCTGGTGCAGTCGACCGCGATGGGCTCGGTCGCGCCGCCGAAGCCGAGCTATCGGCCCCGGCTGCCGGTCAACCTCGTCAGCGATGGCATTCTGTCCGACGCCCAGCTTGAGACGGTCATCTATGCGGGGGAGGCGCATGGCAACTATCTCGCCGGCGGGTGGACGGTAGACGAGACCTTCGACCTCGTCATGGCCGCCCGCGATGACGCACCGAACGCCGTCCGCTTCCGTCGAGATTTTATGCTCGGCGACGGGACCGGCGCCGGCAAGGGCCGCCAGTCCGCCGGCATTATTCTGGACAACTGGCTGCAGGGCCGGCGCAAGGCGGTCTGGATCTCGAAGTCCGACAAGCTGCTCGAGGACGCGCAGCGCGACTGGTCGGCGCTCGGAATGGAGCGTCTCTTGGTCACGCCGCTCTCGCGTTTCCCTCAAGGGCGTGAGATCCGCCTGGCCGAAGGCGTCCTATTTTTAACCTACGCTACGCTGCGGTCCGACGACCGCGGCGAGAAGCTTTCGCGCGTCCGGCAGATTGTTCAATGGTTAGGCTCCGACTTCGACGGCATCATCATTTTCGACGAGAGCCATGCCATGCAGAATGCCGGTGGCGGCAAGGGCGAGCGGGGCGATGTCGCGCCCTCGCAGCAGGGTTGTGCGGGCCTGCGCCTGCAGCATGCGCTGCCCAATGCCCGCATCGTCTATGTCTCGGCAACCGGTGCCACCACGGTCCACAATCTGGCCTATGCTCAGCGCCTCGGGCTCTGGGGCGGAGAGGATTTTCCGTTCGCCACCCGCGCCGAATTCGTCGAGGCGATCGAGGAGGGCGGCGTCGCGGCGATGGAGGTGCTCTCGCGCGACCTTCGCTCGCTCGGCCTCTACACCGCCCGCTCGCTTTCCTACGACGGCGTAGAATATGAGCTGGTCGAGCACCAGCTCACCGACGAGCAGCAGCGCATCTACGACGCCTACGCCGGTGCGTTCGCCACAATTCCAATCATCTCGACGCGGCAATGCAGGCCTCCAACATCACCGGCGAGACCGGCACGCTCAATCGTCAGGCGAAGTCAGCCGCGCGCTCGGCATTCGAGTCCGCCAAGCAGCGGTCTTCGGTCACCTGCTCACCAGCATGAAGACGCCGACCCTGGTCCGCTCCATCGAGCGGGATCTGGCCGAGGGCCATGCCGCCGTCATCCAGATCGTGTCGACCGGCGAAGCGCTGATGGAGCGCCGCCTCGCCGAGATTCCACCTGAGGAATGGAACGACGTGCTGGTGGACATCACGCCGCGCGAGTACGTGCTGGATTACCTCGCCCATTCCTTCCCGGTGCAGCTCTATGAGCCCTTCACTGACGGCGACGGCAACCTCTCGTCCCGCCCTGTCTTCCGTGATGGCCAGCCGGTCGAGAGCCGCGAGGCGGTTGCTCGCCGCAATGAGCTGATCGAGCGGCTCGCTTCGCTCCCGCCCGTTCCCGGCGCGCTCGACCAGATCGTGCAGCGTTTTGGCACGGACCTCGTGGCGGAAGTGACCGGACGTTCGCGGCGCGTGGTGCGCAAGGGGGACCGCCTTGCCGTCGAGAACCGTTCGGCCTCCGCCAATCTCGCAGAGACCGCCGCCTTCATGGATGACGCAAAGCGCGTGCTTATCTTCTCGGAAGCTGGCGGCACCGGCCGCAGCTACCACGCCGAACTCTCGGTGCGGAATCGCCGGCCTCGGGTCCATTATCTGCTGGAGCCGGGCTGGAAGGCCGACGCCGCGATCCAGGGGCTCGGTCGAACCAACCGCACCAACCAGGCGCAGCCGCCTCTGTTCCGCCCCATTGCGAGCGACGTGAAGGCGGAAAAGCGCTTCCTCTCAACCATCGCGCGCCGGCTCGACACGCTGGGTGCCGTCACGCGCGGCCAGCGCCAGACCGGCGGCCAAGGCCTGTTCCGGCCCGAGGACAATCTTGAGAGTCACTACGCTCGCGACGCGCTGCGCGAGCTCTACCTGCTGCTCGCGCGCGGCAAGGTCGAAGGCTGCTCGCTCGAGATGTTCGAGGATGCCACGGGCCTGAAGCTCGTGGACGAAAACGGCATCAGGGACGAGCTGCCGCCGATCACGACGTTCCTGAACCGGCTGCTCGCGCTCACCATCGACCTGCAAGGTCTGCTGTTCACGGCCTTCGAGCAGTTGCTGAACGCCAAGGTCGAGGGCGCCATTGCTAACGGCGTCTACGACATCGGCCTGGAGACGCTACAGGCCGACAGCTTCGTCGTCACCGGTCGGCACCCGATCTACACGCACCCTGCGACCGGCGCGGAAACCCGGCTGCTCACGATCACGGAACACCGGCGCAACCGTCCCATGACGCTGAATCATGCACTCGATTATCTCGCCGATGCTCCGGCTGTGCTGCTGGTCAACGAGCGCTCGGGGCGTGCCGCCGTGCAGATTCCGGCGCCGAGCTTCGTGCTCGATGACGGCGAGATGGAACGCCGCGTCCGGCTGATCCGCCCCATGGAGCACCATCATGCTTCGATGAAGATGATGGACGAAAGCCACTGGCAGCCGGCGGATCGCGAGACATTCGCAGGAGCATGGAACGGCGAAGTCGTCGACGTTCCCGCGTTCGCTGAGAGCACCCTCCATATCGTCGCCGGTCTGCTGCTGCCGATCTGGAAGCGGCTCCCGAACGAGTCGACCCGAGTCCATCGGCTCCAGACCCACGATGGCGAACGCATCATCGGTCGCAGGGTCTCGCCGGCCTGGGCGGCGAATGCTTGCGCGACCGCGACCTGCAGCTTGACCCCACACGAAGCGTTCTCCGCGCTGATGGAGGGGTGCACCATCCTCGACCTCGCCGAGGATCTGCAGCTCCGTCGTGTCCGCGTGATGGGCGCCCATCGCATCGAGCTGTCCGGCTTCAGCGACGCGATGCGTGAGCGGCTGCGCGCCTACGGCCTCTTCAGCGAGATTATCTCGTGGAAGCTGCGCATGTTCGTGCCGACAGACGAAACCGACGCCGGGGTGCTGACGAAGGTGCTCGACCACTACCCGGTCGTGCGCATCGGCAAGCGGGAGGCCGCCTGATGGCCCGCGACGACGCATCCGAACTGGCCCGCCGTCTCGCGCGTGACGCGGAGGCGGTGTGCCGCCATTATTTGTCCAACGGGCGGCGCCAGGGCCGCTACTGGATGGTGGGCGACGTCCGTAATACGCCTGGTCGCTCGATGTTCGTGCGGCTCAAGGAATCGATTAAGGCACCCGCGGGCAAATGGACTGATGCCGCGTCGGCCGAACATGGCGATCTCCTCGACGTGATCCGCGAGAGCTGCGGTTTCACCAACTTTCGCGATGTCGCCAATGAGGCGCGACGCTTTCTGAATCTGTCGCGTCCAGAACTGGAGGTAGAGCTAAATCGGTCCCCGTCACGAAAATCGCCTGTGCCCCTCGGTTCGCCAGAGGCGGCGCGGCGACTCTTCGGCATGTCCCAGCCGATCACTGGCACACTCGTAGAGGCGTATCTCCGCAATCGCGGCATTACGGCTTTGCACGAAACCGGCTGTCTGCGTTTTCACCCACGTTGCTACTACCGGCCCGATGACCACAGCCCGACGGAGACCTGGCCGGCGATGATCGCCGCCGTCACCGATCTGAACGGCCATCTGACCGGCGCGCATCGCACCTGGCTTGACCCCGATGGCTTTAGCGAGACGACGCTTGGCAAGGCGCGGATCGACGCGCCGAAACGAGCGATGGGCGACCTGCTTGGGCACGCTGTTCGATTTGGCGTAGCCCGCGACGCCATGGCGGCCGGCGAGGGCATCGAGACGATGCTCTCGCTCCGCAGCGTCGTGCCGACTATGCCGATGGTCGCAGCCCTCTCGGCGGCGCATCTTTCTGCCATCCTCTTCCCCGACACGCTGCGCCGGCTCTACATCGCGCGTGATGACGATCCTGCAGGTAGCGGCGCCATGACGACCTTGATCGATCGGGCGCAGGAGGCTGGGATCGAGGCGATCGTGATCTCGCCACGGCTTGGCGACTTCAACGAGGATCTTCGCCTGCTCGGATTTGACGCCCTTCGCGCCGCGATCCGCGTGCAGATCGCAGTCCAGGACGTCGCGCGCTTTTTTGGAGCTGGCAGCATAGCCGGAACGGGATGAGGGCGATCCGGCGCTTCGTCACCGGGAGGCCGCTTGTCACGCTACCCCCCGAAGCCGAAGAGGACCGCTCCAGGGCCTTCTAAGAGGGCGATCGGGCGGCAAGCGGCTGGGACCGGCAACCTCGTGGGCCGACTATTTTCCGTCGGCGGCAGAACCGCCTTTACATCGCGAGGCAAAATAGTCGGCCCCCTTCGGTCCTCCGCTCCGCTTCGGCCCTTCGCTTCGCTGCGGGTGCAAGTCCGTTCCGCGTGCCGCCTTCGTCGCCATGAAGGCCGCGATGGGCGCGGTCGATCCCGGCGAGGAAAGCCGTAATGACCACCGACCACGACGACGATTTCGAGCCGCACCACAGCTCATCCCCGACCGACCAGATCATCCAAGAACTGCAGCTCTATGGGTACCGTGCCTTCCAGGACGAGCCTGATCCGAGGCCGCTCCCCAGAGGTCACATCCTCGCCGGCAGCGTCGCCGACCTCTTCGGGGCCTTGGTGATGGCGCTATCCGACACCCGTCTCGAGCCCGACCTCGAAGACCTGCTCTGGTCGACGGTGAACGTCTTCCATCGTGCCATCGACAGGATCGAGCGCGAGCTCGACAAAAACGAGCTGGCGCAACAGCGCTCGCAGCGGGAGCAGGACGGCAGCGAGATCAAGTCCGTCGAGCTGGAGCGACTGACCGCGGAAGGCCAGACGCTGATCGAGCGACGCAACGCCTTCGAGCTGATGCGCGACCAGGCCGCCGAGGAGTTCGAACGCCACACCCATTCCGCCTGGCGGCCGCGCAACGGGTCGAAAGTCAACCACTGCAATCTGACCTCCGCGATGATTGACAGCCGCGATTTCCTGGCCGCAAAGAAGCGCGCCGACAATCAGGTGCTGATGCCGCCCGGTCCGAAAGTGGCGCTGACCGGCGGTCTCGACTTCAACGATCACCGGTTGATCTGGGCTAAACTTGACCAAGTGCACGCCAAGCATGTGGACATGGTGCTGCTACACGGCGGATCTCCTAAGGGCGCCGAGCTAATCGCCGCCAAATGGGCCGACAACCGCAAGGTCCCGCAGATCGCCTTCAAGCCCGACTGGGCAAAACACGCCAAGGCCGTTCCGTTCAAACGCAACGATGCGATACTCAACGAGCTGCCGACCGGTGTGATGCATTTCCCGGGCACGGGAATCCAGGACAATCTGGCCGACAAGGCGAAGAAGCTCGGCATCCCGGTCTGGAAGTACGGCGGCGCATAGGCGCCGCTTTCGCATCGACGCGAGATATACATGAACCGGAGAGGCGGATCGCCGCCCTTACGCAAAAACGTCTTTCGGTCTGGCTCGCCTATCACGGCGATCCGCGCCGCACGGATATAGTGCGCTAACTTCGCGTGGTTCTCGATCATTTCGTCGAGCAGCGCCTTCATGTCGCTTTGGTCTGACGCCGATTTAAGCGGCCCCGGCTGCCGCTCGATCGCCAACACGGCAATGGCGAGCGCCTTCTTCACCAGATGCAGGTTACGCCCCGTGAATTCCGCCATGGCGCCTCACTCCATCATCCAAGTCGCAATGCACCTTAGCCGATCAGCCAACGGCCGGTAGGGGCGACGATATTCCGAGCGCCGGTCGCAGATGACTGCAAGGCACGGCTCCCGCCGGTGGGCGCCACCCCGCGCTATCGGCGCTGACCCTTGGTCGGACCGAGAGGCCTGACGCCATCAACCCGCAAGGGGTCGGCTTACGCGTGCGCGTGCCGCCGCTCCGTCTCCGTCTGCGCGATGATTGCGGCCCTCGGCCGAAACATTGGGCGCCTGTCGCGCGGGGATGGCCCCCGCCTCAGCACAGGAGCCGGATCAATGCCTCAAGCCCTCGCATTCGCCAATGGCTGGAACCTCGCTACCACCCTCATGGTCTGTGTCGTCGTCTTCCAGTCCGGCACAGGCGCCTACGGCGTCATGCCGTCCGGTGAGTACGATGGCGATCCCGCCGCCATCATTCACGATTATGATCCCTGGCAGATTATGAGCAGTTCCGAATGAGGCGCCTGTGAGAACGCAGCCCGACGCGGGATCGGGCTGCGCATAATCACAGCGACTGGAGGAAGGCCATGAGTTGGTCCGGTGGGCGATACCGCGCTGGTGTAGCGGCGATCGGCTGGAGCCGGCTCAATGCCTCCTCCTTCATCTTGAGGTCCGCCTCCATGTAGATATGCGTCGTGCTCGGATGCTCGTGGCCGAGCCACAGTGCAATAACTGTGATATCCACGCCCGACTGCAGCAGATGCATCGCTGTCGTATGGCGGATCGTGTGGGGCGAGATCGCCCGTTCGGCAAGAGCAGGAAGCTTGGACGTCGCCTGCGCAACCGCCTGTGCGAGCCGCTGGGTTACGCTCGAGCGTGACAGTTGTTTGCCCGCGCAGCTCGGGAACAGATACCCCTGCGGGCCGGTGTCCGGCAGGTGGCGAAGCCACTGTCGGAGCGTCGTGGCGGTCGCCTTCCAGAGTGGAACGCTTCGTCGCTTTCTTCCCTTCCCATGGAGGTGTGCCACTGGCGAGACGTCCAGCACCACGTCACCGACCCGCAGGCCAATCGCTTCGGATACTCTGGCGCCGGTGTTGTAGAGGAGCATGAACATTGCCTGATCGCGCCGCCCGGCCCATGTCGCGCAGTCCGGTGCCGCGATGATCGCATCCATTTCGGACCGGGACAGGAAGCCGAGTACGGCCTTGTCGTGACGCTTCTGCGGGACAGCAAGGCTGCGCTCGATGACCGCAAGCGAGGTCAGATCCTCGTGGGCAGCGAACTTCAGGAAGGAACGGATCGCCGACAGGCGCGCGTTACGTGCTCCGCACGCTGTTCTTTCGCTCGCCCTCGAGGTGATCTAGGAAGGAGAGGATTAGGGTCTGTACCTAATTAGCGAACTCTGATTCCCTCGCAGCGGGTTGATTCCACGCGGGGGACTTCGATGCGCAAA
>NZ_LBIY01000067.1:0-16439 GCF_028128625.1 Bradyrhizobium sp. CCBAU 45389 | reverse complement strand
GCCGTGTACTCATAGATTGAAGGTCCGCTCCCGAGGGCCGAGCGGTAATCTTTTGATCGGCCAGAGCACTACTGCTTGTGCCCCTTAGGGCTGACATCGCCAAGACAGACGGTCCCGCAAGGTTGACTAGAGGGCAGCCAACGTTGATCTAAGTCAACACTATCAACCCCAAGTGGTGAAGTTCTTCGTCTCGTACACACCGCGTATCGATGAGCGGGATGAAAGGTGGCACCATGAGCTTCACGCGTCGCGACGTACTGCTTGGCGGCATCACCGTGCTCGCGGGCACCTCTATGAGCGAATTGAGCCGCGCCGAGTTTGGTGAATTCCTCGGCATCGGCGACGGACTTGAGGAGTTCGCGCTCGCCACCGATGCCTACATCTACGGCTATCCACTAGTGACGATGGAAATGACTCGCAGGGTCATCACCAATGTCGGCGCACCGGCAGGGACAAGGGCGCCGATGGGCCACATTATCAAGCTACGCCAGTACCCTGATGCATCATTCCGGGATGTGACAGCGCCAAATGCTGACACGCTCTACACCAGCGCCTTCTTCGATGTTGGCAAGGAGCCGTGGGTCCTTAGCCTCCCGGACATGAAAGGGCGCTATGCTCTCTTTCCGATGCTGGACGGCTGGACCACGGTCTTCCAGGTGCCCGGCAAGCGAACCACTGGCACGGCCGCTCAGACCTACGCCATCACCGGACCCGGCTGGAAGGGTAGGCTCCCGGCGGGTGTCAAGGAGTACAAGTCGCCCACCAATATCGTATGGCTCCTCGGCCGCATCTATTGCACCGGCACGCCGGAGGACTACGCCGAAGTGCACAAGCTGCAGGACGAGGTCAAACTGGTGCCGTTGAGTTCGTACGGAAAGCCCTACACTCCGCCGCCTGGCACGGTCGATCCATCCCAAGATATGAAGACGGCAGTACGCGAACAGGTGAACCGCATGGACGCGGTTGCCTATTTCACGCTGCTTTGCAAGCTGATGAAGGACAACCCGCCAGCAGCAGCCGATGCGCCACAGATTGTCAAGTTCGCCAGGATCGGCATCGTGCCGGGGCAGGATTTCGATCCGAGCAAGCTGAAGGCGGATTTCGTGAAGCGGGTGCCGGAGATCGGATTCGACCGGATCATGCTCCAGTTCAAGATCAACAAAGAAATGAAGGATGAGAACGGTTGGGGTTACACAACCAAGGCCGGGATCTACGGCACCGACTATCTGATGCGGGCTCTGGTAACTGCCATCGGGCTCGGCGCGAACCGGCCCCAGGATGCCGTCTATCCAACCTCATTGAAGGATGCGGAAGACCGCAAGTACAGTGGCGCTAATAAGTATGTCATCCGCTTCCCGAAGGGGCAGCTGCCACCGGCGCAGGGATTTTGGTCGCTGACCATGTACGACGCCGATTATTTCTTCGTCAACAACCCGATCAACCGTTATTCGATCAGCGCGCGGCAGAACCTCAAATCTAACCCTGACGGGTCAACGGAGCTCTACATCCAGAAGGACTCACCGGGCAAGGACAAGGAATCGAACTGGCTTCCGGCACCCGCAGGCGACTTTGTGCTCATGATGCGGCTGTACTGGCCCAGCGAAAAGAAGCCATCCATCATCGACGGCTCGTGGAAAGTCCCTCCAGTGAGAAAGGCTGTATCGGTCTGATCGCGAGCCAATGAACTTTCGGCGCTAGCGAACAATTGCGGATCGCGAGCGCTAGCCTAAAGCGAAGAAACTGACTGGCGGCTGTCGATCCGGAGTGGCCGCCGAGCAAGTTCGAATTGGTGATAAACCTCAAGAGCGCCAAGGCTTCCGGCCTCGACGAACTTCCCTTGCTACTCAGACGTGCGGATGAAGCTCATCGAATAGATTGCTATGTCCGCTTAGGTCCTGGCTGTGTGAAAAGTTGCGAGCCAGCTACGATTCCTCTGTTTCCTGATGGGAATACGGATGGGACGCTTCGTTGAAGGCGTGGATAGATCCCAGGCGGCGTTCCGGATCGGCTCCACCACGAAGGGCACCGTGGAGCTGCTTGGCCTTGCCGCGCTGCCGGCGAGCGGCTGCGCGCAAGGTGGCGGGGCGGGGCACAGCGCGCGATGGAGCCGGACCAATATTCCATCACATCGACGGTGATGGTCTGACGTGCCGATTGGGTAGTGCAGCAGCAGCCTTGTCAGGAGGAAAACTTACAACTAGAATACGAGTGCGGCGTTAGCATACCGAACTGATTTTAGCAGGGAGGGATTGATCATGGCCTCGCACATCAAGCCACAACCCAATTTCAATCGGCGTTGGTTCCTTGCGGGAGCCGCCGGCGGCGCACTGCTTCCCGCGGCGGCAGCGCAAGCGGCCGGGTCTAATAAAAAGCAAAAGCGCGGAATTTTCGCGGACGAGATGGGCACTGCGAAGGACGATTTAGAAGATAAGGTCGCTGATTTCTCGTACCAAAGTGATGTCCTCGCACAATGGATCGTCGACATCTGGACAGGTCCCGCCAACAATCCCCTGATCACGCCTAGTACGGGTACGATATCCATGACGCAGTACCTGGCGCGCTCGACTGCAGCAAAAGCGGCTCTTGCGGCTCGGGGAATTTATTTGGAGAAACCCATCGTCATTACCGAAGACGAGTACGATGCTGGGTTCAATTTGGCAGACGCAGGGCTCGACAGAACTGTCGGAGTCGTTTTGGTGCTGCCGAGACCCACACGTCCAACTCTTGCCGGGCCGCCGCTGCTTGAGACAGCCAAGTTGCTGATGGCTATCACGCCGAACGGAATCTAGCGGTATTGCAATCCGTTTCGGATGCGACAGGGCGTCTCTGGCGGACGCGAGTTTTTGCCGCATCCAGCGAAACCACACGGGCGTTCACTCGAAAGTGGAGGTTCGAATGACACGGCAGGTCACGGAGTGGGTCAACGTCGCGGGTGATATTTCGATCATCGCTCGCGAGTCGGGAGAAGTCTGGTTTCATACTCCCGGCGGTACGGAGGAAAACATGGATCCCTTCTCCGCACCGATGACAGGTGTGGGCTCAGCGGGCAGTATGGTCGGGCTGCTGGACGGCGCGATCAATCTTGGATTTGCGACAATCGAAAAGAAGCTGGCGCGCCCTGACCCGACGCTCGTCGGCTATGTCGTTGCATTGGTGGGCGCGTATCACACTTCTGTCGATACGCCTCGAAATCTCCGGCGCGCCGCCCGGCGCTTCAACGACCTGGGGAGGCCCGAGGTTGCAGACTATTTGGAAGAGCGTGCACGCGAGGAGAGCGGTCACGACCGGCTTGCGCTGAAGGATCTGCGTGCGCTGGGTGTACCCGGCGAGCGACTCGTCGCCAAATTCATTCCGGAGGGTATCGAGCCGCTCTGCAAGCGCTTCTATGATCTCTGCGTCCAGGACTATCCAATCGGCTGCATCGGCTATTCGTACTGCCTGGAGCGTATCGCGGCGCTGAAGCAGGCGAGCGATATAGAGAAGGTGCAGGCAATCTGTCCGGGTGATATTGATGCGACCCGCTTCCTCAGAAGCCACAGCTCCCTCGGAAGCGAGGCAAACCACGTCGAGGAAACCATCAAGTTCGTAGCGTCCCTTCCCGCGAATGATCGTATAAGTATCGTTCGGGAGACGTATGAATCGGCGCTGATCCTGGCGGAGGGATATAATCACGAGCTTCTCAAATCCGAAGCGGAGATGCTCGAAGAGCTCGAGCAGGCACTTGGAGAGGCGCTCCCCCCTTGTCGCAGCTTACATCCTTTGAAAGGTGGAGGGCACGACGCTCGTCGGCCAGCAGCGTGAGCGGCCTTGGCGAGAAGTACGAGAATGGAGCCCGGTCCTGGTGGAGCAATTGCGCTTCAAGGCAAACGGCACGCGCGAACCGCGCCGTGGGTAGCATGGTAGGGTACCGGCGTATGGCGTCCTCGCGCCGCGCTTCGGTTGCGCCTCGACACCGAACACGGAAAATTCGGTGTTAACGCTCATATAACGGTCATATAACGCTCGAGCATATAATGTCGTGTGCGGAAACTAATATTGTCCGCCAGAGAAGGTTTCCTATGTTCACGCGACAAAGGCCGCGCATGGAGGTCTGAGGCACAGCTCCTTGATGGGCCCACGGCGGTAGGCAAGGACCTCTGCAATGACGAGGACAACAACCACCGACTTGGCCGAGTGGCTGAGTAGACAAGGGCTAACCCAGTACGCCAAAACCTTCACCGAAAACCATATCGACTTCTCGGTCCTACCGGATTTGACGGAGAATGATCTCGAGAAGCTGGGAGTATCGTCTCTAGGTCACCGCAAGAAGCTGCTAACGGCCATCAGGGAATTGAGGGATGCTCGCCAACCCATCGGCACGCCGACAGCGGTTGCAAGCGCCGCTGCGGTATCGCCTGCTCCGGACAAACATCGCGAAGCTGAATTTCGTCAGATCACAGTGATGTTCTGTGACCTGGTCGGCTCCACGCAGCTAGCGGAGAAGTTGGATCCTGAAGATCTCCAAAAACTCATCGACGCGTATCGGGTAGCGTGCAGCGCCGCAATTGCGCGCTATGGAGGTGAGGTCGCCCGCTATTTCGGCGATGGAGTGATGGCGTTTTTCGGCTGGCCTCGCGCGCACGAAGATGACGCCGTTCGCGCTGTTCACGCCAGTCTGGAAATTGTGTTCGGGATTTCGAAGATTTCAGGGCCTGCCCCCCTGAATTGTCGAGTGGGCGTTTGCTCGGGCCCTGTCATTGTCGGTGAGATTGGAGATAGTGGTACGTGGTCGATGGACGCGGTGGGGGAGACGCCCAATATCGCCGCACGTCTACAGACCCTTGCCGCTCCCAATACGGTACTCATCTCTGAATCGACGAGGCGTCTCGTATGGGCAGCGTTTGATTTTCAGGACGTCGGGCTCCATGAAATCAAGGGCCTGAGTGAACCGCTTCACGTGTATCGCGTGCTCTCGGCCAAACATTCCGCCAGCCGCTTCGAGGCTGCGCATACGGGCTCTCTTACCCCACTCATTGGACGTTCGACCGAACTGAGCCTGCTGCTAGATAGATGGCGGAAGGTCAACGAAGGTGAAGGCCAGGTCATATTGCTCTCGGGTATTCCCGGGGTCGGCAAATCAAGGCTGCTCCACGAGTTGATATCGCATGTTCAGCAAGAGCCGCACATTCTGTTGCACCATCAGTCCTCGCCCTATCATAGTCAAAGCGCATTCTATCCGGTGATCGGTCAGATCGAACAGGCGGCCCAATTGACAGCTCGCGGCCCCGAGACAGAAAAGCTTGTCAAGCTTACGAATTACCTTCCGCGATCAATCAATCATTCCAAAGAGCAGGTCTTGCTCATTGCCAGACTGTTATCAATCTCTTTGGAGAATAGCCTGGAACTATCCGGTCTTACGCCGCAGCAAATAAAGAACAGAACGATAAGCACGCTTGTCGACATGATCTTGGCGTTTTCCGTCCAGCGCCCCACGCTCTGCATCTTCGAGGATGCGCACTGGCTGGATCCATCGACGCTTGAACTGCTTGAATCGATCATTAGCGGGATCGATCACGCTCGTGTGCTACTGATCGTATCGTGCCGACCCGAGTTCCGTCCCAATTGGATGACGCGTGCAAACGCCACCATGCACTCGCTCACTCGATTGTCGCTAACCGAAGTCAAGGCGATGATCCGAGATATCTTGAAGGGGGAAAGCATGCCCGAACCGGTGCTCGACCGGATCATTGCAAAGGCTGATGGCGTGCCGCTTTTCGTGGAAGAACTGACCAGCAGTATGATGGGTGCGCCCTTGCGAACCCGAGGCATCGCGCGCGCACCACAGCTGGCATCGCTCAGGGTTCCGGACACGCTGAGCGATGCATTGATGGAGCGGCTGGACCGCGTTGCGCCGAGCCGCAGGCTTGTACAGATTGCGGCCGTGATCGGGCGCGAGTTCTCTTATGACCTCTTGTCGGCTGCATCGCGAATGAGCGATGACGACATGCTGTCGGCGCTCTCGTTGCTCGAACAAGCCGACATCATCTACCGAGTTGGAATTTCGCCTTCCCTTCGTTTCGCCTTCAAGCACGCGCTGCTGTGTGACGCAATCTATGACTCCTTGCTTCGGAGTAAGAGGCAGCAGATACACGCGGACATCGCGGCAGTCTTGCAGCATGATTTTTCGGAGCTCGCCGAAAATCAACCCCAGATTCTGGCCTATCACCATCAAGAGGCGGGCGATCATCAATCGGCCATCCGTTGCTGGTTCGAGTCCGGGCGGCGCGCGCTCGCGCATTCCGCCAATGTCGAGGCGATTGCCAGCTTTCGAAAGGCCCTTCAGCTTCTCGACGCTTTGCCGGAAACGCCCGAGCGTATCAAGCAGGAGATCGACCTTCAATTGGCGTTGGGAATACCGCTTATCGCCGTTCAAGGGTATGCTTCCGCGGAAACCCGCGAAGCGTTTTCGCGAGCACATGTCTTATGCCTGCAACTAGGCGATGTCTCTGAGTATTTCCAGGCCCTGTTTGGGTTGTGGGGGCACTCCTGGATGGGTGGAAAGAACGACGATGCGCTCCGCTTGGCTGGTGAGTTCCTCTCACGGTCTCGAGCATTGTCCCAACCCGTGCCTCTGATGATGGCTCATAGGGTGATGGGCAGCACGTTGTTGACGATGGGGCACTTCCGTTCGTCAGCGGACCACTTCATGGAGTCGATCGAGCTCTCAGCGGGCAAAGGAAAACAGCCCCTATCCAATCTTTATATGGTGGAACCCCAGGCGGCTTCACTTCTGCTCCTGTCCTGGGACTTGTGGTTTCTCGGTTATCCGGATCAATCCCTTTCCCGCGTTTCGGAAGCACTTGCTTTGGGTCAAGACCTTGGCCACTCCTACACCGTGGCGTTCGCGCATTACATGACCTCTGTTGTGCACCTCCTGCGCGGCGAGGCCGGCCGCGCCTTCGAAAGCGCCGAAAAAAGCTTTCAAATGTCGCAGGAGCAGCGGTTTTCGCTGTACGCAATCTTGTCGAAAATTTCACGAGGCCGGGCAGCGGGCGAACTAGGCCGACTCGAACAGGCCCTGGAAGACATTCCATTGGGACTCGACGAAGCGCGACGGAGTGGCGTCGGCTTCATGCGTCCAATGATGGTCAGCTGGCTGGCGGACCTGTACGCCAGGACGGGCGAAATCCAAAACGCGCTATCGATTGTCGAAGGCATCCTGCTCGATATCAATGAGGTGACCGGCAGGTCCTGGGAATCAGAGTTGCATCGCCAAAACGCGCAACTTCTTCTCTCGGATAACCCATCGAAGACAAGAGAGGCTGAACTTCATCTCAAGCGATCTATCGAAGTGGCGCGTGGTCAAAGCGCCAAATCTTTGGAATTGCGCGCCGTCACAAGCCTTGCAGAGCTCTGGCGGACGGAAGGGAAGCCTGATGAGGCGCGCGCTGTTCTAGAACCGATCCTCCGTTGGTTCGACGAAGGAGCCGAAACGGCTGATCTCAGACGAGCGCGCGACGTTCAAAGGACCTTGAGCTGATCTCGTGCGACGCGATCGCCGCCGCCACAGCTATTGCATCGGCGCCCAAAACTATGACGTTGGAAGTTCGCCGCACTCTCCTTGTGGCCCGTGGCTGACCCGCTATTCGCCCCGCACTGTCCGCTGCCGAGTACTGAGCGGAATAAGGTCATGGAGCTGCCGAGGGCAGCCTTTGACCCATCTGCGACATTACCCCTCCGGTACTCCTGCCAATCGCATGCCCTCATAAATGCGCTCACGTTTGGCGAGGTAAGCTGGATTATCGGTCGAGGGGCTGGCGCGGAAGCGGCGGATGCTGAAATTAGGTTGAAGCGCGAGCCCCGCTTGCGCAGCGGCCCGCGCGTCATCGAGTGCTCCAAGCAGTGCTAGGGCAGCGGCGAGCCCAAGATGCGCAAACGGATAATTTCGGTTGGCGTCGATGCTCCTGCGGAGCCAACAGACGGCTTCCCTATCGGCACTAAGTTGCAACTTAGCGAAACCGACATACTGCATCCACATGAAGGCATGAATGTCGCGGGGAGACAGGCGGAGTGCCTCTAAGACATGCGCCTCAGTGTCCCCGCCGCGACCGAGGAAAATCTTGGCCTGACCGATTAATCCGTGCGCATGGGCCAGATTTCGGTCCAACGCCAAAGCGTGTTGTAGTTCGTCAATGCCCTCGGACACGCGGTTCGTGAAAATTTTTGCTGTTCCCAAATGTAAGTGAGCCAAGGCGTGGTTCGGCGCGAGGGTCAGGACATGCATAACGGCCACTTCCGCTATGGTAAGGTACTTTATCCGATTGTCGGTCATGTAGCCGGCACCAACAATGCCATCAACATGCGCTAAGCCCAGACGCGCTTCGATATTGCCGGGATCAAGCGTCAGGGCGCGCTCGAAAAAGTGGCGCGCCTGCAAGATATATTCGGGAGCCAACCCCATATTGAGCTTAGCTCTGCCCTGGAAGTACAACTCCATTGAATTGGGATGCGCAGAACGTTGTGCTCTCACGGCCTCGGCTGCGACGAGCTGCGCGTCTAAGGAGTTAGCTAGCCTAGATATGATCTCGTCCTGCATATCGAACAGATCGGTGACGGGTTTGTCAAAGCGGTCCGCCCATAAATGCGTGCCGGTTTCAGCGTCTACCAGCTGCACGTTGACGCGAAGTCGGCTTTCGTGGCGCTGTACGGAGCCTTCTAGCACATACCGGATGTTCAACTCGCGACCGATTTGCTTGAGGTCAGCCGCTTTGCCCTTGTAGGTGAATGCGGTGTGTCGCCCGATCACCAATGAGCCGCTGATCCGCGACAAGTCCGTAGTGAGGCTTTCCGTCACACCATCGACGAAATAGTCGTGCTCTGGGTCGCCGCTAAGGTTGGCGAAGGGCAACACAACGATGGAGAGGCGAGGCGGTGAAAGCGACCTTTGTGCCGTGCCGTCGTTCTGCGCCGCCGAACTTGCCGACGCAGTTTCGGGCCTCCGCCCTTCGTGCACTACGCCAACGAAGCGAAAGCCTTTGCGCGGCAACGTTTTGATTAGGCACTGCTTGTCACCATCGTCACCGATTGCGGCGCGAGCGGCATTCAAGCGGGTCGTCAACGCGGCATCTGAGACTATGCGTCCGTTCCAAACCGCGCTGATGACATCGTCCTTGCTGACGACGCGCTCCCTGTGCCGGATCAAATAGTCTAGTAGATCGAAGACCTGCGGCGTGATGGAAACAGGGATGGTTCCGCGATGTAGCTCGCGACGGTCAGTATCGAATGCGTACTCCTCGAAGAAATAGCGCATCTGATGATCCCCTTAGGGCCTTCGATTTTCAGGCTTTAACGCCCTCGAACGCAAAGAATAAGCCGCTGGTAAGGAAAATGTAAGCCGGATGTCAGGCGCGGTGGCTCGTCGTACAGCATGTTCGTCCTGTGAAAAGTCGACAGGACACACGGCAATGAGCACAGTCCAAGAGATCACCAAGTTGCAGCACAGAGCAACTACCGACCGGCCGGTCTATAGTCCGCTCGAAGCATATTGGAAGGCATTTCAGGAGTGGCGCAAACGCCGGAGGCTGCAAACGGAATTATGCCGCCTGGCGGACCGCGAGCTGATGGATATTGGCACGACGCGAGGCGAGATTGACTACGTCGTATCGAACAGAGATATCGACCCGCGAGGCATACGAGCCGAATGGGTCCAATGCCTGCCAACAGTGGACGGCCAAATCCACCCACATTGGGACAAGCACCTCTCAGAAACACGCACCAAACCTCGCTAGTGCAATGCGCGGAAACCATCGCGGCCTGCTACGAAGCCGTTATGGCTGCTTCTGGCCCGAATGCGAAGTCTAAGCGGGCAGCCAAATAGTCTGCTTATCGGGGGCGACCGGAAACGGCGATGCGCCCGCGAGCAATGACCTCTGCGCTCACGGCCGGTTGTTCAAGGGCGTCCGACGAGCAATGGCAGCACGTCTGCACCGCCCGCCATGAGCGGATTCGACGGCTCGAAATGTTCCCGCAATTCTCGCTTCCGGACGAGTGAGCGCGCATCGAGAAACGCATCCTTCAGGCTGACGGCTTTTCGGAGCGCGACGTTGAAAAAAGCGTCCCCAAAATAGGTCCACTTGGCCTTGTCCTGGCAGCCGAACGACGGATGCTTGTCATCGGCCGCGGTGATGACCAGCACATCGGGGGTCGCCAGGCGCGGGATAAAAATCCCGGAATAACAAGCCGAGATGACCACCACCTTGTGTCGCACACCTGTCTTCACGAGCATGTCGCGGAGACGAGACGGCGTAAGCGTTTCTGTCAGCCGCCCCGCTTTGATTGCAAGGCCATCAGGAGAGCCATGCGAGGTGAGAATCAAAAAGAGAACATCTTTCTCGGGATCCAAGCGGTTGGCTGCCGTCTGCAACGACTTGCTCAGAGCTTCGATCGTTGCATTTCCTCCTTTCTTGGAATTGTACTCCACGTTGATCGGTCCAGTCTGGAAACGGCCGGCCACGACCTGAGCCGCGCCGGTCGCCTCGGATCTAAACACGCCTTGATCCCCATACAGGCCAAAGGACACCACGCCAACCTTTGCAGCGTCCTCAACAGCATGTACCGGAGGAACCAATGGCCAGATGGTCAGAAAAAAAGCGACGAGCGGTGCGCCGAGCCGCCTGATCGAGGACCTGGAGGTCATCGCGAACCTCGTTTCGGATCGCCGCTTCAGAACTGCGGCTCAACACAAAATAGCGGAAAGCCAGTGAATTTTCATCCTTCGGAATGGAAGTGCAAGGGTCCGGACATGGCCGACGGCGACGGTCGATGCGCCTCAAAAGAGGTCAGCTTGTCAGGGAGGACCGGAAGCCCCGATCCGGCACATTGAGGGCCGAGTCTGACCCCGAGCGGACCGAAGGATCGGTTGCGAGCCGCTCCCGGCAGCAAAGCAGACTGGCCTTCTCCCGGACCGACCGAAAATCCATGCTGATTTTCGGTTCACCTCCTTCAAACCGTCAGGTCTTACCGGTAAGCTGGCGATATGAGGCGGCGCGATTTCATGATTTTTCTCGGCGGATTGGCGGCCATCTTGCCAGACGCCACGCGCGCGCAGCCAAAGCAGAAGATTTATCGTATCGGCTATCTAAGTGCTCCCTCGCGCGAATCCGTGCGGCGCATCCTTGATGCTTTTTTGCAAAAGTTGAGGGAGCTCGGGTGGATCGAAGGTACCAATATCAGCATTGAATATCGATGGGCCGATGGAGACATTGCGCGGCTGCCGCAACTTGCTGCCGAGTTGGTCCAGAGCAATGTTGATCTTATCGTCGCGCCGGCCGTATCGGCGGCGGTTGCGGCAAGGAATGCAACCAGCCGCATCCCGATCGTCATGGTTTTCACCGTTGAGCCGGTTGAACTGGGGCTCGTTTCCAGCCTCAGCCGGCCGGGTGGCAACGTCACCGGTACCACCTTCACCGCAGCTGCAGGGTTTGTCGGGAAGCTCCTTGAAACTCTGAAGCAGGCTGTCCCCGAGGTCGGCAAAGTAGGCGTCCTTGGCAACTCGGCGGATCCTGCCTTCAACTCTCAAATGGGAGAACTGGATGCGGCGGCGGCGTCTCTAGGCATTCAGCTCCAACGCTTTGACGTGTCGGGTCCAGAGCAGCTTGATGCGTTGTTTTCTGCGCTCGCCGCGCAGCAGATAGATGCTGTTGTGCTTACTTCGAGCCCGACGTTTGGGCCGTACCGAAACAAAGTCGCAGAGCTCGCAATAAAAGGGCGGCTACCCATGATCGCCAGCCATCGGGAATTCTCCGAGGCGGGCACACTGTTGAGTTATGGGGTGAATATGAGCGATTTCGTTAGTCGTTCCGCGGTGTATGTGGATAAGATTCTCAGAGGCGCGCAACCCGCCGATCTCGCCGTCGAGCAACCGACAAGGTACGAACTGGTCATCAATCTCAAGACCGCAAAGGCGCTCGGCATCAACATCTCGCCGCTGGCGCTCGCGCGCGCCGATGAGGTGATTGAATAGCGAGGCTATGTCCCCTTGTGGCCCGGAGCCGTCTTTGAAGTCAGCGCAGAGCGACGTCTGCTCTGCCCCCGAAGTCAGACGTCGACTTGTTCTGCTATCGCAAGGGCGTCGTCGACCTCGATGCCCAGATATCGAACGGTGCTCTCGATCTTAGTATGCCCCAGAAGGAGCTGTACGGCTCGCAGGTTGCCGGTTCGTCGATAGATCAAGGTCGCCTTGGTCCGGCGAAGGGAATGCGTGCCGAACAGATGTGGGTCCAATCCAATGTCGGCGAGCCAGCGGGATAGGAGGCGGGCATACTGGCGGGTGGTCATATGTCCATTCAGCCTACGGCCAGTGAACAGGTATTCTCCTGACTTCTTGCCCGTAACCCGCAGATAATCATCGATCGCCTGCCGGGTCGATTCAGTCAGTTCAAATTTGACTGGCCGGCCGGTCTTCTTTTGACGGACGGTCGCGCGGTCGGCTGAATATCCGCCTGGCGCAAGGTCATCGACTTTCAAGGCTACGACGTCGCAGCCGCGCAGCTTGCTATCGACGGCGACGTTGAAGAGTGCGAGATCGCGCATTCGGCCTTCGACCTGGAGCTTGGTTCGTATTGACCAGACGTGCTCCGGACGGAGCGGCGGCTTTGCGCCGACGATCTTCCCCTTGTTCCAGGGAACGTGCTTCGAGACGGCGGGGATGGTGCTTGGGGTAATGGTCATGTTGACCTCCTCAGCTAGTGAGGCTGGTCATTTTGAGCCCAAAGCCCTTCCAGTCCGGCGTCCGCTTCTAGACGGTTGGAGACGTACTTGCGTCCAATTCGAGCGATGGAAGGACCGATTTTGACCCCGAGCGGACTTTGACCGTTCTCATCGTGCTGGGGTCGCCGTTTATTCCAATTCAACGGACGGGTACCGTCCGTATTTGGACCCCTAGTGTCCTAAGTTGACTGGGGGAGTGTCCTAATTTGATTTGGAAGTGATTTCCCGAACCTCGCCGGGCTGAAGGTTCAGCGCCTCCAACTCTCCAGCTTGCAACCGGTTGCGCAACAGGGCCGCTGTCCACCCTTCCGGGATGGCATCCAGCACCAGATTGACAGCTTCGGCGCGCGGAGCAGCGGCGACCCAGATTTGGTGCTTCCGGTCGTCGGTCGTGACCCGAACCAAATGGACGTCAGAATCAGTTGCTGCGGCCATATAGGCATTATGCACGATTCCTTGGGATGTTCCTAAGGCACGTTGCGTGGCTTAGCTGGAACGAGCGTGCCGCATCTGCATTCCCTTGGCATGCCGATGTACTACTTCCATGTTCGGGACTTAGAGCCGAGCACCGATGAATATGGCGAGGAATTCCCCAATGATGACGCGGCTTGGAAGCATGCCACCGGCTTCGCTGGCGAGGTCATGAAAGACATCGACGGCAGGTTCCGGCCCGGGCAGGAATGGAGCGTGGAAGTCACTGACGAACAAAAGCAGGTGCTATACCGGATTGAGATAAGCTCCCGACAAAGGAAGTAGGGCGGCCTCAGTTGGCCGCTTCGGTTAAGGCCTAGCGTCCTAATCCGCCTCTGCGGGTGTCCCGGCATGACGCATTTGAACCTTGGCACGGCGCGTGCAGACACACTGCTATCGGGATTTTACAATCTCCCTCCCGGGGCTGGAGCGACGCCGTCCGCGCTGGATTTCAAGCGGGCGGCGTTTTTGCGTCTGCTACTGTAGATTTCCCAGTGTCCTAATTCGCGATTCGTCCGGCGTCCTTATTGGGACAGCCCAACGGACGGCGCTGGCCTGTTTCCGACCCCAGTGGCCTATTTTGAATGGGTGGCCTGTTTTGTTTTTCTGGCGCATAAAGACGCATGCCAGAATCTCAGCATCGATCCTGTCAATGCGGCGCTGTTTACAGCCGCACCGAGGCGATGGCCCCTTCGCGGGAAATCGCCAGCTTCGAGTGCTCGGTTTGCGGCGCAACCATGGAATCGTGGAACACCGCCTGGGTGCCCACATATCGCTTGATAGCTGGCCCCGTTCGTCTGCCTCACACCAGCAACTAGCGACGGGCTGAGGCATTAGCGAGCGATGGCGGAGTCGTTCGGCAACTCGTTCACTATCGTTGAGGTGGCCTCAGACGACGCGCCGCCAACGAAGCAGATGTGGTTAGCCTTAGCCAAGCCTAAGCAGGCGTTGACACTGGTCCTCGCCGCCGTTCCCGAAGGCTGGACGGCGGAGGTTGTTCCAGCAATCCTTACGGAAAAGCAGCAAAAGATGTTCGAGGAACTAAACCTCGGCCCGGGCGACGTTTATAGGATCGATCCAGAGTAGGGCCGCCTCAGTTGGCTGCCTCTTTCATTTTCAGCCCACGGTGACTTCTGCTGCTGGCCGATTCTGTTGCAAAAGTCGGCTGTAACCGACTGATGTCTTTCGGCCATTCGGTAAGCCGACGGCTTTGGTCCGCCGCCCCTGACGCTCTCAACGTAAGCGTCGTTCTCAGGCCACAGCCTTGAGTTCGTGACGGCAATAGGCCCACGGAAGCAGCTCGTCGATGCTGCTGTTTGGATGGCCGTTGACGATCCTCGTGAGCGCGTCAGTCAGGTAGGCAAGCGGATCGACGTCGTTCAGCTTACAGGTTTCGACCAGGGATGCGATGATGGCCCAGTGCTCGGCGCCGCCGTCGGAGCCTGCGAACAGCGTATTTTTCCGGTTGAGCGCGATCGGACGGATCGAGCGCTCGACCGCGTTGTTGTCGAGCTCGATACGGCCGTCATCGATGAAGCGCGTTAGGCCCTCCCAGCGCGAGAGCGCGTAGCGGATGGCCTCGGCGAGCTTGCCCTTCTGACTGATCAGCGCGAGCTTTGCGCGGAGCCACCGTTCGAGGGCTTCCGCCAGCGGCCGGCTCTTTTGCTGCCGGACGAGGCAGCGTTCCTCGGCGCTGCGGCCACGGATGTCCTTCTCGATCGCGTAGAACTCGGCGATGTGCTGAAGCGCCTCGCTCGCGATGGGCGCGGGACCGGGTGTTGCAAGTTCGTAGAAGTTACGCCGCATGTGCGACCAGCAGAATGCAAGCTGAACCTCACCACGCTCGGCGAGCTTGCCATAGCCGGCATAGCCGTCGACCTGCAGGATCCCCTTGAAGCCTGCAAGATGGGCGATCGGTCGGTCGGCTTTCCGATCGGGTGCATAGACATAGCCGACGCCCGGAGGATCGGCGCCGCCCCATGGCCGGTCGTCCGCCGCATAGGCCCAGAGCTGACCGGTCTTGGTGCGCCCGCGGCCGGGATCGAGCACCGGCATCGTCGTCTCGTCGGCGAACAGCTTTGGCCGTTGCCTGAGCTTGCCGAGGAGACGGTCATGCAGTGGACGCAGGTGGAAGGCAGCTTGTCCTACCCAGTCCGCCAACGTCGAACGATCGAGCTCAATGCCCTGGCGGGCGTAAATCTGCGCCTGCCGGTAGAGCGGCAGGTGATCGGCATATTTGAAGACCAGGATCTGGGCGACGGTGGCCTCGGTCGGCAATCCGCCCTCGATCAGCCGGGCCGGGGCCGGCGCCTGCATGACGCCGTCCTCGCAAGCCCGGCAGGCGTATTTAGGACGCCGGGTCACGAGGATCCGGAACTGCGCCGGGACTAGGTCCAGCCGCTCGCCTCGATCCTCGCCGATCCGGTGCAATTCGCCCTGGCAACAAGGACAGGTCTTGTCCTCGATGTCGACGACGACCTCGAGCCGCGGCAGGTGCGTCGGCAAGCCACCACGGTTGCCGCGGCGTTTGCGAGCCCGCGCCTGACCGCCTTCAGGTGCGCTCACGTCCTGCTCCGTCTCGCTGTACGCTGCGACCTGCTCGACATCCTCCAGGCCTAGCAGCATCTGATCTTCAGGCAGCGTCTCTGCCCGCCGACCAAACCGGTGTCGCTGCAACTCCTTGATGATCTGACGCAGCCGTTCGCTCTCGCACCGTTCGGCAAGCAGCATCGCTTTCAGCGTCTCGGGATCGTCAGGCAGGGCGTCCTTCACACCCAAATCAGAGCATATTCGCCGCCACCTGGCGACGCGTCCGACACTCCTGATTCACTTCGCCGCAGCACTGCCAACAGCTATCCGGGCTGCGCTGGCGCCGGCGTCTCCCGTGCCTCGTGCACAAGCCGCCAGTCGAGTCCTTCCAGCAGCGCCGACAATTGCGCCGCCGAAAGACGCATCACACCGTCCTCGATCTTCGGCCAGCGGAAGATCCCATCCTCAAGCCTCTTGGCGAACAGGCATAGGCCCGTTCCATCCCAGAACACCAGCTTGATCCGGTCCGCCCGCTTGGCCCGGAACACATAGACAGCTCCCGAGAATGGATCTGCACCCATGCTCTCGCGCACCAGGGTCGCAAGACCCTCCATGCCCTTGCGGTTATGTGGTGCACCACATAACCGGAATTATGCGGAGCGCACGATTATGTGGAGTGTGCGGCCGTTCAA
>NZ_LBIY01000066.1:0-16256 GCF_028128625.1 Bradyrhizobium sp. CCBAU 45389 | reverse complement strand
TTCTCGAAACCGGGACGCGCGGTGCCGCCACCAGAGCGACCGAGTTCGTCGTCGATTACGGCCACCTCGCTCCAGCCCAGCTGCCGGGCAAGGTCGGCCAAGCCGTACTAGCGGCGCTCGCTCTCGCGGTTGTTGATGACCTGGTCTGCCGTCGACTGGCGAACGTAGACGACGGCCCGGCGAGCAAGGTGCTCAGGCGTGATATTGCTCACCGCCGTCCTCCCGGTTTCACGTCATGTGCCTCGACTGCGCTGTCGGTGAGCGCTTCGGTCATAACAGCTCCAGCATTTGCTGTTGGGCTTCGATTGGAATGCTGCTGTATGTCGGATGGCTCTCAAGCAGATCCCCCTGACGACGTGATGCGTCCGCCATGACGGCCTCCTCGCGAGTTGGACGATTCCCTGGAAGAGGAGGCTAAGAGCGCGTCGACAACAAGACGCGCCTCCAGTAGACGATCCACCGGAAGCTGCGGATCAGCTTTGAGATGGAAGGAAGCGGCGGCGGGAGCCGCCATCCATGCCGGCAGCAGCGTTGCGGTGGCGTCAGGTTGTCTGATAACAAAATGCGTCTCACCCCCAAGCCGCTTGCAGGAGACAATGACGACTGACGCTCCGCAGCGCGGATGGAACGGGTAAAGGATCTCCAGCTCAGATCCCAGACACCCGGCATTATGACGCTGGTCCGCCAGGCGTCGGCAAGACGCACCTGTCGATTGCTCTCGGGCGAGAGGCGATCCTGGCCGGGTACACGGTGCAGTTCACCACGGCAAAGACGCTGGTCGCGGGCCTCGCCAAGGCGCACGGCGAGCGGCATCTGGACGAAAAACTGCTCGCGCTGTCGAAGCCAAAGCTACTAATCGTCGACGAACTCGACTACCTGCCCCTGAACCCGACGCTGCGCATCTGTTCTTCCGGCTGGTCAGTCGCCGTTACGAAACCGGCGCCATGCTGATCACGTCGAACCGCAGCGTTGCCGAATGGGGCACCGTGTTTGCCGAGCCGATGATTTCATGATGCCTCCTTCCTCGAACGCTTGGTGCGTCGTACTCGATTACCAAGCTGACGGATTTGGTCGTCTGAGAGCTCGATCTGCCATGGCTGGCCTTTGGCTAACTGACGACCTACCAACAATCCCCGCGCGAGATAGTCGAACACCGTTTGCGGGGTTACGCCGAGCCGAGCCGCTGCGCCCTGAATTGAGAAACTACCGTCGGGCCAACGCATCGAATTCTTGTCCACGCCGTTGATCTTGACGGTGGGAATGCCCCAGCGGGTCCGCAACAGCCAGACATTCTCGCCTTTGAAGGGGCAGCCTCGGGCCGCGACGAAGCCTTCCTGATTGAGTATTGCCGCGATCTCGCCGTCCATTTTGTGTTCAGCGTTCAACTCGACGATCCGTTGCCGCAATCGATCAACGTCGATGTAATCGCGGTAGGTGTGAACATGCCGTTGCACGTGATGCTCGCTGGTTGCACCGGTCCGCCACACGATCTTGAACCATACCTGACCTCGGGTCCGCTTCTGATCAAGGCGGATCACAAATCGCAGAATGCGCTTGCGATCGGCTGCCGACGTGGTGGCCGCGTTCCAAATCCGCGGCAGATTCTCGCCGAGCGCTTGTAGCCCTGCGCATTCCGTCGGACCAATCAGAAGCGGCTCTTGCACGCGCCAACGCGCATGCTCCTGCTCGACCGCCTCGACGACACGCAGCCTCTCTTCCCAAGCCCGCTCAAGTGAGCGCGCCACAAGACGGTTCTCGGGCTCTACGGCGTCATACTGGCGCCGAGCGCGCTCGGCCTCGTAGCGGGCGCGCTCCACCCGAAGCGCCCACTGGCGCTCGAGCTGGCGGCTCTCCTGCTCCAGTTGGCCCGCGGCTGCGAGTGCGATCTCAATCTGATCCGGCACCAGGGCATCAAGGACTATCCGCTCAACCAGCGTGTCAACCGCCAAGGCTCGGATTTCCTGGCACATTGCACTGCCTTGCTGGTCCCGATCCGAGCGGCAGCAATAGACCGGATAGTCGGCATTCGGGCCCGTGTAGCGCATGCTCATGCGCCGTCCACAACGACCGCAGACCGCAATTCCCTGTAACAGGGCTGCCCCCTTGCGCGGTACGCCAGAATGTCCTGCCTCATAGCGGCAGACGTTATCTGCCAGTCGCCCCTGGTTGGCCATGAACTCCTCCCAGCTGATATAGCCTGGGTGAGCGGCGTGGAGGCAAACCGCCCAATCGCCGATCGCTACCTTGACCGTTCCCGTCAGCGATCCCGGCCGGCATCGGCTCGGATCCTTTTGCCGGCGGCCATAAACATACGCCCCAGCGTAGGCCGGATTCTGAAGGATATTAAGGACGCGTGCACTATCTGGCGCACGCCAGACGATCTCGTGTGGAGATGGTCCAAGCAGCGGTCGAACCGGCAAGGACAATCCGTTCCGGTCCAGGTACCGTATCACACGGCGAGCGCTTTGCAGTTCCCGGAATTTGGCAAACACGAGATGAAGACGGGCCTGCACCTCCTCATCAGGATTGAGAACAATTGTGCCCGCTCGATCATAGGCGAGCCCGCCTGGCAGCGGCAGCCGCAGTTCGCCCCGCGCCGCCTTCTGGCGTTCGCCTTGGTGAAGGCGCATCCGAAGCTGATGCAACTCCGCCTCGCTCATGATGCCGGACAAGCCCAGCAGCAGGCGGTCGTGATAGCCGCGCGGATCGTAAAGCCGTTCGCCATCCGCAATGACCACGCCGAACACCGAGCACAGTTCGAGAAGCTGATGCCAGTCCCGGTTATTGCGGGCGAGGCGAGAAGCGTCGAGGCTCACCACCAGACCGGCGTTGCCAAGGCCGATCTCGGCAATGAGCTTCTGGAAACCATGACGATCCACGCCGCCAGCACCGGATTTGCCCAGATCCTCGTCAATCACCTGGACGCGCTCAGGCGGCCAGCCCAGACCGATGGCGCGATCGACGAGGCGGTACTGCAGCTCCGTGCTCTCCTGATGCTGGCGCACCTGGTTCACGGATGACTGCCGCACGTAGACATAGGCCAACTTGGCCCGGTGTGCGGTCGTGAGCCGCTCGTCAGCGACGGTCGAACTGATCAGCACGACCCAGTCCCCTTGCGGGCGTGCCGGGGATCGCCTGCATTCGCCGCATCAGCGCGGCGATCGTTTGAGCAATCTGGGTTTGCGTCGCGGTCGACAGATTCGGCCACAGGCGCGGAATGTCGGCCGTCGGACGGCCGGGTGGATTTGCCAACGTTGGCAGGGGTCGATACGCAACACGACCCGGGAGTGGTCGGTGGGTCATCGCGAATCACCTTCTCGTCGAGAAGGCTCAGACTCGCTCTCAAATGTTGCATCAATGGGATCAGCGTGCGTACACTGATGCGCGGCAGATCGGCCGCGTTCGGGCGGGAAGCGATCGACGTCTCGGCAAGGTCCGTCGACGCGATCCGAACCCCCCGCCGCCGTCCGTCCGGCAGCGCGACAACGACGTAGGCGGGACCGCGCCCCGACCGCTCCTTCAGCACCTCAAGCCTGTGCCCGAACAAAAAATGATGCGGGTCGGTGATCGTGACGTGAGACACGACCCGTTCCAAAATAGAGGTACTCTGCCGTGTTCGGCGATCCCGTGGTCGCCACCGCGATCCTCGACCGGCTCCTGCACCACAGCCACGTGCTGACGATCCGCGGCGACAGCTACCGACTCCGCGCCAAGAGTGGCCTCATCAAACCGCCGACCGCCGGTGACGGCCGTCCGGTCGGCTCCGCCTCCCTCCGTCCCGTCACCGGCGGAAGCGACCATCAAACGTCCGATGGTGGGGGCAGTTCTTCATGACGAAAAGGGGGCAGTTCCGGATGGCGTTCGATAGACTATGCTCAAGGTTGAACCCGGGCCAACTCAGCATCAAGGGCGGATAGATCCCTACCCATTCTGGGGAGGTCTTCGCTACATTGCCTTCTGATATGCTGCCCCGGCGACTACAGTTTTCCAAGACAGAACGAAACAACATGACTCACCACGTGGATCTCGGACCTGGTGTGGCAAGCATACCAGCGCCAAGAAATCTTCCAAACCGTTCCGATCAGGGAGTGAGTTGGAACAAGACCTATGAAGCCATCAACGCTTGTGGCCAAAAACCTCTTTTACGAGAATTACTCGCGCAACTACGCCAGCCTGCTGTCTTTCCCACTATGGCAAGGATCGCGGCGGATACAACTGACCTGGGCGTCAACTTCGACGACGGCACGACAGCAACGTTTTCGCTCGATAGCGCTAACGCCGTTGTGCGAGCGATCGACACGCCTGACGATCAATCAAGGCACGAAAGCTCTCGCGCGATCCCAAGTTGCGTTGTTTAGTAGGTCGACGGCGGCAGCGTCTTGGTATCCAGTCGCGTTGCCTTGATCCGACAATCGCGAATCGCGGCGATGATGCGCCGAGAGCTGTTGGACACAAGAACATCAAGGAGCGCGGACAACATGCGATAATTGGAAAGCTGCTGTACTACGCATATGAGTCTCGCAGACGAAAGCTCTCTCTGCCGGTGACCGCGGACACGACGTTGGCAATGGAGGTTTCGCACTTAGCATGTGTTTTGACCAAGAAACTTACGAGAACCGCTCAATACGAGACGAGGTGATGATTCCTTGCCTAGTCTGGACCTCGACGCGCGACACTTGGCTAGCTGTTTGCTCGTGCCGGAGCCCGGTTCAGGCAGCCATCGCCCGATGTTCGCCATGCCCTGACTTCTTCGCACTTGCAATCTCAAAGGCGTCCTCATGTCATTCCCTTCGCGGACGGTTGCAGGCTGCCGAACCGTGTCGACCTTGAGAACGTCGGAGCTTCCTTTGGGAAGGGCGGGGCGGGTTCCAGATAGGGCGTGGAAGCGCAGAAGCCCGCCAGGAATATGTAGATCCAAGCATTGCCGACCAAGGAGCCTTCGTCCGAAGTGGCCGTCAACGTCAGCCGTCTGAGACAGGCGGAGATCTCGGAAGGGAAACCAAATGCACCCGGCGGGTCCCCGTCGGTGCATCCATTCCGCTCACCGTCAGACGCGTCGATGCCATGCTCCTCCTTGGAAGGCCAATGCCAAAACAGAGCCCCGAAAACGACATCATGACAGAGGAATCAGATATCAGATCTGCGAACGCAAACATTCGTGCAAGCACTGTCTGGACCATTGTGCTCGGCTTTGCCGCGGATCCGTTGATGCGTTGGAGTTGGCCTGACCCAAGGCAATACCTTAGGAGCATGCCTCAGTTCATTGACGCCTGTGGGGGCCGAGCATTTGCACATGGCACAGCCTACGTCGCGGGAGAGATTCGTGGCGCGGCCCTGTGGCTGCCTCCCAACGTGCAGCAAGATGAGGAGGCATTGGATGCAATCATGGCGCTATCCCTGCGCCCGGAGATTACCGAGGATATGGCACACTTGCGGCGGAGAATGGCCGAACATCGTCCCCACGAGCCACATTGGTATCTGCCACTCATTGCCGTCGATCCGAACTGGGTCGGAAAAGGGCTTGGCACGTTGCTGATGAACTACGCCCTTCAACGATGCGATGAGGACGGCATTGTTGCCTACCTCGAAAGCTCGAACCCTGAAAACATTCCCTTTTACCAACGTCACGGCTTCAAGGTCGTTGGTGAGATACAACACGGTTCTTCGCCGCCGCTCACGCCAATGTTGCGAACGGCTTCATTCCGACCCAGCAAGGCCGCGCCGCCGGATCGGCTCGTCACCCAGACTCAAGCATAGCTCCGCCTCATCCCGTTAGGATTGATTGCCAATAACCTGACATGACCGCGTTCGGTCAGGACGGCTTATGTTCGCGGCCAGACAACTGAGCACGTGAGACGGCTCGCCCGGCCTGCGAAAAGCATACGAATCGCCTCTTCGGCAAAGTTGGCACGTCTGATGTGAGAGCTGGCGGGGTCAAATCCACTAAGCGTGGGACATTGCCACGGGCGGCTGCATCGATTGCGGTCGGGCTCCAGACAATTTCTGATCTAAGGGCCACAGAAAGCGATGAATGGCGAGACGCGTATGGCTACCGAAACCCGATCCGGCCCAACTCAATTCGCGGACCGCGAACCGATCGATGCCAACATTCAGGATGTCCAGGGTTGCTGTTCCCCTGTTGGAGAATTTGCGACGCCACTTCCAAAGGCTTGAGCACATCTTGGCCGATCGCAGGCGCTGGGTCGTCGAGCGCACCTTTGCGTGGCTCGGCAGATGTGGGCATCTCTGCAAAGACTTCGAAGGTTCCGCCGCTACCGAGCTCGCCTGGCCGCTCGTCGCCCATCTGAGGCTCCTAACTCGCCGATTGGCCAGGCCTTGAGACATCTATGCTTTTTGAGTGAGGCTCTCAGGACAGGCGCTCGGCGAATTTCGAACCTCGACCTCGGGGCTGCTCCAACTGGTTAACTTGACTGTGCCGTCTTGACGAGTCTGGGCAACGGCTTCTATATGTGGTGTCGTCGTGGTTTTCAATTCGCATATATGGTGGCACGGAGTTAGGGGGAACCCATTGCGTCGGCAGCGGCTATTCCGAGGCATTAGCGCGACAGCGCTGGGAAGGCCGACAGCCGCAGCGACCCGCGAGCCAGGAAACCTACCGCGACAGAACCCATGTCCTCGGGCGGGGTGCCCGGTGGGTCGCTTGCAGCCGGGGACATTGGCCCGGTCTCCTCGCAAGTCGTCCGCACGGTCCCAGCCCCCAAATATCACGGGGTTGCCGATGTCGGCGTCTTACGATTTCGATCAGTATGGTCATCTCATTGAGCTGCCGAGTGTGCGGCAGCCCCCAGCGCAGGCAAAGCCTACCACACCTGAACTGTGTCTTGTGCAGCCCCCAGCATTGCCGGCTCCCCTGCCGAGGCCCCCCGCGCGATCGCCAACTCCGTCTGACCTTTCGCTCGATCGGTCGCGCGACGACCTGCTGACCTCGTTTGGTAGGCTGACGCTGACCGACCGCTATCTGCTCGCCGGCGAAGGCCTCCAGGACATGTTCGCCCGAGTGTCTTGCGCCTTCGCGGACAATGTTGCGCATGCCCAACGTCTATATGATGCGATGTCTCGGCTGTGGTTCATGCCGGCCACACCGGTGCTCTCCAACGGCGGCACGACGCGCGGCCTTCCGATCTCGTGCTTCCTTAACTCAGTGTCGGACTCGCTCGAAGGCATCGTCGGCACCTGGAACGAGAACGTCTGGCTTGCTTCCAATGGCGGCGGCATCGGCACCTACTGGGGTAATGTTCGCTCAATCGGCGAGAAGGCGAGGGGCGGCGTCACCTCGGGCATCATCCCGTTCATCCACGTCACGGACGGCCTCACGCTGGCGATCAGCCAGGGCTCGTTGCGGCGCGGCTCGGCGGCGGTCTATCTCGATATCCACCATCCCGAGATCGAGGAGTTCCTCGAGATCCGCAAGGCGTCTGGTGACTTCAACCGCAAGAGCCTCAACCTACATCACGGCATCAACGTCACCGACGAGTTCATGTGTGCCGTGGGCGCCGGCACCGCATTCGCTCTGCGCAGCCCGAAGACTAACGAGGTCGTCCGCGAGATCGATGCCCGCCAGCTGTGGCAACGCATCCTTGAGAACCGGCTGCAGACCGGCGAGCCTTATCTCTTGTTCATCGACACCGTGAACCGTGCGCTCCCCAAGCACCAGCGCGAGCTCGGCCTCAAGGTCTCGACCTCCAACCTGTGCAGCGAGATTACCCTGTCGACCGGCATCGATCATCGCGGCGAGGAGCGCACCGCGGTGTGCTGCCTGTCGTCGCTCAACCTCGAGACCTGGGACCAGTGGAATGAGGAGCCCGGCTTCATCGAGGACGTCATGCGCTTCCTAGACAACGTGCTCACGCACTTCATCACGGTGGCGCCGGACGGAATGAAGCGTGCCCGCTACGCCGCCCTGCGCGAGCGCTCCGTTGGCCTCGGCGTCATGGGCTTCCACTCGTTTCTCCAGGCCAAGGGCATTCCAATGGAGGGTACCCTGGCCAAGTCATTCAATCTGAACATGTTCCGAAAACTCCGTCGCGATGCCGATGCGGCATCCGTGGCGCTCGCTCGCGAGCGTGGCCCGTGCCCGGATGCCCTGGAACGCGGCGTGATGGCGCGCTTCAGCCACAAGATCGCAATCGCGCCGACCGCCTCGATCAGCATCATCTGCGGCGGCACCAGCGCCTGCACTGAGCCGATCCCGGCCAACATCTACACCCACAAGACGCTATCCGGCGCCATCTCGGTGCGCAATCCGCACCTCGCTAAGGTGCTGGCCGCGAAAGGCGCCGACACCTCGGCGACCTGGGAGTCGATCATCGCGCACGACGGATCGGTCGCCCATCTCGACATCCTGTCGGAGCACGAGAAAGCGATCTTTCGCACCGCCTTCGAGATCGACCAGCGCTGGATCGTCGAGCTTGCCGCCGACCGCGCCGCGTTGATTTGCCAGAGCCAGTCGATCAACCTCTATCTGCCGGCCGACGTCGATAAGTGGGACCTCCACATGCTGCACTGGACGGCGTGGAAGCGTGGGGTGAAGAGCCTCTACTACTGTCGATCAAAGTCGATCTCGCGCGCGGCGTTCGCCGGCAAGATTGCCGGGGATGCAACGCCGACGCAGCAGCCGGCGCGGCAGCGCACCGACTATGAGGAGTGCCTCGCATGTCAGTGATCGATCTGTCGCGCGCCGATCCGCGCACGTTGATCGGCAAGGGACGCGTCGGCCTCCTTGACTCGGCCGGCAGCTACGACGTCGATCGCTATGCCTGGGCTTACGAGTTCTGGAAGCGCCAGCAGCAGACCCACTGGATGGGCGAGGAGGTGCCGCTCGGCGCCGACCTCAACGACTGGGCTTCGGACCGCGTCACCGACAGCGAGCGCGCGCTGCTCACCCAGATCTTCCGTTTCTTCACTCAGTCGGACATCGAGGTCGGCGACAACTATTTCAAGCGGTACATTCCGATCTTCCAGCCACTCACCGTCCAGATGATGATGGCCGCTTTCACTAACATGGAGACGGTTCATATCGACGCCTATGCCCTGCTGCTCAAGACGCTCGGTATGCCTAAGACCGAGTTCGAGGCATTCCGCGGCTATGCACAGATGCGCGCCAAGGCGGACTACATGCACGAGTTCGGCGTCGACAGCGTGGCGGATGTCGCCCGTACCCTGGCGATGTTCGGCGCCTTCACCGAAGGCATGGCCTTGTTCGCCAGCTTCGCCATGCTGCTCAACTTCCCACGCCACAACAAAATGAACGGCATGGGACAGATCGTAAGCTGGTCAGTGCGCGACGAGAGTCTCCACTGCGAGGGCATCATCAAGCTATTTCACGAATGGCACCGCGAAACCGGCGCGGTGACGCGCCCCGTCCGCGACGACATTGTCGACGTAGCCAAGACCATGGTGAAGCTGGAGGAGAACTTCGTCGAGCTCGCCTTCGGCCTTGGCAAGATCGAGGGCATGCTGCCTGAGCATATCCACGCCTACGTCCGCTACGTCGCCGACTGGCGACTGGCCCAACTCCGGATTGCCCCGGTCTTCGGCTTCTTCGAGGCGAAGGAGGGCGGGTTCACCCAGCTCAAGGCGCATCCGCTGCCGTGGCTCGTCGAGATTCTCAATGGCGTCGAGCACGCCAATTTCTTCGAGCAGCGCGCCACGGAGTACTCCAAGGCGGCGAGCCGCGGCAGCTGGGACGGCGAAGACGGGGTGTGGGCGACTTTCGGCCGTATCTAGCCCATTTTATTCATGCTAGCGGCATTGACAGCGGCAGGCGCCGGTAGTCGTCGCCGTCACCCGCCAGCATGACAAAGGCATACAACCGGACCTCCTCATCGTGGCGTCTTGATTGCAGCGCGACAAAACCGGACACACAGATGGTTTGTTGGGTTAAGCCGGTACATGCGCCCCATTGCTGATGGCGGCTAGGGTTTACAGTATTTCCGCAGGTCGGTGAGGTGGGTCTCGTCAACCACCTTCATGAAGTCAATCAGCGCAACACGGCTACGCCCTTGAGCAGACGAATGTTCTCAATGATCGCCACGGCCGCCCCCCTCGTAGGGCTAGAGGGGATTACTATCACGCAATCGGAAGTTGTAAAGAGGGGCAACCCTGTCAAAGCGGGGCATCTTCATTGCAGCCCGGTCGGATCAGGCAAACCGATTTGTTCTTCATCCCCCTTCGCGCTTGATTTCGTCGCCGACCCACTGGCGGTCTTCCTCGGCCGTGGCTTCGCGGAGGTGATCTACTACGAGCAGACGCTGGCAATGCGGCTCGGATGACAGCCGCGTTTCTGCCCTAACACAAGAGTTCCGCTTCAGCGCTGCCGATCCACCTCTCGAGATTTTGCATCCGCTCTCCGAGGCGCTCCCAATTGATCCGCGCCAGCGGGGGTTCGGCAGGCTGATCGGGCGCAGAGATCGACAGCGACGATGACGCAAGCCATCACGTCGTCGACGTTATGTCCCACCCTCGCACGAGCGCCGCTTCGACCGCTCGTCGGCCTTTCGTCCGAGGTGGCCAGTGCGGCCTCGACCTGGTCGACCAAGTCGTAGCACGAAGGTGCGCCCGGCTCGCATTTCAGTGCGCTGCCTGTGCGATGAGCGTGCTGCGGCCGACCGGAACGATTGTAATCGATGACCTGTGTCTCCCTAAGCGAGGGCCGGGTTAACTACGACGGTCGACAAAACTATTTTTTGCCTCATCATTCTCCGACGGCCGGAAAGCCGACGGTGATGCAGGTGGAGGCACGGGGCCGGGAAATCGGCGCAGCCAGCCACTAAGCGGCTGGCGTTCGACCACGGCAGCACGCTTGAGTTCGCCGCGATCTTCGCCGTGGCGCTGCGTCATAACCAGATCAGCCAGATTCCTTTGAACCACGCCTAACCAGCTCGAGCCGATGTACCGACAAGAAGCCGATAGCGCCATTGATGCGAGTCCCTGTTGCCAAGGTTTCTATGCCGCGATGCGGCTCAGGATATTGGTGCGAACCCGCGTCATTTTGGCGAAGATCGATCAATAGGTCGTGGCGATCACGCCACCCCACCGGTAGTTCACACGGACCAAGCCGATATCGACGTCCTGACCGATACGGGCAGTCCCTGCAAAAGTGCCCACCGGAACACCCACGAGTCCGGGTGAAAAAAAGAAATCCACATCCCGACGACCCATGAACAGGTGGTCGTATTCAACGCCGATGGACCAGTTCGGAGCAAAGCCAAATTCAAGGCCCGCCCCTACCGTGCCGCCCCAACGAGTTTCGCTGCCGTTGTCGATAGTGAGCCCGGTCGCAAAATCGGAGACCCGGTATTTGTCACGGACGACTGCAGCCCCACCTCTTACATAGAGCAGCACGTTATTCCAGGCATAGCCGACTTGGCCCGTGAACAGGCCGAATGCATCAAGCGTGGAGTCATCCCGGACGCCTGCGAAAGCAAGGTTCGCGTTGGAGCCCTTGAAATCGGCCCAATTGCCCTGCGCCTCCAGACCGAACACCGAGTTCGCTATTTGCCAGCGGTAGCCGATTTGACCGCCGACCGTGCCTCCCGTCGCATGATGGCACCCCATGCCAACGGGCGGAGCGACGACCACGCCGCCGGCGTTGACCACGTCCCAGCACTGATGCGCAGAGCCGCCACCGCCATTGATGCCGACGTAGAAGCCGCTCCAATCATAGATCGGAATGACCACCGGAGGCGCTTTGACGTAGGAGCGCGCAGCCAGATCAGCGGCTGCGACAGGCGCGGCCAGCGCGATGAGGGCTACGGTGCCCGCCAGCAATTTTTTCATTCTTCTGAACCCCAGTTTCGAATTCGACGCCCCCGACGGGGTATTGACGACGATTGGCACGTTTCCGCCACCTCCATCAACTGCAAGGGTTGGTAGTTGACGGGGTCGCAAGCGCCGCCTGAGCGGCCGGTCGATGGGCAAAGTGCATGTCGGGTCGGTCGCGGATGCTGTCCGCCGACTGTTGATTAAGTGGCATGACCCGAAAATGTCTAATCGCGGTTACCCCTCCTGCGCGCCCTTCGAGCACATCAGCATGACAAGAGTCAGCCTCGACAGCGAGTCAGTTTCCTGATTGCAGCTGCTCCGCGTGTCCTCGTTCCGGCCGTATCGACCGTTCGTCGGCCATTGGATGCAAGTGTTCCCGCTTACGGCGAAGCTTCGACGGACGAGCCGCATTCCTCCACTTCGTTCCGGGCGGACGATGCATCCGCAGTAAGACGGAGGCGTGTGTAGGGGCCGGCGATAAGGCTCGGCGGCGCCGCATCGAGTTAAGAGTCCAGAATTTCTTGCTGCGGCTGGCCTTCTCGATCACGGGCTGTACCCTCGTCGATACATGAAATTTGAGCTGCGAAACGGGCCGAGCGACATCCCGAGAACTGGCTATTCCAGGAGCTCTCACAGAACTCCCAGCCGAGTTCGGGATTGAACGACCGCGCTCGGAGCGGCCGACTACGGCACCTCCCTGAGACCCGAGATGTTGATCTGGAGACGCCATCGGAAGTATCCCAGCACCAAGCAGGCCTTGTTCAAGACCATGAAGTTCAGATCGCAAGCCGCCACGCCATCGGCCAGCACTTGGCTCTGCCAGAAATGGTCGTCGATGCTTTGGTTGCCCGGCTGCAACAAATTCTCGAAGTTGGGCGTCGCGACGGTCAAGGCTCGGCGCTGGACAAGCTCAAAGGGGGAAAGGACATCAGCGTGTTCCTGCGCGATCCCATAAAACACGACGATATGCTCTCCTCTCAAGGCCAGGGCATTTCCACGGATGCGCAGATGGACGCCAGGCCTGACGGCCAGATCGAGATGGCCGTCATTGCTCCCGAGTGGCCCGCCATCGCGCGCGGCCAGGACATAGAGATGCTCACTGTCGACGCGTACGGGCGCATCGGGCGAGAGACTGACATTCGGATACCGTGACAGCAGCGTCTCGGCGTCGACGATGATGAGAACGGCAACGTGAGACTCGGAGCGCTGGCTCTTGGTTGAGGGTCTGTCTTTGGCCATTGCTGTTTCCCTTTCTCCCGACCGTGGGATGCTCGGCAACCGCGGAGCTTGCCAAGTGCTTGGGCCGACCGAACTGGATGGTGCTGACGGCGGATCGGTCCCATTCGAGAGCGACGCGAAAAAAGCGACAGCTGTCGAGAAGGCCGATCCGCCAGGGACGACGGGTGAGGTCGGCACGCCTCCGGACCATATCATGCCACCTCGGAGTCGAGGGTGGTTGGGATCATGGCCGTTCCCCGCTGCGCGGTTCCTTCGACGCCTTGATGATCATCCGCATCAATTGTGGATGCTGATGAACGGATCCCACGAAAAGTATCCCAGCGCGCTGCAATTGCGATCGACGACCATGAAGTTGAAATGGTAGGTAACTCGTCCGATAGCCAAAGTTTCCGAGGACCAATAGTAATTGGCGATCGTCTGACATGTCGGCACGGACGGATTGCTAGGATTGGGATGCGCGAACGAGGCCTCCGCCTTCCGCGGGGTCGGCGTCGAGATCAGCTCGTTCCCTACGTTTCCGATGAAGCGGTAGAAGATCACTGACTTCTCGAATCCAAGGGAGAGGCTGGTCTCGCGCCAACGAATCAAATCCCCGACCTGGGCCTTCAGGTCGAGCTCGCCGCCCGCTTGCCCACTGATCACGTTGTCCTGATTTGTGAGCATGTAGACATGGCGGAAATCAATGAGAGTGGGGCTGTCCGGTCTTTTGCTCGGATTCGAGTACTTCTGAAGAATGGATTCCGTATCAAAGGCAACAAGAACGTCTGTGACTCTGGACATGATGCTTCTCCATTGCAAAGAGGAATGTTCGGCTTTCGCCGAGCTCAACCCATCGCCGTAGACCATTGCGATGGCTGATAACGCCGTTTGTTGGATTGCGCTGCTTCGACCGGTTCATCAGGATTTGGCTGCGGCCGCCGAGTAGGCTTGAGCTTTCGTGAGCGGCCCATTCGCGTGATCATAGGATGATTTCTCCTCAGGCCGCGCGCATTGCAGGAGACCTGCATTTGCAATGCGGACCGCGATAATTTCCCGAGAGCAATCAGCCATCCGGCCCACAACTGTTTCCTCTTTCCCGCACTCGATAGGGGGCTCGTTCACCACAGGCACTATGCAACACGGGCAGAAGCCTCACGATATCGAGGGCGTCGTCACTCCCCATCTCGATTCTGGAGCGCTCAGCCATGGGAGTACTGTAACCAGTGGCTCCGAGGAGGGTAATGTATCGGATGGATGACAGCTTTCGGTCTTCGTGTTTGTCCAACTCCGTCGTGTGGGCGCGCATACCACCCCCTCGAGAATGCAGTTAGGCCAATCGCCGCCACGCGCAAGATGTTTATGTTGTCGCGTTCCTGCGCGTCGGACTTAAGACGTTTGGCGGCAAGCTGCCACAAACGGCCGCGATTTCACGATCGCGTCACGAAGAAGCTAGTTCGCTCTCGACGCGCGGCTCGCAAAACGTGGCACGCCAATTGCTCGGCCTACGACACCGCCTCGCCGGGCTTAGTATGTGGTCCTCCCGCGTCCCGGGATGCGGTCCAAGCCCGAAGAGAGGAGGTCACGATGCGGATGGCACCCAGCAGGCGAGCATATAGATTGATGGGCACACTGAGTCGGCTGCTCGCAACGACCCGCAAGCTCAACCCTAATCGCAACAAAGCGATGGCTAGGCGCGCCATGCTGCGGCGCAGCTTTGGCACCGGAGACCTCCATGACAAGTTCGTCTGATATCGCGCGGCTTCGAGCTAGTCCGGGCACCGCTTCGCTAACGAAGTGGGGTTGGGTTTTCGCCCTCGGCGTAGTTTATCTGATCACTGGCTTCGTGGCGCTTGGTAGCGTTGCGCTCGCGACGGTGGCGAGTGTGGTGCTAGTTGGCGTGATGATGATCGTCGCCGGCGTTGCCGAAACGATCAATGCTTTCCAGGTTAAGACCTGGGGCAAGTTCCTGCTATGTGCTCTTTTGGGTGCGCTCTACATCGTCGCGGGGCTTGTGACATTTGATAATCCTACGCTCGCCGCTGTGCTGCTTACGCTGGCGCTCGGCGCATCGCTGGTCGCCGCCGGCATCATGCGCCTGATCCTGGCGTTCAGCATCAAACGCGCAACGCCCCGGTCCTGGCTGGCGATATCCGGCGTCATTACTCTGCTGATTGGATCGTTGATCTTAGCGCGTTGGCCGATAAACAGTGTTTATATTCTGGGCCTGTTTCTCGGCGCCGATCTCATCGTGGCGGGCGCGAGCTGGATTGGAGTCAGCTTCGGCCTACGCCGCAGTCCCATCGTGAAGTCACGATCGTCGACGTAATTGCCGGGCGCCCTTGGTTTCGAAGGAGAAAGACATGCACGAAAATAACAGCTTGGAGCGTGCAGCCTCACCCGCTGAGACTGCATTTGCGAAACATCATCGCGCAATCTTCCCCTTACTTCTGTTCGCAACTCTACTGACGTGGGACGGCCTTCGCGCGCAAGAAGTGCTGAGCAATACAAAGGCCGTGACTAAGGAATTCGGCAGCGTTTCCACTTTTGATATCAAATTCGCATCCGTTTCAGATGGTTTTATCAAGATCTACGCGAGTGGCCATATCTCATCACAGGGCAAAGACCATCGTCTGGTATTGAGAATCAACGGTGACGCGGGAAGCTGTCAAAGCTACGTCCTGATGAGCGGTCACGCCAGCGCAGGTGAATGGGACAATTCCGGCATCTATCTTGGCCGAGTGGGTTGGGGACAAGACGCAGATTTCTCAACGGAGATCACTATTGCAGCTAATTGGAAAAGTCAGAAGATTAACGCTGCTGCGCTAACGAACTTCTCGCTCGGCAACAATCTCATACTTGGATATGAAGCTCACGGTTTCTATGTCTCCAGTCAGCCTGTCACGAGTGCGGTAGTTCAGTTCACCGATAACGCTGTGGCAAGCGGCTTGGCCCACGCCTACCTTTACTGAATCGAATATACTCACGCCAAATCACAGCGACAGATCAATCGCTTCCGAATTCTTCACGGGCGAATCGAGACCGCGATCATCGAACGCTCTGTCGAGAAGCTGGCGACGCCAGCTAAGCAGATGATTGCCAGAGCACTATGCGGTCAGAAACGGCCCGTACTCTACTTCCGCCGCAAGCTCTGCGATCTCCGTCTCAAACGATGTTTTGGTCGACCGTTAAGAAGCCGGATTGAGCTGAGCTAGACAGTTGAGCGAGCGCCAGAGCGAGACCAACAATAGGCGCAA
>NZ_LBIY01000065.1:0-16191 GCF_028128625.1 Bradyrhizobium sp. CCBAU 45389 | reverse complement strand
AGCTTGCCCTTCTTCATAAGGACCTTACGGAGCCGAAGCAACATTTCCTCTTCGGGAATGCTGACGCGCCCCTCACCCATAATCTTTTGCGCGCGCCGGAATGCGTCGCGATGGACGATAGGTTCGATAGCATTCTCTTTTCTGATCCAGAGCTCCCTTGGGTTGCGCGTGACCTTGGCGCCAAGTTTCCTGCTTTTACGATTGTAGGTCAGAACGCCGATATAAGCTTCGTTCCGGAGGAGGTCACCGACAGCCTTTCCAAGCCACGGTCTTCCCTGGCTATTCAAGATCCCTCGCTGGTTGAGCTCTCGGGCAATGGGGCCTGCGATTTGTGACGGAGATATTCGTGGAGAATCCAATTCACGATCTCGACTTGATCGGGCGTGCCGGGGATGAGCTTGACATGGTCGGCAAGCAAAGATTTGCGCTGGCCGATCGTTAAAATGCCCTTCGGCCTGCATTGATCGTCAACGAGACGCCGTTGGAACGCGTAAGCCGTAGGGCCGCCCATTTTGAAGCCGCGATTCGTCAGTCGGACTGCCCCTGCGAAAACTTTGGCGGAGAGTTCGCGACTGAACTCAGCTGCCATCACTCTCTTAATATTCTTCATGATGCTGGCGAGAAGGCTTCCGTCATTGTCGAATTGCTCCGCGCAATAAGCAACCTGGACGCCCGCCTTGCGGCAGATGAACTCGTAGTGCGCGGTCTCGTCAACGTCCTGAAAGCGTCCCCATCGGCTCACGTCGAAGACAAGCAGATGAGCGAAGTCAGCGCGTCCCGATTGCACGTCTTCAACCAGTTCGGTAAGGCCCCCCCCGGTTTTCGATTCTGAGGCCGCTTTCTCCCTCGTCACGATAGGTGTGGACGATGGTTAGCTTGTGAAGTTCGGCGTAGGTCGCGATGACCACTGCCTGATTCTCAATCGAGTATTGCTGGTAATCCGTCGACATGCGGACATACTGCGCCGCCCGTCGCGCTTTCTGCGACTGAGGCAGACGTTTCGCGTGTACAACAAGGGTGTTCCCCATGTTGCCTCCCCGCGGCTATATCGCGCCGCGCTGTATTGCGCATCGCAAACCATTTAGGCGCATCATCAAGTCCGCGCCATCGGAAAGTGTATTCAGAAAGAGTCAACTGCTATGTCGCTTTTCTTGAAAGCACGTTGCGGCGGGCGAAGCGAGCTGCAGAGAAATGCGGGTTTGCGCTTTTGGGCCCGTAGCCGACATGTCCGGCGCAGCTCTTTCGTCTGCTTCTGACGAGGCAACCAGCAGGATATCGTCGTTGTCCTTGTCGATGATGTTGAACGCCCATCCATCATGGCTGTGGCGATCGCCACGTCGGCCTTCTTCTCCTTATTGCCGCTATTCTTGTTGTAGACGTGGGTCTTGAAGCCGGCCTTGTCGACCATCTTCCAGAATGAGTCGCCGGGAGGAGGTGAACCCCACATACCGCCCGTCAGCTGGCAAACCGACAGCCCTGACAGCAATTTAGGATTGGATGAATTCTTCAAGCTCGTCGATCATCTGTTTACCGGGTTTGATTCCTCCGAGAGGATATCAATGGCCTCGAGCCTTGCGTCATACTCCTCGTATGTGCCGAGCAGGGCTTGGCCAACTGTCAAGTTGTGCACGGGATCGATAATCGAGGGGGAGTCGTAAGTTAGGGAGGTTGGTCCAGTAAATAGAACTTCTTCGCCACGCTCGTCGCGTCGCAACGTTCGGTCCGTACACCATTTGACGAGTTGCGTGACCTCTCCCTTCCCGGACTCAATGATGGACGGCAGCTGCCGAACCGAGTAGAAATTCGTCCGCGCAGAATACATCTGCCGCGAATCCGAGCTCATGCGCTCGTCTGGTTGAGCGGTAAGGGTCAGCAGGCGCTTGCCTTTCGGACGCTCGAGCGTACCCTGAATTAGACCGCCTTCTCTAATCAGTCTAATGTGCGCCAGCTTTTTTGGAGCACCAAGAACCTCTCGTCCCGAGGCGAGAGCTGCATCATTTACCGTCACGTAAATGTAAGGGATGTAGTAGCCAGTCTCACCGTCGGGATCACGAACTTGAATTCCTGAATAGCACTCCAAGTATGGCCCGACAGTGCTTGAGCGATAGCTCGCGACCCCCACAATGGCGATTGCAGGGTTTGCTGCAGGTGCTAGCTCCTTCGGCAATAAACAATTCGCCTCGTGCCCCACGCTGAACATAAGGTTTATGGCTTGGCAGCCGAGAAACGCACTGCCACGATTTTTGCCCCCATGGTAAAGAGGCGCATCAAGCGGAATGCCTTTGACGTCGGGCATCGCATCCTCCTTGATCTCAGAATAATTCGCGCGGTTGGAGATTGAGCTATTCATCTCACCGCGCCTCTCCGGTTGTTGAAGCGCCCCTGAAGCGACTGTACTGCGCTGGCAGCGATGTGGGTTCGGTAGTCCGTACGGCACATCGATCCGGCGATAGCGATCTTCGCTACGCGAGGCCGCAGTGCCGTTTCTGCGCCTTGCACCTCAATCCGCCGGATTAAACGATCCGAAAACATCCGACACGCTTGACCTTTTCCATTCTAGAAGCCGGCAGCTGTCCTGTGCTGCCGGATGCGCCTGATTGTGCATCCATTCCGGCGGAGCGTGCTCACCGATGATGACGTCAAGGCGAGTGGGTGATTCCTATTTGTCTATCAGTCGTTATGCAACGTCGATGCCAGGCACCTCGTGCGGTTTATACGGCTCACTGGCTGACGTCAAATGGGTACGAGTGACCCGACAACTTTCGACTCTTGTTCTGTTGCCTTCCTCGCTTGTCCGATTGACGACGCGATGTCGAAAGCCTGACATGATCAAGTATCCGGACAGAAAGTCGATGAGGCTCTCTCACGAGTTTTCGCAACAGCATGGCTATCGCCATTGTGTCTCGATTAAACCAGATCAGCGCAACATTATCGCTCGCATGGTCGAAAACGCAGGCCCTGACATCGCCGTCTCGGTGGAGAGTCGGAAGACCTCCAGCGCCTGTGCAAGAGTCACGTGAGGCTGACTTCCCATCAGAGTCTCGGCGCGCCGATTGCACGGAATGGATACTCCAATTCGCAAGACTTAGGAGAACCTCATGCGTTCTGCGCCCCACTTTTCGATCCACAAGGAGCTCAGCACCGTTCGGCACCGGTATCGCTCCGCTCGCGGGTACCGATCCTATCTCCGAAACCGGAGGAAATTCGGTCGCAAATTGTCGGCGTCTAGAAGGTGGGGTAGTTCGGCAAAGCCAATGCAACAATCCAAAGGATGACTAACGCCTGAGCGGCGGAAGCATGTTCGCGACCTGAAATCGTTATTGAAGTGCTTTAGCGCCAATTTACACGGGTACTGCGCACAGGCTTTGGGCATCAAAGATGATGCGTAGCAGAGGGCAGATCGGCAAGAGTCCGGGGCGTGGTGCAGACCGCAACTCTTGGCTTGCCCGACTTTCAATGCTCGTTCTCAACCATTTTGATCAACATGCCCGTCATCCTTTTTGATGCTGAAAAACCCTGCACCACCACTGATCGAGGAACCAAGAGTTATGGGACGTGTGAGCGAAAAAGTCATTTTGGTAACCGGCGGGGCTCGAGGGATGGGGGCCGCTCATGCGCGCCTGCTGGTAGCCGAGGGCGCGAAAGTCGTGATCACCGATACTCTTGACAATGAAGGAGCGACTTTCGCGGCCGAACTTGGCCCATCCGCGATCTATGTGCGTCAAGACGTCGCCCAGCCAGGGGAATGGTGCCAGGCGATCGCAGCTGCGGAGGGCAAGTTCGGCGCGCTGCACGGCCTCGTCAACAATGCAGGCATCGCGAGTATGGCTCCCATCGAGCGGTTCCCGCTCGAGCAGTGGGAGAAGACCCTGGCTGTCAATCTCACCGGTGTATTCTTGGGAATGCAGACTGCCCTACCTGCCATGCGCCGCGCGGGCGGAGGCTCGATCGTCAACATCTCGTCGGTTGAGGGGCTGAGGGGTAGTGCTGGGCTTCACGCCTATGTTGCTTCCAAGTTCGGCGTGCGGGGCATAACGAAGTCCGCTGCCTTGGAGGCCGCCGCGTCCGGCGTTCGCATAAACTCTATCCATCCGGGCTTCATCAACACTCGGATGACAGAGAACATCGATCTTTCCGGTTTTCCAATTCCGCTCGGGCGGCCAGCCGAGCCGCAGGAAGTGTCACAGGCAGTCTTGTTCCTGCTTAGCGACGAGTCCTCTTATCTTACCGGCTCCGAAATCGTCGTCGATGGCGGTCTGACGATCGGCGTCCCGCAGAAGTGTCAGGCGGTCGAAAACATCTTCTGACTATCAGCGGACGGATTGTCACATCAAACGAGATGGAATGTCGCGATGTATTACACCAGTGGAAATTACGAAGCTTTTGCTCGGCCCCGCAAACCCGCCGGCGCGGACAGCAAGACAGCTTGGTTCGTTGGTTCGGGGTTGGCTGCGCTCTCCGGCGCGGCCTTCTTGATCCGCGACGGGCAGATGCGTGGCGACCGTATTACCATCCTCGAACGACAGACGGTTCCGGGGGGCGCGTTGGACGGTTGTCAGGATCCGGAAAGGGGATTCGTGATTCGAGGTGGCAGAGAGATGGAGGATCATTTCGAGTGTCTCTGGGATCTGTTTCGTTCGATCCCATCGCTCGAACTTGAAGGCGCCAGCGTGCTCGATGAGTTTTACTGGCTGAACAAGGATGATCCGAACTACACACTACGGCGGGCGACGGTGAAACAGGGGCAGGATGCCCATACCGATGGCCTCTTCACACTGAGCGAACAGGCCCAGAAAGAGCTGATTGCCCTTTTTCTTGCCACTCGTAAGCAGATGGAGACCAAGCGCATCGACGAAGTGTTCGGGAGAGATTTCTTCAACAGCAATTTCTGGCTCTATTGGCGGACCATGTTCGCCTTTGAAGAATGGCATTCGGCTCTCGAGATGAAACTTTATCTGCATCGATTCATCCACCATATCGGCGGCCTGCCGGATTTCAGTACGCTGAAGTTTACCAAATACAATCAATATGAATCGCTTGTTCTGCCGTTATCCAAATGGCTGTTGGCGCAAGGCGTCAATTTTCGCTACGGGGTCGTAGTCACCGATATCGATTTCGACATAAAGCGTGGACGCAAGCAAGCCACAGCCATCCGCTGGCAGGAGAATGGCATTGAGGGCAGTCTCATTATTGGCGCCGACGATCTTGTTTTCATGACGATCGGGTCGCTGACCGAAAACTCGGACATGGGGGACCATCACACGGCCGCCAGGCTCAACGAAGGACCGGCGCCCGCCTGGGATCTGTGGCGGCGTATTGCGGCCAAAGATGCGGCCTTTGGACGCCCAAATGTCTTTTGCGGCAATATTCCTGCAAGCAAATGGGAATCGGCGACGATCACGACCCTGGACAAACGCATTCCAGCATACATCCGCAAGATCGCCAAACGCGATCCGTTCAGCGGCAAGGTTGTCACAGGAGGCATCGTTACGGTGAAAGATTCGAGCTGGTTGCTCAGTTGGACCACAAATCGCCAGCCGCATTTCAAGCGCCAGCCCAGCGATCAAGTCGTCGTCTGGGTCTATTCGCTATTCGTCGATAAAGCCGGCGACTACGTGAGGAAACCGATGCAAGATTGTACGGGCGAGGAAATCACGCAAGAATGGCTTTATCACCTCGGTGTGCCGGTTGCGAGTATACCGGAACTCGCCGCTGGGGCCGCCAAGACGGTCCCGGTGATGATGCCCTACGTCACTTCCTTCTTCATGCCGCGGCAGGCGGGCGATCGGCCAGATGTTGTGCCGAAAGATGCGGTCAATTTCGCCTTCATCGGCCAGTTCGCGGAGTCGGGTGAACGGGATTGTATCTTCACGACGGAATACTCCGTTCGGACCGCGATGGAAGCCGTGTATATCCTCCTCAAGATTGAACGTGGCGTGCCCGAGGTATTCAACTCGACCTATGATATTCGCAAGCTGCTTGCAGCAATGGGTAGACTGCGCGACGGCAATGAAATTGAGATCCCGGGACCTGGGTTCCTGCGCGAGCTCATTCTAAAAAAGATTGAAGCGACTGAGCTTGGCGAACTACTGAATAAATATCACCTGAGTTGATTAAGGCGCGGACGCTGCGGGCGACCGTTCGCTCGGATAGAGAAGCGCTGTCCTGCGCCGTGACGGCTCGGACTCGCCAAGGCGCGGATCAAACGTTCGCGCCGATCTTCCAGGCAATCTTTAGGCGTACTCTGGAATTCGGTGTTCTTTCGGCTTGATGTTATTCTCGCCCCACGCATCCGATTAACCTCTTGCCACGAGGTGAGGGCGAAACTAGCTACTGGCTCGTCACAGTGATTTTGATGGTTTGATACCGGCCAGCTTAGGATCGGCAAGTTTTCTCGCGGCACGAGGATTTCGATGCTTCTGGGGATGCAGGATTCGGCGGGTGGCCGTCCGAACATGTGCGAATAGGTATAGATGAACGCCAGATAATGGCCCTGCTTCTCGGTAAAGCGTGCGCCTGGTTTTTGACTCATGGATCGATTCATCCGTGCCTCCTTAGTCGTCCGTGAAGAACGGGTAAGGGGCTGATCTGGAGTCGCTTTTTTCCGGCTGCGGCGACTTTGTGATTGCAGGCTTTGACAGTGCGGTAGCTCGGAACCTGCAATTTGCAGTTTGAGATTCCCTCGAATCGCACGGCATGATTCGGCGCTCGTATCGGGAGGAGCCGATGCGACCGAAGAAGCCGAAGGCGACGGAGGAAGGTGATCTGTTCCGGGCCAGGCTCAAGCAGATCATCAACATGGAGCACGAGCTGGTTCAGCACGCCGGCAAGATCAATTGGGACTGGATCGACTATCGACATGAAGGCGCTGCGGGGGCTCGACAAGCCGCTGTTCCAAAAGCTCGTCGCCGGCGAGTGGATCGACCGGTATCAGAACCTGCTCATCATCGGCCCGACCGGCGTCGGCAAGAGCTGGATTGCTTGCGCCTTGGGCCACAAGGCCTGCCGCGACAACCGCTCCGTGCTCTGTCAGCGGCTGCCGCGGCTGTTCGAGGCGCTTGCCCTCGCGCGGGGCGACGGCCGATAGTTGGGTTGCCGATGAGCTCCGCGCTTTGGCTTCCTTGTAGACGTTGCTGATCGACTCGCGGATGTTGCGACACCGCGCCATCGACGAACCGCGTTCGGATGCGAGATCGACGTGATAGCCATCGATCTTGGCGAGCATCTCCTGCACGAGCGCCGGATCAAAGTCGATAGCGACTGCTGCTGACTTTGCCGTCGTTTGTCCCTGTTGCGTTGCTTGGCCTCGGCGAGCTCTCTTGCGCTTGACCTTGCCGATGATGGCGTTGCGAGATACGCATCGCCACCCCTCGCAGACACCGAGTGGCCCGCGCTCCACATGCATTGCAGAAGCGACACGTCCTCAGAATCCCATGCCGATGTGGCTTGATTGACCATCGTTCGTCATCGTCACGAGCACGAGTCGATGGTCGTTTTGATTGTCGCCAAAAGCAGTGCGTGTCGATGTTTACGCTTGTTCGCCGCTATTCGATGTTCGCAAAGGTTTTTGGCTGCGACGATCGGCCTGCCTTATAAAATAGGCAGACGAACGTGTATTTATGCCTGCGGTTGCATCGTGTCCGGAAAGTTGATCCGCTTACGTTCGCGGCTGTTGACAACATGCGTTAACGGCGTTGCAATCACCAGCACGACAAACGGCGGTGAGTTTACCAACTAACAACAGCAGCTAGACCACGACGGCGTTACTGCTCGCACACGGCTACTAGCGTGGGTACCCGAGCGTTTGCGCGGAAGGATGGGCCATGCAGTCGATCCCTTGCTAGGTGTCGTCGGGGCCGGGGATCGTGCCGTTCTCGGAATACTGCCAGAGCTTCCGGTGCCGCGACGCCGACGTCTCCGGAGGTGACGATGCTGACGTCGACTCGACTTCAACCATTTCAACAGCGACGATGCAAACTTGGTCGCTTGGATCAGCCCTGCGGGCAGCAGGCCGCCGGAGCCGCCGCCGCGGATGGTCGAGCAGCGCCTGGACGGCCTCGTGCAGATCGTCGAGCGGGGCTCAAACCCACCTTCGAGAAGGTCGTTCAATTCGAGCCGCAGCATCTCGTCATCCCAATCGGTGCGTCGAAGGCCTCGAAGAGACGCGACCAAGCGCGAAGCTCGAGACAATACCCGAGAGTGTACCAACAGCAACGGGACAGCTCGCAGAGATGGAAGCAAAAGTAAAAAGATCAAACAGCGTCATAGCAAGTCCGCCGATCTGGAAGCTAAGCGCGCGCTGAACCGCCTGAAGGAGGTTGACCCGGAGGGATATGAGGCCTTCCTTCGTAAGCGTGAGAACTGCGGGGGACACTGGCGGTTTCGGCCCGGCTGGACGGGCGAGGCCATAGTCACCACCACATTCCTCGCCGTCGCATTCGCACAACTCTGGCGCGTCGTCGCCATGCGCAGCATCCGCTCCGGTACCGTTGTCAACGAGTTCACGCGCAATCCATGGGTCTGGCTGCGCTCGGCCTGTACGGCCCTCTGCTCGCAGTCCCTCTCTACTGGCCGCCGATGACAGAGGTCTTCCACGTCTGCCACCGACGCTCACGATGTGGAGCATTGTCGCGGGCTACAGCCTGACGCCGATGCTGTTAATTCAGGTCAGCCTCGCCGTCATCGTGCTTGCCAAACGAAGCCGTTAAATGGTAGCCGCGTTGCTTGGCTCGAATTCGCCGTCTGCATCATCGTGATCGGCGTGGCCGGATGTATGCTCATGGTCATTGCGCCCTACGGAGTCCTGATCTCCGAGTGCGAGCCTATTGCCCTCAGGCGCCCGGCCGATTCCGTTCGCTCGCGTTCCCGCGGATTACAGCCCCCGATCTCCCACAGCGGACCCAACGTCACTGCAAATTCGATCGCGAGGATGGGATGGCGGCTCGAACAAGAGCTCGTCCGAACGCTCTAGATGTTCTTGTTATGCGGTCAAGTTCGCCCATTCCACAGACCACCGATTGTGACGTCAGAAAGAATAGTGATCGCGTCTCAAGGACGTCAACAGCAGGGGTGAGCCTACAAGATCATGTAGTTGTAGTATTATTGTTTGCACGGCTCTCTGCTGGAGGCCGTTCGCTGACACGGGGGAGCCATGTCGACAGTTGCCAGCGCAATTCGGCGCCTTTGGTGGCGACGCTTTCTTGTTCTTCTGGCGATCATCGTGATCATTGCTTTGATCGCAGTCATGACCAGCTCCCAGCTTGGCGCGACAATCGAAGCTCTGACGCCGCCTGGTCTCCCTGAACCGGTTTCCGCGAGCGAGCAGGTTTCGCTCGACCAGGGCTGGAACGCCGAAGACGCCGATCGATTCCATCATAAAGCCCAGGGCACGCAGACCTTACCGATCCCGCTGTCATGGTTTCTCGCCCTGGAAGCGCCGCTGAACTCGCCTTTCGCTATCCCCTTTTTCAAACGAGAACGGTTTTCTGACAACCGCTATTTACTTCGGTTTGGATTCATAGAGTCTGCCGAAAGCGAGAACAATGAGTACGGTTTGCCGATCGGCTTTGCATATTCGCCGTTTCAGTCGATCCGCGGGCTTTCGCGTAAGGAGACTGCCGTTGGATTGACCTGTGCCGCGTGCCATACCGGCCAACTGATCTTCAAAGAGAAGCGCTATGTCATTGAAGGCGGCCCCGCCGTGACCGATCTCGGTCAATTGACAAATGCGCTCCGCGCTGCGCTCGCACAGACCGCTTTGTCGGCAAAGCTACCCTTCTTCGACGGTCGCTTCGGGCGGTTCGCGAAGCGCGTTTTAGGAACCGAGTACAGCGATCTTACACGCGTCCAACTGTCCAAGGAGCTCGATGGAATACTTGGTGCTCTGATCGATCAGCCCGCTGGGATCGACGTCACGGAAGGGTTTACCCGCCTCGATGCGCTCAATCGCATCGGCAACCAGGTGTTCGCTCTCGACCCCAAGCGCTACGGCAACTACGTCAACCTCAACGCCCCTGTCAGCTACCCGCACATCTGGACATCGTCATGGTTCGATTGGGTGCAGTACGACGGCTCGATTATGCAGCCATTGGTGCGCAATGCCGGCGAGGCGATGGGGGTTTCGGCGGAGCTCAACCTCACCGCCCCGCCCAAGGGGGGACGTTTTGCCAGCAGCATCCCCTTCGATAATCTGCACTGGATCGAACAACAGCTCGCTGGAAAGGACCAGCCGCTGGTGGCGAAAGCCTTCACCGGACTGAATGCGCCAGCCTGGCCCGACAGCTTACCTGCGATCGACAAAGCCAAGGCCGCCGTGGGAGCCCAACTCTACGACAAACATTGCAGCGGCTGCCATCTTCCAGCGCTGACGCCGGACATCGTGCACGGCAAGGCCCCGGACGCGGAGTTCTGGAAGAACTTCGGCCCTATCCGCTGGCGCGGTCGCGATGGGCAGGAGAAGCAGACGAGGGAATCCGTACTCAACGTCAAGATCATCAAGCAAAGCCATATCGGCACCGATCCGGCCCAGGGCGACGTGCTGCGCAATCGCACCGTGGACACCGCCGGCAGCGAACTGGCCAGGGCGGGCCAGAGCAGCCCAGGACTCGGCCTCGACATCGATGTCTGCCAACGGAAGGCTGACAACACGCTGGATACGATCCACCTCTCGGACCATGCGATGCAACTCTACGCGCTTGCGCTCGGCGCCGTGGTCCAATCCGGCATCGACGAATGGCTTCGGTCGACCGGGACGGTCCAAGCGGAGATCGAAGGCGATCGACCGAACTGTCTCGCGGCAGGTTTCGGCTATAAGGCGCGTCCGCTGAACGGCGTATGGGCGACTGCGCCGTTCCTGCACAACGGCTCGGTGCCGACGATCTACGATCTGCTCAGCCCGGTTGCGGAGCGCCCACAAGTCTTCCTGCTCGGTGAGCCCAGCTTCGATCCTGTCCGCGTCGGTATCGTGACGCGGACGGTCGCTCCTGAAGGCAGGACCTACGACGGCAAGGGCTACTTCATCATCGATACGTCGAGGCCCGCCAATCGCAATACCGGCCACGAATTCTCGAACGAGAAGCATGAGGGCGTCATTGGCCCTGCGCTGTCTCCGGAGGAGCGCAACGCAATCATCGAGTTCCTCAAGTCGATCTGAAATTGATTGGGTCAGCTCCAACTGGAGCAGTAGCGAAGACCATCTCGCTCCCGCAGGGGGAAAGGTGGACGGAAGCCGGGATCGACCGACCAGGCGAAGCTTTTCTTGAGTTAGGGTGCGGCAGCAATGGCGGAACAGAAACAGGGGCCGGCGGCGAAGTTCCTGAAATGGATGATCGCCAAACATCCGGATGCATTGTTCGCACTCATCCGGCGCGTCAGGCCCAACCTGGCGTTGGGCGCCGCGGGGCCGGTGTTCATCACCCGCTTCCCCGACGTGCAGGAAGCGCTGAGCCGCCCCGACATCTTCAACGTCACCTATGCGCCGATGATGGACCCTTCGGTCGGCCCCTTCATGCTCGGCCGCGACTGCACCGAAATAAACCTGCGCGACAAGGGTATCATGCGCGCCTTCATGCGCATGGAGGATCTGCCGGCAATTCGCCAGAAGGTGCGCAGCCTCGCCAATGCGTCTGTCGAAAAGCAGATCTATACCCAGAACCAGATCGACGTGGTCAGCACGTTGTCGCGCCTGGTGCCCATTCAGATGACCCGAGAATATTTCGGCTTTCCCGGCCCCGATCTGGCCTCGATGTTCCGCTGGTCGCGCGCGACGCAATATGACATGTTTCACAACCTGGACAAAGATCCGAAGGTGCACCAGGACAACATTGACGCTGGGCAGGAGATGCGCGCCTATCTGACACAACTGCTCCCGCAGCGGCGCGAGCAGCTGAAAAATGGGGCGCCGCTCGAGGACGTGTTCAGCCGCCTGCTGAATAGCCATTTTGACGATTCGATCGGCTTCGCCGACGAACGCATTATTACCAATATGATGGGCACACTGGTCGGCGGGATTGAGACCACATCGGCGGCCATCGTGCAGCTGCTCGACGAGTTGTTCAAGCGCCCGAGGATCCTGAAGGAGGCCATCGACGTCGCCAGCAGCAACAACGACCATCTGATGTATCGCTATTGCTGGGAAGCGCTGCGCTTCAACCCGATCAATCCGTTCGTGGTGCGCTACTGCCGGACCGATTACCGGATAGCCAAGGGCTCGCTGCGCGCGACGACAATCAAGGCCGGCAGCACGGTGCTGATCTCGACCCGGTCGGCGATGCGCGATGGCTTGCAACTGCCGGCGCCGTCCAGCTTCGCGATCGACCGGCCGGAGTCGGTCTACATGCATCTGGGCTACGGGATGCACACCTGCCTCGGCGACCAGATCAGCCGCATCCAAGTTCCGGAAATCGTTCGCCGCATCCTGCAAATCCGGGGCGTCCGTCCCGCCGCGGAGATTGACTACGCAGGAGGGCCGTTTCCAGAGCGTTATCCCATCACCTACGACACGCCCGTCTGAAGGCCGGACTTCCCAGCAACGAGCCGCGAGTACCGATCCGGCCGCTGGCGTGGCGGCCTCTGGCGTCAGCACTAGGTCGGTCGTCGCGAAGTCTCCGTCACGCGATGCGCGTGAGATGCGTGAGGCAATAATCAATCGTGTCGGTGGTGTGTTCCGCTTGCGAAACACATCAATAGATGAGAGGCAGAGCTTCGCATGCGCGGCTACTACATTGGCTTACCGAGGAAATGGTTTAAGCGAACGGAAGCCGTACGCTGAAGCGGGCCTCGGCAACCGGCAGTTATGCACGAACATCGCGCAATCAGCGCAACAGCAATGATGCGCTCAAACGGCACCTGCAGGATCACCATTACGCACGACGCCGACGACTACAAACAGCGCATAGCATCGAGCGCTGCTTCTGCTCGCTGATACACTCTTTCGACGCTTGGCACCCGTTATGACAGGCGAATAGGACAGGCGAACCGTCAATTTTACCGGCTTCTTCATCGATCTCGCGGCCGCATTGGTCTGCGGTTGCACGCGTTTCCCCGTAGCCGTCCGGATTGGCAAGTGTTGGAACACGGGAACACGGTGTTCTACTGAAAGAACACCGGCTGAGGGATTTTATACTTAAACTGTCTTTTCACTAAATTCCGGTGGCGAGGCCGCGGGACTGCATCGTCTCGCGGCCCCATTGATTTTCGCTGTTGAGGTCCGGGCGAGTTCCTCCACCGAATTCCGACTCTTTACTCCCAGAAGGGGTAAGCGCTTTGATCGCCCGTTGGCATTCAGACGCGTCAAATTCGGGCCGTCGGCAAGTCCTCGCTGGACAGCATTCCGGAGTATGTTGTCGTGGAGTGCACATGGCTGCTGCCAACCTGATCGACAGTAGCGACGGCGATCGCACGAAAACGCGCTCCGCATCGAACATGGCGCGTGGTGTTTGACGTCCCAAGATGGCTGGAGTTCTCCCATCGAGACAGCTTCGGCCGAGCTTGTTTGGCTTTCTGGCTCTGCCAAAGGCCAGAGCCAGACTGATAAGACAAAGTCGGCTCGCTGTCGCGCGCGCCATGGAAAACTGCCCCCTCGACGTCACGAGGAATTGCCCCCTCCTTGGATAGCCGAGGAGAGAGCGAATGAACGAGGAACGAATCAAAGGCTTGTCGTGGAGTAATCCACGGGGGCAGGTGATGAATACGCCAGATGACGTGGCGGAGATGTTGCACCTGAGGGTGTGTGGGTGAGGTCTGAAGCGGATTGCGCGCCAACTGGCTGCAGACGGTGAAGGACTACGTGGCGCGGGTGGGTGAAGCCGTTCAAGTCGCCTGAGCGGGCGAAGCGGGTCATGGCCTTGAAGGCTGGCTGCGCGAGAGGTTCATTCGACATCGCGGCAATGCGGATGCGGTCCGTCACGACCTGTTGGCCGAAAACGGCTTGGCGGTCAGCCGGCGAACGCTGCGACGCGCCGTGCAACCCTACCGCCAGGCACTGAAGGCCGAAGCGCTGGCGACGACCCGGTTCGAGACGCCCCCGGGGCGGCAGCTACAGATCGACTTCGGCGAGCGTCTGGTCGATATCGGCGGGGCGAAGGTCAAAGCATTTGTGTTCGTGGCGACCCGCGCCGAAAAGCAAGAGCACTGGTTCGCTGGGCTCGAGAGCCATTCACGACCTTCGATGGCGTGCCGGAGGAAGTGCTGAAGGACAATCCACGCGCGCTCGTGGTGCGCTACGGCAGATGAGCCGGTCGGTTCAGTTTAACGACAAGCTCATCACGTTCGCGAAGCATTGGGGCTTCCGTCCTCGCGCCTGCGCACCGTATCGGGCGCGCACAAAGGGCAAGACGGAGAATGGCGTCCGCTACGTGAAGAAGAACGTGATCGCGGGGCATTCCTTCGCGAGCTGCGAGGCATTCGAGACGCATCTCGCCGAGTGGGAGGGCGGGGTGGCGAACTACGTATCCACGGCACGACGGGCGTGGCGCCGATCACTCGCTTTGCGTGTGACGAGGTGCACCGGTTGAAGCCGCTCGGCGACGCTCGGATCGCCGCGCGAACTGGCCCGCGTCGTCGGCAACGATTGCGCTGTCGAGATCGACACGAACAACTACGGTACCCTGGCAGCTGATCAGCGAGCGCGTGGCGGTGACGGTCGCGGCTGGCGAGGTGCGCATCCGCCATGGCATGCGCGAGGTTGCGGTCACAAGCAATCGGAGGATCGCCGGCTGCGGATCGTCGAGTTCGCCCACCTCGACGGGGTTGCCTGTCGCGATGGCGCGGTCTGCCAACCAGCAACCGCGACACCGACAGTGCCGGCGCCTTCACCACTGCCCTCGTTGTTACGTCCTCTTGCCGAATACGAAGCTACGATCGGAGGGAGCTTCTGATGGTGCGTACAAAGAAGGTCACCGAAGCACCAATCGATTGGCTGGGGGCCATGCTGGCGCGCTCGCAGCTCTCCGGCATCCGCGACCAGCTCGACCACCCGACGAGACGGCGCGCGTGAACCTGTCGGCGCGTGAGACGCTGATCCTACTGTGCGAGCGCGAGGTCGTGCGCAAGAATCATAGGCGCAGCCGTCGATCGACCGAAGCAGATCCGCGACCTGGCCGCGTCACGTTGGATCGCCAACGGCGAGAACGTGCTGCTGCTCGGCGCGCTCGAGTCAGGTTCATGCTGCCCATCTCGCTACCCCCTTGGAGTTGGAATCTTTTTGACCCGGATCGCCAGACGATGGCCGCCGGAACCGCCGCGCCCTTGACTTGGGGATGTTCCAGATCAACCGCTTTGACCATCCACGGTGCGCCTTTGCACAGCTGCTGCGCAGGCAAGCTCTGTTCTTCGATCAGACGGCGAGCCGTCGAAGGACTGACTTTCAACGCAGCTGGGCGCGCTCGTCCTCTCGGTAGGCCGCGATGGCGTGTTGGTTGCGCAGACTGCGAACGCGGACGCGGGCCCAACTGTTGCCACGCCCTGTCGACCTACTGGCGCGGTTGAGAACCGCGGCGATGGTGCTGTCGGGCATCTGACGCGCGAGGACACGAACGAGATCGACCACATCCGCCGCGGTGCTCGCCGGTGCGGTTCCTCCTCACCTGCAATGCCGTGTGATCGCCGCCATGCCAGTGGACAATCAAGTCCAGCACCTCGTCGCGGATGCGCACAACGATCTCATTGATCAAGCTTCGGATGATCCTGTTGCGCGTCGCAGCTGTTGCACCCGGACTTTCCCAAGCTCTCTTGAGTTCGGAATCAAGCGCAAGTAACCGATCGCGATCGATGTCGCTCAACGTCATCTCCGGCGTAGCCAACAACGTGTCGCGCTCGCCCTCAAGCTCGCGGACAGCGACCAGGCGTTCGTTCCAGCGCCGCTCCAGCTCGCCGGCAACAAGGCGATTGTCCGAATCGACAGCCTCGTATCGCCGACGAGCGCGAGTTGCCTCGTAGCGTGCCTGCTCCAGAGTCAACTCGAGCTGACGCAGCTTGTCGGCGTGTTCACGGCCGCGCGCTTCCATGGCCGCCAGCGCCGCCTGTATACCCAGCGGCTGCAGCCGCGCGATGACCTCCGCGCTGATCGCGCGATCCGCGCGCAGACCGCCTAATGAGATGCACGGGTCTTCACCATGGTTGATCTGGCTACCGCGGCAATGATACCGCCCGACAGTACTGTGCGTACCGCTGTAGGTAACGTGAAGTTTGCGG
>NZ_LBIY01000064.1:0-15687 GCF_028128625.1 Bradyrhizobium sp. CCBAU 45389 | reverse complement strand
CAGCTCAGCTCAATCCGGCTTCTTAACGGTCGACTAAGCTCTCAGAAGACAAATGCGAGCTCGTCCATTTATCGCCTGCGCAGCTTGGCTTTACCTTCGACACCGTGACCCTGGCTAACGTATGCTCACGCGCCCAGCAGCTCGGCTTTAGGCTTGCTGCGGCCGAAGTGGGCCGGCAATTGCGAATCCAATATTCGACCAACCTGTCGGCGAATTTCTCATCATCGGAATGGAGCCGATCAAGACATGGAGCGGCGAGCCGATTATTCTGAATGTGGCAAATGGTCGCCGGATTGATCCTCATCGGCCAGGATGGTCGAGCCGAAGCGGATATACCCGTGACCTCTCGTTTCATTGTCGTCCGATCCCATCACCCCCCAGCTGGGAGCGAAGTCGTCGGATCAGTCGCAGCATTTTTGCCGCCGTAAACGGATTGAGGCTTGGGATGGACATTGCAATATCGCCAGAGAACAAGCTGGGATCGCTGCTTCTAAGGGCCGGGCGTCACTCCGAAGCGGCCGAGACCGGGCAGTTTGAGCGCCGGGCCTCGGATGTCGAGCCCGAGCACAGCGCCGAAGAAATTGATCTCCAGGCCTTCGATCCAGCCGACGGAAAAGCCAAAATATCCGGCAAGCGAAGCATAGATGCCTGTACCGGACGCCGTTAGGCCCACCCCACTTACCCGTGTACGGAAAGTCCTTGCCGATAGCGGTCGGCGGCAGCACGGCTCGGAGCTCAGGGACGGAGTCGAGCGCGGCCTGCACGAAGGTGTTCGAATTGGGACCGGGCCAGACGCTGTAATCTCCATAGGACCGAAACTTGTAGTTTTCGATCACATACCGGATCTTCGGGATCAGCGCCTCGGCGCGCTCTCCGTTGACGGCTACAATGGTTTCTGGCGCTGCGCCGAACCACCGCCCGTCCGGAGCGAAGCCGTTGGTGTGGATCGGCTCGCCCCACGCCGTGTAGTCATAGCGGGTGTAGGTGGGCGCATTCTTCTCCTTGACGACGATTCAGGTATGAACATCGAAAATGCTGCGCCATCGCACCGTTCTCGCCCCGAACACCCGTATGACGTCCTCGGGATGATCGGCGGCGGCGGCGGGCAGAAGACCTGCGCTCGACTGATCGGCGGTTTGCCAATTCTGGCAGCCATCGCCCAGCCAGAAATATCTCACCGCCGACGCGGCCAGCGGTGTCAAGACAAGGAACAGAAAGATCAGCAAAGGCTTCTTCAAGGGAGCGATGCGGCGGGCGTTTGAGAAATCATATAGTTCGCATGAATGCCGCCGCCAGAGCCGAAGGCGTCGAGATGCCGCCGAGGTCTCGGCTCTGAAGTTGAGCGATGACGAGCGAATGGGCTGGATCCGGCCTGTCCCAGGCTTCCCCTCACGCCACGCATGCCCTATGACGCTGCAACACAAAAATCCCCCAAAAGACAGTCATGATCCGCCTCGACAACGTCAGCAAGCAAGCCGGCCACCAGATCCCGTTCATCGAAGCCTCCGCGGCCCTCAACAAGGGCGAGAAGATCGGTCTCGTCGGCCCGAACGGCGCCGGCAAGAGCACGCTGTTCCGGATGATCGCCGGCGAGGAACTGCCCGACGAGGGCAGGTCTCGACCGATCGCCGCATCACCATCGGCTATTTCAACCAGGACGTCGGCGAGATGTCTGGCCGCAGCGCGGTGGCCCAGGTGATGAATGGCGCCGGTCCCGTCAGCGAGGTCGCGGCCGAGCTGCGCGCGCTCGAGGCCGATATGGCCGACCCCGACAAGACCGAGCAGATGGACGAGATTATCGCCCGCAATGGCGAGGTGCAGCACCGGTTCGAGGGCTGGACGGCTATGCGCTCGACGGCCGCGCGCACGAGGCGCTGGCCGGCCTCGGCTTCAGCCAGGAGATGATGTACGGGGACGTCGGCAAACTCTCCGGCGGCTGGAAGATACGCGTCGCGCTGGCGCGCATTCTCCTGATGCGCCCCGACGTCATGCTGCTCGACAAGCCGAGCAACCATCTCGATCTCGAAAGCCTGATCTGGCTGGAAAAATTCCTGCACTACTACGAAGGCACGCTCTTGATGACCTCGCATGACCGCGAGTTCATCAACCGCGTGATCTCCAAGGTGATCGAGATCGACAGCGGCTCGCTCACTACCTACACCGGCGACTACGAATTCTACCAGCAGCAGCGGGCGCAGAACGAGAAGCAGCAGCCCAGGCGCAGTTCGAGCGCCAGCAGGCCATGCTCGCCAAGGAAATCAAGTTCATCGAACGCTTCAAGGCGCGTGCCTCGCATGCGGCGCAGGTGCAGAGCCGGGTCAAGAAGCTCGACAAGATCGAGCGCGTCGAGCCGCCGCGCCGCCGCCAGAGCGTGGCGTTCGACTTCCTGCCGGCGCCGCGCTCGGGCGAGGACGTCGTGGCGCTCAAGAACGTGCACAAGGGCTATGGCTCAAAGCGCATCTATGACGGGCTCGACTTCATGATCCGCCGTCGGGAGCGCTGATGCGTGATGGGCGTCAACGGCGCCGGCAAGTCGACGCTGCTCAAGCTGGTTGCCGGTGCGAGCGAGCCGGACGAGGGCACGGTGGCGCTCGGCGGTAGCGTCAAGATGGGCTATTTCGCCCAGCACGCGATGGATCTGCTCGACGGCGAACGCACCGTGTTCCAGTCGCTGGAGGACGCGTTTCCGACCGCGGGGCAGGGCTCTTTGCGCGCGCTCGCCGGCTGCTTCGGCTTCTCCGGCGACGATGTCGAGAAACGCTGCCGCTGCTCTCGGGCGGCGAGAAGGCGCGCCTCGTCATGGCCAAGATGCTGTTCGATCCACCGAACTTCTTGGTGCTGGACGAGCCCACCAACCATCTCGACCTCGCCACCAAGGAAATGCTGATCAATGCGCTGTCGGACTTCGAAGGCACCATGCTGTTCGTCTCGCACGACCGGCATTTCCTCAGCGTCCTGTCGAACCGCGTGCTGGAGCTGACGCCGGAAGGCATCCACCAATATGGCGGCGGCTACACCGAATATGTTGCGCGCACCGGGCAGGAGGCGCCGGGGTTGCGGTCGTCGCTGGCCTATGTCAGGTTGCGCCGAAACCACTCCAGACGCTCTTGCTCCTATTCGGGAGATCGCCTCTCCACGAGCACGAATCCCAGCAGCCGATCATCCTGATCTGACCAGAAGTTACCAGCCTCTGCGTTGCTAGTGAGTACTGTGGTGGTTACAGGAGTCGACGGACTAAGCTTTCTCCAGCGCGGCCAGCAGTGAAGGAAAGCCACGAGTAGCGATGCCTGCTCGGATAGTGCTCTCCTGCCGCCTTCTGAGCCGAAGCCAGAATTCGGCGGGCGCATTGTCCGACGTTCCGGTGAGAGTGGCAGGCTGCGCCAGATCCGATCGCTTCAGGAACTTGACGGCAGACATGGTGTCTTCGCTCGGCGGCAACGAGGCAATCTGTTGCGTCAATGATTCAATGATAGAGACCAAAATCTCTCCCCGCAGGCAGCTCTCGTAGGGTGGGCAAAGGCACACTGCGCCGTGCCCACCATCTCTTTCTGATCTGCGCCAGATCGTGGGCACGCTTCGCTTTGCCCACCCTACGAAATCCGTCCGTGTAGCCCGGATTTCGCGATCGCTTACCGCAAGACCATCGACGCCGCGCGGTCTGTGATGACCGCCGCTTCGAGCGAGCGTAGCCGAGGCTTTAGTAAGTGTAGAACATCCGCTGAATTTCCTTGGTGTCGGTCGTCTTGGTTAACGCCAGCATCAACAAAATGCGTGCCTTCTGGGGATTGAGCGTATCCGAGACGACGAAGTCGTGTTCATCGTCCTTGGCCTCGCCATTGCGCGCGACGATGCCGTTGCCGACACGGCTGCTGCGAACGATCACCACTCCCTTCTTGCGGGCTTCGTCGAGCGCCGGCTCGACCCCCGGGCGGGCCAAGCTGCCGTCACCCACGCCGGCATGCACGATCCCCTTGGCGCCGGCAGCGACAAAGGCGTCGATCGCGACCCGGCTCATGTTGGCGTAGCCGTAGACGATGTCGATCTGCGGCAGGACATCGAGGTTGGACACGTCAAATTCGGAATCTACCGTGTGCCGGCGGGTCGATTGCCGGTAGAAATACGGCTTGTTGCCCTGCATGTAGCCGAGAAAGCCGAGTTCAGGCGTGCGAAAGGTGTCTGCCGTGGACGTGTTGTTCTTGGTGACGTCGCGCGAGGCGTTGATCTGATCGTTGAGGGCGACGAGCACGCCCTTGCCGACGGCTTCTTCACTGCCTGCGAGGATCACCGCGTTGAAGAGGCTGATCGGGCCGTCCGCACTGATCGCGGTCGATGGGCGCATCGCACCGACGACGACCACAGGCTTATTGCTCTTGACGACCAGATTCAGGAAATAGCTGGTTTCCTCGATCGTATCGGTCCCGTGCGTGATCACGATCCCGTCCACGTCGCCCTGCGCGAGTAGCGTATTGACGCGCTTGGCTTCAGCCAACAATCATTGTTCATATTCTCGCTGGCGATCTGGAAGACCTGCTCGCCCTTGACGTTGGCCACCGTCTTCAACTCGGGGACGGCGTTCAAGAGGGTCTCGATGCCTACCGTGGCTGCGGTATACCCGACGACGGTGGTGCTGCTCGCCCCGCTGCCGGCGATCGTGCCGCCGGTTGCGAGAACCATGACGTTGGGCAGGCCGGGGCCTCTTGCGTTGGCAACGTCAACAATCATGAGCAGCGTAAAGAGCACGCTCATCGTCGCCATCAATGTGATCACGCACTCGAAACTGCCACATCTCGCCCATCCTTTGCTGGAGGCCTTGTCGATGCCTCGGTTCACTCAGCGCGGCATGATCCGTCAGCCGCTGCGTTTTGTCTAGGGTCGCGGCGAGTTTGCTTTACGCGCTCGCGCGTGTCGGAAAGTGGCGGCGGGGCGGGGCACAAAAGCAAATGGCCGGGACATCTCGCGCGAAGATGCGCTTCTGCCCGGCCATGACGGCATTTCGTTGTGATGGCTTGTTGAAAAAGCCGGGAACGGACTGCGCGCTTACGCGCTGGTCTCGCACTTCTTCATGAAGCTGTTCTTGGCGGCGCCGGCCAGCGGCTTGCCGTCCTTGCCGACGTGCCACACTGTCTCGGCAACAACAGCGCCTGGCAATGTCACGCGCTCCACGGCCCCAACTTCTCGTGCCGATCTGACACGAGTTCGCGCCTCCACTGATCCGACTTTCCCGGCGAGTATTCGCTTAGAGTTTGATCTTTCAACGTTCGCCCGCGATCCGGGACCTGCCAAGCATGTCCGGGTCTCGGTGGCGAGGCGGAGGCATCGCGACGAGCGTCCATACGGTCGATTGGGCGTTTACTCTAAATCCCGCCCAGTGATGGACGCTCGGCGTCCGCCTCGTGATCGAGCACCCGAAATCGGTCGGGTGCCCGTAGCGAGGAGGACACGATGTCCAACATTTCTATTGCTCAAAGAGTTCAGAAACTCGTGATGCTTTGCGACCAGAGAGGCTTCCAAGACCTGGACGATCTTCTGCTGGCAGCTCTCCTGAATGGTGCCAGCCCCGGGATGCATGACGGAAGGGTGCAACCACACCGCCGATATGGAGCCCGATCAAGACCAGGGCTTCTGCGCGGCGTGTGGCGGTCAGACAGTGGTTTCGGCACTTGTGCTCGCCGGCATGATCTAGGAGCCGACTATGCAGGTCCGAAACGACTATCACTGCGACGAGTGCGGCCGCGAGTGGAGCGGCGTGTGGCCCGCACAATGCGACGACGACTGCCCGTACTGCGGCGCTCGTCACACGGCGCCCTGCCGGGGCGAGAACGCGGAGGAGCGCGATGATCAATAGTATCGCCGTTCTCAACGACGCCTTCCGGCGCACGTTTCGCGGTGGCCACGTCATGATGACAATCGAGGTCGCAGAGCTGCCCGAGTGCGTAAAGGCCGAAGCCCTGCGTCACGTAGCGGATTTCTCCGGATTTACGGAGGAGAACGATCCGTACGGTGAGCACGACTTCGGAAGCTTCGACCTGGTAGGTCGGAAGTTCTTCTGGAAGATCGATTACTACGATGAGGATATGCGGTTCGGCTCAGAAGATCCGAGCGATCCGAAGCGGACCGTGCGTGTGCTCACGCTGATGCTGTCCAGCGAGTACTGAATGAAGCAAGAAGTGAACGCCTGCCATCATGAAGCAGCGGAAAACGCATCTAGCGGGTCGAGCGCCCGTTGCGTGGAACGTTGGCAGGCCCGACTTACCGCCTGATGCGGTAGAGCCCAACCAGGGCCGATCTTACTTGGACAATCTCTTTGTCCATCGCCCTCGCTTATGCGAGGGTTTTTTCTTGAGCGAACGCGGGTGATCAGAACCCATATTGATTCCACATGATACACGCCAATCCCTCATTAGAAGGAGAGGCGTACGGCAATTGAAGACTGCTCCGACCCGCGCGCCGACGGATCGGTCTGCTTGCGGGTTAAGAATCTTTTAACCATGACGGCCTAGCTTTTCGCGATCTGCGCACACTGCCCGGTACGCTCCCAGGAGGACAGCCGATGCAAGCGCGTCGGTTGCCGCGCTCACTTTCAGACGACGGCAACGCGTTGGTGTGCGTTGAGCTCGTCAAAATGCGGCTAAGCCACGGCGAACCGGTGGTCGACGGCAAACAACGCCTGCGAGCGGAAAGTATCCTGGCGTTGCAGCTCGAGGCGGCGGCAGCTGGTCATCGGGCAGATCTCGCGCGCCTATGCTGGTGGCTCGATCGACGGCTGCGGACGAGCCGGTTCCAATGGGCCAGCCATCTAGCCGCGGACTTGGTCAAAGCAGATCGCAATGCTTGGAGGCAGCATTTCGAGTCATCTCATTTCCCAGCTTACCGACGCAATCGTGAGGCCGATAATGACCAACATCACCGATGTTCGCGGGCTAAAAACGCACATTATCGTGTTCGGGGTCGGCGGCGCCGGGGGCAATGCCGTTAACAACATGATCGCCGCCGGCTTGCGGGGTGTCGATTTTGTCGTCGCCAATACAGACGCACAGGCGCTCACGATGTCGAGGGCCAAGAGCCTCATCCAGATGGGCACCCAGGTGACTAAAGGACTCGGGGCCGGCTCGCAGCCTGACGTCGGGCGCGCCGCGGCCGAAGAGGCAATCGATGCCATCCGTGATCATTTGACCGGCGCACACATGGTGTTCGTTACCGCCGGCATGGGTGGCGGCACCGGCACCGGGGCAGCGCCTGTTATTGCCAAGACCGCGCGTGAGCTCGGCATTCTAACCATTGGTGTTGTCACAAAGCCATTCCAATTCGAGGGCCAACGCCGAATGCGCCTTGCCGAAGCCGGCATCGCGGATTTGCTGAAAACGGTGGACACCCTGCTGATCATTCCAAACCAAAACTTGTTTCGGGTGACCAACGAGAAGACCACCTTCGCCGAAGCTTTCGCCCTGGCTGACCAAGTGCTCCATTCGGGTGTGGCCTGCATCAGCGACCTTATAGTCAAAGAGGGCTTGATCAATCTCGATTTCGCCGATGTTCTCTCGATCATGCGCGAAAAGGGCAAGGCGATGATGGGCAGGGGCGAGGCTTCTGGCCCATCGCGTGTGCTCAAAGCCGCCGTAGCCGCGATTTCCAATCCACTGATCGAAGACCCCTCGATCAAGCGAGCCAGTGGCCTCATCGTCTCTATCACTGGCGGCAAGGACCTGACACTGTTCGAAATCGACCAGGCCGTTAGCCGCATTCGCGAAGAGGCCGACCAGGATGCAAATATTATCATCGGCGCTACTTTTGATGAGCAGTTGGAAGGTACGGTGCGCGTCTCGGTGGTGGGGACCGGCATTGATAATCTCGGCCAGGCAGAACCAGTGGAAAGCGCAGAAAGCTCCCTTTCGGAACTCGCCGGCCGGCTGCTCAACGATAGCCCTCGCGCCTTCGACCATATCGAGCACAGCGCACGGCTGGCGGCCCGTCTAAGGGCGCGCCAAGCCCCGGATCGCCCGTACCCCTGAGGGGTATCGGCAACGCCCATCTGGAATATGAAGGCCGCGCGGATGACTAGACCGCCCAGCAAAATGGAATGGGACACATCAAGGCTTTGGGGACGGGCCTATCTTGATAACGGTCTTCTGTCTTTCGGGGAAATCGCTACGCAAGCCATTGAGAGCGCAACCGTTATCAGCAATCGGATAAGGGCGCTATGACGATGCTCCGCCCGGCGAGGAAGACGGGCGACAGATCATCTTTATCGTTCGCGTAGAGCCGGAAACCTGCGACCTCCTTTACAACGCGCCCGATGGTATGCGCGGTCGTTACTGGCAGGTCCGGACTATGGCTTCGCCGCGACCAAGCTCCTCATCACTGGGCTGTTGAGGACATTGATGTCGTTTTCCGAGAGGCATCCGCCCAAAAGATGCGCGCCGATGACCGCCGAGGACGTCAAGGTTTCGCTGGAGAGTATTTCAGCGAAGGTGTGGCCTCGGGAACATGATGACAACGGCAATTGGCTGTTCAAGGTTGATCAGTTGAAGGTGCTACGGTGGGAGCAGAACGAAGGATATGGTGAGAAGGGATTCATGTGGCGACAGGGCGACATCGAGATCAAGGGCGCCCTGATCCGACCCGTCGACCAGATTGAGTGCATGCCCCAAGGAAAGCGGGACCGCTCCTGTCAGCTGCACAGGTTCGGCTATACTTGAGCTGGCTCAAGCATCCGCTGGACAGAGGCGCAGGCAGCACTGCAAGGGCCTGCTAGTCTGCTGTGCATTGCCTTCCTGACGAAGACGATGACGATTAGGACATACGCAACTTCTTGGATGCGATGGACCAGTGCGCTCGCAGTTCACGAAGCGAGCCACCCGTGCCCCATTGGGCTCGGTGCAGATGTTCGAGATCGACCCGAAGAGCCGCCGCGGCGGTTATGGCTCACTAGCCCCCTGCTGGAGTTAGGCAAGTCGTTGGTGTTTCGTTTTTTTTGAAATGCGGTTTAGAGCGTTTGCGACAATGCAACCCGTGGCGGCAAATCAGATGGCCGACGCATGGTCGGGCACCTTGCCACTAATGAGGCCGCGCGCCGCTATAATCTTGCCAAGGTAGTGAGCGCCGCCGATCCTCGCGCGATCATGCATTGGTGGTCAGGGCCGTTACGATGGCACCGCCATCGGGCGAACCGAGACCGGTGCAGGCGTTCCAGCCGGGCCCAGCATTGTAACCAAGGCCCGTTGTATCCTTGTTGTCGCCGGCGACGATCGGACGCAGCAGGTTCGGCAACTGGTACAGACGATCGTTTACAAAGCCGAGCGATTGGCCGCGTCGTGCATTTATCAGCGCAATGAACGCACCCCAGAGCGGAGCGACCGCGCTTGTCCCGCTTGCGACGAAGTCCACGCCGTTGAGGAAGATGCGGTAGCCATTCGTCGGCGCGGCAGCAGCGGCGACGTCCGGCACCCCGCGTCCGCGTCTGCCGTCATTGAGCGAACCAGGAATCCGGGCCGCGGCTTGAAAAGCGGGCACCTGATATTCCTCGCTGATGCCGCCGCCGGTGCCGTGCACGCCGTCGTCGTTCCACACCGTCTCATTCACGATGCTGCCGCGAGCGCCGTCGAGCGCGATGCGCGTTCCGCCGCAACCCAGCACGTAGGGACTCGATGCCGGATAGTTGACGTAGACCCTGCCGTCCTGCATGCGCTCCGAGGCCAGATCGTCACCCGCGGTCGCAAGCACGGTGGTCCCAAGCCGAATGGCATCCTGCAGCACCGGGTCGAGGCCGAGCCGCGACTCTGCCGGCCAGAGCGTTTCGGGCTCGCCCCAGGTGATGATGACGACGTTCGGGCGCTCGCGGCCGTGCACCGCCCGGCTGACGCCGGCGACCAGCCCGGGCTCGCTGAGTTCGGTGAAATACACGACAATCCGCGCCTCGGGTGCGACGCCGGCGACCACCTGAATATCAAGGGCCACTTCCGCATCCGCGCGAGGATTCGGCCCTGGCCTATTGCGACCGCTTCCTACATTGACGTCGACGATCTGCGGCGGCGCGATCTGCATGGCTTGACAGGCCTTGACGATGTCGTCGGGCCGATAACCGCCGGCGGGCTCGATAATCGCAATACACTGGCCCCGCCCGCGACCGCCGCGATCAAGACCGTAAAGGCGGGCCATCTCGGAGGGAAGCAGGCCGATGCCGTTCCCCGCGCTGGCATTCTCCCGAAGCCGGCTGAGCCGCGGTTTCCTGGTATCGAGGCCAAGAACGGCATGGACGATCGGCTTGAGCTGCGTCGGTATGCGCGGCTCGTAACACGGGTAGTAGCGCCACACTCCGTCGTCCCGGACCCGTGCCAGCCGCGTGCCGAAGGCGCGTTCGGCAACGGCGGCGCTGGCCCTGAGCCTGACGCGGCGGCCGAGGAAGTCGACCGCGATAACGGTCATGCCCCGCCGCTCGGCAAACCGGCGGATACGCTCAACCGAGCGCTTGAGGATGCGCCGGCGCTCAGCCCTCAACTCGCTCAGGGTGACGCGTCGCGTCAGTTCGGACAGGTCGATCGCGCTTCCCGGCCGGCGACGCACCGGCAGACGATGCCGCAAATAGAGCGTCAGGCTGAGCGGCGCGTCGGGCGACAGATAATCGATATCACCGGACGCCGGCCGCTTCGGCGGGCGTTTGCGCCGATTCGCTGCTCGCGCCACGACTATCAGGGACCGATCGCCCCGCGCGAAATGGACCAGATGAAGTCGGTCTGCAACGCGAGCAGCGACTGGTTCGGCTGACCGGGATTGTTCCAGAACCACTCGGGCAGCGGCGCACCGTTCGGGCTGCAGAGCCGATCCTGGCCGCCGGGACACACCGCCGGATTCGGCGGTGAGAGGAAGCCCGCGCTGGTCGTTCCGCGGCCGTTCGCATTGACCGCAGCACGGGAATGACATGTCATGCATGAGGACGTATCGTCAAAGCCTGCCTCGGTCACTGAATTGCCCAGATGGACCGGAAGCCCGGTCGCGGTCACGAAATCGGTCTGGCTACCTTTGAGGCAATAATTCTCCCACAGCGCTGGAAGACCGTTGTCGGCGAACAGCTTCTTGAGCGCGGGCGTCTTGACGCACGGATCATATTTCGTGCCGGGTGCTTCGTGCGGACGGACATCCGGCACGACCGCGCCGAATCTGTCGTGACAGCCGATGAAGTCGCAGCGTCCGATATTGTCCTTGTGCTCGAACGTGGCCCAGGTCCAGTTCGGGACCTGCTTTGAGATGATGTGCATTGAAATGAGCGCGTAGCGCTTGTTATCGGAAGCCGTATTGATGTGATATTCGGAGGGACTGAGATCGTTCGCCAACACCCAGTTTGCCTTCACTTCCACCGATTCGATCGGAAACGAGATCGACTGTCCGCTGGCAAAGGCCGCCCGCAGCCCAGCCCTTGTCTGCAGCTTGTTACAGGCGATGAAATCAAACGTCGCCCTGTTGCGCCGCGTCTCTTCGACGGCTTCGACTCCAGGCCGCGCCGCCAAAACGTGAGGCTGCAGTCCCGGCTGTCGCGGTGCGAGCGCGATCAGCGCCGGCACGTTCAAAATCTTGGGACTTGCGACCGGGGTCACTGGCGGCTGCTGCGGGAGCGCTGTCGTCAGCGTCGCGACCTGCGCCGGCGCGCAGCTGGGCGGCGCAGAGGAGCCCGGGAACTTCGGATTCGGCTGAAACGTATCCTCGTTCGAGGCCCAGGTCTCGAACAGCACATTATTGTTCACGCCAGGCACCGATTTGTTGACGGTCGTGAACAATTCCCACGACACCCTATCGGGATTGTTCAGTGCGGGATCGGGATCAGGAGCCTGGGCGCGCGCAGCGACCCCGAGCACAAATGTAACCAGAAGAACTGATGCGATCCCCTTCATCGTTGCCTCCTTATCGTGGTCGAAGCTGTCGGCGGCGGACTCCAGCTTTGCCGTTCAAGACATACTTTCCCCTGGTATCCAACGAAGACAAAAATGGCTCATCCGTCACCCGTGGGCGAACACGTTGATTGGTGAGCCCTGCGATTGGTGAGCCCTGCGCTTGCGTTGGACAGTATGGCCCAGAAAGACCTGCGCGGCACCTACGAAAACTGGTTGGCATTCATTCGCTCCTGGAAGATGGCGGCCTAGCGGACTTCGAATGTATCAAGCAGGTCTTCGCGACAATTGAATTCCTCATACAAGCTGCAGAGCCTCGTTACGAGGAGACAACCTTGGCCAGGAGCTTCAGATCAATCATAGCGCGCTAGCAGTTGATGCGCACGACATTGCGGCGCTGACGACATGGTCGTCACTAGGATCCCCGATGGCGTATCCCCGAACACAAACCCGGAGCCATGCTTGCCATCGAGATGGCCTTCTCAGCTCTTACGCTATTGCTACCATTGGCCAAAAACTCGTTCAGCAAGTGCTGTTTGATTGGCGCGGCCTCCCGCTCTCCCTGTGAGGCAAGCCAAAGAATGCGCTCCGCGATCTCCAGCGCAGAGAGGTGCTCCTGCCCGATGAACGTGGGGCTAGCGAGTACTTCATCAAGGACGTTGCGGAGCATCTGCACCGTAGCAGTGTCGCAGGCCATGCGCGAATACCCATGCCGACAAACCACTGAGCAAAAAACCATTGCGCGTCACTCCGACCAGCAGCGGCAATTTGTCGGACCAAGCTACTTAGCACGCTTTTATTGCAGGTTTATGACCGCTTTTTACGCAGAGGAACATCAATCACATGATGTGGTTCTGCGATCTTTCCGAGTACGGCGACGTCAAGACACATGCTGACCGGATTTTTCGCGGACTGAGGCGCAGGGCGGGCCGGTGATGCGGGCGCCTCCGAAAGGCGGGGGCGGCCCCCTGGTCGACGCAGAAGATTGCACTGGTCGAGAGCTGGATCGGCGGCGGCTATCAGCCCTGAGCTGGGCCCGGTCCGCCGATTGTTCCGAGGAGCTTTCATGCCGAAGCGAGGGTCGATCTTTTGCTTCGTCACCTCTTCATTTTCATTTTATGCGGCTCATTGGCGCGGTCGCTCAACAGCCTCCGGTCGGTTTCTTCGATGTACCGCCAGGCTTCGATTATCCCGTGAACAAGCAGACACTTGAGCAATATCGGACATGGGTAAACGCCCGCGCGCAGCGTCTCCACGTCCGGAAGATGAGATTGCCAGAATTGGCAAGGCGCCGATGCGAACCGGCCTCTTGTCGCAGGCGGTAGAGCCCAAGAGTCTCTTATTTGGTCACCGGGCAAGTCCCCGGATGGTTGCAGCGTGGAGGCGTCGATCGCGTGGTCGCGCTGGCCTCCTCGGACGCAGGTCCTTCTGCTCCATTGAGAACGGCCGAGACGCGCCAGCGATATGTTGTTTGCGGCCTAAGATCGGAATCGCCGAAGCTGGCTCCTGCAACCTCGCCGATCCTCTGAAATGTGCCATTAGGGCCTGCACGCAGCACGCGGTATGTCGTTGCTCCTGCCAGCGGCAACCAGACCAGATCAACGCTAGTATCCGAAGTATCGATCACCGTGAGCCCCTGAGGTGCTGATGTCGATTGCCGCGTCGCGCTGACGGGCGTCGCGCCATCGGCCGCGAGCGCGTCGAGCATGGCCTTGAGCGCTTGGATCTGCGCCCCAGACTTGGTCACGTAGCTGCTCGCGTGATTGACGTAGCCCCACCAGTCCCAGCAGGCCTGCGGATTGGTGGGCCGATATAAGCTGGTCCTGGTCTGTGGATAGAGAATGATCAAACGGTTCGTATCCGCCCAGGCATTGTAGCCGGTATCATTGACGAACTTGAGCCCGATCTCGCGAGCATTCTGGCGGCATCCGTGCAGCGCCACGTGGATACGGCAGAGAGCGCCTCGCTCGCAGTCCTGAGGCACGAAGAGATAGCCGGTATCGCTCAGGCTCAACGCGGCGGGCTCGTGCGGCCTGGTATAGAGTGACTGATCGAAGCTCTTCACGACGCCCGCGAGCTGCCCGCGATTAGGTGGATTGAGGCGGCCATAAATATGCTGCAGGAGGATTCCGGCCTGATCGTAGCCGCATTGGTCAATATACGGTTCCTTGTTAGCACTGCAGCTATTCAGTCGGGTGTCGCCCTGCTTGGCCACCACGAAGGAGTGCCCGGCGCCGAGGGCGGTCTGATAGAAGAGATTGCCTCGATTGGCGTCACCTAGATAGCGACGGTAGAAGTCGGCAGCCGCATCGGTCACGGCCCTATCGACGACCGCGTCGTTGTAGCCGTGAAAGAGATAGATCTTCTGCCCGGCAAGATTACTATCCGGATCGATCTTGCCTGCTGACGCGTTCGCATCAGCCTTCGTCGTGAACGCCGCGATGTTCAGGCCCGATGCAGGCCCTTTCATGCACGGACCCGTCGCACGCCACATCTTGGCCTCAGCGCACCAATAGGGACCGCCAGCGACCACCCCCACTCCCTTGACGATCGAGGACCAGGCTGCGCCGAACTGGACTGCCATGAAGGCGCCTGATGAAATGCCGGAGATCGAGCTCTCGCCGATCGGCGCGTGATAGCTGCGCAATTCCAAAGGCTCGGCAGAGAGCGGCGACATTCCAACGACCGCGGCACAAATGGCGCCGATAGCGTGTTGCCGCAAGATGGCCAAGTCCTTGAAAAACGTGCTAATCGAACCGACGGGCAGTCTCCGTTGTTCATGTGAAAACGCGCCATCGGAACAAGAAATCACCGGCCAGTTCGGAAAAGGATTCTGCGGACTACCATAGTCGACCGTCTGCCTGCCGTCCCGCGGCAGCGCCGACGTGATGACCGTGTCGGGCTGGTTCGGCTCCGAGGCAACAGGCGTGATGAGCGACCCGTTGAGCATCTGTCCGCTTTGATTGATCAGTTTGTGGTAGGCCATGCCTGATCTCCTTCATCTGGTCAGACGTTCCCGGACGCCGCCGGGAAAGCGGGGGATAGGTGCTGGTGAAGAAAATTCATGACAGGCGATCAATGCGCACGTGGAATTCGCGTGTTGAAGCAAGGATACCGAAGGTGGTTTCCAGGGTTTCGCCAGCCGAAAACCACTAGCTCGAATATGATACGAGTAGAATCCCAGCTGATGGCCGGCCTCTGCCCCAATGAACTGCTAGGCGTTTGGACATGGTGGCATTCTACGCAGCCGAAACCGATGCCGACGTCAGCGGTCGCTTCGCTTGGCACTCCTTATCAACAGTTCCCTAATGCAAGATGTTCGATCCTTCTACCCAACCCTAGTTTTGATTCCTTGAACGTTCCACCCGCTAAAACCTGTAGGGTTCAACCTACCCTGTTGAGTTTCAACGTGCCTGCCTGCTGATGTCGATTCAAGTCGTTGGACGAAATGTGACCTGCCACTGCATTTTCATCCAGCGGCAGTTAGAGTCTCGGGGTTTTGTACGCCAAGTGGCGCGGATGGAGCAACGGACGATCGGCGGAGCTGGTCGGGGTTGCGCAGCCGATCGTCCGTTGCGGTGAGGTGGGCGGCGTAGGCCGCGGGGGTCAGGTATTTCAGTGACGATGAGGCCGCCGGATATTGTAGTCGGCGACCGGTTGGCGATCTTGGCGCGGGCGTCATCCGGATCGAAGAACCGGATTTCTTTGACCACTCATCGCGCACTCGGCCATTGATGGGGAAGACGGCCCCGCTCCCTCGGCGCCGGCGATATACTGGCGATGGACGAACCCGCTAACAGGAGCAATT
>NZ_LBIY01000063.1:0-15356 GCF_028128625.1 Bradyrhizobium sp. CCBAU 45389 | reverse complement strand
GAATTACGGCAGCGCCCAACGGCACCAGCAGACCTACAAGCTCATAGCTCACTGCCCAACTCTCCCCATCCCATCGGTCCGCGCTTTCAGCGTGACCAACGGCGCGCGCTTGGATGTGAAGTACACGCGCGGATATGCCCCTAAAAGGTGCCTAACTCACAATTTAGTCGCATGCTGGCGTGGTCGCCACTTCAGGGCGCGATCGGGCCGGCTGAGGTGCTGCGAACGCAGTGGATACCTGACACGCAGATCGGCATGCGTTGGCAAGACCTTGAACTGTCTGCCATCGACCGTGGCGAGAAAAGCATGGCGTGACCACCCGTCCCGAAGCCCATCCGCCGCCTGATCGAGCTGGGCCTGAAAGTGCAGCCCAAGTGAGGCCATAGTTGAGGAGCTCGTCGAGAGGGATGAGCCACCGACCGAAGTCGTCGCTTTCCGCCATAGCGGCGTCAAATGGAATGAGACTGAGACGCCGCGCCAACTCGCGATGGCCTGATACGAACGCTTGCCGCCGGCTTGCCTGCGGCAAGCAGGCGCGGCGCGGCAATCCGCTGCTTCCTTGAAATCACGACCACGGAAGATACAGCGCGGCGAACAGCACCAGGACGATTAGAATGCACGCCCACGCGATTGCTAGCGCCTTATCCATCGGCCGACTCCCCCGATCTCCTCGGCCGCCCGCCTGGCTCTGAGCGGTCCTCGGCAAGCCGACGCGCGCTTCAGGTCCACCATCGAGCGCTCAGCCTGCCACACAAATGTGTCCTGCAAGAGGCCAGCTCGGCCCCCCTCCAATCCGGTAGTTGAGGCGACCGCGTCAGGTTGCAAACTCCCTCCCGGCGTGGACACGCGTTTCCAGAACCTGGGGAGCCAGAACCTGGGGAGAAAGACCTTATGGCTCGTATTCAACATATCATTCACACTCCACAATGACGAATGGACGGTCCTCGTAAATGGCAAGCACTCCGCCCATACGCTACTCAGAAAGAGGCAATCCGCGCCGCGGTTGATGCCGCCCACGCGGACGGAAAGGCAGGGCACGACGTTCAGGTTCTCGTTCAAAGCGAAACCACCAATTTAGAATCGAGTGGACATATGGCCACGATCCATACCCGCCAGCCGGCTAATCGCTGACCACATGAGATCGGCGCCGACCAATCCTGGTAGATTGCCTTGCAGTCCTCTCCGCGATACTTGGTAGCTCCCTTTGGGAGTTCAGCCTCTCAGCGGGCCCAGGTGGCCAGCCTTGCTACCTCTGAGGGCGACGGCTGGTGGTAGGGACAGTGCTTCCGGAGGCGTGAGCGCCGTGTCCCGTCCGCGCTGTCCCGTTTTTCTCAGGTTTGAAGGGCGCGGCCGTCCCATCCAGGATCAGCCGCGCCCTTCGAGCCCCGGGCTAGCCCCGAAGTAGTCGATTGGCCTTCGGGTGGCTATCGCGCCCGCATCGGTTGAGCAAAACTCCCCTATGAGCACCAAAAGAATGGAGCATTTCCAATGAACATCGATCTCGCGGCGGTGCTTACTAAATTTCAGAACATCTCGCCTGGTGCATTTATCAAACTCGATATCTCAATTGACGGCGGATCATTCGGCATCTTTGTAGAGGACGGCCACGGCAATCAGGGCATCGTTACCTTTCCCGCGACGCCTGCCCCACAAGACCAAATCGCGTGGCATCAGCGGGGCGGAATATCACACCGAACAATTATCTACTTTCCGACCGCGCTTCTGAGGCCGGCCCTGTCGAGCACTGCCGTGCCAGGTTCTGCAGCGGGCGTGCCCTTGGTCTGCGTGGGGAACAAGGCGTTCATCGCAGGTCAACAAGATCGGCATCACCGTGAATACTTCAACATCGATACGGACAAAGCCGAAAAGGTGGCTTTAGATGACGCGGTGTTGTTCACGGAATCGGCCGTGGGGCATGTGGTCGACGGAAAATTCGAAGAAATCTACAGATACCCTCTGCCTGGTACTTCTTAAAGAGGAGCGGCAAGCCGTTTGAAGTCCCCCGCCTTTCAATCCGCTGAATCTGCACCAACGGTGCGAGCTGGAATTGCGGCTTCCAATCACAGTAACAAAGGAAACGTGATATGATCCCTATTGAGGAGGCCTTTATTCGAGCGATGACGTTGCTTGACGGTCCAAAGCCAACCGAGCAACGGGCTGAAATCGTCGCCCACCTGGATACTATTATTGACTATGCGCGCGACGATGCCGAGGAGCGCCTAGCCCATAGTTTCAAAGCGATGGCCTTGAACCACCTCGACAGCATCGGTCGAGATACGTCGACCATTGTTGCGGAGAAAATGGAGCTGGCTCTGATCGCCACCGAAGAATTGATTATAGCTATCGTCGAGCGCAACCGGCGCGGAATAACATCCGGGCGATGTACACGCAGGAACTTTGCAACTGGGCAATACGCCGGCCGGTGGTCGCGATCAGATAAGCATGAGCGACGACGACATCCACCAAAGACATGCACGCAGCGCAATCGGACCAAGCAATAACCTTCAAAGTCACGGACGGCGCGTGACTGGAAGCCCTTCGATCGAGGAGTTCATGGCCTACTTGTTCGGGCCCGACGGGAATCTTGTGCACTGCGTAAGGCTGATTGCTACCCTCTTTGGTGGTCCGAAAGGAGCAGTGCGATCGTATTGGTGCCCAATCGGGTTTCTCTATCGGATCGGAGCTATGGCGGTTGAGCTGGCCTTTCCGACGACCACGTTTTCAGGAACATTACGGAGGACGGTAGGGAGGACTCCTATTACCTCGACCTCGTCACTAAATTCGTTCACTTTGTATTCGTGCAGATTTCTGCTCTGATATTCGCTCTATTTGCGACAGCGTCTTCGTTCTTTCTGTTTTCTTATCACGCGCTTCTTGGTCTATTTTACGCCGTCGCCACCGGTGCCATGACCGCGATTGCCTTATTTGAAGTGGCGATTTTTTATAACAGCTCTCAGTCCAATCCTCAGGATTGACGTTGCCGCCATCCTAGAAACTTTCTCGCCATCTGCTTAATTGGATAACTTTCGGGAATTGACGGCTTCTTCATAGATTGAAGGAGCAAGCCATGAGCGACGGCCTGGCGATGGGTCAGGTGATTCAGATCGATGAAGCCCGGACAGGGTTACCAGCCCGCCCCGCAAAGCCGGTCGGCCTCCGCCATCTTAAGGTAGGCAACGAAAACTTGGATGGTTCAGGTCGGCTGGTCGGCACCCTCTAAATACCCATGCATCAGTTGGAAACTGAATCACAGCCGATCAACATCGATCGATAAAATCTGATGTCAGCACGTGATAAGTTCAGCATGGCCAAATCCTTTGGAATAATCGAGCAGTGAAATAACCATTGGGGTCAGCCGAAAGATGAGAACATTTGCCGGCGTCGGCAGCGGATCCGGCATAGACTTCTGTTGCGGATATCTCTGGAACAGCAGGTGCATCGCTTTTTCCCACTCGAGCGGATCATTCACGTCGGCATGCGCTGCTATTGAGAGGCCAGTAATTTCTCTGACCAGCGACGGATCGTCGTCAATCGCGAGGGAGACGCGGTTGTCACGGGCTAAATTGAATGCCTTTTGGCTGTCCCCCCGCATAGAAAATGGATCGCGAAGCCCTCATTGGCATAGCCTACTGTAGTGACTTGGGGCCGGCCATCTGGACGAATGTCCCGATTCGCATCGTTCGGTGCTGATCGAGTGACGCCTGAATCTGCAGCTTGAACACGTCGTCTATGGTGCCACTAGCGATTTGTCCATAGGACAAACGAGCACAGCCAGAGCAGGAAACGACGGATCTGCCAAATCGATCGACCCTCCCAGACGTTTTCCATTTCTGAGTTCGTCCCACCGGTTTTCTTGACTGTCATTGCAACGCCTGTGCCAATGAGCCTCCTAATTTGAGCTGCTCATATCGAGTGAGACCATGGTTCAGGGATGGCCCGTGAAGAGCTTAGCGCGTCCAACCGATCGAAAGTCAGTTAGGGGCAAAAAACCATCTAGGTAGTCCGCGCCTCAGGCAGATCGCGCCAGGGACGGTCCGCACGATCCACAACACGCCCTCGACGAACATCCGTTGTCACGGCCCGTCGAGCCGCGCTGGTCTGGCCGACGATGATCAAGCTGGAGATGCGATCCCATTGTCCATCGCTCAGGCGCGACCGGCGAAGCGATGAGTTGCGCGTCGTAATCGCCAGTTCGCCGCGACGCTGCTCGCGCCGACGAAGCAGGCGATCGTTCGCCCATGTGGGCATCAACTTCGCCGAGAGCAAGGCAGATGCAGGCGCGTGCAGTCACCCCCACCTGACGTGTTCGCTAGACTTCTCCCCGCTAGCAATTGGCGCTCGGTGCGATTGTCGCAACTCGCATGGACACGTCGGTGCCTAAGTTGCTTTCACGTCAATCTTCTTGGGCGGCTTACGGCTTGGCCTTGACCGGCCCGAGCGAGGCGGCATGGGGCTTGCGGCGACCTTCTTGGCAACCGACCTTCCAAGACTAGCGTGCGGGGGGAACGAGCGGCGCCAGAAATCGCCGCCAAAGAAGTCTTCGAACAAGCGATCCACCTCGTTGCGCAATGCCTCGAGTGGGCGCCATGCTTCAGGAAGAAACGCGGGCTCACTAGTCTTCCTGGTGACGGGCAGTCTCGTCTCATTCGCCATGATCTAACTCCATGTTTGAGATCATTCTGAAGGCGCAATCCTCTGACTGCGCTGAGCGACCAGGTTGTCATAGACCGTAACAGCAAAACCAATGTGCCAACTCGCCTCCTGATTGAGCGCTCATGTGTGATGGCTACGGGCGACCGGTCGAAAGTTTTGGAAGATTGAGCAGGACCCATCTGAAAGGTGGTCCCGGGGAATGCTCCCTAGGCATGCGAGGTGGCTGTCTAACAAAGGCGACCCACAGCGTCCGATCTCTGACAGGCTTGGTTCTCAATCGGACAAACGCTATGCAGCAGAACAGGAAGACGGAAGTTGCTTGGCCATCCTTCGTCTCGGCAGCAACGAGATGCCTGGCATCGACGTTGCATCGAGAGATCTGGAACGTCGTGGAAAGTCACCCGGCTCGCAAAACGTCCTCTTGAGGTTACGCTTCCTTGGTCACACTTTAACCTCGCTTGCGAGCAGTTTGCCGGATGAAAGACGCCATCGATAGGCAATCCGGCACCACAGCGCAATTTAGTATCACGAGGCGGCATCGACTCTAGAACAGAGGAGGTTAGGCCATGTCTGACTCGTTCCAGCGCTCCAACCTGGCCCAGTCAATGGAAGCGCAACGTGCAGAACTCGAGCACGCGCTCACCGGCAGCCCATTCAGAATCTACGCTGATCGCATGGGCCAACAGGGCGCGAAGACCATCAACATTCTACAAGTTGCCTGGATACTGCGGGTCAAGCGCGGCTGCGAAATGGTCTTTACTCGCCTGCCCGAGCTCTTGGCAAGCGGCGAACGTCTGGCCAAAGATCTGAGGAACCTGCGTGACGATGGACGGCTTGGCGTTTCTTGGCGTGAATACATCCGCGACGCGGGCGAGCGCGCTATATTGCTAATTGATCTTCTCCGAGAGAGCGGCGACCTCTTCCTTGAACATGAGGCGGCAGGCTGTCCGCCGGTTCTTTTCTACGAGTACGAGAAGATCATGGACGGAAGGGATCTTCCCGTAAAGTCCAACTTCGTATTGCTGCGCATCATCCCGTCGCAAGATGTTTCGGTCGATTACTCCCGTCGTCGGCCGTTTGTTATCATCCCTCCACGTGCGGGACACACTGCGGGTGTGGGAGCCCACGAGCACGATAGTCAGCTCGGCGTCGCATTGCGCGAAGGTCATCCAGTTTATCTGGTGAGCTTCCGTCGCGAGCCGGAGCAGGATCAGCAACTCTCTGATGTGGCCTATGCGGAAGCGGCGTTTGTTCGAGAAGTGATCCGCCGGCATCCGCGCGCGCCTTTGCCGGCCATTATCGGCAACTGCCAAGCAGGCTGGGCGACCCTCGTTCTGGCCGCAACAAACCCTGACTTGACAGGACCCATCATCATCAATGGATCACCGGTGACGGCTGTATCGGGAAACATCGGCGACAACACTTTCCGCTACATTGCCGGCATATTCGGCGGAGTCTGGATCCCGATGCTTCTGTGCGACCTTGGCCAGGGCATGTTTGATGGAGCCAATCTCATACACAATTTCGAGATGCTCAATCCCGAGCGCCGGCTGTTCCTAAAGTACGCCGAGCTTTTCCGCGACGTTGATACGACGCGCGAAAGCTTTCTTGCCACCGAGAAGTGGTGGAGCAGCTTCTGCTTCCTGCACGAAAACGAGATCTGCTGGATTCTCGAAAACTTGTTCATCGGCAACCGGCTCGGCAAAAACATGGCCTACCTGGGATCGGGGCGTCAGCACGTGGATCTCAAGCAGATCCGCGCGCCGATCATCGTGTTTGCCAGCCATGGCGACACAGTGACGCCGCCCCAGCAGGCTCTGAACTGGATTACAGATGTTTACGAGAACGAGGAGGAGATCCGCGTTCGCGGCCAACACATTATCTATATGGTGCATGACGACATCGGGCACCTCGGCATCTTCGTCTCTTCAAAAGTTGTCAATAGGGAGTTCCGGCAAGTTGCAACCACGCTTGAGGCAATCGAAGCGTTGATGCCCGGCCTCTACGAAATGTGCATCAAAGATGTTCAGGAACATGATGGACGAAAAAGCTTCAGTGTTGAACTAGTCGAACGCAGCTTCAAGGACATCCGGGCATTGAACGACAACTATCGCGATGAGTTCCCTTTCGGTGCGGTTGACCGGGCGTCTGAACTTCAGGCGCAGATCTATCACACAATCGCCCGCCCCTTCGTCAGAGCTGCAGTCACAACCTTCACGGCCCAAGCTAGCCGAAGTGTTCACCCGGAGCGCCTGTCGCGAGCGCTAATGTCTTCGCGAAATCTGATGCTGGCTGGCTTCAAGTCCATAAGCGAGCAGGTTCGCCAGTCTCGAGCCAAGGCCAGAGTAGATAATCCATTCCTGCTGGCGGAAGCCTTGTATGTGCAGCATATCGCACAGGCGATGATCTGCTGGCGCGACCTGCGCGACATGATGTATGAGCTGATGTTCCACAGCATGTGGAACACTCCTTTGCAGCACTATTTTGGTGATCGCTACGGAGTGCAGGCGAGGCAAATGACGCTAGAAGAATTGAGGTCGCGCCCGGACGTTCAGTTTGCGCTTAAGATGATCGCGACCGGCGGCTTCATCGAGGCCGTCATCCGCATTATGGCGCTGCTTGTGAGCGATCGCTGGTCACGCGTCCTGACGCAGAACGAGCCGTTCCGCTCTGTCCCTTCTAACCGTCTGACTACAATCACTCGCCAACAGACCATCATCGCCACTTTGGAACGGGAGCAAGCAATCGAGACCCTACCATTGCTGCTGGATGACTCTGAGGAGCGCCGCCGCGCCTACCTGGTCGCACGCTATGTACCCGGTCCCATCGCGGAAATGTCGCCGAACACGATCGACCTCCTAGGGCGGTTTGCTCAGGTGCTTGAGCAGCCGCCAATCACCGGCGATGTTACCGAAAATCCGTTGGCGGAAATGAAGGCTGAGTAAAGCGTCGATGGTTGGCGTAAAGGATGACCATCGGCTTGAGCGCCAGGCGTGGCAACTGAGGGTAATGTCGATGCGCCTCGTAGTTGGCACAGGATTTGAAGCCAGTTCGTCCTGCACGTTGTACTCTGACGCTTACGGCTGGACGGCCAAACATGTTCGACGCGCGCCTATTGTGTGTTCCGGATCCTGAGCGCTGATGGTAACGGAGGGCTCGAAATTCAAGAAGTGGCTTGACGAAAGAAGGGCGCAGATACCGATGCGTTCCCTTTGCAAATAAGAACCAGCCGCGCTGAAGTCGTCGAATCTGGCGACTTCCTCCGGACCGAGCAGAGATATTAGTTGTTGGGGCACTTTCTCCCTGCCGAAATCCGCAGAATGGAGTTCTTCGCCGTGGACCACGATACCATCCGCGCCGAGCTGATGTACTTGGAGTCCCTTGGCTCCCGAATCTCGGGCTCAAAGAGCCACGATCAACTTGTAGAGCATGTCAAACAGCAGTGGGCCGACTTCGGTATGCGAGTTCACGAGGACGTCTTGCATTTCGATCGCTGGAGCATGGCTGCCGAAAATCCCGACGGTCTGCGTCTTAAGATCGACGGGCGCGACATAGCGATCTCTTCGGTCTTTCCCTACTCGGGGACCACCGGCCCCCTAGGGACCGAGAAGCAGTTGTACAGATTGCGCGGTCCAATACCGCGATGGAGCAAAGCGCGCGGAGGAATTGCGGTCGTCGAGGTCCGAAATCGGAAGTTCCCGTTTGATGCGGCGGTCAAGACTTGGGATCGGGCGCGTGCATGGGGCAAGACCACTATGCCGCTGCTTCCTGCCACGTTCGCCGGCCTCGGTCTGGCGCGTGCTCGACGAGCTGGCGTTGAGGCGGTGATCTTCGCCTGGCGTGGCATAAGCATTTTCAACGCCAAAGGACAGTACTTACCGTTCACGTTGCCCTACCAGAACATTCCAGCGGTCTTCGTGGCCGGAGACGACGCCGACTTTGTGTTGGACGCCGCCTCACGGGCCACGCGGGCGACGCTCATCCTTGACGCGGTGATCGAACGAAATAGCGCCATGCGTACAGTATGGGCGGCTGTGGAGGGTCGCGGCGCCCCCCACGAAACTGTGCTCGTGGTAAGCCACAGCGATGGTACAAATATTGTCGAGGAGAACGGCCACATCGGTGTGGTCGAACTCGCGCGCCAGACTGTCGCTCACCCATTGGCACGCACGGTCATCTTCGTGTTAACAGCTGGACACCTTCGAATCCCGGCGGTGACCGAGCATGGCCAAGCCACTTCGCGCTGGTTGCGGGATCACCCACAATGGTGGGCTGGTGGCCCGGGAAATCGCCACGCGGTGGCGGGCCTGGTGATCGAGCACCTCGGCGCTCGGGAATACCGGGACGATCCCCTCAAAAACACCTACGGGCCGACGGGCAACCCCGCACCCGAACTGCTCTACGCCTCCACCGCGCAGCTGACGGCGCTTATCGAATCAGAGTGGCGTACAACCGGGCAAGCGCCGAGAGTGTCGGCCCCAAACGCGCTCATTCAGTTCGGCGAAGGCCAGCCGCTCTACCTAAAAGGCATCCCAAACATCGCGCTCGTAACCGTGCCGCAGTACCTGTTAAGTATTGAACCGGGCGACTACGTCGACGTCGCTCTTCTGGACAGACAAGTCAGCAGCTTCGCGCGACTGCTGCAACGAATTGATACCATGCCCAGCAACGAAATCGGCACCGTCAAGATGACTACACCACTCGCGAAAGCGGCTGCCGCGCTGCGCGCGATTGGCATTCTCGCTGGCAGCTCGTTGCATTGCCGATGAACCGCCTGCACCAAGCGGCAAACTTACGAAGAACGCAATTAGCTCGGAGCTCCGGCCAAGCGAACCGATAAGAGCGCATTTTCGCGTCCGCTTCTTGCTCGGAGCTGAAGACCGCTCTCCACCCTTTAACGCTTTGCGTCGATGCGGGTGCGGTCCGCCGGACGTCCTTCAGATTGCAGAACGTGGCCTCGCCGCCAGCACTCGCGGTAAGACCGCCGGTCATGCCGGTCCCGCGCGGGCGGGTGCCGGGCATCAACCCAAGTGATGCCCGTGCGCCGAAGATCGGCACGAAATAGCAGCGGCGGAGCCCACGGGAAATTCAAGAAATTGTCTTAAGCGGGGGCGCGCTTCTTTGTCCAAGGCTTGGAGCCGATCGTAAGCGTAGCGCCGAGGCCCTTCAAACTGTCTGTGCGCGGGCCGTGATTTAACGGCGACCGACGGGGCGTTACTCTCCATAGTCGCGACGACCGCACCAATGTCCACGAATGCCGGGGCGTGGAGAATTTCGTGGGATCCATCTGATCGGGAGCACGTTGCGCATGGTCCGGTTCGCCAGATGCTCACGTATCGAGGGATGCGGATCTCGACGATCTGGAACGGGTTGATGTGAAAATGGAACGGATGGTCCGAGCACCTAGGCCGTGCGGGTCCATCCATCCGCCGATCCGAGAAGCTGCAGGCCAGGCACCTCTTGCCTTCGAAACGTCAGACTAGTCATCTGGAACGCAAGTTCGTCAGATTTATGATCGCTCGAATCTTGCAGCGAGGCCGAACTTTGGACCACCCAGAACTAGAGTTTTGCGCCGCTGTCACGTTGGCGGGCTGGTCGCGCCGACGTGGGTTTGCAGCAAAATCGGCGGTCTGTTGCCGATCGCGCCATGGGCCGTACTTCGTTGTAGTATCTGCGCCAAGTCTCCACTTTTTCTTGGGCGTCCGCAAGGCTGAGGAACCAGTTAGTGTTGAGGCATTCGGCCCGCTCTCGCCGGCAAATTGCGGTTCCTCGTCAAGCCATGGCATAGATCTGGAATTCCTAGCAGCTCGGTTATTCGGCACAGCTATCTGCCTCAATCCCACGTTTGAAAACTACGGATGTGAGGTGTTCAGCGAAACGCATTCCTTGGATCAATTTGTCCTAATGTTGTCATCTCGATTAACTGCCTTCTGGTAGTTGACTGGACACGAGGCATCGGCTGCGAGGGAGGTGCGGACGCAAGCCTCGATAATTGCGGGCTTCAGCGATAACAGCGAGCAATGGAGTCCTACCCGCCGCGGAGGCAATCGTGCTTATAAGGCGCGCATGACGCTTGCGATCGACGTTGCCACGCTCTGCAGCGCACAAACCAATCTACTAGTAAACCCCGAGCAGCTCCAACCTGCGCTTTGGCAACTCTATCCGTCGCAATAGGAGCCCTCGATGCGTTCAACGAGCGACGGAGTGGCTACGTGTACGGCACCGCAAACGAGTCTCCGGTGCGACTATTGATTGTGCCGGACTTTATGCGCCAGCAGCATGAGGTTTGGCTGGAGACCTTCCGACAAGAGCTTTGCCAATGATTTAGCGGTCCTCGAAACGTTAATCCGCAACGCGTTAAGACGCGCAGTGCCCGGCAGCCGATACGCAGCCAACCTTCCGGGGCGACCGCCAGGCTCTAGAGCGGCAAATGTGGGTGGTCGAATTATGGCTGAGGTTCTGCGATTCCCGATGGTGGCCGATACACGAGCAACCGGCATCACTCCAAAAGTTGGTAGGTTGAAATTAGTTGGTCTGAGACCTTTGATGACTACCATGAAGCGACCTGCCAGTCGGAAGCAGGTTAAGAGGGGCTGAGATCAACTTACCGCAACGGAGGGGACTTTAAGTGCCCCGAGCAACTCTTCGGGCGAGTTTAAAAGACGGTGACCATGCGATGCTCCGTGCGATCTTTCTGATTGGCTTAACCGTTGCTGTCAAGACAAGACCGACCGCCCAGGGCGCTGACGCCAATCCAATCTATGTAGACCAAGGTGCAGATTGGACCCCGACGGCAAGAGCGGACTTCTATATGCGGGATCAGGGCTCGCGTTTGCTCACGCTATCCTGGATGCAGGCGCTAAAGCAAAGGAACGGACAACCATTCCTCGCGGATGGTCTGGCGCGGTACGGCTATCTCCCTAATCCTGGCAACAAGGCGAGCCTTCCCATCGGCTTTTATGCCCCGGTCCTGAAGGTTTCCAAATTGTCGAAATGACCTGCTCGGCATGTCATACGCGCCAGATCGAAGTCGAAGGCAATGTGTATCGTGTCGATGGCGGTCCCGGGCTCGTGGACTTCTACGCGCTGCTTAGCGATTTGGACAAGGCAGTCGGTGATGTGCTTGCTAGCGCCGACTCGTTTGCTCCGTTTGCTGCAGCTGTTCTGCAGTCGGCGACTCCCGATACGGCCGATGTTGAGGATCTTCGCCAGCAGGTAGATAGATGGTACCTGCGGTTTCACACGCTTATGGTGCGAGCCCTGCCCAAAAGCGGCTGGGGAATGGGCCGTCTGGATGCTGTCGGGATGATCTTCAACCGCTTATCCGGACTGGATATCGGTTCCCCGCCCGATTTCACGATTCCAGAAAACATAAAAACCGCTGACGCACCCGTGAGATACCCATTCCTTTGGAATGCGCCGCGGCAAGACGAGACGCAGTGGCCGGGATTTGCAAAGAACGGAAGTGACATCTTGGGTCTCGCCCGAAACGTTGGCGAGGTTCTAGGGGTGTTCGCTACGTTCGAGCCGACGCGCCAGGGCGCGGTCATCAATTTCCTCAATGACACTTCCACCAATTTCGACGGCCTTAGTGAGCTTGAGAACTTGGTGAAGCGAATCGGTCCTCCGAAATGGCCCTGGAAGATTGACGCTGCCTTAGCGGTCCGGGGCAAAGTGATTTTTGAAAGAGATTCCGCTGAAGGGGGATGCAGCGGCTGTCATGGGATCGAGGACGGCGAGCAGCGCTTTCCATTCATCAAGACATGGAGAACCTTGGTCCAGAACGTCGGTACCGATACACGTGAGTACGATGTTCTCGCCTGGAACGCCAATACCGGCGTGCTGAATGGAGCGTACATTCCCTTCGCGACCGCTCCTCTTGAGGAGGAGGATCAGGTTCTTAACATTCTCGCGACCTCGGTGATCGGTTCGATCGCAGAACACCTGCTGACCGGTGGTGCCCCTTCCACCAACGCACGGGGCGCGACGGCGCCAGATCCGGCGTCGGGGGACTCCGGAGTCTCTGGGGCTGGTACGACTACCGCCGACCCCGCAGGATCTGGTAACGGCTTTCGACGCCGTCAGCACTTCGGAAGAGATCAAAAAGGCCAAGCGGAAGGGGGCAGAAAAAGCATCTCGCAGTCGACTCCCTCAATGGGGCGCCTACGAGGCCCGCGTTCTGCAGGGCATTTGGGCCGCCGCACCTTAACGGCTCGGTTCCTACTCTGGCGGAATTGCTCAAGCCATCCGGACAGCGCAAATCGCACTTTAGCATTGGACGGAAATACGACATCGAAAACGTTGGTCTTGCGGCCACCCAGGAGCCTCAAAGTGACTCACTATCCGTCACGGATTGTAATGACATCAATTCTGGAAACAGCAGGTGCGGCCACGAGTACGGGACGAATTTGAGTGAGCAAGACAAAAAAGCGCTGCTCGAATGCCTCAAGACGCTGTGACCCGCTGCGTCGCTCGCTCTTTGAGCATTCTCAAGAGGTCGGTACCCAACTCGCTCAAGAAAATGAGGCCGTCGACAAATCTGCCTCTGGAGAAATTTGGCGGAACTACGAAGCGAGAACTATTCGGGGAGGGGGTGCGCTTCTGGGTGAGTGTGGAAGCGAATTGCATGGCCGTATCATGAGAGCGAATCTATCCGGCAGCGTTTGTGCAGTTGCCTAATGCCGAGGGGAATACCATGACACGCTTGTTTGTGCTTCTGGTATTTGCCGTCATATCGGTGCCTGCTCACGGGCAGTTGCCCGTCCCCTCCACATGGGTGAATCAAAGGGGCTCGTTTCTCTCGATCCAGACGCTAGACCCGTCAACAGGGAATTTCGCGGGAACGTATGTCAACAACGCGACTGGATTTTCGTGCCGGGGACAGCCTTACCCTGTCGCAGGTGTCGTCATGGCAAACAGAATAGATTTCTACGTCAATTGGACGGCACCCGCAGCTCCCAACTGCAAAACAATCACAATTTGGAATGGGCGTGTAGCTGCTAATAGGATTTTAACTGGATGGATACTGTACTACGTGGGATCGGACTGGAAATTTCACCAAACGACGGGGCGAGACTTGTTTACGAGGAGGTAGACCAAACTGCTTTAAGTTGCTCGTCCGTCGTCAGGGGGCGAACTCGCTCGCGGAGTTCTCATCGGAAGGGCACGATGAGAATGACCCCGCCTGCGGTCGCGGATGGGCTATGATCGGCACTGCGGGCAGGCTGGTCGGCCATTTCTACATATACGCAATGGCGACGATTCAGCCTACGTTTGCGAACGCGGCTGAGTTCTTGAACCTGCTAGGCCAGCATGGAGTTCAGTCCCACTGACCTTGCCCCTCAGGCTTAATCCAGGTTGAAGTTCGCTCTGGCCCAAGGACCAGAGCATGAAGCGCAGCCGCATTCCGGAAGAGCAGATCATCGGGATTTTAAAGGAGCACGGGGCCGGCGTTTCGGTCGCGATCTGTGCCGTAAGCACGGCGTCAGTGACGCCAGTATCTACAAATGGAAAGCCAAGCTTGGCGGGATGGAGGTCTCGGAGGCCTAGCGGCTGAGGACATTGGAGGACGAGAACACGCGGCTGAAGCGGCTGTTGGCCGACGCCATGCTGGACAACGCGGCCTTGAAGGACCTCGTGGGATGGTGACGCCCGCAGCCAAGCGGAAAGCTGTCGCCCATCTCCGAGGCGCCTTCGGGATGAGCGAACGGCGGGGCGTGTAAAGCCATCGGCTGGTGCCGCATGACCGTCAGATACCAGAAGTCCCGGGCCGACGAAGCCGGCCTTCGCCAGCACATGCGGGCAATCGCCCAGGAATGTCGTCGTTTCGGCTATCGACGCCTGCATGTGCTGCTCAAGCGGGAGAGCTTTCTGGTCAACCACAAGAAGCTCTTCCGGCTCTACCGGGAAGAGAGGCTCGCGGTGCGCCGCCGTGGCGGCCGCAAGCGGGCGATCGGGGCCCGGGCGCCGATGACCGTGCCGATGGTGCCGAACGACCGCTGGTCGCTCGACTTCGTGTCGGATCAGCTCACTAACGGCCGACGTTTCCGTATCCTCACCGTTGTCGATGATTGTACTCGCGAGTGCTTGGCGCTGGTGGCCGATACCTCGCTCTCCGGCACCCGTGTAGCGCGGGAGCTGGACCGGCTGGTGATCGAGCGCGGCAAGCCGAAGACGGTGGTCAGCGGCAACGGCAGCGAGCTGACCAGCAACGCCATCCTGACAGGGGCTGATCAGAGTCGCGTCGCTTGGCACTACATCGCGCCAGGCAAGCCCATGCAGAATGCCTTCATCGAGAGCTTCATGTATAGACGGCCCCGCGGATGCAAGGGCTTTTTAGCAGCATTTTGGATATCGGTCGGGTGCGTTCATGTATACGGCCTGTCATTGCGACCGATAGCATGGCCGCTGGCCCTGATGGAGATCGCGGATCGAGGCCTCATCAACGGGTCGCGCTTGTTGCGCTTAAAACTCTTCGAGCTTTCTCGATCCCCAGCTCCGCCGGTTTCCATCACGCTGTCATCTGCCCTCACACCTTAGGGTGACCAAAAATCGCGGCAGCTCAGGCCGCGAGCTTAGGCCGATAGAACTCACCGGTCGTCATCATTGCCCAGATGATCCGAGCCAACTTGTTGGCGACAGCGACGGCAACAACCATGGGCCGACGCCGTTCAAGCAGAGCTTCGATCCAGCCACCTCCGACC
>NZ_LBIY01000062.1:0-13452 GCF_028128625.1 Bradyrhizobium sp. CCBAU 45389 | reverse complement strand
ATGATACGGCCGCGCCGGAACGATGGCGGTGCGGTAATGGCGGGCGAGATCGGCATAGGTCCGGTTGACCATCGGCTCGTGAAAGCAGGCCCGGGTGATGCCGGCCTTCAAATTGTCGCTCACCGTCTGCCGGGCCACGCCGCCGAAATAGGCAAATGCCCGAACGTGCGAGGCGATCCAGTCCGGCAGGCTCTGGCTGAGGCTGGCTTCGGCGTAGGTGTAGTTCGAGGCGCCGAGCACGGCGACGAAGATCTGCGTGCTGCGCACCTCACCGGAGAGCCCGTCAACCACCTCCATGGTGTGGCCGGAATAGTCGACGAACAGCTTCTCGCCGGCGATATGAACTTGACGCAGGGTCGGCTTGAGGCGACCGGCCCATTCCCTGTAGCGCTCGCAGAACCACGCATAGCTGAAGCTGTCGGAGTTTGCGTCGCAATACTCCTCCCACAACAGCATCAGCGTGACGTTCCGGCGCCGCAGCTCGCGATGCACGAGCGTCCAATCCGGCTGCGGACGCTCCTCGCTGGGGCGATCGGAGGGCGGCGGATACAAGCGGCACTCGAGCTGGACGTCGTCATCCAGCTCCTTGGCAACGGCCAGGTCAGACCGGCGCGGCGGGCTCGGTTGACGTACTTGCTGACCGTACCCAGGCCCAGGCCCAGGCTGCGGGCAACGGCGCGTTGCGACATGCCGACGCTGTAGTGCAGGCGTAGAACTTCGCGAATGTGGCGCATGGACAGTCTCTCTGTCGGCATCTCGATCCTCTGCTGTTGAGCAAAAGACCGAGCTACCCCGGTTGCAGACTGTCAGCGGTGCGCGCCTCCTGGTTGTCCCCTGATCATGATCGCTGGAAATAGCGATCATGATCAGCTGGAAACGGTGATCACGATGCTCTGGAATGGGTGATCACGATGGCCTGGAATCCGTGATCACGATCGGGTGGAACACGCAAAGGGCAACACTAAATCGCAGCGACCTGCCCAAGTATGATGATGGCATCGATTCCAGGCGCGGCTGAATTTGAGATCAGATAACGTCGAGGCACGCCGAGAAAGAGCCAATAGTAGGGCTATAGCCCGTGGTTTGACGCCTTCCTCAAATGGCATGAGTTGGCCTATGAAAACTCGTGCGATTGTAGCCTGGAATGTTCGTCGGATCCGCGTAGACCAAGGAATTTCGCAAGAGAAATTGGCTTACGACGCCGGGATTGACAGGTCCTACATGAGTAGTCTGGAGCGGCAGTCGAAGAACCCGACAATTGATCTTCTCGACCGCATAGCCGAAACGCTGGGCGTCCATTTGTCCGATTTGTTTGCTCGGCCGCCAAAAGGTGCAAGGTTTGCCAAGACCTTGCCTAAAAATCGCAAGGCAACGCGTCCACGTCGCAGGAAGAAATAACTACGGCATTTGCGCATCCACTGAACGGGACTTAGAACACCGAACTCGTCCGATAAGGCTATGTTTAGCGGCCGAACGTCAGCAAAAGGGGTATCGGACCGAGTGCGTTGCTCGCCTTCATGTGGCTGGTGAGTTTTGGTCAAAGGCAGACACCCACCATAAACTGTCAGAGACTCACCGCCGTCGGTTTGGTCGCGCGCTGTCCTGGACCGCAGGCGGCAAGTGAGTGGCCTGGGCAGTCTCGCACAGGACGGGGCCACGAAAATGGATGTTCCCAGTTCTACCCATTTCGAGTGAAACATTGCTTGCAATTAATTCGGAAGCACATTCCACTGGCAAGCTGAATTTGCGATTGGTCGCAACCGCGATGGCATTGGACCAAACCGCGCGAGTTAGGGGGGTGCGCTTCGACCGTGCAATTTCGCGATTTGCGGTGGGCAATCACCGTTTCCCAGCATCGAAGCCTCCGCCAAGCGGCAGAGACGCTCAGAATCAAGCAGCCAACGCTCAGTCGCTGCCTTCAAAATCTCGAGCACGCGGTGGGTAGCAAGCTCTTCGAGCGCACCAACGGCGGAACGCGACCAACCGTGGAGGGTCAAGACTTCCTTGAGGATGCACGGCGCCTCCTACGCGAAGCTGAAGCAATGACGGCTCGTCTCAGGAGCCGCTCCCGCGGCGTGAGTGGTCGGCTGACCGTCGGCATTCACACCTCCCTCTCAGCCGGCAATCTCAGAGCTACACTCCTCGAGCACAGGGACCGCTTTCCCGATGTCGACCGACGGATGGTCGAGGAAGCAAGCGATCATCTGATTGCGCACCTAGCCAGCTCCACCATTGACGTCGCCATCGTGGCCGAGCCCAATCCGAAATGGAGCGACAGGTCATTGCTGCTCTGGAGCGAGCGTGTTGTTGCCGCCCTCCCCGCGAACCATCTTCTGACCGGCCGTGACGTAGTTCACTGGGGCGAACTGAGGCGCGAACCACTTTTGATGTCACAGCGTGGCCCTGGACCGGAACTCCTCAAGCTCCTCATCAGCAAATTAGGACCTTCCGATCCTTGTACGCTGCTTCGGCATGAGGTGGGGCTCGACAGGCTTCTCTCTTTGGTGGGTGTGGGCTGGGGTATTCTGCTTGCATTGGAAAGTGCAACTGGCGCATCCTATCCGGGTGTCACCTTCCGCGAGGTGCATGATACCAACGGACCGACGCGGCTGAGCTTTCACGCCTATTGGCGGAAGGCCAACGGAAATCCATCATTGCGTCCGTTTCTGGACCTACTTCGCGAGCGCTACCCGGATCTTTCCACTGCTGTTTGTGCAGGCTGAGCAACATTCCGCCGGGCCTTGGCAAACGCGCGATCAGTTGCCATGAAACGCTCGATCATCGGCGCAATCAATTTGGCAGGCTCAGTTGGCGTCGTCGCGCCTCCGCTGCGCGTCAGAATCTCGGCGTAGCTTTTGAGGTTTCTGAAGACCGCCGCCGGCAACTCGATCGTGAGCTTGACCGGCTTGTGGTCTTCGAGCGGCCCAAGCTTGAGCTTCGTCATGGCGTTCCTCCCTTTCCGTACGGAGCCAATACCAAATCCCGCGTAACGATGACCCGCACCGGGAAACCCGGCCGGATGGTCAGCGTCGGCTGGATGTTGAGCTGGCGCTGCACGATCTGCTGGCCGGTCTGGCTGATACTGTTGGACGCACCGCTGCGGATCGCTTGAACCAGGTTGTTCTCATTCTGGCTCGTGCCCGCCTCGCCTCCGACGCTGAGCATTGTCGAGAGGACAGCGGCCTTGAACAGCATGCCCCAATGATTGTCGACCTCATCCTCGAGTCCAGCGTATCCACCCGTGTCAGCACCGGGCTGGCGCTCCAGCACGATCGAGTTGCCGTCAGGCATGATGATGCGAGTCCAGACCAGGAGGATGCGGGACTGGCCGAACGCAACGGAGCTATCGTATTGGCCGATCAGCTTCGCACCCTGAGGGATCAAGAGATATTTGCCGGTCGGGCTGTCCCAGACCGCCTCAGTGATCTGAGCAGTGACTTGGCCAGGCAAATCGGACCTAATGCCTGTGATAAGCGCGGCCGGGATCACAGTGCCGGCTTGCACGACATAGGGAGAGGCTTTGGCCTCAAGCCGATCCGGACTGACGGTGCGCTTGTCTGTCGGAGCATTGAGAAAGGCCGTCTTGCGGTCCTGCATGTTCTGGGCGGATTCGGCATCGACGGGCGATGTCGCGGCCGGGGTGGTCGTGGTGCCCGCGACGGTGTTCGGGATGAGTTGGTTTGCGCTCTGCGGTTGCTGAACCGTTTGGGCAAAAAGGCGGCTGACCCGCGCCGCCTCGATTTCCTGGGATCTGTGCTGCGTCTCCGGATCCGACAGCGCCGCCATGGTGTTCGGCACCGCGCCGGCGTTGAACATCGGCTTGCCGAGATCGCCGGGCAGCGGCGGCCCGAGAGGTGGCGCTTGACGCGGCAGACCGGTATAGTCTTTCGGCAAGCCCGCCAGCCCCTCGGCCGAAGGCCTGTTCTGGGTGCTGAGCAGCTCTTGCCCGGTTGGCTGCTTATTGCCGGTCTGCAGCGCGTAGCCGAGCGCTCCCGCAACCGCGAGGGCCGACACCGCACCGAGGCCGATCAGGACCTTGCGCGAGAGCCGTGTGACACGGGGCCGCTCGCCTCGAAGCCGAAGGTGCGGCGGCGCAACGGGCGGGATGTCGCTTTGATGTTCGTTTTCGCTATCTATCGCCATGAGCGCGGCCTTCCGTCGGTGCGGACAATGCGCACGCGCCGCTCGCTGTCCTTATCGCCAAGACGCAATTCGGCGGCAGCGAACAGGCGATCGACAATGTAGTAGTTGCGGTTGACGCGGTAGTTCACCAGTTCGGACCCGCCGGCCGGACCAATGACGAACAGCGGCGGCATTTCGCCTTGGACGATGCCGCTCGGAAACTCGATGTAGACTTTGTTTCCGTCGTCGAACGCACGCAGCGGACGCCAAGCCGGATCGTCGCCCTCGATCGCGTAGCGGAAGTTGATCGCGGCGAGATCGACGCCAGTTGCAATGGGCGCTGCTGTTTCAGCGGCCGCATTCTGCCGCCGAAGCGCAATCAATTGGTCCTCGGGATACTGCCAGGAGACCGAGGCCATGTAGGTCCTTTCCGTCGAACGCAGCTCGAGAAGGTAGGTCCGCCGGTCGGTGTTGATCACGAGATTGGTGACCAATTCCGGCCGCGTCGGCTTGACCAGGATGTGGATCTTTTTGGTCGCGCCTGCTCCGCTCTCGGTATCACCGATGATCCAGCGCACAGTGTCACCGGCGGCGACCGGACCGGAACCGACGAGTTGCTCGCCCTCCTGAAGGGCGACGTCGGTGATCTGGCCGGGCGCCGTATAGACTTGGTAGAGAGCACCGCCCGAGAAAGGATAGACCTGCACCGCGTTGATGAAGCCGTTGCGAACCGGCTGCACCCGTGCTGCCGCGTTGGCCTGTTTGACGCGAACCTTCGGATCGGCGGCTTCCGGGACGTGTTTGCCCGCGGCTAGCGGTTTCAACTGCCCGGGCAGCGGCAGCGGCTGGGGCAACTCCACGATTTTGACGGGGGCCGGCGGATCGGCGGTGAGCATCGCGGGCTCCGCGCTATCGTAGTTGATGTCTGGCGGGATGAAATTATGCGCGCAGCCGCCAAGCGCCGATGCAACCATCAGCAAAGCCGCAAAGGCGGGTTTACGGAAAGACGTATCGCCGTCTTTCCGGCTTTGATGAGCCATGGAAAAGTGCGAAGCCGGATCGCCGGCTCTCGAGAAAATCGGCGGGGTCATTGTCCCAGCTCCTTTGACCAGTTGATGGCGTTGACGTAGATGCCGAGTGGATTCTTGCGAAGCCGATCGGCGTCGGTGGGCGGCTGAATCGCGATGGTGAGGATCGCGGTCCAACGCGTGGTGCCGGCGAGCGCCCCATCCTGAAAGCGGTGTTCGACCCAGGCGACGCGAAAACTGTCGGGCGAGGCGCGGATGACGCTGGAGACGTCGATCGCGACCTGCTGCTTGCCGAGATTTGCGAAGGGGTCATTGGCGCGGGCGTAGTCGTTCAGCGCCGCCGCACCCGCCGTCGTCGTGAAATCATAGGCCTGCAGCCAGTTGTGCCGCACGATGATTGGATCGGCCGGAAGCGAGCGAACGATCTGGATGAAGTGGGCGAGATACCAGGCAATCTGCGGGTCGTTTGGCCTGTAGTCGGCGGTGGCGGGCGCCACGGCTTGCGCCTCGCCGAGCTTGTCGACCTGCACCACCCAGGGAACGACGGTGCCGTGCGTGGATTGCCAGACGAGCCCGCCGGCAAGGCCGCCAGCGAGGATCAGCGAACCGAACGCCATCAGCCGCCAGTTCTTGGCCTGCACACGGGCCGAGCCGATGCGCTCGTCCCAGACTTGCGCTGCGCGCTGGTAGGGTGTTTCGGGTTCGGGTGTGCGGCCGTAGCGGACCGACGATCGGCTGAAGATCGACATAGGTTATTCTCCTTGCGAGAGATCGACGGAGTGGCCGCCACTATGGCTGTCGCCGGATTTGAGGGCTTGCGCGGCTGTCTGAGCGCCGTGAATGACGGTCTGATTGCGCTTGACGCGTTGGGCCCAGGCGGGCGGACCGCTCTCGCTCCGCGCTTTTGAGGCGGCGCCATCGTTTGTGGCCTCGCCACTCCCGATGGTCCCCATCGTTGAGGAGCCACCCGTGTTGGCGACGGCGGCTCGGGCACCGGACGTGAAGCTCTCCCTGATCGCCCCTGCCGCTTGCGAAGCGGCGCGTCTGACGGGCGCTGCCGCGGCGCTGGCCGCGGCCCGGCCCGCGCCACCGAGACCAGATGCGACGCCGCCAGCGCCGGACCGACCGGCCGATGCAAGGCTGTAGCCGGAGGACATGCCGCCGGCCATCGCCGCACCACCACGCGCAGCGGGCGCAGCACCAGAGGTCGCGGCCATCGCTCCCCTTCCGGCCAGACCGAGCGCCGCGCCGCCGACCATCGCCGTACCAGCGACGGCAAGGCCCGTACCGACGGCAGCGCCCGCGCCAAGCTGCGGCGCCCCGGAAACAAGACCGCTGGCGATGCCGGGACCGAAGATGCCGAGCCCGAGCATGGCGAGCGCCGCGAGCACGACAGAGAGCGTTTGCTCGATGGTCGGTTGCCCGCCGGCATAGGCGGTGGTGAACTGGGAGAAGAGCCCGGTGCCGATGCCGACGATGACGGCGAGCACCATGACCTTTGCGCCGGAGGCAACGACATTGCCCAGCACCTTCTCTGCGAGAAAGGCGGTCTTGTTGAACAGCGCGAACGGAATAAGGATGAAACCGGCGAGCGTCGTCAGCTTGAACTCGAGCAGCGTGATGAACAGCTGCACCGCCAGAATGAAGAAGGCGATCAGGACCAGAAGCCAGGACACCATCAGCACGGCAATCTGAACGAAGTTCGCAAAGAAGCTGGTGAAGCCCATCATCTGGCTTGCGGAGTCGAGCAACGGCTGCCCGGCATCGAGGCCGACCTGCGCAAGCCGGCCGGGCCGCAGGAAGTCCGCGGTCGAGATCGACGAGCCGGCGGCCTTCAGGCCGAGGCTAGAGAAGCTATTGAAGATGACGCCTGAGAGCTTGGTGAAGTTGGTGATGATGAAGGCGAAGAAGCCGATGTAGAGGGTCTTCTTCACCAGCCGCTGGAGGATGTCTTCGTCAGCGCCCCAGGCCCAGAACAGGCCGGCCAACGTGATGTCGATGACGATCAATGTCGACGACAAATACGTGACCTCCCCTTTGATCAGACCGAAACCCGAATCGATGTAGGTGGTGAAGGTATTGAGGAAGGTGTCGATGACGCCGACGTTGTTCATCGCTTCTCTCCCTGCGTGACGTTGGTCGTCGGCTGTGTGGCCGGCGCGGCTTGCGGCAGAAGTGGCCGCGCCGGCCTACCGAAGAAGCGCGCGCGGTTCTCCTTCCAAACCGCCTGGCAGTGCGGATCTTCGGCATCCTGGGGTCCAAGCTCGGCGCAGCGGAGCAGCTCGGCCGAGAGGTCATCGGGAGCGGAGGCAGAGGGGGCGTCGGATACCGGCCGCTCGGCCGGACGCCGATGGATGACGTGCAGCGCGGCGAGGAAAATCACAAACACGACGATCATCGCGCCTGCGCGAAGGATATCCGAGCGCTCCATGGTCAGTGCCTCAGTTGCCCCTGAACATGGTGACGTTGCCGGGCTGGTAGCCGCTGCGTGTCGAGAAGATCTTGTATTGCTGGGCACCTTGCGACTCGGCGGCCGTCACGCGCGCCTGCTCCAGCGCGTCGGCCCTCCCCTTCGCGGCCAGAACCGCGACAAGGTCGGAAAGTTGCTGCGAGTGCAGAGCGAGTAGCTGGTTGCCGGCCTGGGCGGCCTGCAGGGCGCCACTTGCCGACTGGCTGGCGGTGACCAGCGAGCTCATTGCGCTGGAGTTGGTCGAGATGTTGCCGACGACGCCGGCCTGCACCTTCAGCGAGTCCTCGAAGGCGCCGACCGAGTTCTGCCAGCGGGTTTGAGCCGCGGCAAACATTGTCGCATTGGAACCCGTGGCCGCCGCCGAACCGTATGTCGTGGAGTACGCCGTCTGGATGCGCTCGACGTTGAAGGCGATGTTCTGGGCCTGGCTCAGCAGCGACTGGGTTCGGGCAACCTGTGCCTGAATCTGGGTCAACGTCGACAACGGCAGGTTGGCGAGGTTCTTTCCCTGATTCACCAGGCTTTGGGCCTGGTTGTTCAGCATCTGGATCTGATTGTTGATCTGCTGCAGCTCGCGCGCCGCGGTCAGCACGTTCTGACTGAAATTGGAGGGGTCGTAGACGATCCACTGCGCCAACACTGGCTTCGTCAAAAGGGAGGAGATCGACAAGGCAAGCGAGAGAGCGGTCGCAGCGGCCAAGCCAGCGCGCCGCACTTCAAGAGCGGTCATGATTGAGCCTCCAGGTTTGTCAGGTCGGGGATGAGATCGGCGGCCCAGAGCAGCTCGTGATCGGCGAGCCAGGCGGCCGTGAAGTGGTCGCGGCTGTGCTCGGCGAGCAGCCGGTCGATGGCGGCATGGTCGGCCTTGGAGGACGCAGCGCAGAAGGCGAGCGCGACCGGCCCAAGGCCGAGCTCAAAGAGCCGGTTGCCGCGGCGGGACTGGCAGTAATAGTCTCGCTTCGGCGTCGCCCGCGCGATGATCTCGATCTGGCGATCGTTTAGGCCGAAGCGCTGATAGATGGCGGTGATCTGCGGCTCGATCGCGCGTTCGTTTGGCAGAAAGATGCGCGTCGGGCAGCTCTCGACGATCGCGGGTGCGATGTTGCTGCCGTCGATGTCGGAGAGCGATTGGGTGGCGAAGACGACGGAAGCATTCTTCTTCCGCAGCGTCTTCAACCACTCCCTGAGCTGTTGCGCGAAGGCTGGATCGTCAAGGACGAGCCAGCCCTCGTCGATGATGAGGAGGGTCGGCCGGCCGTCGAGCCGACCCTCGATGCGATGGAAGAGGTAGGTAAGGACGGCAGGTGCCGCGCCAGCACCAATCAAGCCCTCGGTCTCGAACGCCTGCACCGACCCAAAGCCGAGCTGCTCGGCTTCCGCGTCGAGCAGGCGGCCGGAGGAGCCGCCGACGCAATAAGGTTGCAGCGCCTGCTTCAGCGCCGTCGATTGCAAGAGAACCGTCAGGCCGGTGATCGTGCGCTCCTCGACCGGCGAGGATGCTAGTGACGTCAACGCCGACCAGACGTGCTCCTTCACCGTCGGATCGATGGTGACGCCTTCCTTGGCGAGGATCGCGGCCACCCATTCGGCCGCCCAGGCGCGCTCGGCCGCATCGCCGATACGGGCGAGCGGTTGAAGAGAGACGGAGTCCTCGGCGCTGTTGGACAGGCTTCCGCCGAGGTCGTGCCAGTCGCCGCCCATGGCAAGCGCCGCTGTGCGGATCGAGCCGCCGAAATCGAAGGCGAAGATCTGGCTCTTCCGGTAGCGGCGGAACTGGATCGCCATTAGCGCCAGCAGCACCGACTTGCCGGCGCCGGTCGGGCCGACGATCAGGGTGTGACCGACGTCGCCGACATGCAGCGAGAAGCGGAACGGCGTCGAGCCCTCAGTCTTGCCGAAGAACAGCGGGGCGCTGCGGAAATGCTCATCGCGGTCTGGCCCGGCCCAGACTGCGGACAGCGGAATCATGTGGGCCAGGTTTAATGTCGAAAGCGGCGGCTGGCGGACATTGGCATAGGCGTGCCCCGGCAGCGAGCCGAGCCAGGCTTCGAGCGCGTTCACCCCTTCCGGCATGCAGGTGAAGTCGCGCCCCTGGATCACCTTCTCGATGAGGCGAAGCTTCTCAGCGGCGAGGCCGGGATCCTCGTCCCAGACAGTGACCGTCGCGGTGACGTAGGCTTGGCCGACGTCGTCAGTGCCGAGTTCCTGCAAAGCAAGATCGGCGTCAGCGGCCTTGTTCGCCGCATCGCTATCGACCAGCGTCGAGGCCTCGTTGGTCATCACCTCCTTGACGATCGCGGCTATCGACTTGCGCTTGGCGAACCACTGGCGGCGGATCCTGGTCAGCAGTTTTACCGCCTCGGTCTTGTCGAGGAGGATCGCGCGGGTCGACCAGCGGTAGGGGAAGGCAAGCCGGTTCAGTTCGTCGAGGATTCCGGGATGGGTCGCGGTCGGAAAACCGACTACGGTGAGCGTGCGAAGGTGATGGTTGCCGAGGCGCGGCTCGAGGCCACCGGCGAGCGGCTCATCCACGAGCAACGCGTCGAGGTGCATCGGCGTCTCGGGAACACGGACGCGCTGTTGGCGGGTCGAGATGGTCGAATGCAGGTAGGTCAGCGTCTCGCCGTCATCGAGCCATGCCACTTCGGGCATGAACCCTTCAACCAGTTGCAGGACGCGGTTGGTCCGATCGACGAAGCCGCGCAGCAGCTCGTGAGGATCGACGCCGCCCTGCGCGCGGCCCTCATAGAGCCAGCCCTCGACACGCGAGGCGTCCTCCGCCGGCGGGAGCCAGACGAAGGTCAGGAAATACCGGCTCTCGAAATGCGCGCCTGCCTCCTCGAAAGCGTCCCGCCGCTCCAGATCGACCAGCGCGGATGCGACGTCCGGAAAGGTGTTGTGCGGATAAATCTGAGCGGCGATGCGCTGGGCCTCAACGAAGATCGCCCAGCCTGAGCCGAGACGGCGGAGTGCGTTGTTGAGGCGGGCCGTCACCCCGACCAGTTCGGCAGGCGTCGCGCTGTCGAGGTCCGGGCCGCGAAAGCGCGCCGTGCGCTGGAACGCGCCGTCCTTGTTGAGGACGACGCCCTTCTCGACCAAAGCGGCCCAGGGCAGGAAGTCGGCGAGACTGTGAGGCCGGTTGCGGTATTCGGCGAGGTTCAGCATGGAAGCGTCACGCGCCGAGATAAGAGGGATAGCGGAGGTGACGCCGCACGACGTCCACGAACCGCGGATCGCGCTTGGCGGCCCAGACCGCCGCGGCATGGCCCACAGCCCAAATCAGCGCGCCGGGGATCCAGAGGTGGAGGCCGAGCGCGATTGCCGCCGCCAACGTGCCATTGGCGATCGCAACCGTGCGGGGCGCGCCGCCCATCAGGATCGGATCGGTGAGCGCGCGATGGACCGGCGCGAAGAAGGCCGGCACTTCTGGATCGACGATGCCGGCCATCAAACCAAGGCTCCGCCGGAGAAGCTGAAGAACGTCAGGAAAAAGCTCGACGCAGCGAAGGCGATGGACAGGCCGAAGACGATCTGGATCAGCCGGCGGAAGCCGCCGGACGTATCGCCGAAGGCGAGCGTCAGGCCGGTCACGGTGATGATGATGACCGACATGATCTTGGCGACTGGACCTTGCACCGACTCCAGGATCTGGTTGAGCGGCGTCTCCCACGGCATCGAGGAGCCGGAGGCATAGGCCGCGGGAGAAAAAGCGATGGAGATGAAGGCTAACGCAGCGAACTCGTTGAAGCGGCGGTGAACGTGACTAATCGCGAGAGGGAGCTGGATCATGATGGGTCCTTGGCATGCGAGGATTGGCCGCCCGCCTCGGCGGACTGGACGCGGTAGTCGCCGGTGGCGGGATCGAGGCCGGCGACGAGAGCAAGTTCGGCGAGGCGGCGTTCGCTGCCGCGGCCGCGCAGCACCGCGACGAGATCGATGGTCTCGGCGATCAGTGCCTTGGGAACGGTGAGGACGGCTTCCTGGATGAGTTGCTCGAGGCGGCGAAGGGCGCCCAGCGCCGTGCCCGCATGAATCGTTCCGACCCCGCCGGGGTGGCCCGTGCCCCAGGCTTTGAGGAGCTCCAAGGCTTCGCTGCCCCGGACCTCGCCGACCGGAATCCGGTCGGGCCGCAGGCGCAGGGAGGACCGAACCAGGTCAGACAGCGACGCGACACCATCTTTGGTACGCAGCGCGACCAGATTCGGCGCGCGGCATTGCAGCTCACGCGTATCCTCGATCAGGACGACGCGATCGGTGGTGCCAGCGATCTCGGCCAGCAGTGCGTTCGTCAGCGTGGTCTTGCCGGTCGAGGTGCCGCCGGCGACCAGGATGTTCTTGCGGGCGGCGACGGCTTCTCGGAGCGCGCGCGCCTGCCCGGCCGTCATGACGCCGGCCGCCGCGTAGTCATCCAACGTGAAAACAGCGACAGCGGGCTTGCGGATCGCAAAGGCCGGCGCCGCCACAACGGGCGGGAGAAGCCCCTCGAACCTCTCCCCCGTCTCGGGAAGCTCGGCCGAGACGCGCGGCTTCTCGGCATGCACCTCAGCGCCGACATGGTGCGCGACCAGGCGCACGATCCGCTCGCCGTCGGCCGCGGACATCGTTCGTCCGGTATCCTCCAGGCCGCCGGACAGCCGGTCGACCCAGAGCCGGCCATCGGGGTTGAGCATCACCTCGACGATGGACGAATCTTCAAGGAAGGCTGCGATCGCGGGGCCAAGCGCAGTGCGTAGCATGCGCGCGCCACGCGAGAACGCTTCCGAATGGAGTGAAGTGCCCGCCACGATCGTCCCCCGAAAGCCAACCGCGGCAAGCGATCAGCAACGGGGATGGATAGAAAAGGCAGGAAATGGCTTAGTTCAACAAGTATTCCTTCGTTGTAGGGATCCGGCATAGAGCAGCGAAAAAATACTTGCTGCATCGAAAGCGTGCTGCTCAAGGTCGGCTATACGTTCGTCAGGCCCGCTTCCGATGCCTGAGGCTCCGCGTCGGCTCATCCGGCGCGCCTCTCGTAGGAGCACGCCGCCAAGCGGGCCACCCACTAGCTCAACGGCGAACATGGGGTCAGATCCGACCAGCGCCGGCGCCAGGCCGCAAATCTCGTCAGCCACAGCAAACACCGCAAAAGGCGCCGTCGAGCGAAGAATTCACGGCGGAGTCTCACGCTGGGTTCCAAGGTCACCGATGTAGCGGGCGCACCCAAGCTGCGCATTGGCCGCGGTCCACCCCCATTCCTCCAGCTAGTACCTCGTATTGCCGCATCTGCGAATGTTACCGTGATGGCGCCATTGCCGATGACGATCCGATGTCGATTAATCGGTCGCGCCAGATGGCTTTCCCGGCTTGCTCGACGAGAGGGGCTGTGGGCGGGTCGGGCCCTACATAGCCCGAGCCGTCCACAACCCCGGGCATTGGGGCAGCGGTCGTGGCGTCGTCGAGCGGGCCCTGGGCGACCAACCGTTCGGCAGCCCTCCGTCTGAGCGCCCTCAGCAGACGTTGCACAATCGAATGCTGTCTCTTTCCGAACTCCTCGGGGTATTTCTCGCGCAGCCGGCCGACAATTGCGAGCGCCGTCAGCTGCGGCTGCTCTGCGAGCCACGCTTCGATCGCGGTAATATGCGGGTCGAGCTTGGACGGCATGCGAACTCTGGTCTTATAGGGCCGACGAGTTCGCCGGTGCGTGGCACGCGGCTCGCCGACCATCGCGGTCTTGCCGAGCGTCTTCGCGAACGTCGCCGCGGTCGCTGGCAGCATGCTAGTTGCTCTGCACAGTGATTTTGACCGGTTGGGTCTGGCGGTCAGATTAGCTCCGGCAGGAGTTTCGGATCGACG
>NZ_LBIY01000061.1:0-12692 GCF_028128625.1 Bradyrhizobium sp. CCBAU 45389 | reverse complement strand
ACCATCATGGGTGAGTTCCTTCCTGGCGAAAGCCTCCAAGCTGTCACGAGTCATGGGAATGCGGCCGAGCTTCGTTAGATGTCCCTCGAGCAGCGCCACGGCCTCGGCCGCCACGCGATGGATGTCCATGCCAATGATGCGCATCTCTCCCTCCATGGTCAGTGCGAAAGGGAGCTGCGGGCAACACGACAATTACGGATCCGCGCTCGCAGCGCATCCGGGCTAGTCGCAGGGGCGGCCAGATAACGACCTCGAACTCGCAGTTCATGTCAGTGCGACGGCCTGCCCGCACTTGCGTGCTCCCGGTGCCCCGAGGCCCGGATCGGTCTACGCTAATGGGCTAGATCGAGTCTGGAAACACGGGACACCGGCTACATCATGCCGGATAACGCGTACATCGAGGCTTTCAACGGCCGCTTCCGGGCCGAATGCCTCAACGCCCACTGGTTCCTGTCTCTTGCGGACGCCCAGCAAAAAGTGGAGACTTGGCGCAGATACTACAACTGCGCATCAGAACACCCATCTGGCTATGTGATTGAAGAGAAGAGATTTTGTTGAGCGGGATGCGATCTCGCGGGGTATTTTGGGTTCTGTCGCGCTCGTTCGGCGATAGATTGAGCAGCAGTTGTTATCAGCCAGGTGCGGGCGAGGATCCAAGGACCATCCGGCAGAGGATGGATGGATTCGATCTCGCCGGCTTCAGCGGCCAGTCGGAGCGTCTTGGGCGCGATCTTCAGGAGCTTTGCGGCGTTGCCAAGGTTGAGCCATGGCTCGATCCCGTCCTCGGCGGGCTTGAACACCGGGATTTGGAAGTTCGAGCGCATTGATGTGACGCGCTCGCGGGTCCAGCGATTGCCGTTACCGGTCTTGAGGCCGTTGCGATTGAGGAGGCCGGCAATCAGATCGTCGCTGGCGATCAGCACCAGTTGACGCACGGCCTGGACGATATCGGCAGAGGTGCTGTTGCGCTGTCCGCGCCGGCGCTTCGGCAAGCGCAACTCGCTGTGGGCGCCCCCCACCCAATGGACCACGAGAATGATCTCCGAGGCAGGGTCGTCGATATCGGCCACGACCTCATGGATGAGGGTGCGCACAATGCGCTTCTTGAGGCGAGCATCCGTCGTCGGCGCATCCCAGACCGTTTTGAGGTTCGAGGCCAGAACGCCGAGCGAGGCTGGATCAGCAAGGCGGGCGGGCATCGCCGCATCATGCATGGCGATCTTGGCCTCAACCTCCGCCGCGTGAGCGAGCGCTCTGTTCCAGCGGGCTTCCAGCTCACCGGCCACCAGCCGGTTCGCGGGATCAGCGGCATCGTATTGCCGGAAAGCCCTGTCGGCGGCATAGCGCGCCGCTTCGAGGTCGCGAGTGAGGGCATCGCGTACCTGATCGCGCCGTTCCCTGGCCCCCTTGGCGGCAGCGGTTGCGGCAGCGACAGCGCCCGGACCGACGACTCCAAGCAGTGCTTCCTCGATGGCGTCATCGACGCGCAGTCCGCCGAAGGCGATGCAGTGGGCCCCGCCATTGTCCATCCAGGCGCGGCTGCAGCTGTAGCGCGGGATATGGTTTTCCATGCCGGAGTACCGGAGTGTGAGCTTGCGACCGCAGCGCTTGCAGCGGATCAGACCGGCCAGCAGCGCGTCACCATGCTTGGGCGCGCCGTGATGCCGACTGGTGGGAACATTGCTGCTGATCATGGTGCGAATCGCCTCGAACTTCTCCCAGCTCACATAACCTTCGTGAGTGTTGGGCTTCAGCGTCAGCCATTCGTTCCGCGCCTTGCGACGGATCTTCGCGCTCACGCCCGCGGTGCTGTATCCCGCCGCCACAGCTGTCTTACCATAGGCATAGGCGCCGCCGTAGACCGGGTTCTCAATGATCCGGTGGATGGCAGAGTAGTTTGGTCGCCGCCAGGCCGTGTCGCCGTTGGTCTGCTTCACCGGCAGATCGAGATTGTACTCGTGGAGCCAGCAGAGCGCCTGTCGCGCGCTGCCCAGTTCCTCGACCTTGTCGAACACCAGCTTGATCGCTTCCTGGACGCGCCGATCCGGATCTTTCTCATAACGGTCGCCGGCCTTCACGAAGCCGACCGGCGCTGTCACAACCAACTCGCCCCGGCGCGCCTTCTCGTACCGGGCCGAGAGCGAGCGCTGGCGCAACAGATCCAGCTCGTACTCGTTGAGGCTGCCCTTGAGCCCGAGCAGCAGGCGGTCGTTGCCGTGCCTTGGCGCATAGACGGTCTCTTGATCGACCAGAACGGTATCGACCACGCGGCACATCTCGATGAGTTGCTGCCAATCCCGGCTGTTGCGGGCGAAGCGCGAGACCTCGCGGGCGCAAACCGCACCAACCTTGCCGAGGCAGACCTCCGCCACCATTCGCTCGAATCCGGCGCGTTGTATGCCGCCGGCGGCTGAACGACCGAGATCATCATCGATCACTTCAATCTCTGACCACCCGAGTGCCGTCAGCCGATCTCGCATGGCGTATTGGAGCGCGCTGCTCTCGCGATTGTGCAACACCTGATGGGCCGAAGACTGACGCACGTAAAGAATCGCCTTGCGCTCCAGATGATGAGGCCTGACCTTGTCAGAGATCATGATCGACCTCCTTCGCGGGCGGCGTCGCTGTCATCGCTGCATGGTCGAGGATCAACTGCGTCATCAGGCTCGTGAGCGCTGCCCGCGCTTCTGCGGGCAGATCCAGCCATGTGGGCGCGCCGATGGCGCCGTTCGATAGGCCACTCCCGAACAGATCCATCTGCTGCTGCGGCCGCGGTTGTCGATTGTGTCGGTATCCGCTCGCTGGCACTGCCGTCTGCCGTGACATGAGTCTCTCCCCGATTCTGGTCGTGAGAGGCTCTGGATGCGCCAGAAAGCAGGGCAGCTAATGGCGTTCGATCCTTCAACGCCAGATCGAGAAGCGTAGAGAGCGCCGCAAGTGCATCGATGCTGACAAACGGCTGAGCTGCCAAAAGCTCGGCGTCAGGGCATGCTGCCCGATCGAACATCCATTCTGGAACCTCCAACCATCGATCCGCTTGCGATCCATCCAGAGAGCAGCGGAAAGCGACATCATCAGCCTTCCCGACCGTTCCATGAACGCAAACTCGGCGACCAAACCAAGGATGAAATCGATAAAGAACCTCGCGAAGAACGGTTTTGTGGGCGTTCTTGAGTCTTGTTGTACAACGAAGAACGGCCCCATGGGGCGATCGGCAATCGACCGCCGATTTTGCTGCAAACCCACCTCGGCGCGACCAGCCCGCCAACGTGATCACGGCGCAAAACTCTAGTTCTGGGTGGTCCAAAGTTCGGTCTCGCTGCAATACCCAACGGGACTCTAACGTAACCGGTATGAGTTCCCACGTCCGGTGATCAGCGAGCGCGGGCGTAGCGGATCGGCATCCAGTATTGCCGCAAGGCCTCGACCGCCGCCGGAATATCGGCGTGGGCGTTACGCAGAAAGTTCTTGGTCTCGCGGCCGCTTCGTGGTGGTCCAAGCAGCGGACGGCCCTGATCGTCGCGACAGTGCAGCAGGATGGGCAGAAGTAGGCCGTGATTGACGTTGCTGGCGTCCAGCAACGGCGCCCACGCCGATAGCTTGAGCCGCATCGCGGCATAGAAGCCTTGGCACCATGGTCGCGGATCGACGTCTCCACTGGGTTTGCGCCGGTGCATCGGCGCGAACCTGTCGGGTGCGGTCGAGAGGGTGTTGCTGATATCGTTGTGGCACAGCGCGACGGCCGATAAGGCTGCAAACTCCGGGGTGCCGCCGTGGTTGAAGGCATCGGCATCAATGGCGAGCAGCGGGCAGATCCAGTCGAGTGGGCTCATCGACACCGGTCCGGCCACGATTGCGGCGACGTAGCCGTCGAGCATGGGGAGATTGGTGGCGGCAGGATGCTGATCGACGCGAGCCTGCAGCCATCGCTCGAGTTCCGCAAGTGGCATCGCGGCGGCGGCCATCGATGACGATGCTTTATGGCGACGTGGGCTCACGCAGCGGCCTGTGCGGTGCGCTGGCGCGCCGCCTTCCAGTGCCAGGCGAGCAGCTCGTGCAGTTGATGGCTCTTGGTTCGCCCGGAGACGATGCGCTCCAGCACGTCGGTCAGATAGGCCTGCGGATCGAGCTCATGGAGCTTTGCGGTCTTCACGATCGACGCCAGGATGGCCCAGCTCTCGGCGCCGCCTTCGCTGCCGCTGAACAAGGAGTTGCGTCTTCCCATGGCAATCGGGCGCATGGAACGCTCGACTGTGTTGGAGTCGACCTCGACGCGGCCGTCGCGGAGAAACAGCGTCAGTCCGTCCCAGTGATTGAGCGCATAGTTGATCGCCTCTGTCAGCTTCGATTGGGAGAACAGCTGGCCGACGATCTCGGTCAGTCGCGCATTGAGCGCCGCCATCAACGGTGCGCTCCTGGTGCGGCGGGCGGCCAGCCGCTGCTCCGCACTACTGCCGCGGATCTCTGCCTCGATCGCATAGACCGCCTGCAGCCGTTCAATCACCTCGCGCGCGAATGGCGACTGCGTGGTCTTGTACACCTCGACGAATTTGCGTCGGGCATGAGCGAGACAAAAGGCGAGCTGGATCGCGCCGCCATGACCGCGGGCCAGCGCCTTGTAGGCGGCATAACCGTCCACCTGCAGAATGCCGGAAAAGCCCGTCAACTGTCCGGCGATCTCCTCGGTGCCACGGCCGTCGGCGAATACGTAGGCAACCGCCGGCGGCGAGGGGCCACCCCATGGCTGGTCATCCATAGCATGCGCCCAGAACTGGCAGATGCGGGAGCGATGTCGTCCGGGATCGAGCACCGGCATCGGCGTCTCGTCGCAGAACACGCGCGGCGCGGCCTGAATCATCCGCAGCTGCAGCTCATAAAGGCTCCTGAGCCACCACGCGGCACGTTTGACCCAACCGGCGAGTGTCGCGCGGTCAAGATGGATGCCCTGGCCGGCCAGGACCTGAACCTGCCGGAACAGCGGCAAATACCAGGCGAACTTCGAGACCACCACGTGGGTCACGAGGGCCGTCGACGCCATGCCGCCTTCAATCAGGCGCGGCAGCACTTTCGCCTGGACCACGCCATCAGTGCAGCCGCGGCAGCCGTATTTGGGACGGATCGTGCGCAGCACGCGCAGGATCGCCGGGATCACGTCCAACACCTCGCTGACGTCCTCGCCGATCTTGTGAAGCTGGCCCTGGCAGCACGGGCAGGCCGTCACCTCCGGCTCCAGGACTTGCTCACAGCGCGGCAGATGCTTGGGCAACGCGCCGATGTTGCGGCGCGCCTTCTTGCGCGGCTTATCGGCCGGCTTCGCCGCAGGCACATCGTCGTTGGCAGCTGCAAGCGGCGTGACACTTGTCTCAAGATCGTCAAGCTCAAGCGCAAGTTGCTCGGCCAGGAGCGTGGCAAGCCGTTCCGAGCGCTTCCCGAAGATCATCTCCTTGAGCGTCTGCATCGCAACACGCAGCTTCTCGTTCTCGGCGTCAAGCGCCAGCACCATCTCGGTTAGAGCGGCTGGATCAGTCGGGAGAACGTCCGGGCGAATCACCATGAACGGACCATACATCCGCGCGCCACAGGCTCCAGCGAAATCCTCTCCTCTCAGCCGACAACGGCCGGCTGCTTCACAGGCTTGGGTGAGACGCGCGTCCGCATCGCGAGCTGCGTCGCACTGAGATGCACCACGCCGTCGCGGATCGGCGGCCAAGTGAAGTGCCCCTGGTGCAACCACTTCGTCACCAGCACCATGCCGCTGCCGTCCCACGCCAGAAGCTTCACTCTGTCCATGCGTTTGCTGCGGAACACGAAGACGTCGCCACAATACGGGTTCGCACGCAGCGCTTCGCTCACCAGTGCGGACAGCGTATGCACCGACTTGCGGAAATCGACCGGCTGTGTCGCCAGCACCACTTTGAGGTCAGAGCGTAGCGCAATCACCGGATGCCCCGAAGCGCCGCCAGCACGGTCGACAGCGTCGCCAGCTCCACGCCCGGCTCGACCCGGATGCGCGCCCCGTTCACCTCGATCTCGACAACCCCGCAAACCTTGGCCGGCGGCGCGGCGATCTCCAAAGGCTTCGTCTGTAGCCGCGAAATACGCTCGGGCTCGCCGGCTGTCCCGCTACCGCTCTCGGCACCAATTTGGATTGGCACGAAGTTCGACGCCTTGCCCACCACCGCCGCCGCAACTTGGCGTCGCCACACCGTAAGCAGCCCCCGCGAAACGCCATTGCGCCGCGCAACCTCGGAGATGTTCGCACCCTCCCCAAAGCTCTCCGCCACGATCCGGGCCTTCTCCTTGCCCGTCCACCGACGCCGTCGGCGCTCCCCAGTGATCACCTCGACGCGACGATAGGAGTCATCTTCCTGCCTGGCATCAAGCATGCCATTTGCCATCGTTCCACCTCCACCGATCCGCTCATGCCAGGCTGTATCGCGCGCAAGCCGAGGGGTGGCTAGGTGGGGGCCTCATGCCGGTTACACTCTAACTGCGGCTGGATGAAACTTCGGTGGCAGGTCATGTCTAGGGGCGTAAAGGGCGCTTGAGGGGGAGGGTACGCTCAGAAAAAAAAGGCAGCGAAAAAAACGAAAAGTCTTGAGAGCCGCTTGGGACCGCTTACGTTAGTTGTGCGTTATATTGATGAAGCACCTTGAAGTGAACCGCCGAACTTGGACGCAAGGCGGATGGCAGGGACCGGCGAGCCGAGCCGATCTTCCTAGACCGCAGAAAAACGGTCGGTGTCCCCGAAGGGGGCATTTGCAGGTAATCCTGCGGTTTCGCGGCACCCACAAATCCGAGCTGCGGCGCGGAGTCCACCACAACGTTCACTCGTTCACGGAGACTTCGCCATGGGCGCAATCCGCCATCACGATACCCGGCCCGCCAACCCTATTCAGTTCGCGGCCGACTACCCCAATCAATACCGTTTCCAGTCCGCTGAATTTTTCCGAGACGCGCTCGGGGGATGCGGCGCGTCGTCGTTTGAATTCTACCTAAGCAGCTGGTCGGCTTCCGAAGCCTGATCTCCAGCACGGTAGGCGTCGCGCATGGCGTGAGACCACCATCGCCCAGGCCGTAGAGGCTTTCATTTCGAGCGCCCAAAGCGCCGCCTAACCCTATCTGCTCCAAACATGTCCAAATTACTCGCGCTAACTCCGGCCGAATGCGCCGCCGCAGAGGCCGAAGCCGACCGCCTTACCGGCATCCCCATGCAGCCTCCGGGCTTCGTGAACGCAAAGGGGGATCACGTACAAAAAGAGGTGCCGTTCGACCCGCTTCCAAACGAACTAGGCGAGTCGAAGCTCACATCCATCGTCGACGCACGCAGTGCGTTCGATGGTGACGATGTGGAATTGTTCGGCCCCGAGAGGCACGTCCACCGTTTACAACTTTCGGAGCTTCGCGCTCGTCGGCGGTTGATCGAGGCCGCTTTGCAGTCCAGAGCCACAGCGGCGACTCGTGAGCATATCGCGCGCGAGTGTCTGAAGCGCTTGCAGCGAGCCTCGAAGCTTGAGCGGCCGATCCTGGCTGCTTGGGCAGATGCTAGCTTGAGATCATTAGGCTTCACCGATGCGCGCGATCAGATCGCTAAGGCCGCAGGTGTGAGCGTCGAGCAGGCCCGTGTGTTGATCGCCCGAGGTCGAGCAGAGCTGCAAGCCGCTCAGCGTGAGGTCGGTCAGTCGCTCAGCACAAAGCAGCGTCGCGGCCGAACCAAACCGGACCTCCGAGAAATTGAGGTGGGATCGCTGTTCGACGGCGCAACCTCCGCTCACGCTATCGCCGCACTGAAGTCAGATGCCCAGCATGCACTACTGCACGCAATTGAGAATCGATTCATTGACGCGGGTATCAACGATGCCAATGCCGAAGCGAAGTCCAGGCGTATTCGACCGCTTACGCGCGGCGTTTTGAGGGCACTCGACGAGTTGGGCCGTAATGATGAGGCGAACCGCGATCTGCTCGGCAGACTCGACCCCAATCAGGCTCAGCGTCTTGTTGCTCTACTGGTTTCGGCCAGAGCTGATGAACTGGATGGGCGCGTCGGCCAGTCGAAGGCCGAGCTAACAAAGCTGATCAATTAGATCGTTTTACCGACCAAAACGAAAACCGCAAAGCGTGCGGCCACGGCGCACGCTACCCATAGCCACAAACGCGCTGCCGCCAAGGCCGCAGCGTAAACCCCAAGAGGACTAGCAATCATGACGCACACGCGATCCGGCACAGCCACCGCCCACTTCAAGGGGGTCGACCATATCGGACGAACGCTGATCGCTCCCGCGATTCAGGGTAGCGACGGGAAGCTATTTATTGACCAGCACGGGAAGGTAGTGCTGGCGATTCTCGAATCAGGAAGGCCCCCTCTGAGGTCGAATTTATATTCGAGGAATCAGAAAAAAGCAAGAAGGCGAACGCACATATCGCGAGTCGCGAGGCGCTGAAGCGCTGAAGCGCTATATCGAGAGACTGTTTAACGTGGAGCAGATCTTTGCCGATCAGAAGGCAGAGTATCAGGACACGAAGAACGACCTGAAGGTTGAGATAGAGGCCGCCGGTTACGGATTTTCGTTTGAAGATGTCAAGGCGGCGGTGGACCAGAGAATGCGGGATGTCGAACAGCTCGACAATGAGGTTGCTGCCCAGCTAACGATTACCGGAAGGGCTTACAGCAATGACTAAACCGCTCGACGCGGAAGTGCGCGACTGGAAACGCGAGTGGGCGCGAGTAGACGGGGCGCGTCGCGACAATAGGAGCATCGCGATTGAGCTTGTGAACGCAGGCATTGCGATCCTTTTTGTCGACGGGGAGAGCAAGGTCCCGTTGACGCTCGCGCACGGTCAGTTCGACACACAAATTCCCGCGGAAGAGCGGGAAGCGAAGCGTCGCGCGTTCTTTGACAAACACGGATTTGAGCCGTTCGCTATCGGTGCGACAACTAACCGGGCGCCGGTACGGCGCTTGATGAGCGAGAAGCCTGATGTCCTCCCGGCCATCGCTTGCGGGCCGAGCGGCCTTGTAGTGGTAGACAACGACCTGAAAGAGCGCAATGGCGAGCATCGCGATGGAGTGAGGCTGTTCGACTTATTCGTCGAACGAAACGGTGAGTTGCCCAAGAAAACCGTCGCCGTGCGGACCCAAGGCGGCGGGCGGCATCTCTATTTCTCTAATCCCGACAGGCTAGGGTGCAGCGCCGGTAAGCTGAAGCGGGACTGCGAGACCGACGTTAAGGGAGTTGGCGGGTACGTTGTGGCGCCGGGCGTGACGCGTATTCACGACGGGAAGACATACGGCAAGCGTTCTGACACGGCTGCACTGACCAAGGCGTATAAGGCGCGCACGTTGCCCGCCATCCCTCAATTCGTGCGGGATGCGATAGGCGCGCGGACCAACCAAACAACTAGCGTGGCCGATGAAGGCGCGCTCACCGAGGCGCTGCGTGCGGCTGATTTGCCGGAAGGTGAGGACTTGCTTGATCCGTCGAAGGGCGGCTCGACATCGAAACGCTAGTCGCACAGTCCCCCAAGCTGCGAGACGCGATTGATCGCGGTGACTATAGCGACTCTCGGTTTGGGCTCGTGAACGCATTGAAGGCGGAACGACCGGCTATTGCCGCTGAGGACATAGCTGCGATCTTACTCGCATGGCCCGACGCGGGCGCTTTCGTCGAAGACGAGCCTCGGCCGCGTCAAGGCGGGTTCAACTGGCGGAACATCGCGCGCGATATCATGCGTGCTCGCGTATCTGTGACGGCAAATGCCCGTTGGAGGCCGAGCTGCGTTTAGAGTGGCTTACTCGCGAGCTGGTGATCGAAAAGAGCGGGGAACGCGTCTTCACGCACCAGAGCATAGCTCAACGGCTTTGGGACCAATATAGATGGGCCTCCCGCACGCGCCGGCGCCCCTACACTCTCAAACAACACTAAGACCCTTCTAGGCCGAACAAATCGGTTGGTCGGGCGGGCGAGTCTATTTGGTCGAAGAGACGTGGGGGCCGGGAGTGCCTGAAATCGTGACGCCAATCAGCCGTAAGCGTGCAATAGATTGGCTGAGCGCCAATCCGGCCCGTCGTCGTGATGCGGCTGCCGCTGATCGTAAGCGGGCCGAACGCCTTTTGTCTGCGGCCTGATCGTTCTGCAAAAGACCGAGGCTGAAATACTGACAGGCTGAGCGGCGTTAAGTCGGCTCAGTCTGGCCTATCAATTTAGGTAGGCCACGCACGGCGGCTTTCTCGCTAAACCGCACTTCAGCTCCCAGCGGGTAAAGGTTCACGGGAAAGCAGGGTGTGGGTTAGCCTTTATGATCCGAGGGGCTAACTTCACGGGGCAGTGCGGATGCGGCAGGGATAGCGCCTCTATCTAAGCCCCCCAGCCGATAAAGGCGCCGAGTCGCATCCGCGCGGCTTTTGAGCCGACGAGGAAATCATGGCACCAAAGGCTAAGCCTTTAAGGCATTTGCGAGCGCGGGACATTGCTGAAGCGGTCAATTTCGCGACGCGAGTATCCTACAAAAGGTGGCCGACGGGCGTGTGGTTTGAGCTAAGAGATCGGATGGTCAGAACAGCCGATGGGCAATTCTATCTTATCGAAGATCACCCCCTTAAGCTTGACGGCCATGAAGTCGCACGGCCTTACAGTCTAGCGAGCGTCTTTGCGTGGCTGCATGATTGCCCACAACAGATTGAGCTTTGAACGGCCCAAGCGGGCCGCTTTTCGTTTGTAAATTTTCCGCGCGGATCTTTGACAGCTTTTGGAAAGCTAGCCCGAATACTCAGCCATTGAGCTTAGCGGCGCGTGGCAGGGACAGCGCGTGCCCCGGTGTACGCGAGGGGCTAGAGCGCCGAGTCACGTCACCGCTAATCTCAATTGCAGCGCGGGCGCGGTAGGGACAACGCCCGATTCTTATCCTGACCTGGCGCCGAGTCGCGCCCGCACTGCCTGCGATCCGAGGCTGATCGTCAAGCCCCGTGAGGCAGCAACCAGTCCTGGTAGTTGCGCCACGGGCTTTCCGGACGATACTTTCCGCCGTCAGCTTCAGTCGCTTGAGGCTGGCCATGTTGAAGTTGGCGGGGCGTGGTAGGGACAGCGCCTCTAACTCCAGCTCGGGCGCCGAGTCACGTTGCCGCTAACTTCTACCATAGGTCCAAATGGACGGTGATCATCAGCGTGACAAACCTTCGCCCGCAGAGCTGAGACGTTCGGAGCGGATACTACGCGCCGATCAGATCGCACCTCGGGGCCTCACTAAGGCCGACGCGGCAGCCTACTGCGGCTGCTCCAAGGACGCTTTCAATACGTGGATTAAGAAGGGCTTGGTGCCGGAGGCTATCCCCGGCACTCAGCGTTGGGATCGCAAGGCAATCGACTGGTATCTTGACCGGGCTTCCGGTCTGCCTACCGGGGAGACCGCATCGAGCGATCCGCTCGCAGACTGGCTGGCCTCAGAACGGAAGGCTGGCAGATAGCAGCGTACACGTCCAACCTTTTCAAGTGACTCTCGGGAGGCGCTCTATCAAAATTATACTACTGATCAGCCGGATCGCCAATAAGCTTAATCCTTGCAGCAATCAGGGGCACTCAGGGAGTGAAAGAAAATTGTCCGGTTGAATGCCGTCGGCCTTCGTCTTGATGTACTTGTGCCCGTTGTGGACGGCCACGATCACATCGGCCGTGCGCTTTTCCTCGACATAGAACTCCCATACACCGTTTTCGATTTCTTTGATCGTGTGATCGACGGCTTGCTTCCACCTAGACCCGTCCGGGTTTACTCCGCCAACGTTTTTGATTCGCTCGTGAGGGTTCTGCCTGTCAGTCTTGTTGATGCATTGAATTCGTATGCGGCTGGTCACTCGGGTCTCTCCCATCTGCAAGAAAAAAAGAGCCTCAGTGTAGACCTCGGCCGTGGGTTAGCGTGCCGACCAATCCTAGTAGGTGCCCTGCATCCTTCTCGGCGCCGAGTCGCGCCCCCATTGCCAGGCGACCGTGACTGTGATGCGGCAACCAGTTCTGGTAGTTGTGCCACGGCTTTTTGCGGTGGATGTATCCTACCGCCAGCCTTCTTCCCTCCCCGAAGCTGGCGGTGGAGTTAGCGGCGCTCGTGGTAGGGACAGCGCTTCTTCTTCTCTCAGATTGAGCGCCGATCCACGTGGCCGCTAACTCCCAACCATGGGGCCAAAGGATGCATATATTCGAGCGGCACATCACGGCCCTACGGTCGCAAGCGCTTGAGGTGCTTGCAGCCAATCAGGCCCGGGCGGCCGATCAGTCTTTGAGCCTGGCAGATCGCCAAGTCGCGACATTTGATGCCGAGGAGGCTCGGGCAGTGTTAGGCATCCTCGACAGCGTGAAGCCCAATCTTAGGCCGAAGGACGCGCGGCGGATCGCTGCACGCATACGCGCGCTTCTAGAGTGGGAGGGTTGAGTGCCGAACGACTCTCTCGGGGACAAAGGCGGTCAGCCCCGGTCTTCGGCGACGGTCTGGTCAACAAGGCCTGACTTAAACTCGTGAACATCAGCGGCGAAGGAGTTCGACTAGGCAGCTCTCCGGCAATTCATGTCCTGTAGGGTAGCCAAAGTCATTTCGATGAAACGTCAGCTTTCTTGACCAGCACTTTAACGAGTCGACCGTTAAGAAGCCGGATTGAGCTGAGCTAGACAGTTGAGCGAGCGCCAGAGCGAGACCAACAATAGGCGCAA
>NZ_LBIY01000060.1:0-11379 GCF_028128625.1 Bradyrhizobium sp. CCBAU 45389 | reverse complement strand
TCTCATCCGGGCGCCGTCCTTGATGAAATTCTACAGTACATCAGGAAGTCTAAGACCGAGATTGCAGAAGCGCTGGGATTCCAGGCAGCATCTGCACGACATCCTCGCGGAGAAGAAGCCGGTCAGTCCGAACGTGGCCGCCCGGATTGGAAAGCCGGTCGGCAACGGCCCGGCCATCTAGCTTCGTTTGCAGGCAGCCCCCGATGCGTGGCACGCCGACGCGAAGTTGATGTCAGCGAGATCAAGATGCTGGAACCGGCTTAGGGCGACGAGTCCGGGTGCGGGGTCGCCCAAACGATGTCGCAAGCGATGGTAGCCAGCCCGTCCTCGAAGACCGGGGCTGGCCACCTTTCCGCCCGAGAGGTTCAAATTCCCCAAGGTGCTACCATTTTATGGTGGAGAAGAACTGGAGAGCACCTACCAGTACCGGTGGGTTGCCGCGCCCCGCGTGCATGTCATATTGAAGCGCTCGGCCCGCAACTGTTCGAGCTGGCTCCGCTCATAGGAGTAACCGCCGTGCCTAGGACCGATGTGGTAGCGGCAATCCAAGCATTCACGGACTACGCCCGTAGGCCAAGCCATAGCCCGGCAGAAGACACCTACGGGCCACAGCGAACTGAAGAGCAGCTGGCCGCTCGGCGATTCCGGGTTGAAGTTATCTGCTCAAAAATGGACGCGGTGGCGGAGTGCCCTCTTTCGACCTTAGCCGAATTCGAGGCGCTCAGACGCGAGATGGGAAAAGATTTTCCCCCAACGCCACCCGCTTTACTCAACCATGTAATGGACGCATTTTTACGTTGTGGGTCCTACCCGCGCGGCCGGATGACCGACCCTTAATCGTGGACGGAGCCGGATGATGCTTGGCACGTTCTCGCTGCACAAGATCGACCACGCTATACGCGACCTAGAACAAAAAGTCGCCCACGGCGCGGAAATCAGCCGCGAGGAGCTTGCGAGCGGACTGCGGATTACGAAGCATCTTCGAGATGAACTCGAAGTGGCGCTCAAGGTGATCGATGGCCTAAAGGATCATACCGGTCCCGGGTCGACAGGCCGCTCAAGGTGGTAGCCGCGACCTAAACAGCGGGAACGTTAGCGGCCACGTGGCTCGGCGCCCGCTTGGAGAAAAAGCGCTCTCCCTACCACGCGCCAGCCTCAAACAGCGGAAGAAGCTGACGGTGGGATACATTCATCGCAAAAGCCGTGGCACAACTACCAGAACCGGGGTTGCAGCCTCGCGGGGCTCGGGGATCAGCCTCAGATCGCAGGCAGTGCGGGTGAGACTCGGCGCCGTTCGGTTGCGCCGGAGCGGACGCTGTCCCTGCCCCGCCCGCACTGCCGATAGTTAGCGGTCACGTGACTCGGCGCTCAAGTAACCCCCACGCATACACAGGGGAAGCGCTGTCCCTGCCACGCGCCGCTAACCCCCACACGGCCAGCCTCAAAGCAGCGGAAGAAGCTGACCGGGAGGTCATCGCTCGCAGAACGAGCGTAACTTACAGAACCGGGAATGGCCCGTGATTTAGAAGCAGCGGGCGCGACACGGTGCCGACCGACCAGGGGGGCTGAGTTGAAGCACCTGCCGCATCCGCACTGCTGGTGAGTTTAGCGGAAGGTGACACTCCACTCCACTGCTCTGGAAACCACAGCAATGTCCGTGCCACCCCCGCTAAACCCAACAACCAATTATTGGGACTAGCTTACTGAAAGCTGACGAGACTGCGCGCCCATTCACAAAACGAAAAGCGGCCCACGGGGCCGCTTGCCGTGGAGACAATAAAGACGTTCAGGCCGCAGACGAAAGGCGTTCGGCTCGCTTACGATCAGCGGCAGCCGCACCACGACGACGGCCCGGATCGGCAGTTCTGTGCGTCAAGTTCAGCAAAATCGATCATGGGATCCGGCCGAGCCATCCCCTCGGAGCCGCCGTCGCTCGCTTGCGCAAAAGCGTAGCCCTGGCGAGCGACGGCGGCGGAGAGGGGGGCGTGCATCCCCTTGGTGGGCCTGAGCATCGTCAGGCCGCCGGCGTAGCGCCTCCTTGTGCTCCTTCGGCAGATCCATGTTTAGATGGCGATGGTCCTCGAGCCAGGCCTCATGGCGCTCGACGGTCAGCGCCCGTACCAGCCTTAAACAGCTCTCGGCATTGGGGAGGATTCGCACGACATAGGTGCGCCGCTGATCTCCTCGTTGAGGCGATCGAGCAAATTGGTGAGATGTCTCGGTGCCAACGTTCCCGCTGCGGTGTTCTACATCGTGGAGTATGGTGCGACCATCGGGACAGCGGCACCGGGAGCACGAAGTGCGGGCAGGCCGATGTTATTCCAGAGCCGAGAGCTCGAGTTAGTAGCTGGCGGCCGCCTCCGTGATGGGCTCGAGTATCCGGCGGTCACGCGGGTCGAACTCGATCGAGCGGCGCCCCCTCCACCGGCGTATCGGCGCGGCCCGCGCCCATCTGCGCCATGTGCATCGCGATTCTCCGCGCGCGCTCACCTGCTGCGGACCTCACCATCGAGATCGAGCTCGGAGGGGATGGCATCCGCTGCGAGACTCATGCCCAGGGCACGGCCGTCGAGAGGTGTCCGGGGCTGGAGAACATCTGCATTGTGCAGCGCGTCGTCGGTCATAAGGTCACCTGCAGGCGGTACGATCGCGCGAACGATGTTCTTGTCGATATCGCCCCTCCAGCCTGGAGGTCGGGAGTAATGAGATGGGGGAGTAATGACATGGATTGGCGCCGCGACCTCATGCTGTGGCACCCGCGTCTGTTCCTCACGACGGCCGAGGAGCCTAGCCGCTCGTTCGGCTACCCGCACTGCGAGCGAGGGTGGCAGGATATCCTGGTCCGGCTCTGTCGCAGGATCGAAGTCGCGCTCCGCGACGGCGAGACCTTCGAATTCGTCCGCATCAAGCAGAAGATGGGCATCCTGCTCGTCGACTGGGACACCGAAGCCTCGAAGTCCACCGAGTCCGCGATTCGGCCATGCAGTTGACCTGGCCGTCGCCCGCTCCGCCTGCACCTGCGAGATTTGCGGCGCGGAAGGCCGGCTGCATGCCAACAAAGGGTGGCTCGAAACCCGCTGCGCAGAGCACGCGGCCGGCGATCCAGCGCCGCCCCGCTTGGGGCAGGGCTTCGACAACGTCCGCCGGCTGCGCCGCTGGCGAGGCCAGGCCAGCGTTTACTACGCGCTTACGACCGCGACGCCGACACTTTGACCGAGGTGCCGCCGCCCTCGCCGCAGCAGGAGCGCTAAGATGGCCAGATTTCGCTGTAGCGCCTAGGACCAGCAAGGCGAGTTCACCTACCATCCGACGCAGCACGATGCCCTCGCTGCGGCTCGAACGAGGTCGTTTTCGCGCCGGCCATCGACGACTTTATTCGAGGCGATGGCGTCAGCCGGGCCTCTCGACCGTGCGGCTCTGGACCATGTCCGACATTCATGTCGAGCTCACCCGCGGCTGACCTCCAGGCACCGGCAGACCGTCCGGCCTTCGACGTCATGGTGGTTGCTGGCGACCTCATTCCCCGCGCCGAACGCGGCGTCCGCTGGTTGATCAAGCGCGTGCCGGACCTGCCCGTGGTTTTACGTCATGGGCAATCATGAGGCCTACGGTGCGGACATCGACCGTACCCTCGGGAGGCTAAGGCCGCCGCGGCCGCCAGCAACGTGTTCGTGCTGCAGAACGAGACTATCCGCCTCGGCGGGCGTGACGTTCGCCGGCGCGACGCTCTGGACCGATTCGCGATCAATGGCGACGAGCATCGTGCGATGACGACCGCCGCTGAGCGCATGAACTATTTCAGGAGGATCAGGATGTCAGCCTGTCGGCAGCGCTTCCTGCCGCATAACGCCGCCACTCGGCATTTCAAGTCAGTGGCTTTTCTGAAGGCCGAGATGCGCAAGTCGTGCCGAAGGCACGCTGGTGATTTTCACTCATCACCGGCCTTGAGGTTGTCGCAGACCACGAACGTCGGGGCCCCGCCGAGAAAGGCGAACAGGTGACGTGCGCCCGGATCCAGTCGGCCAATCCCTCGCTCGCGCAGGCCTCGGCGTAGGTATAGTTCGAAGCGCCCATCGCTGCCACCAACAGCTTCATCGGCTGCACTTCCCCGGTCAAGGAGTCGATGACGTCGATGGTGTCGCCGGCGAAATCGACGAACACCTTCTCGCCACCCAGATGGGGCTGCCGCGTTGACGGCCGGGCCCGTCCCTTCCAGGCCTCGTAGGTCGTGCAGAACCAGGTGTATCCGAAACCGTCGGGATTGCCTGCGCGGTACTCCTCGCAGAGCAAGCGGCGGGTCACATTGCGCCGGCGCAGCTCCTGATGTCTAGGGTGCGCGCGATGGCCTGCGCCGGCAGGCCTTATGTTTTAGCCGAAGAACTTCCTTGATCCGGCGCATCGACAATCTCTGGGTAGGCATTGGGCTTCCTCGTTAACGACGAGGCCCATCCCTAAGCCGGTTGAGTTGTCGGCCGAAGCAGTGCTAGGCTCCGAAAACCTTGCTCACGATCCCGCGAAACACACACGCACTTATGCGGCGGAGAGACTTGCCGGCGGCGTTGTAGCCCCGAGCGGAGCCTATATTCCGGGCCCCGCCGTTCGGTGGAACGGCCGCCGGCATGGCCGGCGAAAGGATCGACGATGGGCCAAAGCATGGAGCCCTGAGCAGATTGCCCGACGCTTGCCGATCGACTTCCCGGACGACAAGACGATGCGCATCAGCCACGAAGCCATTTATCAGGTCTCTCTTCGTACAGGGCCGCGGTGTACTACGCAGCGAGCTGACGGCCTGCTTGCGAACCGGACGCGTGTTGCGCGTGCCCAGGGCGCGCGCACGCAGGCGAGGCAAGAACTTCGTCTCGCCGGCGATCATGATCAGTGAGCGCCCCGCTGAAGCGGCCGATCGAGCAGTGCCGGGACATTGGGAGGGAGACCTCATTCTCGGTCTTGGCAGCTCGGCGATCGGCACGTTGGTCGAGCGCACGACGCGCTTCACAATGCTACTGCACCTTCCCCGGCTGGCGGGCATGGCGAAGTTCCACGTAAGAAGAACGGACCTGCACTCGCGGGACACGGAGTAGAAGCCGTGCGTGACGCGATCTCGCGCACCATCATCACTTTGCCCGAAGAGCTACGTCGCACGCTGACTTGGGATCAAGGAGCGGAAATGGCTCAGCACGACCGCCTCACGATCGATGCGGGTATCCAAGTCTACTTCTGCGATCCTCAAAGCCCTTGGCAACACGGCACTAACGGGCACAGACCTGAGCATCCACAGCGCCGACGAGATATCCGCTGTAGCAGGGGTCCTGAATGCCCGACCGAGGAAGACACTGGGCTGGAAAACGCCGACAGAAGCGCTTGACGAATTAAATCATGAGTGAAAAATTGGGGGCTGCGACGACCGTTTGAATCCGCCCTCGTCCGGGAAGTCGATCGACAAGCGTCGGGCAATCTGCTCAGACTTCCATGCCTTGGCCCATCGTCGATCCTTTCGCTGGCCATGCCGGCGGCGTTCCACCGAACGGTGGGACCAGCAATACAAGCTCCGCTCGGGGCTACAACACTGCCGGAAAGTCTCTCCGCCACATAAGTGCGCAAGGCTGCGTTGGGCGCAAGCTTAGGCGCCTTGGGCCGGCGGGCAGATCGGTCTGCATGCCATTGTGCAGTTGTGGCCCGATAATCCAACCCGCCGCCGCGGGTAGCCGCGTTCCGCCGCAATTCACGGGAGACCTCCGCACGGGTGAGAGCACGTGCCACATTGCCGCATCTGCAGGGTTGGCTTCGCCATTCGGCAGAACAAGGAGGCGCTTGCAATCGCCATTCCGAGTATCGTCGTGAATCGCGACTTGCCCGATCGCCTTGTAGAGCGCCGTGCGCGCGCAACTCGACTTCACCTCGTAGATTTCGCGAAAGACGCCGCCCGGTCTGGACCCCGAGATCAACATAGCTGTCCTTGAAAAATGGTCTTAAGCGGTAGCTGCAATGAACGGTACTTTGCGGAAGTCCCGTGGCTGATAATGGCGAAATCAACAGAGTTGCCGAACGAAACGTTCCGCCCATAAAAAACGAACCAAGGTGCTCGTTGCGGAAAGTTCGTGTGTTGTTATCACCCTGTTCAAAAGCGCCATGACAGCCTCCTGCGAAACCAGGCCGAAGTCGGCTAACGCGCAAGAAGCAAGCTGTGATGAAATTATGTCCGCACGAGCCGCAATCGCCCTTGGCAGCACAAGCGCGAAAGTCTCCTTTGCGTAACCGCGTGGAAATACGTCAGAGCCCAAGCGCTCACGCAAATAAGAACGGAGAAGTTCCTTGCCCGAGCGAAGTGCAAACGGAAGCTTCGCTCCAAAATTAATCAATCTCGGATCGCCGAATGGGCGGACGGGCCAAAGTCCTCGCGTCGCGAGTGGGCGAGCATGACAAAGACTTGCCAGCAGAGTTGTGGATAGAGTGGCGCTGATGGGGGCGCTAAAAAGGAAGGATGAATGAGCGGCGTCGAGCCCGCGTTTCGTCAACAGGTCTTCTGCAAGTCCAAGCGCGATATCCAGGTGGGGTGAAGACGGAGATTTGGGTTCCTCCTCGTCGTTGCTGAAGCGAGCGCAAAGCTCGTCTCCTCCTATGCCGCTCCAGATTATTTCGCAGCCATCACCGCGAAACCGATCCCAGAGTGACCCGAACGCCTCGAGGTAATACTCTGAAATGAGTGGCAAGCGTCCTTTCAGGTCAAGATCTAGATCAATCGTCGGCATGTGGGCGTGCATTTCAACTTCGTGATCGCGGCAATTCAGTGCGCTCAAAATGCTCGCTCGGCGGTCAATCTGCTTGGGGCTACTCCCGTCGCCCAATAGTATCCCGCCACATGCCAGCGATGCTACGCTCTTGCTAACAGCAATTGCGACAGAAGCGGAGTCCATTCCTCCGCTCAGCTCCACAGCGCTTGCGCAGAAGGCCGTCGGCCGTGAACGAACAACCGCCTGAAGAGTATCAGAAAACTCAAGGGCATGATTGCTCTTCTCTCGTCCATTGAGCTCAGGGGCTGATGAAGTTGTCGCGCCGTACTCAAATGACGTTTCCGATCTGTCGACGTACAAGGTGGCGCCAGCAGTCAGCAGGTTAACGCCAACGCAGGCCTGTCGCGCAGAGTAGAACGTTCTCATAGATAGATGATGGGCTATAATTTCTGCATCAATCGCTCGCGATTTATCCAAAAGATCCACGAAATCCCAGGAAAGCGTAACCGTACGAGTGCGTTCCTCCACGTGGAAGTAAATTGGGAGGCTGCCTATATGACCTGCTCGTACACGCAACCGGGGACCCCGGCGAGCGGCCTCGATCACGATAAAATCGAGCGGCCAGTGCATGCAGTCTTGGTAGTGCTGACGAAACTGATCCGTGGACGCATGGGCTATGGGGACCGAATGGACGCCAGTCCCGTCCGCCCCCCCTTGACGCTCGCGTATGACGAAGAACCATTGCTCAGAGTTCGTCACTAACGAGCTCTCAAGGCTCTTATGTTGGAATGGCCAGATGTAGCTTTCACCAAACTCTATCGAGCTGCCTTTGGCAAAAGGATCGAAGTTTTCCAAATCGGCTATTTTCAGAGTGGCCTTGAGCATTTGTTCCTCGACTTAAACGTTACCGCCTCTCGTGTGAGAGGCGGTAACCGAGTGACGAATGATCTTAAAGGTAACCGTGGTTAGCGCTGTCGTTAGGGAAAGGAGCCTTCTCTCCCTCAATTGTGGGAGGTGGCAGCACCGGTAAGGGGAGGTCAGTTGTATCGGGCCGCGATGGCCGCTTAGGCGTGTCTGCAGTTGCGCTCTTCATGTCAATCTCCGGGTGATCGGGCTTCTCGTCGTCTCAAGTCGAGGTTTCAGTAAAAGCAAGAGTGGCGCGGCAACGTGCCGAGTCACAGTAGAAAGTCTCTCATGTAGAAGGCGGGCGACAACCCACCAATGTCGGCAGTTGAAAGACCGTGCTGGACAGAATTGGGTTGGTGTCTAGTAACGGTGAACGGCAGCAAACCGCACAGCCGCAACTTTACGTGAGATCGTATGGAATTCAGATCGCAAGGCCATGTCAGCTCTCTAAGTGCAAGCAAAGCCCCCTTTTCTGGATCCGCCGCAGATCAGGTCAACGACAGCGTATTGTCGCCGGCTTCCGAAATTCTGCATGCGTACTGGCGATCCGATCGGCGCTTGCTTCTCATCGTTGCGGCGGTGGTGCTGATCTCCAGCGCCAGCAGCCTCGCAGGCCCCTATGTATTTTCGTGTCTCATTGACGGTCTTCCGCGCAGCGAAGACATGTCGGCGGTTGCTTGGGGTTTCGCAGGATATGCAGTTTTGATCGGCGTAGCCTCTGCATTGCAGCGCATGCTGCAGTATCTCTCCTTAATGGCAGCCGAGAACCTGGGCTTCATTGCTGCAACTCGCTTCTTCGATCGCATCTTAAGGAAAACCGCAGCCTTTTTTCTTGAGTGCAATCCGGCGGAGATACAGAGTGCGGCCGCTCGCGGGCGCAGCGCATTGACGACGTTGGTCCAGCTTGGAATTGTCGTCTTCATCCCTGCTGCAACGCAGCTTCTGCTTACGCTCGTTACCCTAGGTGCGCTCCTCAATATCCAGATCGCTGCAATCGTTGCCGTTTATGGAGCAATCGCGACTGGGTTGAGCTTGAGTTCCACGCGTCAGGCACGCGCGTTCCTGGATGCGGCGGTCGAAGCCGGACAGGAGAATGCTCGGTTCGTCGGCAACGTCATGAACGCGATGGACGCGTTGCGCCATTTCGGCAGTCACTCCTGGATGAACGAACGCTTTATGATAAGGGCGCGGGAGGTGCGTGATAACTGGCGAGCCTACGTGTTGCACCGACTGGTCTACATCGCCGTGCTCGGCCTCGCCGTCGCGCTACAATTTGCGGTCACACTTCTCCTTCTTATACCTGAATATCACGCCGGCGCGGTCACGATCGGCGATATGGTGCTATTCAATACGCTTCTGCTTCAGCTCAATATGCCCTTTGAGACGGTCGCGAGGGCGATCTCTGACGTGGCGCGGTTGCGAGCCGACCTCATCCCTTTAGGTAGACTGTGGGCCGCACCAGAAGAGCGGCAAGCATCTCATGCTCACGATTTCAAGCCCTCCGCTGGCCAGCTCTCTTTCGAGAGCGTTGGTTATGCCTACGACAACGGACGCGGCGTTACCAACGTCTCGTTTAAGGCCGGGCGCGGCGGGATTACCTTTCTTGTGGGTAAAACCGGATCGGGGAAGTCCACGATCTTTAAGCTTGCCCTGAAATCGATTGAGCCCGACTACGGCCGAATTCTCGTCGATGGAACCGATATAGCAAGCGTCGATCGCGCGGATTGGTATGCCGCAGTTGCTCTCGTACCGCAGGACGTGATGTTGCTCAATGAGTCGCTAGCTGACAACATTTTGTTAGGACGGCCCCGCGACGAGGCACGCCTTCGCGGTGCCTCGAAAGAAGCCGCTATTCTGCCGTTGATCGAGGCGCTACCAGAAGGATTTGAAACGACCGTTGGAGAACGCGGCTTGAAGCTTTCCGGCGGGGAGCGGCAGCGCGTTGCTATTGCCCGCGCGCTCTATGGCCAGCCGGCGATCCTTCTTCTCGACGAGGCGAGCTCCGCACTCGACGAACGTACTGAGCGGGACATTATGGACCATATACGCACCCTGGCTGAGGATGTAACTGTGCTAGCGATTACTCATCGGAGAGGTGTCATCTCTGCGAGCGACGTCGTGGTCGATCTGACTGACTGCGGATTGTCGGTGACTTAGACGAAGGTGCCGCAGCCGTTTCGTAAGACGCCGAGTTTTAGCCCCCAGCATGCCCACGAGCACGACCAGCCGCTCCGCTGTCGGATGCGATCATCGTTGTCGTAGTGAATCTGTCTGTAGATGTCAGCGACAAACCCGCCGAGGGAAGAGAAGCGGACCGGAATCGCCGAGGTCGATCTTGAATTTGTCGTAGAAACTCTCCCGGCACCCATTCTCCAGTGACGGCCTTTCTTCGAGCGGGAGATGGCGATATTGAGCGACAAAAGGAAGACGCGGGTAGCTTTCGCGTTGTACTCGGCACCGTTCTCGGGACGAACGATCGCGGGACGGCCGTGCGCAAGGAGCGCATTGCCGAGACCGGGTAGCGCAAGAATTCCCCGATCTGCCGCCGGAGCGCATGGTCGCGCTCCTACAAACGTGGAGACTGAAACGCCGAGCGATTGCGCGCGCCTCGCGTGCGGCCACGCCGGCGTCTCTCATCTCATTTTGGGCCTGTTAAGTTTCAGGGTGACGAGGCGGACCATCCTCAGGAGCTCGTCGTCTCCCCTCGGAGCTTGGCAATCTCCATGACGGAACGGCCACTTGATACCGTGCCCGCGATTAAAGAACGGGCGACTCATTAAGCCAGGCTCGAAAGGTGAAGCAGTAAAGAACGCGCAAAGGGCGTTGATTGAGCGACACTATCTTCATCCTGGAACAGACGACGGCATCTTCGGACCGGTGACCCTAAGACTGCGGTGAAGGCATTCCAAGCATCCCACTTTGATTTCGGTGGTAATCCGTTGAAGGCTGACGGAATTGTCGGCCCCAAGACGTGGGCCGCGCTCTGGAGTTGATCGAGCGTGTTTCAGCTTCGACAGGAACCTAAAGGTTATTCAAGGGGCGATGACCGCTTATCAGCCCCGGGGGAGGGCGGAGGGCGCTTCCTCTACAAATTCAAGCTCCTTAAGCGTAGGTTGTTTCGAGAATCAGACTGCCAGCGAGCACCAGTGACAACGTTCCCGGTTTACTTAGAATCCTCGAGAGCTTCGTCATGTAACCAACTATGGCTTCGAATGGTGCACCCACGTCCACTTGGTCGCTCCCGCGACGAGTTCCGTATCCCCGCCTTAGTCGATTGTTCAGCGGGACGCCGAAGGCATACTTGGGACGGTGTCTGACGATGACACGGAACTTCGCCGGCTCCCCATCCAGACGCTCCGACACGTCCTCGCCGATCAGCACCTTCTGCTTGCCGGCATGCTCAGCCGACGCTTCCGGCTCGATGACAAAAGCGAAGATCGAATGTCACGCGCGTGCCCGGCACCAGATCAGCCCCTTCGCAGTCGCAAAGGCCTGATATGTGCACGAACAAATCTTTGCCGTTGCCGTCATCAGGCCGGATGAAGCCCCAGCCCTTTTCAACGTTGTACGACACTACCATTCCAGTGTGCATCTTTGCTCCAACGTCTTGCGGCTCGATATTGCCGCCTGCTGCTCCCGAGCTGCGGGTGCACTTTCCTCTCCTAGTCGGCTGTGAACAAGCCTGTAAGCGATTGAGCAGGAGCCTGTTTTTGGGATTTGACGGCGTTTGAGATTGCAGGGA
>NZ_LBIY01000059.1:0-10055 GCF_028128625.1 Bradyrhizobium sp. CCBAU 45389 | reverse complement strand
GCGCAATCGCGTGAAGAGAATAATCGACTTTCGAACGAGAGTGGCGAACAAGAGCGACTGGGCCGTCAACGCCGTCCTGAACCACTTCTGGAGCAAGCTAAAGCCGCATGCGCAGCTTGAACGGTGTGGATGCAGTCCGCTATTCCCCGCTTATGGTGCCGCAGCCGCAATAACTCATTTCGACAGCGTGGACTTTGAATAGGCACTTGGCCGCACGTTGATCTTTGCAAGCTCGCGACGCTCGTCGTCCGACAACTGCCAATCCTCGCACTGACCGGAAAGATGCCGGAAAAGGTCATGCAACTTGCTTCGCGCAACCTTGACGATCTCAGTGTCGTCGAACTCGCGAGAGTTCAAGAAGATGGGCAACGTAAAGCTGGTTTCATCGCCTTCGAAATGGAATGTCAAACGAATGTCCTCGCCTCGTTCGTTCGGCTTGATCATTTCGATACGCGCGACATTTACCTTGAAGTTGCGATTGTCACCCAAGGCTCGCTTATTAATGGAACGATTGATCTTGGGAATCCTTAGTCCTCAGCGATCGAAGATTTATCTCCGAGAGCCAGGCCCACTGACCGGTCGACATTTTGCCCCAATGCCCGGCGGAAGGCTTAGCGGCCTCGGATGCCCCTCGCACCGAGGCCGTTGCCTTAATCGAGGTGCGCTTTGGTTGGACAACAAGCCGTCCTCGCCGCCAGAGCACTTATATACCCCGTCTATCGACTGATTGCACGACAGACCACACTACAATGCTTAGTCTGCGAGCCGCGGGGCAAACGCAATCAGAACCTGGGGGCACGTTACACAAGCCTTGGACGGGGCGCGGACAATCAGGCGGTGCGCCCCGCTTCGGGAGGGGGAACGTACCGAGCAAGCGAGCGCCGACTGACAGCAGGCCCGCATCTCGCCAGGAGGTTCGACTGGCCGTGAAAGGAGTGATTGGGATGATTATGCCAGCTAAAACTGAGGCGTCATATCCGACCGTCTTCGTTCTGGAGGTCGACGGTCAGCCGATTCTGGCGTTCAGAGCCGCGACCAGTCGTCAGGCCAGAGAATTCGGCAAGGAGGACCGGCTGCAGGAGGGTTTGAAGCGAATGATGATTGGACACAGACCGCTTTGGGATGGGAAGTCGCCGATCAGGGTGCGCCGCGCCGAGCCAGAAGAAGAGGTGTATTACGTTGACGCGAAAAAGGAGAATGCTGCGGGCAACCTGGTCTATCTGGTTCGGCGCGACAAGGAAGCGGATGCAAGTAATCCCGTCACGCGTGGATCATTTCCGCCCCGGAGATGATTTCGAAATAACACCTTACCGATGGACGGGAGCAAATTGTTGAAGAACGAGAATATCGAGACCTGCTGCACTGATGCCGCGTTCTAAGCGACCGCCAGTTAGCGGCTGTCGCCTCGAGGAAACTCTCGCCACGCAGTGATGTCATCGTGGCCTCCCAACGCTCAAGTCGTTCTCCTAGTGGCATTCCCAGCGCTGTCTGCAATGCTTCGGCGACTGCGTCGGGGTCATTGGATTGACGATCTCGGCAGTGTTGAGCTCGTAGGCCGCGCCGGCGAAGTTCGAGAGAACGATCACGCGGGGTCATCGGGTCCTGTGCGGCGACATACTCCTTGGCAACCAGGTTCATTCCGTCGCGCAACGTAGTGAGGAAAGCGAAGCGGCTGAGCCGAAAGAAACCAGCGAGCGAGCGCCGAGAAAAACTCCTGTTCAAGGCTTCTGACCTCGACTGCAATACGATCGGCCGTAGAGGCGTTAAACGGAAACGCCGCAATTCGGCGATATGCGCAATCTTCTTGTTCAACGCGATGAATTTTCGCACATGCTCTACCTAGGAGGCACACAAGTCTCTCAGTTCGCCAATGCCATCCATCGAGTTTGGCGGTACACAACAACGCGATCCGACCCATCGCTTGCAATTAGGGTACGGTTGAAGATGGTTGCGCTCCGCTCGGCGGCTCTTTTGCCAGGCGGGACGGCTGGACGCACGGCAAAGCCTATCTGCGCACTCCTTTGGCAATCTTATTTATGCCTGGGGCTCGTTATTCAGCCCTTTCTTCCCCATATCCAAGTCTAGCCTGGTCAGCCATCGAGATTGGCCGGAGTGCGCGGAGACTTCCAACGAAAGGGCTCTGCATATGTTCAAATCTCAGCAGCATCGCGCAAGATGCAACCGCGTCAGGCGAGCCCGTCAAGGGTTCGAGCAACGCTGAGGAAAGCCGTAAATTCAAGACCTGGCGGGCCGGCTTCGTCTTATTGACGGAGCACAGGCGCAACAATCAAGTCGGTCGCAACGAGCTGCCTTTAACAAAGGATCCGCCCAGCGATGCGAGATCGGGCGCTGTCGCTCTGTCGCGATGGGAGAACGAGGGAGGCTCAGTCCGCGACGAACCGCCGATGCGAGTAAACGCGGAAAAGCAGGAGGAATCGTGATGTCACTTACACAATTTAGCGTCGATGACAGCGCCCATAGCATGGATGGGCTACGGCTTTTTGCTCAGGATGGAACTGAACGCGTCGAGGCGTTCGTAGGCCGCAAAGTGATGGACGTCTGGGCCGAATCCGTCGAGCACCATGGCGGACGGCAAAGTCTGTTCCGCGATCAATACAATGCGCTTGGCAAGCTGAATCTTGCGGCGATCCAACGGATTGTGAGCGCAAAATACCAGCGAGGAGCCGCGTTCAACCGGCAACATCCTTTTATCGAGGTTCTATTCTCGGACATTACGGAAAGTGGCGAGGCTTTAGATCTAAGTGAGCTCGTGCGAGAGGTTTTGCCGCCGGCATTTCATAGGCTGACTTGAGATATGCATCACGATAATGCCGCGAAAAAAAGTCGCCGGACAAGACTCGGTCGTGATAGCCAGGCCCTCAAGGAGGATAGCTCGCCCACGATTCGATTCCCGCCCCGAAGCAGCATCAGCTACAGCCTGCCTTTGCGGGGATAGCCGACATGATCGAGCGCAGGAGGGACGGGAGGGACGGATGTTCATTCGGACACGAGAGTCCCATTTTCGCTCCATGGTCAAAGCTGTCAGCTGGAGGATCACCGGTAGCTTCGACACCTTCGTACTGAGTTTCATCTTCACCGGTAGCGTCAAGGTTGCAGGTTCGATCGCCGATGCTGAGGCCGTCACTAAAATGATCCTCTACTATCTGCACGAAAGAGCCTGGTCCGTCATCCGCTGGGACCAACAAGGACAAACGGGCGGCGGGTCCAGTTCGTCCTGATCCGCTATTCAAGTGGGCGGATATCACGCGGTTGGCCCGGCGATCGGTCATACGCTCGACTTCGTGGTCAGTCCTTCCGGTCTATCTCAGATTTGTCGCGCAGAACCGCGTTCAGAAGCGAGCTATGAACCTCGATCTTTCCATTGTAGCTGATGAAGCCGAGCTTACGGAACTTGTTCATGAAGAAGCTAACCCGTGATCGGGTTGCACCGATCATTTCGGCCAGCGTTTCCTGGCTGATATTGACGCCAATTGGCTGCGAGCTGGATTCCTTGCCGAAATTTGCCAGCAGAAGCAACAGGCGCGCCAAGCGCTTCTCGCTCGAATTGAAGAGTTGGTCAATCAAGTCTTCTTCAATCCGGCTGTTGCGCGCGAGCAAATACGCCATGAACAACTGAGAGAACTTCGGCTTGCCTTCGAGCGCTGCAATCATTGCCGTCTTCGATATTCTCGTTATGACACAGGCCTCCATTGCCGTAGTAGTGGCAATACGCAATGGATGACCATTGATGCAGCCCTCGCCAAAGAATTGTCCCGGCTCCAGAATCCCGACGACGGCTTCCTTCCCTTGGTCCGAAACGACCGTTAGCTTGATCTTTCCCTCTTGAATGTAGAATACCGCGTCCGCGACATCTCCCTGCGCGAACACGTTCCGACCTTTGCCAAATTTCAAGATCGATTTTCCGGCCCCGACCTTGGCAAGGAAGGCTTTGGGTTCAAACAAGTCCTTCGCCGTTTTCACCAAGGCAGGACTTTCGTTCGTTGGACCGTTAACGCTGTCACACTACCACAATTAGAAAAGGATGTTAACCTGGAGGAAGGCGCGTGGGGTGCGGCAATTTGGGAACTGAAATGACAAGAGGAAGCGTTCGACTCGACGTGGACTTCACGGATTTCGGCGTCCTCGAGTTGTTTGTTCAAAGTCGATGCGAGAGTTTTAGGGATTGACCATCTCGCGACAACTGTCTGGTCAGCCTTGCAAGACTCCCCTTCCACTGCGCGAGATGCAGACATATCGAGGGGCTGGCGCGTCTATGCGCAGATTTCCGCCGCGCGCGGACTTGCTTGATTATCCGCGCAGTTCCACAGCCTTGTTGCTACCAAGCGCTTCGGCACAGGCTCTAGCAACGGCTGAGTTTGGCTCAGTGCTTCCCGGCATCGTAGCCCAACCGCCTTTTTCGACGAATTTGCTCTGGTCCCATGAATAGGTCGTCTTCTTCATTTCGACCAGATTCGCCGATGCATCGGCGGCTTGTCGAAATTTCTCAACGCAGATCGGTGTGAGAGCTGCCACGACAGCCGTCGCAGCACTATTCTTCGCGAGCGTCTCGGCGGTCCCACCTGTCACCCAGCCGCCCCAGCTGAAACCCACGATTGCCAGAGCAATTGCTCCGGCCAAGGCTCCCCACAGTGCCGGCCGCACGGCAGCTTTTGTCTCCTTAGAGATTTCCATGATTTTCACCTTGCTTGGAGGTACGTGCTTCACCGTTAAGGAGGGTAGACACGTCCAGTGATTGGCGTCTGTACCAAATTGCTCACCTTCGGGATGGCCTGATACGCCGTTCGCTGCAGTCTGGCGCCAGGGCCCTACAGCCAGCATCTGCGCCGCGATGCTCCTGGAGATACATGAGATCCTCTGCCTTTCGCAGTTGAGCGCGGGCGGCGCAATATCGTTTCAGGTGTTCCTTTTGGAACAGACTGCGACGTCTCTTCCGGATTTATTCCACGCATTGTCTGACTTGAAATATATTACAGATCAGCCCGGCCCCTCGTGGCCGGGCTTTTCGCTTGGGCGCCTCGGCAAGAGATAAAAAGCTTCCTTGGAAGAGTTCGCCGGACTGCGAGCTACGCAGGCGAGTCTCAACTTACGTGCCCTTCCTTTTGAGCTTCATTCTGCCTCCCGAAAATCGGTCCATCCTTTCTCTTGCTCTTGTCTGCAGTTCGGCCATGAGCGGGTTGACTTAGAAATCCATACCACCCATGCCGCCGCCACCTGCAGGCACGCCGCCGCCTGCGTTCCTCTTCGGCACCTCGGCCACCATGGCTTCAGTGGTGATCAAGAGAGCCGCGACCGAGGCCGCGTTCTGGATCGCCACGCGAACCACCTTGGTCGGATCGATGATGCCCTTCTTGACGAGGTCGGCATATTCGCCGGTCTGGGAGTCGAAGCCGTAAGCGTAGGTCTTGTTCTCCAGGATCTTGCCGACGATCACCGAGCCATCTTCGCCGGCGTTGATCGCGATCTGGCGGGCCGGCGCGGACAGCGCCTTGCGCACGATCTCGACGCCGGTCTTCTGGTCGTCGTTCTTGGTGCGGATCCCCTTCAGCTGTTCGGAAGCACGGAGCAGGGCGACGCCGCCGCCCGGTACGATGCCTTCTTCCACAGCCGCACGGGTCGCATGCATCGCGTCATCAACGCGATCCTTGCGCTCCTTCACCTCGACCTCGGTCGCGCCGCCAACTCGGATCACCGCGACGCCGCCGGCGAGCTTGGCCAGACGCTCCTGGAGCTTCTCACGGTCGTAGTCCGAGGTGGTCTCCTCGATCTGCGCCTTGATCTGGGTCACGCGCGCTTCGATGTCGGCCTTCTTGCCGGCGCCGTTGACGATCGTGGTGTTCTCCTTGTCGATCATCACCTTCTTGGCGCGACCGAGCATGTTGAGCGTGACGTTCTCGAGCTTGATGCCGAGGTCTTCCGAGATCGCCTGGCCGCCGGTCAGGATCGCGATGTCCTGCAGCATGGCCTTGCGGCGATCGCCGAAGCCCGGAGCCTTGACGGCAGCGACCTTCAGGCCGCCACGGAGCCGGTTCACGACCAGGGTCGCGAGCGCTTCGCCCTCGACGTCCTCGGCGACGATGACCAGCGGCTTGCCGGTCTGCACCACGGCCTCGAGCAGCGGCAGCAGCTCGTTCAGCGAGGAGAGCTTCTTCTCGTTGATGAGGATATAGGCGTCGTCCATTTCAACGCGCATCTTGTCGGAGTTGGTGACGAAGTAGGGCGAGATGTAGCCGCGGTCGAACTGCATGCCCTCGACGACCTCGAGTTCCGTCTCGAGCGATTTGGCTTCTTCAACCGTGATGACGCCCTCGTTGCCGACCTTCTTCATGGCGTCGGCGAGGAACTTGCCGATCTCGGCATCGCCGTTGGCCGAGATGGTGCCGACCTGGGCGATCTCGTCGTTCGAGGTGACCTTCTTGGAGTTCTTGACGAGATCGGCGACCACGGAGTCCACTGCCAAGTCGATACCGCGCTTGAGGTCCATCGGATTCATGCCCGCGGCAACCGCCTTGGCGCCTTCGCGCACGATGGCTGCGGCCAGCACGGTCGCGGTGGTGGTACCGTCGCCCGCTGCGTCGGCCGCCTTCGAGGCCACTTCGCGCACCATCTGCGCGCCCATGTTCTCGAACTTCTCTTCGAGCTCGATCTCCTTGGCGACGGTGACGCCGTCCTTGGTGATGCGGGGAGCGCCGAACGACTTGTCGAGCACGACGTTGCGGCCCTTAGGACCGAGCGTCACCTTTACCGCGTTGTTGAGAATTTCGACACCGCGCAACATGCGGTCGCGGGCATCGACGCCGAATTTGACTTCTTTGGCTGACATAGTGATCTCCGTTTTCAACTGGTCAGATCCCAAAGACCGCGCAACTGGCGAGCTCTTGAGGGATGAGATTTGAATTGCGGGCCTCATCCTTCGAGAACCCGGCCACGCCGAATCCCCAGGGTAAGGAAAACTGGCTGGCGCTTACGCGACCTTCTTCTTGGCGGCCGGCAGATCCGTGAGAACGCCCATAATGTCGCTCTCCTTCATGATCAACAGCTCCTGGCCGTCGATCGTGACCTCGGTTCCCGACCACTTGCCGAACAGCACGCGATCGCCGACCTGCACGTCGATCGGGATCAGCTTGCCGGCTTCGTCGTGGCCACCGGGGCCGACGGCGATGGCTTCGCCCTGGGAGGGCTTCTCTTTGGCAGTGTCCGGAATGAAGATGCCGCCAGTGGTCTTGACTTCGGCCTCTATGCGCTTGACCACGACGCGGTCATGGAGCGGACGGAATTTCATGCAACCCTCCCCGGCTTTTGTAAATATTTCTGGATTGGAAGTCGTAATGAACTACGTGCCGTAAACAAAGTCCTCCGCGTCCATTAAGACGTGAGTCTTCATTTCAAAAATTAGCGGCGACCAGATCGTAAGAACCCCTGCTGCCGCGGACGTACACACTGGCAGCGGCGGCACATATCACATCACGATTGGAATCGAATGCGTTCAGGAAACCCGATTCATCGCGGTGAGCGTTGGGTTCAAGTCGCCTCAGCGCGTCTTCCTCTATGAAAAACGATGCCTCTAGCGCGCTATCGTATCCCCAAAAACGCACGGCATGGCGCGTTCGGTCATATGAACGACTATAGTTTGGAAACTCAATCACGGTTGGATCCGATCAAGTTTGCGCAACGGGAAGAGCTGAAAGTGGTCCGGCCGCGCTAACCCGTAAATGGCTACTCTAGAATCGGATTACAACCTGCTCACGACAATAAAGTTGCGACCGGCCTCGTTATTCGGCGGGGCGTCACCATGTTCCTCATATCAGCGCGTCCCCTGGCTATTGTCGGTGACTGAGAGTGTTGCGCTCCCGCCGTTTTAAAAAGGCGGTCCCAAATGTCGAATACCGATAGATTCAATGTTCGTGAGTGGCTCGTACCTCCGGTATTGCTGCCGATCTTTTTCGGGCTGTTGATCGTCGCTGCAATAGCTATTCAGTGGTAGTCACCCTCGGCGGACCCGCGCCATCGGCTCAAGCAAACAGCTAGTCGGCTCCGATGAAATGACTAACGAGCCGAATGTCAGGGCCGTGGCAGTTGGTGCGATCAGGTATGACCGTCACGCGTACTGCGCTCAATCCAAACAGGTGGGCAGCGCGCAGGCTTGTCCACAACTGACCTTCCCGGGTCGGATGTGACTCACAACAGACCTCGGATCGGACCGTCGAGTTCGGGAGAGTCCTGGAGTTGCCAATCTGTCCTGAGGCGCTAGGAGGTGCCGGCCTGTTTCCGATCCTAATGGCCGGTTTTGAAAACTGGCACCGGTCTGTTTTGATTTCTTAACTTTTCCGAGGTGAGCAAAATTGACCAGCAACCTCACACGCTCTTCTCATTTAGGGGACAGTTGATCTACAGGGTATAGCTGATCGCCTCCAACGCTTATTTGTCGGCCGCCCCCTGTTTTGGTCGCGGAGGAGTATCCATATTAAAGCTATCGCCGCCCGGCCCATGGCATTTATCGGTGACTGAGAGCCTTACGCTCCCGCCTTCCGTCAAATAAGGAAGCGCGCTATGCAGGCACGAAATCGTTTCAAGCAATCTACCTCGCTTTATCAACGCCTAAACGAAGAAGCGCAACGTCGTCGCAAGATGGCAAAAAGCGCTCATCCTGGCATCGAGCGCGAACGATTGCTTCGCAGGGCACGACAGGCCGAGAATGCCTCCGACATCGACGAGTGGCTTTCATCTCCCGGCTTGCGAGCACCGACATGAGAGGCCACTACCGCTCTCATGTGCTTGTTCGCATAGGAAGATAGCCGGCTTCCGTAAGCGATGGTCGAATAAGTCCGAGACGACATTCAAAGCGGCGCTCAACTACTTCAGCAAACTGTGACAGAAGTGCCGCCCGAGCAATACGAGTGCAAACCAGTGCTGCACACGCCACCTTTGATCGCACCTTATGCGAAGCCGTATCTATCGTTGTGCTCAGCATGACTTTGCCAATCCCTTCACCGTCGATCATCCTCAGCGCCAACTCAATGTTTCGCGTGCTGCCACTTATGCCCGAGTGCAATGTAAGGCTTCGTGCGCGAATACTGTGCCAGAATCTAAGAACGATGCGCCGGAGCTCGCGTTGAGGCACGTCCCATAGAGGAGGCAATCATGCAAGGACAATGCGTAGTAGCAGTATACAACTCCCGCAACGATGCGGAGCAAGCATACTGTGCTGTGGTCGGCTCAGGAGTTCCCAGCAGACCAGCCGGATCGACCTCGTTTCTGAAGACGAGGACAGCGCGCGCAAGAGCGCCCAGCAGTTTGTTGACGGACACGCTGTCGAGCTATGGCGGGGCAACGAGAAGATAGAGCGGTTCGAGCCACCGCCGCGCGCGCGACCCTGAAAGGACTTGGCTCACCGGCCCGTCGTGGTAACCTAGTCAAATGCCGCCGTCGCCAACTACGCGCATGCCAAGCGTTCTCCGACAGCTAGAAGCATCCGCACGCACACAGGCGGCGTTGGCCTCCGATCCGCGTGCGCGGGAGGCGCTCCTAGAGATCGCCGAGGAATACCGGATTCGCGCAGAAAACGAGGAATGCGCGCACTAACCTGTGATTGCCACCCACCCTCTAACCCAATCCAAAATCGGGCAGTTAAGGCTCGCAGGCTTCGCGGCGGAGACATTCGTGCCCCGCGGCGGTCAGGGAGGGCCCGATCTGTTTCTATCTTCTTCTCGAACGCTACAATGAGCTGATCGAGCGCCGATTAACGCAAGCCTCTGAGCTCGCAGAAGCGATCGTTGTGTCACGCGAGCTTCTTGCTCGCGTCGACCGCTTTGCTGCAACAGCCGCCGCTCAAGCCTCGTCTTTTGGACGCACACGATCCGAAGAGCGATGAACTCCCTTGAAGGGAGCGGACGATAGCAATAGCCCAAGCCCTATGGTGGGGTTGCCGCTCGCAAGCGGACAAGATCTATACGGACAATGCCATTGGTGCCGTGCTAGCGTTTCGGCATCACCGCAAGGCCAGTAGAATATATCGGTGTCTGAGAGCGGATATACGC
>NZ_LBIY01000058.1:0-8869 GCF_028128625.1 Bradyrhizobium sp. CCBAU 45389 | reverse complement strand
TAATTCTTTTCGCTTGGTCGAGACGGCGAAACTCCGCCTCCGATGATGGCTGGGTCGAGACGTCAAGTGATACGTTCGAAGCTGGTGCGTCAGCGTAGAAGTTCCCTAATGATAGGCTGTTGCCTCATGTAAGTTGCTCCCGAGCAAACGGGCGGGCGGGGGCGACAATGAGGCGGCTGAGCATGGCGACTAGGAAGGAACTGACGGCAGCTGTGGGCGAACGCTACCGATCGAGCGATCGCGTGGAGAAGGCGCGGATATTGGATGAGTTCGTCAATGTCACTGGATATCATCGCAAGCATGCGATGCGGCTGCTGCGGGGCCACGATGGGTCGCGAACAGGTCGTCGGGCGCGGCGCCGGATTTACGGTGAAGCCGAACGCAATGCGCTCGCACTCCTCTGGGAAGCCTCGGACTGGGTTTGCGGGAAGCGGCTGAAAGCCTTGATACCGATGCTGATCGACGCGATGGAGCGGCACAGCCATCTTGACCTCGCTCCCGAGATCCGCGGCAAGCTGCTTTCGATGAGCGCGGCGACGATCGACCGGGCGTTGGGCCGGATTCGGGAAGGGCTCGGTCGCCAGCGCCGGCGACCGGCCGCACACGCCCTACGACGCAGTATTCCGATACGGACTTCGGCGGATTGGAATGATCCCGCACCGGGCTTCGTGGAGGCGGACCTTGTCGCCCACAGCGGTCCATCGGCGCGCGGCAGTTTCGTACAGACCCTGGTCCTCACTGACGTCGCGACCGGCTGGACGGAATGCACGCCGCTGATCGTGCGCGAGCAGACGCTGCTGAGCACCGTGCTGACGGAATTGCGTAAGCAATTGCCCTTCGCGCTTCTTGGCTTGGACACGGACAATGACACCGTTTTCATGAACGAGACGCTTAAGACGTACTGTGACACGGCCGATATCATTTTCACGCGCTGCCGGCCGTACCGCAAAAAACGATCAAGCTTTTGTCGAGCAAAAGAACGGCGCTGTCGTGCGCAGGATGGTCGGCTACCGGCGGTTCGAGGGTTTGGAGGCAGCGACGCTGCTGGCGCAGCTCTACCGCTCGGCGCGCCTGTTCGTGAACTTCTTCCAACCGTCGTTCAAGCTGATCGCCAAGCAGCGCGACGGCGCCCGGGTGCACAAGACCTACAGCGCGCCTGCCACGCCGCATCAACGGCTAGCCGCCGACTCGCGCACGTCCGATGAAGTTCGCGCCCGTTTACAAGAGACTTTCGCCGGCCTCGACCCCGTCGCCTTGTTGCGCGATATCCGAGTGACGCAGGAGCGGTTGGCGGCGCTTACTGACGCCGAGCCTGCCGCGAACCCCGGCCCGATCGCGCAGCCGATTGATCTTTTCCTGGCGAGCTTGAGAACCGCTTGGAAGGAGGGCGGTGCCCGGCCGACAGATCGGCCGATCGCCAAAGCAAAAGAGGCCGCCGCCGTCCCGACCCGCTCATTCGAGTGACGCCGGATTTGCGCAAATGGTTTGAAGCCGAGCCGTGGCGGACCGGCAGTGAACTCCTAGCGCGATTGCAGGCAAAATGCCCTGGAATCTATCCCCAAAAACTTCTGCGCACGCTACAGCGTCGCCTAAAGACCTGGCGCAGCGAACAGGCCAACGCCATGCTGTTTGGTCCCTCCCAAGTGCCGCCGCTCGTCCTTGACGTCGTAGCGCCTCAGTAACGGCGGGCTCGCGCAGGAAAGGCCGGCGCTGCGAACCGCGACCATTATCGCATCCGGTGCGGGCCGAGTGCCTGATCCGTCCTCGGCGTCAAGGCAGCCCGCTACGCGGGTCGCTCCGCGAGCCTTGACCCCTGCGCGCGGATCATGCCGCGGACGACCATGAAGTTTGCTGGCAGGCCAGGCCTTGAGGCCTGTCCCGGTCAGCAAAGCTCATGGCGAACCGCCACCAAATGGCGGTTACCCGAGCAGCGCATCTTAGGCCCACTTCGGCAATCATTGAGACGCCGCCTCCACTTCAAGTCAGGAGCAAAAAAGATGAGGCAGCGGACCACCCTGAGGGAGCACTTTTACGTGCGGCAATACGGAGTCTCACCCTGATCGCCGCCGCGCACAAGATATTTGTAAACTCGATGAGCGACCTGTTTCATGAACGAGTTAGCGACGCCTTCATTCGCGACGCCGGGCAGGTGATGCGCGAGACACCGCATCACAACTATCAGATTCTCACGAAGCGCCCCGAACGCATGGCCAGGTTGGTCCCTGCCCTCATCGGCGAGGTCCTGCCCAATATCTGGCTCGGCACTAGCATTGAGAACGCGGACGCAGTGGATCGCATAGAGCACCTGCGCCAGGTGCCGGCAGCCATTCGGTTCATTTCCTTCGAGCCCCTTATCGGAGCCGTCGGCACTGCCGATCTCCGGGACATCCATTGGGCGATCGTCGGTGGCGAAAGCGGGAAGGCAGCTCGGCCAATCCGTGAGGAGTGGATCGACGAAATCTATGTGCAGTGCTTATCAGCCGGGACGGCCTTCTTTTTCAAACAGTGGGGCACCTGGGGGCAAAGACAACAAGAAGCGCTCGAAAAAGGCCAATGGACGCGAATATAGGGGGCGGACCTGGGATGAGATGCCCACCGGTCCCGGCGCTGTTCCATAATAGCGCAATACGGTTGGGGGCGACGTGGCCGAAAAACGGTATGAATGGGCTGATGGCGCAAAGCTCGAGGAGCATTCAAAGCGCAAACACAAAATCCTGCGCGAATACGTCTTCGACTATCTAACCGTCCGCTGTAAGCTCCCGCAACAGGAGCGTTTTCGGCTTGCAATCGTCGACGGATTTGCCGGTGGCGGGCGATATCACTGCGGCACGCCTGGGCCACCACTGATATTCATTGAAGAATTGAAGCGTGCCGTCGAGGCAGTGAATACACATCGTGCAGTTCAAGGCCTCGGCGCCATCGAGGTCGAGTGCCTTCTAATCTTCAACGATGCTAGCCGCGATGCCATAGAATTGCTGAAGACACATGTTGGACTGATGGAAGCTGACATTGTTCAGACGTGCCCGAATCTACACCTTCCGTGGAGTATCTGAACGAGTTTTTCGAGGCTGCGTATCCAAAGATCAAGACGTTCTTGAGCAAGGACGCTACAAAAGCGTTCTCCTCAATCTGGATCAATGTGGGGACAGTCACGTCGACCGGAATACGCTTCTTGACATTATGCGCTCCTATCCCGCCGCCGAGAACACCTTTATGAGCAGTTCACTTCTGGCATTTCTACAGAAGAACCAGCCGGAGCAGCTAAGAGTGCGGCTTGCTCATCTTGGGCTAAACGAGCGCGAATGTCGATGCGCTTAATGGACTCATGAGCAAGAACGACTGGCTACGGACGGAGAAGATCGTCTTTGACGCCTTTCGTCTATGCGCTCCCTATGTCAGCCCCTTCTCGATCAACAATCCGGGCGGATGGCGGTATTGGTTGATCCACTTCGCCAACGCCTAGCGGGCGAAGCAGGTTTACAACAATATCCGGACAATGCGAGCCTTCAGGCTCATTTCGGTCGGTCCGGCCTCGACATGCTGTCCTACGATCCGAGGCACGATGAGGGCATGCTCTATCTTTTGACGATAGCGGACGTGCGTCGCAAAGAACCAGCTCTTAGGAGATATTCCGCGCCTCGTGACGGAATCGGGTGACGCCATGTCTGTCATGGACTTCTACGGGAGCATCTACAACATCACCCCCGCTGCATGCGCATGATGTGCATGCAGCAATCATCGAGAACCCCGACAGGGTCCCACTCTCGTCGAAATCAAGCGCCAGAGCCACAGCCGCATCCACTTCTGCCACCGGCTCCGCCGCGATCCTTGGCGAGTAGGCGCGCGGGAAACTCGGCCTCGCGCTGTTCGATCCCGCCGGGTCTTCGCGATCTGCGAGATATGGCGTTGGCGGGGTATTCTCCCACTGCTTGGGGATCAGCGTGGGCGCTGTCCGGCCAGCATCTCACAGCACGTCGCCGCGAGCCGGGTTTTCAGCGGCATGTAGTTGCGCCGCCTTACTTCCACGCTCCATGAAGACGCGATGAACAGTCAAGTCAGCGCATTAATTTCCCTCACGGCTATCGAGCTTGGCCCAGATGGCGGTGTTCGCCTCACCGAAGTTCAAGCTCTCTGATCGCAAGGGGGCAAGTTCTGTTGGGTCACCGACAACTGTTTGTGCAATCTTGATGACCTTCTTCGCGATCATTTCCGTTAGCGGATCGTCACCATCCTTCACGCAAACGGTATAGAGCACTTGCTTGTAAGCCGCCCTCATGCGGCTGACCATTTCGGGCTCCATCGCGGCGTCTCGAACCAATCGGTGAATAATGCACATGTCTCAACCTGGGGTTCGGCAGGCCTCCCTCCCACTGAGACGAACATAAACGCTTCCCCCGAACGGAGTTCACCGAGAGAGGCAATGCCACAACGTGAATTTAGTGGTTCCCCCGGGAATGGTAAAGCCACGCCCATCGTCCGGACCGCGCGCATATTTCGCGGTGGCCTTTCGACCTTTGGTTTCTCGCAAAAAGTGGCTTCCCCAGCCGTGATTGGCCCGCCGCCGGGACCGTCACTCCAGACGCCGATGGCATTGTGACCGACCAACCCTGATAGGTGCGTCTTGGGTCTCTTCGGAAATACGATGTGACGCGTAAGGGGCGGCTGCGTAGGGGCGGCTGCGTAGGGTGAGAGAATAGATGACTAATAGGCGCGTGCTTTGGTTCGCTCTCGGGCTCGGGCTCTGTGTCGGCCATATTCTGTGGCTGATTTTGCCCGGCGGGCTGGCGGGTAAGGGCGACGGCGTCCGTGCGGATGACAACCCTCTGATCGACAAGGTTAGATCAACTTGGCGAACGGAGGATGGTGAGACGGCGGAGGAAATCTTTGCCAAGGTCGCGAGGGTAGCCCACTTCGCTCCCAGGGGATGGGAGGTTGGCCGAAAGACCGACACTGGCCAGCGCGTTGTCTTTTCATGGGCCAAACACAGGTCTGACAAAACGACGGACGAAAATATGGTCACGTGGGAGGTGGCCCCCGATGGCACGGTGAAACTTGTGACTCCATATGCGAAACCGATGGAACTAGGCTGGCAAGCGTTCGCACTCTCTCTTGTTGTTGACGAGGTAGCGAATAACGAAAGAGGCGTGAACCGCCGCTTTCTGCATGATCCCGCTAACTTCAACTTCGTGACGACCGCACAAGGCAAGTTGGGCGATCTTCTGCGGCGCGGCCGCTGCACGATCGGCGAGCCGGTTGCAGTGCACTACTCGCCGAAAATACACGAGCAGCAAACCGCCGAGGACGACCTGTGGCGCGTCGAGCTTTCGGTCGGCTGCAGTATTCCCGGCCTTGGCGACGGAGCCATCATTTTCGAGAAGCGCGAAGGACAAAATTGGGAGCCGCAATCCGTCTTCGCCAAGCTTATCGCCACGTCAGTACCCGGCTCTTGGTTTGAGCTTGCAGACCCCAAAGACCAGGAAGCATTCGAGCCGCCGCGAAAGACATTGCCAAAGTGAAGGCAGAAAACAAGCTGGAGATGCAGGGCCGTCGATCATAAATGGCCTTGATACGTACGATCGCGCGCGCAGAGAACCGCGCCCGAGAGCCTGTCATCCGTAAGCGTAGCTTTGCGGCCGTTTTGATTGGCGCTTGACGTCTATGTTGTCCGCGTGGCGCGCCGCCGCGGCTTCCATTGGCCGGACAAAGCGCTGACGGCAGCCTCGAGCGCCTTCCGGTCGACGACGTTGGGATCGAACCGCTCCGGGGCCCAGAGGCGCATTTGTTCGTGCTCCGGATGGGCGGGGTCACCGATGGCATCGAGGTATTCGGCATAGCCTGGCGCACCGCCTATGTCTTCCGGTGGACAACGACCGGCGGCCTCGAGCAAGAGGGGAAGTCCCTCTGTCGTCGTGTTGTCGAACCATTTTTCGAGTTTGATCACATGATCCCAGCTGTCGCCGAAGTCATAGAGATAATGGATCGTCTCGGCGCCGGTCTCTTGAACGATATCGCAGAGCCGCGCTTTGCTGGCATTCATGGGCTGGTGGCCGTAATCGTTGTCGGGATCAGGAATCCCCCAACGGACCTCACCAGCAAAGAACTCGAAGAGGTGGCTGTTTGTCCAGCCAAACGCCGCTTGAAGCGTCAGATGCAGCCGATCAAGGCGCAGGGTGACGGGTACGACAAGGCGACGCATCACCTCCGGTTTTACGTCCTTGAGGATCACCTTGATCCGGACCGCGGTCGTGTTGAGGCTCATGCCGCCAGTCTCGGATCTTGTGCATGCATTGTGTAGGTCGATGCCCAGGGAAGCAGTTCGTCCAGTCGCGACGCAGGCCAACCATTGACGAGCTTCGCGAGAACGTCGGCGAGCCAGTGCTCCGCACTGACGCTATTGAGCTTACAGGTCTCGATTAACGAAGCTAGTACTGCCCAACTCTCGGCGCCCTCGTCGCAACCGGCAAAAGGGAGTTCTTGGCATTGAGCTTGATCGGCCGCATCGCACGCTCGACCGCGTTGGTGTCCATTTCAATGCGCCCGTCGTCAGATAGAGCGTCAGGCCGTCCCAATGACGCAGCGCATAGCGCAAAGCCTTCGCCGTGTCGCTCTTCTGCGCAAGGTGAGCAAGCTTTGCCTCAAACCACTGCTTCAAGGCTGCAGCCAGAGGCCGGGCATGCGCCTGCCTACCGGCGCGGCGCTCGGCATCAGATCGGCCGCGTAGTGCTTTCTCGACCGCGTAGAGCTGGGCAATGCGCTCGAGGGCCTCGCGGGCAACCGGAGCCGGCGCCGGCGAAACCTCGCGCTCGATCTTCACAAATTGACGCCGTAGATGCGACCAGCAGAAGGCGAGCGTACCGGACAGGGCGTCCGCACGCGTCTCTCGGGTCATGGTCTTGTAAGCCTCATAGCCATCGCAATGGATGATGCCCCGGTAGCCCTCAAGCAGCCTCAAGCCATGAACGGCCCCACGGCCCGGTGCATAGGCGTAAACCACGCCAGGTGGGTCAGGTCCGGCCCAAGGCCTGTCATCGCGCGATAGCGCCCAGAAGTAGCCGGTTTTGGTCCTGCCGCGCCCCGGATCCAGTACCGGCGCCGGGGTCTCATCGACACAGAGCTTCGAGGACTCGAGCAAAAGCTTGCGCATTTCGCAAAAACGGGACAGCAGTTTCGCTAAATCGCGGACAGCGTAGCGGCGCTGGCTTTTGGTTGCCTGGTTGTTGAAGTCAGTTGGTATTCGTTTCGCTGTTTTCGACGTCGGTCAAGGGGCGTGCAGCTTTTTTCCTTCGCATGCTGTCGCCTTCGAGGGCGATACGGTGGGAGTTGTGGATGATCCGGTCGAGGATAGCATCTGCGATGGTTGGCTCGCCGATCATATCGTGCCATTGGGCAACGGGCAGCTGGGCGGTAATCAAGGTCGATTTGCGCCTGTCGCGCTCTTCGAAGATTTCGAGGAGATCGAGGCGCTGCTGGTCGTTGAGGATGTGGGTGCCCCAGTCGTCGAGGATGAGTAACTGGACACGTGCGAGCTTATCGATGAGGCGCGGGAAGCGACCATCGAGACGGGCCATGGCGAGGTCTTCGAACAGGCGCGGCATCCGCAAATAAAGGACGGAATGATCGAGCCTGGCCGCCTGGCGTCCGAAGGCACACGCCAGCCAAGTCTTGCCAGTCCCGGTCAGGCCCGTGATGATGAAGTTCTCATGGGCTTTCAGCCAGGCGCCTTGCGCCAGCTGCAGGGTGTTGCGCCGGTTAAGGCCGCGGCGGGACGCGAAGTCGACGTCTTCGATACAGGCGTCGACGAAGCGCAGCTTGGCTGCGGCCAGGCGATTGGTCAGGCGCCGGTCGGCGCGCATGGCGGCTTCGCGATCAAGCATCAGGCCGAGCCACTCGTCGCGGCTGAGATCGGCGGCATTGTCCTGTTCGGCCAATTGCCGATAGGCGGCCGCCATTCCGGCAAGGCCGAGGGCCTGCATCTGGTCGAGGGTCGGGTGGGTCAGCATCACGATCTTCCTTTCCTTCATTGATAATAGGCGCCGCCACGGATGTTGGCGTGGGAGGGCGTGGCTTTGATGGGCTCGGCGGCAGGGCTCGCGCGGTCCAGCCCGGATTTGAGGATGGCGCTCACGGAGGAGTAATTGATCGCGTTGATGGCGAGCGCCCTCTCACAGGCCGCTTCCAGCCGATTGCGCTCGTAGCGCCGCGCCAGGGCGATGATCCCCATGGCGGAGCGATAACCCTGCTCGGGATGCGGGCGCTCACGCATCATCCGCTCGACCAGGGTGGCGGCGTTGACGCCGACCCGCGCTGCCATCTTGATCAAACTCGCCGGCGTCATATTGGCGTAACGCTGATGGGCCTTGGGCATGTGCTCGTTCACGGTGACATGGCCGCTGCGCTGAGAGCGGCGCACATGGCTGGCGACACGCGTGTGATCCTGGAAGATCTCGACGGCTCGATACGTGAGCCGGACGTCCACCCGACGGCCGATCAGTCGGTGCGGCACCGAGTAAAAGGTCTTGTCGACTTCGACGTGATAATCGGGATGGACCTTCGCCGTTTTCCACTCGGCGTATTCGAACGGTTCGCTCGGCAGCGGCGCCAGCGCCTCGCGCTCGATCTCCTCGAACAGCTGCCGGCGGGATTTGCCGATATGGCGCATCGGCCGATTGTTCAGCTCCTCCAGCAAACCGCCGATCGCGGCATTGAGATCGGTCAGGTTGAAGAACCGCCGATGGCGCAGCCGTGCCAGAATCCAGCGCTCAACAATTAGCACCGCGCCTTCAACCTTGGCCTTGGAGAAAGTCGTCGACTGCAGGCCGTGTAGGTACGATCCGCCAAAAGGTACGGATCACTCATCCCTTCCATCCGC
>NZ_LBIY01000057.1:0-8375 GCF_028128625.1 Bradyrhizobium sp. CCBAU 45389 | reverse complement strand
ATGTTTTGCGAAGATTGGTCGTTCGGGATTAGCACCAACCGCAGTCGATAGACCTCGCGGTATGGGTCCCGGCCTTCGCCGGGACGACAACTGAGCATGCGGGACCTGCGGAGCCCCATCCTTCCCCTCCCCAACTCCCTATCGTATGGTCGCACCAAACAAGCCCGTTCCCCATCGGGCCATCCGGAAACGCATATGCCCGAACCCGTCTGGTCGCTGCACTCCCGCCTGAAAGAGGACACCATCGACATCGGCGATCTGCCGCTGTCGAAAGTGCTGGTCATCAAGGATGCGCATTATCCCTGGCTGCTGCTGGTGCCGCGGCGGCCCGATGCGGTCGAGATCATCGATCTCGACGAGGTGCAGCAGGCGCAGTTGATGACCGAGATCTCCCGCGTCTCGCGCGCGCTGAAGCAGATCACCAAATGCGACAAGCTCAACGTCGCCGCGCTCGGCAATCTGGTGCCGCAGCTGCACGTCCACATCATCGCGCGGCGCACCAGTGACGCGGCCTGGCCGCGACCGGTGTGGGGCGTGATGCCGCCCCTCGCGCATGACGCCGCAGAGGTTCAGAATTTCATCAGCGCGCTTCGCCGAAAAATCTGGTTGGGTTGAATAACAATGTCAGCATTCGACGCATTTCCGCTGGGGCAGCCGGCCTTCGTCACCAACGTCCTCGACCGCGCCGCACATCTGCGCCGCGACGACGAGAAGCTGTTCGCGCTGGAGCAGAAATCGTCATCCCGCGCCTATGTCGTGTACCGCGACTCGCTGCTGGTGAAGCGCGAGGGTGACAAGGTCCGCGCGCTGCTAGGAATCGACGAGGCGCTGAAATGCGGCGCCAATCCCGGCACGATCTTTCTGGGCTTGCGCGACGGCGCGGCAATGTTCGGCATGGGCCTGTCGCAGGCCGCCGCCGAGAAGCTGGTCGGCCGCGAGGACTACACCGTGACCGAGCTGCGCGGCATGGCGATGCAGGGCGCGATCCCGCCCGACGAGCTGTCGGCCGTCGCGATGGCGAAGTCGATGGTGGGCTGGCATCAGCGCCACGGCTATTGCGCCAATTGCGGCGCGCGCAGCGCGATGAAGGAAGGCGGCTGGAAGCGCGAATGCCCTGCTTGCAAGGCCGAGCATTTTCCGCGCACCGATCCGGTCGTGATCATGCACGTCGCCTCCGGCGACAAGTGTCTGCTGGGCCGCCAGAAGCAGTTTCCGCCGGGCATGTTTTCGTGCCTCGCTGGCTTCGTCGAGGCGGCCGAAACGATCGAGGACGCGGTGCGCCGCGAGATCCTCGAAGAATCCGGCATTCGCTGCACCGACGTGCAGTATTACATGACGCAGCCCTGGCCGTATCCGTCGTCGCTGATGATCGGCTGCAGCGCGCGGGCCGTGAGCGAGGACATCGTCGTCGACCATTCCGAGCTGGAAGACGCGCGCTGGTTCACGCGCGAAGAGGCCGCGCTGATGCTGACGCGGACGCATCCGGACGGGCTCGCCGGCCCGCACCCGTTCGCCATCGCCCATCATTTGCTCGGCCGCTGGGTACACGACAAGAGCTGACCGCCGATGGCGCTACCTGCGACCGCGCCGCGCATCCTCTGCATCGGCATTCCCGTGCGCGATCTCACCTTTCGCGTCGAGGGCGTGCCCGCGCGCGGCAGCAAGGCGAATGCCAGCCATCTCGCGGAGATCTGCGGCGGCAATGCGCTCAACGCCGCCATCGCGATGGCGCGACTTGGCGGCCGCGTCGCGTTCGCAGGTCCCATGGGCGATGCGCGGGAGACGTCGAGTGAGTTCATCCTCGCGCAGATGGCGCAGGAAGGCATCGACACCACGCAAATCGTGCGCATGCCGGGTCTGACCACGCCGGTCTCCGCCATCATGATCGAGCCCTCCGGCGAGCGGACGCTCACGATCTATCGCGATCCGGGCCTGTGGACCGTGAAGCTGCCCGACGCCGACAAGCTGCTCGCCGATTGCCAGGCGGTTTTGATCGAGAGCCGCTGCGGCACCTTCTGCATCGATCTCTGCACCGAGGCGCGCCGGCGCGGCATTCCCGTCATCGTCGGCGTCGACCGCGCGATGTCGTTGCAGGACGAGCTGCTCACCGCCGCCTCGCATCTGCTGTTCGCCAGCGAGCAGGTGCAGGAGACGGCCGGCATCACTGAGGACGGCGAGGCATTGAAGCGCCTCTCCGCCCTGACGCCGGCCTTCCTCGCCGCCACCCGCGGCCCCCTCGGCACGATCTGGCTGAACGAGGCGGGCGAGCTGGAGGAGACGGCGGCCTTCCCGGTCCAGGCCGTCGATACGCTCGGCGCCGGCGACGTCTTCCACGGTGCATTCGCGCTTCGCCTCGCCGAGGGTAAGGGGGTGCGGGAGGCGCTGCGATTCGCCGCGGCCGCCGCAGCGCTGAAATGCACCCGCCACGGCGGGGGCCCGGCTGCCCCGCAACGCATTGAAGTTGAAGAGTTTTTACGCAGCCAACCCTAGAGCGATTCCACCGAAGCGCCGAGATTATGGGCTTGCTGTGGAAAGATTTTCTCTATATCAGGGAAATCAGCCCCTGAAATGGAACAAAGTTCTTCAGATGACTGATGTCGCCGTCCAGATCCCCGAGACCAGCCGCCGCCTCGACGCCATCGACCGCAAGATTCTGATGGTACTCCAGGAAGATGCTTCCCTGTCCGTCGCCGAGATCGGCGACCGCGTCGGGCTGTCCTCGACCCCCTGCTGGAAGCGCATCCAGCGCCTGGAGGCCGATGGCGTGATCCTGAAGCGGGTCGCCCTCGTCGACCAGAACAAGATCGGGCTCGGCATCTCCGTGTTCGTGTCGGTGGAAAGCTCCGACCATTCCGATGCCTGGCTCAAGAAATTCGCCGAGGCCGTCAGCGCCATGCCGGAGGTGATGGAGTTTTACCGCATGGCCGGCGACGTCGATTACATGCTGCGCGTCGTGGTCGCGGACATGCAGGCTTACGACATCTTCTACAAGAAGCTGATCAGCGCGGTGCCGCTGAAGAACGTCACCTCGCGCTTCGCGATGGAGAAGATCAAGTCGGTCACGGCGCTGCCGATCCCGGCGGTGGTGGCGGCTTAGCTTTCACGCTGCAATCTTCGTAGCCCGGATGGAGCGCAGCGTAATCCGGGATCTCTCGCTTCGGTGAGACTCCCGGATTACGCTGCGCTCCATCCGGGCTACGGCGCTCTCACCTCTCCTCGGATGCGCGGAGACAGGCCCCTCACCCCAACCCTCTCAGGGCGAGCGAGAGGGCGCACTGCCGCCGCGGCGAGCCGCTTACCTCAAATCGTCTGATTGTACTCGCCGACCTCGGGATGCGTGCGCAGCACGCTGTTCACCATCTCGAACATGTCGTGCATGCGCTGCTCGGAGACCGGGCTCTCGACCACGACAACGAGCTCGGGCTTGTTGGAGGAGGCGCGCACCAGGCCCCAGCTGCCGTCCTCGACCGTGACGCGCACGCCGTTGACGGTGACGAGGTCGCGGATCGACTGATCGCCGATCTTGGCGCCCTTGGTCCGCAAGCCCTCGAAATGCTTCACCACCTTGTCGATCACGCCGTATTTGACCTCGTCGGCGCAATGCGGCGACATGGTCGGCGACGACCAGGTTTTTGGCAGCGCGTTCTTCAAATCCGCCATCGACTTGCCCGGCGCGCGGTCGAGCATATCGCAGATCGCGATCGCCGACACCAGACCGTCGTCATAGCCGCGTCCATAGGGCTTGTTGAAGAAGAAGTGGCCGGACTTCTCGAAGCCCGCGAGCGCGCCGGTCTCGTTGGTGCGGCGCTTCATGTAGGAATGGCCGGTCTTCCAATAGGCGGTCTTGGCGCCCTGCTTCTGCAGCACGGGATCGGTGATGAAGAGGCCGGTCGATTTCACGTCGACGATGAACTGCGCGTCCTTGTGGATCGCCGACATGTCGCGCGCCAGCATCACGCCGACCTTGTCGGCGAAGATCTCCTCACCGGTGTTGTCGACGACGCCGCAGCGGTCGCCGTCACCGTCGAAGCCGAGACCGACATCGGCCTTGTGATGCAGCACCGCGTCGCGGATGGCGTGCAGCATCTCCATGTCTTCCGGATTCGGATTGTATTTCGGGAAGGTGTGATCGAGCTCGGTGTCGAGCGGGATCACCTCGCAGCCGATCGCTTCCAGCACCTGCGGCGCGAACGCGCCGGCGGTGCCGTTGCCGCAGGCGGCGACGACCTTTAGCTTGCGCTTAAGCTTCGGGCGATTTGTGAGATCGGCGATGTAGCGCGCGGGATAATTCTCGTGGAACTGGTAGGCGCCGCCCGCCTTGTTCTTGAACTCTGCGTTGAGGACGATCTCCTTCAGCCGCGTCATCTCGTCGGGGCCGAAGGTAAGCGGACGGTTGGCGCCCATCTTCACGCCGGTCCAGCCATTGTCATTGTGCGAGGCCGTGACCATGGCAACGCAGGGCACATCGAGATCGAACTGCGCGAAATAGGCCATCGGCGTCACCGCGAGGCCGATGTCATGCACCTTGCAGCCCGCCGCCATCAGGCCGGAGATCAGCGCGTATTTGATCGAGGCCGAATAACCGCGGAAATCATGACCGGTGACGATCTCCTGCTTGACGCCGAGCTCCGCGATCAGCGCGCCCAGGCCCATGCCGAGCGCCTGCACGCCCATCAGGTTGATTTCCTTCTGGAACAACCAGCGCGCGTCGTATTCGCGAAAACCCGTGGGCTTCACCATCGGCTCGGATTCGAAGGCGTAGGTGTTGGGCAGCAGGACGGGTTTCGGCTTGGGAAACATTGAGACGGTCTCGTGAAAAAGGGCAGGAATTGATGCAGCCTTAGCGAATGCCGGGCCGCAGCGGAAGGCGGGAATGAAGGCTTATGGCCGATAATTGCGGCAGTTTGGTAACGGCGAAATGCGATCTTGCGCGGGACTAGCGCCCATTCCGTTCAAAAATTTGGTGCGAATGGCCGTTCGTCAGCTCGCGACTGGAGCGTATGACGCGGCTTACTGCTCCAGCACCATCTGCCCGTTGGCGTATTCGAAGCGCTTGAGGCGGGACAGGAAGGACAGGCCGAGCAGGTTCTCCGACAATGCCTCGTCGGGCAGCACCATGGCATCGACGTCGCGCACGATGAGGCCGCCGACATTAAGCATGGCGATGCGGGTGCGCGCGGCCTTGATGGTGCCGTTGGCGGTGGAGACGGTGGCGTTGTATTCGCTGCGCGAGGGACGCAGGCCGAAGCGAGCGGCCGAGGTCTCGTTCAGCGCGACGACGGAGGCGCCGGTATCGACCATGAAGCCGATGCGCTGGCCGTCGATCCGGCCTTCGGTCTGGAAGTGCCCGCGGCCGTCGCGGGAAATGGCGAGGCTGCGGCCTCCGGCCGGAGCTGCGGCGGCAACCGCGACCGTCGTGCGCGGCACTGACGTGGCGGACGCCGAGCTCACCCTGTCCGCCATCTGCGCCATGAAGGTGCCGAGGCCGATCATGATGGCCGCGAAGATCATAATGTTACGCATCACACCACTTCCGAGCCGGAACGCCCGATTTCACCACGCAATCCCTCTACCCGCGAGCAATGCGGCGGCCAGAACTTCGCCATTTTGGCGAAAAGGATGAGCGGACGGTTAATGCCGGCTTACAAATCTCACGTCCCGCGCGGCTTCGCCCGCCGGGTCGGCAGCGCGCTCGCGGGATCGTCCGGCCAGGGATGGCGCGGATAGCGGCCGCGCAGGTCAGAGCGCACGGCGGCGTAGCTGCCGCGCCAGAAGCCGGGCAGGTCGCGCGTCACCTGTACCGGGCGCTGCGCCGGCGACAAAAGCTCCAGCACCAAGGGCACCTTGCCGGCCGCAATCGAGGGATGGGTGTTGAGACCGAACAATTCCTGCAGCCGCACCGCGATGGTCGGCCCCTGCTCGGCCTCGTAATCGATCGCGAGCACGCTTCCTGTCGGCGCCTCGAAATGGGTCGGCGCCTCGCGGTCGAGCCGCGCGCGCATCTCCCAGGGCAGCAACGCCATCAGCGCATCGGAGAGATCGCCGGGGGAGATGTCCTTGAGCGCGATCTTGTCGTAGAGCGCCGGCACCAGCCAATCATCGCGCCGCGCGATCAGACCGTCATCGGAGAGATCCGGCCAGCTGTCGCCCTCGGCCTTGCGCAGGAACATGACGCGGTCGCGCCATTGCTTTGCGGCTTTCGACCAGGACAGCCGATCGAGGCCCGCCGCGATCAGCCCGTCGGCAAAAATGCGCGCGGTGTCTTCCGAGGGCGACACGGCAAGCGTCGCCTCGGACAGCGTGATCGCATGCAGCGCGCGCTTGCGCCGCGCGCGCAGCGCCATCGCGCCGCGATCGAAGGAGATCTCGTCGACACTCTCGATATGCTCGGCGAAGTGAAGCTCGATCTCGTCCTGGGTGATTTGCGCCGCGAGCAGGATGCGGCCGCTCGCCGCCGTTCCCGTCATCTCGCCGATCGCGATATAGGGCGCGCGGGCGAGCGAGGAGGTCTGCTCCACGGCAGCGCCGCGGCCGTTGGCGAGCACGAAGCTGCCATTGCCGCGATTGCGCGCGACGCGGTCCGGGAAGGCATAGGCCAGCATCAGGCCGGTGGAGAGATCCTCGTGCTGTCCCGCTTTCTCGGACGCTGCCACCTGCGAGGCCCAGCGTCGCGCCAGATCACGTGCGCTCGCGGCACGCGGCGAGCGGTCGCGGCGAAACTGGTCGCGCCGGTGCTCGAGGTCGACACTGTCGCCCCCGAGCCCGCGCTCGGTGATGATAGCCGCGATCTCGGCAGCGGCCTCGCCCTCTCCGGCGCGATGCGAATCCACGATCATGCGCGCCAGCCGCGGCGGCAGCGCCAGCGCGCGCAGGCTCTTGCCCTCGGCGGTAATACGGCCGTCGCCATCGAGCGCGTTGAGCTCGGACAGCAGGCTTTTTGCTTCCTTCCAGGCCGGTTGCGGCGGCGGATCGAGGAACGACAGCGCGGCGGGATCGCTGACGCCCCATTGCGCGAGATCGAGCACCAGCGACGACAGATCGGCGCTCAGGATTTCCGGCTGGGTGTACGGCGCGAGCGAGGCCGTCTGCGGCTCGTCCCAGAGCCGGTAGCAGACGCCGGGCTCGGTGCGGCCGGCGCGGCCGCGGCGCTGGTCCACCGCTGCGCGCGCGGCGCGCACGGTCTCGAGCCGGGTCAGGCCGATGTCGGGCTCGTAGCGCGGCACGCGGGCGAGACCGGAATCGACGACGATGCGCACACCCTCGATGGTGAGCGAGGTCTCCGCGATCGAGGTCGCCAGCACCACTTTTCGCGTGCCCTTCGGCGCCGGTGCGATGGCACGGTCCTGCACGGCGGCGTCGAGCGCGCCGAACAGCGGCACGATCTCGATGCTGGCGTCCTGCACGCGCTCGGCCAGAAAATTCTGGGTGCGACGAATCTCGGCAGCGCCCGGCAGGAACGCCAGCACCGAACCGCTGTCGGCGCGCAGCGCGGAGGCGATGGCATCGGCCATTTGCCGCTCGATCGGCGCATCCGCCTTGCGGCCGAGATAGCGCGTCTCGACCGGAAAGGCACGGCCCTCGCTCTCGACGACGGGGGCATCGCCGAGCAGTTTTGCCACGCGGGCGCCATCGAGCGTGGCCGACATCACGAGGATACGCAGGTCCTCGCGCAAACCGGTTTGCGCATCGCGCGCAAGCGCAAGGCCCATGTCGGCGTCGAGCGAACGCTCGTGGAATTCATCGAACAGGATGGCGGCAACGCCGGAGAGTTCGGGATCGTCGAGGATCTGGCGGGTAAAAATGCCTTCGGTCACCACCTCGATACGGGTCGCGCGCGAAATCTTCGAGCCGAAACGGACGCGATAGCCGACGGTCTCTCCGGCGCGCTCGCCGAGCGATTTAGCCATGCGGTCGGCGCTGGCGCGCGCTGCGATGCGCCGCGGCTCCAGCACGATGATCTTTTTGCCTTTGGCCCAGGGCGCATCGAGCAGCGCCAGCGGCACGCGCGTGGTCTTGCCGGCGCCGGGCGGAGCCACCAGCACGGCCGCGTTATGCTGATCCAGCGTGCGCGAGAGGTCGTCGAGCACGGCATCGATCGGGAGGGGCGTGTCGAAATTGCGGGGCAATAGTCTCGGTCCGTCATCGTCCGCCTTGCGCGCAACTGCGTGGGGCGGACGATCCAGTCAATGCAGATCCCGGCCACTCCGAAATCCGTGTGTACTGGATACCCCGCCTTCGCGGGGTATGACAACAATGTGTAACGATCAGCCCTGCGCCGACGGACGGCCAACGCTCTCATAGGTGAAGCCGGCAGCCGCCATCTCTTCGGGACGGTAGATGTTGCGGAGATCGACGACGACGGGCTGCGCCATGGT
>NZ_LBIY01000056.1:0-7483 GCF_028128625.1 Bradyrhizobium sp. CCBAU 45389 | reverse complement strand
GTTGTATGCCGCCGGCGGCTGAACGACCGAGATCATCATCGATCACTTCAATCTCTGGCCACCCGAGGGCTGTCAGCCGGTCTCGCATGGCGTATTGGAGCGCGCTGCTCTCGCGATTGTGCAACACCTGATGGGCCGAGGATTGACGCACGTAAAGAATCGCCTTGCGCTCCAGATGATGAGGCCTGACCTTGTCAGAGATCATGATCGACCTCCTTCGCGGGCAGCGTTGCTGTCCTCGCAGCATGGTCGAGGATCAACTGTGTCATTAGGCTCGTGAGGGCCGCCCGGGCTTCCGCCGGCAACTCCAGCCGTGTGGGCGCGCCGATGGCGCCGTTCGATAGGCCACTCCCGAACAGATCCATCTGCTGCTGCGGCCGCGGTTGTCGATCGTGTCGGTATCCGCTCTCCCTGGCACTGCCGTTTGCCGTGACATGAGTCTCTCCCCGATTCTGGTCGTAAGAGGCTCTGGATGCGCCAGAAAGCAGGGCAGCTAATGGCGTTCGATCCTTCAACGCCAGATCGAGAAGCGTAGAGAGCGCCGCAAGTGCGTCAATGCTGACAAACGGCTGAGCTGTCAAAGGCTCAGCGTGAGGGCATGCTGCTCGATCGAACAGCCATGCTGGAACCTCCAACCATCGATCCGCTTGCGATCCATCAAGAGAGCAGCGGAAAGCGACATCATCAGCCTTCTCGACCCTTCCATGAACGCAAACTCGGCGACCAAACCAGGGATGATGTCGATAAAGAACCTTGCGAAGAACGGTTTTGTGGGCGACGCGGCTCGGATGGAACACGCCGTCCGAGTTCGCCTTGACCTGCGCCGGGATCTGGCGCTGCGGCTATGCCGAGGGCTCCGCGCCAGCTCCCGTCGCTACCACCGCCCAACCGGGCAAATCCAACAGCCGGGGCGAACTCAGGACTGGATAATACTTGGGGGCAAGGTCACCAGGGTTCAAACGTTGGCAACGAAACTGAAGGGCGCAATCTCCAGCTCGTTTGAACCACTTCGCGCGTCACATGCGAGAGCGAAATCTTCAAAGCTGCGTGAGGTTCACCTATTACCGCCGTCCACACTGATGCGATTGCCTACGAATACCTCAGTCGGCGCGCTTTGCGGTAAACTACGCGCTCGATCGTCGAATTAGTCATGGTGCTTCAGGGCAGCAGCACGATTTGAGCCGAACCGCGTTGCCGCGCTCTCTCCATGGCGCCCCTGCACGCCCTGGGGAAGGTCATTGGGATCTCCGCCCTGAATTCAGAGTCTTTGACTGAAATATTTGGCGATATGATCCGGAAGCGCCAATAGCGCCGTCCACTTGGCTTCTTCCCGTACTCGCGCTCCCATCGCGAAGTGTCAAGCCGCACATCACTGATGTTCGCTGATAGCCTCAAAGATTACAACCTTGCCTTAGCGACCGGGCTGCAGGGCGTCAATTCCTTCGTCTGGGAGGCTGCCTCGCCGTTGATGTTCTGAAGGTGGGCTCAAGCTCTCGCCAACGCATGCTGATCTGCGTGTCCGGATCCACTGCGCTCGCAGCACCACCGCCGGTGGATCGCGCCCTCGAGTGGCGACCACGCCAGCATGCGACTAAATTGTGAGTTAGGCAGCTTGTAGACTGCGCCGATGGCTGCGATTGCGGCAAGCTGCAAGGCTGTGACCGCGCGCATGATTCTGAGCCACCTATCGGATTCGGCCGGCACAAACGTTCGTATGAATTGGATAAAGATCCTTGAACACTAAAGTTGAGCTGCTTCAAGAAAGAGCGAGCTAGCATCGGCGAGGCTTTCTCGGTTTTTGGACGATGACGACAGTCTGTTTACTCTTCCGAACGCCACGCTGGAGGGGGCGTTTGTCAAACAAATGCAAGCGGTCGCAGCTCTGAAGGCAACAAGGGCGCCGACTGACCTGCCACTGCGTTCCTCCAGATCGAGTTAGAGTCCGGCCTGAAGAAGGACGGACAGATGAAGCGAGCATGCGGAGCTACGTAGTCGGTTGCGCGATCTCGCCAACGAGCGGCGGCGTTTCGGCTACCGGCGGCTGTTCATCTTGCTGAGGCGGGAGGGAGAGCCGTCGGGAACAACCGGATCTACCGGCTTTATCGCGAGGAAGGGCTCACCATCCACAAGCGAAGAACCCGCCGCAAGGCGTGGGAACGTGAGCCCCGATCCTGGTGGAGGCGATGCCCAACGCGCGCTGGTCGCTGGAATTCGTCCACGGCCAGTTCGCCAACGGGCGGCGCTTCCGCATCCTCAGCATCTTCGATGACGTGACCAAGAAATGCCCGGGCGCCATTTCGGATACGTCGATCTCAGGACGGCACGTCGCCCGCGAACTGACAGCGATCGTCGCACGACGTGGCAAGCCAGGAAGTGTCCGACCATGGCCCGGCCCGGCAGCCCGCTGCTGGGAGCGCCGTCCCACGACTTGGGTACGTTGAGAGTCGGTTTTACCGCTTTCAGAATGATGATGACGGAAATGGTAACGAGAAGAACATAGGCGAGGAATGCCGCGTACGCACCGATCGTGAGCGCCGCCATTTTGTTGTCGGCGACCGAGCCAGGATCAGGCCAAGGATAGTCGGTGACGAAGCGCGTGAAGACGGCCCCAACCACAGCACTCAGAAAGGCGATGATTGTCAGCAATCGGGAAGCCTTGCCATCTTCGTATTCGGTAAGTGCCTTGACTTCCGCCAGACTAGCCTTTGCCGAGTCCTGAGTGGTATCGATGGCCTCGGTCGGTATGTCCCAGCCGGCAAGCTTCTGTGCAAGTTCTCGAAACCCGGCATCCCGAACCTCCTTGCTAGTTGGCTTGCCCTTGCTCATGGTTCACGACCTCTAGCTGTTTTCGCGCTAAGTTGCCGAGGCGGTATAGCGTCGCCAACCATCCTGCCGCAAGTTGCAGGCGTCGCAAGTTCCGCATCCGAAACCCCAGGAGTGGCGCTCAGATCGATTCCCTTGATAGCACATGTGCGTGCGATCGATGATCAGGTCGACGAGATCCCGTCCACCAAGCGCTTCGGCGAGTTTCCAAGTCTCGGCCTTGTCGATCCACATCAGCGGGGTCTCAAGAACGAAGCGGGCTTCCATCCCAAGATTGATCGCGACCTGAAGAGCCTTGATCGTGTCGTCTCGGCAGTCGGGATAGCCGGAATAATCGGTTCACAAACGCCAGTCACTACATGCTTGAGGGCGCGTTGATGGGCCGTTATTGCCGGAAAGGTCAGGAAGACCAAGTTCCGGCCTGGCACGAAAGTCGCCGGCAATCCGTCAGGACGGGTGCCGAGCGGGAGATCGGCCGTGAGCGCGCTCACGCTGACCTGCCAAAGCACGGTTAGGTCTATGACATGGTCCTGGCCTAGTTTGGGCTTCCAATCGGGCTTCAGGACGGCCAGGCCGTCCCTCACGGCGCCCCGCCATTCCCGATCTCATGTCTCTGACCGTACCTGAATCCGATCGTTTCGACTGAGTCATAGCGCGACCACGCCCATGCGAGGCAGGTGGTTGAATCCTGGCCTCCAGAAAAAAGCACGAGTGCGGATGTTGTCATTTCCGATGACCCAGGTTGGCGCTGCGTCTCATGGTTCGTCACCTTCATATTCGGCCCAGCAATCGGCGGTCTCGAAGACCTTGACCGCGGAGAGTTGCTGCAATCGGGGTCTTATCCTGTCCCAGATCCAGATCGCGATGTTTTCCGCGGTCGGATTTTCGAGCCCGTGGATATCATTGAGGCAATGGTGGTCGAGCTGCCTCAACAAGGGCCCGAAAACCTCCTCGATTTCGAAGAAGTCTATCACGAAGCCCGTCTGCGGATCGACCCGACCGTTCAAGACGAGTTCGATCCGGTAGGAGTGACCGTGCATCCTGTGGCAGCGATGCGTCTGCGGCACGTTCGGCAGCCGGTGCGCGGCTTCAAACTTGAATGCTTGGGAAATTCTCATCTGATTCCGAGGTGTTTGTGACTTTGGACGCTGAGACGCCATTGGGATGAGACAGGCAATATTCGATGGCGTCGCGTGTACTAGCGACGACGTCGGGACCGTCCATCGGTTGGAGCAGGAAGTTCGCGAATTCAAGGTCTTCGAAGCGCTCCGGTGGCGCCTCGGGTTGCGGAAACATCAGCTTCAATTCGTTGCCGCTGTTGATCGCAAGTTCTGTGCTGGACTTGGGGCTGACACATATCCAGTCGATGTCTGCCGGAGCGGGCAAGGTACCGTTGGTCTCGATCGCTATTCGGAAGCCGCGCGAGTGGAGCGCTCGCACGAGATCATCGTCAACCTGCAACGGCGGCTCCCGTCAACACGCACAGGCGGTTTTGTTCGCCCCCGATCCATGCGCGTTCGACGGCATCATCCAGATCGTTCGCGCAGCTGTAAGGGCCGCCCTTCGTCCCGTCGGTGCCTACGAAATCGGTATCGAAGAAGCGGCACACAGCGCGGCTGCGATCTTCATCACGGCCCGTCCAGAGATTGCAGCCGGCGAACCGAAAGAAAACGGCCGGGCGGCCGGCTTGAAGACCTTCGCCCTGCAGCGTCAGGAATATCTCGTTGACCGCGTAAGAGCCCATCAGGACGCCTCAGTTCGCGCGCCGGATCAAGCGTACGAGATAGTGCGAAACGAGCCTGTAATCGCCTTGGTGTTTTGCAGCGCATGCCAAGGGCGGCGTTCGGTTTCGAAATTCCACTCCCCAGAAGGCCAATGCGTTTTCCCTACAAGCGACTTCACCCCATTCTCGAACTGCCTTTGCGACCGCGCCTCGTTGCGGATGGCCAGTTCGTCCATGACGTAGCCCATCGAGATCATTCCGACACCGCGTACCAGGCGGGAGGTTTTCGGCGTGTGGTCTCGCCAATCCTTTTCGAAGGTCCGCTGCACACGGCGAAGAAATGGCTGACCAGCTCCACTCCTGCAGATCCGGGGGCCTGTAATCCGCGGGAACGCGAGCGAACGGAATCGGCCGGGCGCCTCGTACTCGGAGATCAGGCCTCCGTAGGGCGCAATGACCATGAGCATACATCCGGCCACGCCGATCACGATGATGCAGACGGCGAATTCGAGCCAAGCAACGCGGCTACCATTTAACGGCTTCGTTTTGCAAGCACGATGACGGCGCGGCTGACCTGAATTAGCAGCATCGGCGTCAGGCTGTAGCCCGCGACAATGCTCCACATCGTGAGCGTCGGTGGCAGAAGTGGAAGACCTCTGTCATCGGCGGCCAGTAGAGAGGGACTGCGAGCAGAGGGCCGTACAGGCCGAGCGCAGCCCAGACCCATGGATTGCGCGTGAACTCGTTGACAATGGTACCGGAGCCGCTGCTGCGCATGGCTAAGACGTGCCAGAGTGTTGCGCGAATGCGACGGCGAGGAATGTGGTGGTGACTATGGCCTCGCCCGTCCAGCCGTGCCGAAACCGCCAGTGTCCCCGCGGTTCTCACGCTTACGAAGGAAGGCCTCATATCCCTCCGGGTCAACCTCCTTCACGCGGTTCAGCGCGCGCTCAGCCTTCAGGTCGGCGGAGTTGCGATGACGCTGTTTGATCTCATTTACTTTTGCTTCCATCTCTTCGAGCTGTCCCATTGCTGTTGGCACCAGCTAAGCCAATCTGCGCGCTTACTTCATTATCGACTTGCCGGTGGAAGTTCGTTTCAATGTCCTGAACCACCGACCCGCTCAGGGGCGCAAAGAATGGAAAACTTAACCAAGAGAACCCAATAGGGTTTGACATTGCTGCAGGTACGGGCCGACGCTAGGTTCGTCTGCCCGAAGGTGACGATATCCTTGGACGCCTCAGCCGTCGAGATGTTGGCGTTCTTCCGCTGCCAGATTCCAGCAAACGGCGTTCCAATCGGCCTTTGGTTCGACGACCGCGCAAAGACGGCGGAGAGCGTTAGGCGCGCTCTTTCCCGGCTAACGTTCGAAGCGTGCGCATGTCAACCCGTCCGTCCGCAGGCGTATCAATGTAATCAATTTGTATGTCGGACATCTCAAGAAACTCTGCCTTGGACAGAGCTTCTCTCGCGCTCGGTCTTCGAACGGAGAAATACCGTCGGCCGTACTCCGTTCGATGACACGTGATTGTGTAGGTCATGGGCCGACTCCGTTGAAGGACCGTGCTCCTGTTTTGGTCAATGAGTATGCTATCTCGATGTACCAGCTTCCTGTCGCCTAGTGCAGCTCTGAGCTCGGCTCGTCTGCGTAAACACTGTAGCCCTAGCATGCGACATCCCAACGGTCGTGGCACCTACCAGTAATGAGGGGGATCCTGCAACGCCGCTCAGTCAACCTGAACTGCCGCGTCCGGGCCTTTGATTGGGTTGTGAGTTCCATGCTCGGAAACAGCTTGTCGAGGGGTCGTCATGAGCCATACGGAAGAAACGAAAAAGCGGCGTGCTAGGCAGACGCGCCGCGCGACGCTCGCTCGTAGAGCCTACCGCGCCGGGCGAGCCGAGCCGTTGACGATAGCCTGTTTGTGTTGTCAGTCGGGATTGCTGCTCTAAATCCGAAATCGGAGAACGCAGGCGAGAATACGATTGATCAAACGATCCTTGTAAGGCAAGTGACAGCTCCGACTCCTGTTGAGTGCTCGGAATGCGGCGGCGGCGCGCAAGGACGAACTCCTGGATTCCGACGCTACCCCGTTATGCCCGTCAGCGCGTTCTCGAAGCCGCCCTCCACGAGGGCGGACAATTCGAGCCGCAGCATCTCGTCGCGCAGCCGATTGGCGACGCCGCGATCTGCTGGGCGAAGGGCGGCGGAATTGCGTTCATAGGGCCATATGAGGGCAACCGGCCATGTTTCCACGGTCGGCTTGCTCGCCAGTGCATCCATGGTCTACCCCGGATGACAGTAAGCGTGGCGCCGAGGCCCTTCAGATTGTTTGTGCGCAGACTTGAGAGCACCGTTAGAAGAGTCATCTTCGGCAAGGGTGCTCACAATGGACGACCATTCTGACGACATAAGACGACCGTTGTCGTCGCGTATCGAAGTGTATGCTGGTGCAGGTCGAAAGCAGTGGCCGGATGATTTGAAGGCACGGATTGTCGAGGAAAGCCTTGAGCCAGGCGCAGTTGTAACGGATATCGCACGCCGTCATGGCTGCCGGCCACAGCAGGTGCATGACTGGCGGCGCCGAGCGCGTTTAGGTCAATTGGTGCTGCGCGGCTCCGGCGGATACATTATCGTTCGTGCCTTTGATGTCGGAATCGGCGCCACCAGCGGCCGCGGAGCCCTCGGGATCGCGGGAAGCAGCAGTTGTTACGGTCGAGTTCCAGGGGGCACGAGTGGAGGTGCGCGGAACGCCTGGCCTTTCTGTGTTGAGCGATGTGTTCATGGCACTGCGACGGACACGTTCATGCTGACGCTGCCCGCGAGCCTCACGATTTACGTTGCGACCCAACCTGTGGACTTCCGGAATTATGCGGAGCGCACGATTATGTGGAGTGTGCGGCCGTTCAATCCGAGACCCACTTCGTTATCAACAGTTT
>NZ_LBIY01000055.1:0-7307 GCF_028128625.1 Bradyrhizobium sp. CCBAU 45389 | reverse complement strand
AAGACGATTATCAATTCAAGTCCGGGACTGCCGTCCATGTCATCGTATCTTTTGCACTTCGGCGCGCTGCGGAACATCTATCGTCTTATTGGGTACAACGGCAATCAAGAATGGTTTGACAAATACGCGTCGCACCAACGGTGGGCCGCCCTTCAGCTTAGCAATGCTGCTCGCCTTCGAGACGCCTTCGAGAGACTTGGTCGCAGTGCCACCCTCAATGCTTCGACTGAATGTCTTCGAATCGACAATGCCGTGAATGTCCTCTTTCGGGTCGCGAGATGCCGCAACTATGAAAACAGGCCCTTGCGCTGGACGCTGCAATACCGCGTGAGGTGACCGAAGGGATGGGTTGTCGCGGTTCGGCTGGACGACAAGAACGAAGCGATCTTCGACTATGTCTTGATGCCCTCGGCGTGGCTCACCTTCAGTCGTCGCATGTTCTGGTTCTCCAAGGAAGTCTATAAGGGTCGCACCATAAACCGATTTTACACATTCGAAGCGCTGTCACGCTTCCTCATCGAATGCGTCGGCAAGGACAAGCCTTCGTGAGTCTAACACCGCAGATAAAGAAGCCGTTGAAGGCGGCAACTCGCCACGCGACATCGCAGCTGACCTGAACAAGAAAGGCGTACCCGGGCCGCGTGGCGGCGCCTGGAACGCCTCGACCGATAGCCGCAAGCGCTCGAACGGCATCCTTCGGAATGGCTGTACGCCGGGCGCATCATCTGGAACCGCCAAAGGTTCATCAAAGTCCCGAAGACCGGCAAGCGCATCAGCCACGAAAACCCGCGCGAGCAGTGGATGATTGCTGAGGCAAAAGGTCTGCACGCGCATGAAGGAAACTGGGCTCTGTGATAACCGGCGCACGGCGAAGCCATTGAAGTCACGGCTCTAAAGGGCATCGAGGAGGTACTCGCGGTCTGCTGAGATTACGCGTCGGATTCTTCAAGCTCGGCGATACGCTTGCGCGGCGCGGCGACTTGGCGGCGCAGCTTCCATATCTCGTCGCCGGCCCAATAGGCGCCGCGCTGGGCGATTTCCTTGCGGACGTCGTCCGCTTCCGCGATCTCGCGGCGGATGACGCCGTCAAAGGCTTCGATGATCAGGTCTCGCACAGGTTATTACCACCTTCTAGGAGCGTGCCGGGGCCATCAGATGCTGGCTTTTGCCGGCCGCGCTTGCTCAAATGCATAGAGCGCTCCCTACGGAGCGCTCTATGATCGGCAGTCACGTCTTCGGCAAACTCCCAGCGCGCAAGATGGCATGGCATCTTGCTCGGACGCTTTGATGCTCGGCGCGCATGTGCATCGAGTAGATTTCCTCAAGCCCAAGGAAGACGTCTCTTTCGACCCGCGCCAAGATCTTCAACTCTTTGGCGCAAGCTCTGTCTGCCTTCTGTTTTGTTACCGCTTTCACCGTCGTTTTCTCCGTCGATCTTTCTGAGATCGAGATAGTCGTCCAGAGCCAGAACTAAGCAACGACAGGCGCACCCTCGCGCCTTTAGGCTTGCGCCACTGGACATACGCGCGAGGACTCCGGACTTTGCGGAAAAACGATTACGCCTGCCGTACGAGGTTCTCTGGAGCTCATCGCGACAATAGGAAATGCCATTCGGCCATGTCAACGTTCAAGTTGTATTCTTTTGTATAACACGCATGGAGTCATTGATTATATCGACACACAAAGGTGCTCCGTGTTTGGATCGCGCGATGAAGCGCAGAATCAAACCGAACTCGCAGATGTGGACGGAAAGCGAAGCTGCTCAACTGTTGCGTTGCTCGGCGAGCCACGTGAAACATCTGCGGCTCACTCGTCAGCTCGGGTGTTATCCAGGCCGCCCTGGCCTCTCACAAGCCAATCTGGAAATATACGTCGCGGCAGTAAAGATCATCAGAGTTCGAATGCCCGGAACAACCAAGGGGTACGCCGTCGTACCCGCTGACACGCGGCCGCGCGTGCTGCAGACGCGGGGTGCACTGATCTTGCGAAAGACGAACAGCAGCGATTGTCCGAGTTAAGCCGCCTAGCCCCAGCTCAAGCAAGTCAGGCAGCGGGAGCGGTTCGAGCGGATAAAGGACATTCGACGACCATTTTGGGCACGACATACCCTCGATGCGCCGAAATCCGGCGATGCCGATCAGATAGTCTGCTGCTGGGCACCACGGGGCTCACCAACAATCAAGGTCGCACTAACGCGCAATGACAGAGTTGCGCCTGCCTAGATTAGCTTTTCGCATCGGCTGCGCTGGGCTGGCGTTGCTCGCCGGTATTGCCGTGACAGACGCCTCTAGCTGCAATCGACGGGATGCGCTCGGCACGGCGCGGGTGCTCGCTGTCGATGCCGCGCTCTTCCCCCGGGTGGGGCTGAAGAACTTTCCAGAGACGCTTCCTCTGGCGGACTATGAAGTCGTCCTCACCTTCGATGACGGACCGCGGCCGCCGAGCACGGATAAGGTGCTGGCTGCGCTTCGCACAGGAATGCGCGCGAGCCACGTTCTTTCTGGTCGGCCGATCCTCGGCGGAATTTCCCGAGCTCGTGCGGCGTATGGCCGCCCAGGACCACACCGTAGCGCACCACAGCTGGTCGCATCCGATGATGTCGAAAATCTCGTTCGAGCAGGCGAAAGAGGACATCGAGCGCGGTATCGCCGCCGTCGAAATGGCGCTCAACGGTGTGTCCACCAAAATGCCCTCGACACCGTTCTTCCGGTTCCCCTACTTCGACGCGACACCTGCGACGCTTGATCTCTTGCAGGCGCGCGGAATTGCCGTGTTCGGAGCTGACCTTTGGGCGAGCGATTGGGAGAACATAACCCCAGAGCAGGAGTTCACAATCCTGATCGAGCGGCTCGAGGCCGCTCGCAAGGGCATCATTCTGCTGCATGATGCGCAGACGCGGACGGCGGCCATGCTGCCTGCGTTCCTGCGCTACCTGCATCAGAACGGGTATCGAATCGTGCATCTGGTGCCGGCTGCCGCCAAGAGCGCTGAAGCCCCATTGACGTCTTGGCACCACGCCTTCCCGCAGTGAAGGTGCGCGAGAAGTGTCGGAGATCAACCCCTGGGCAGAGACGGCTACGGACGACCTCGTGGCCTGATCGGGTTCGATTTGCGAAGCCTCCACGTGACGAAGCTGTTCCTGCGGCACGGCGATCATGCCGCCCTGGACGCCCTTGCGCCAAAGCGAAACAAGAGCTGCCCCACTTCGACGGCTGGCCTGGCGCCGCTCAACAAGAATCCTTGCACCTCGTTGCAACCCTCGGCACGAAGCCAATCGAGCTTGATTTCAAGCTCGAGCCGTTTCGGAGTCAAGCCGGACTTCGCCAGCGCTGAATCACCACCTGAACCAGATTGCGGCTACGGAATTGCACCGGCGTCAGGTTGACCGCGACCTTGATCTCTAAAGGCCACTTTACCGCCTCGTTACAGGCTTCGCGCAGCACCCATTCTCCGAGGGGCCCGATCAGCCCGATTTCCTCCGCAAGGGGAATAAACTCGGCCGGCGAGATCATGCCCTTCTCAGGGTGCGGCCAGCGCAGAAGCGCCTCAAAGCCAGAGATCTTGTCGCTCGCGATATCAACCAGGGGCTGATAGTGCAGCTCGAATTCGTGACCAGCAGAGACACGGCGCAGATCAAGCTCCATCTCGCGCCGTCGCTGCACCTGCTGATCCATCTCCCGCTCGAAGAAGCGATGCGTTCCGCCGCCATCCTCTTTGGCGCGATAGAGCGCCATATCGGCGTTACGAATCAGTTCGGCACTGGTCGTGCCATCGCCTGGTGACAGCGCGATTCCGACCGAGGCACCGATAATGACCTGATTGCCGTCAATCTCGTAAGGCGCACTCAACGTCCCGATCAGGTCGGCCGCGAATTGGCTCACATGCGTCGGCGAGGTATCATCCGTGAGAATGATCGAAAATTCGTCGCCACCGAGCCGTGCCGCCAGATTGTTTCCGGCGATCCTGGACCGCAGCCGGTCGGCCACCTGCTCGAGCATGTGATCGCCGATGGGATGTCCGAACGAATCGTTGACGTTCTTGAAGAGGTCAAGGTCGATGCACAGCACCGCGACGCGGTTACCAGCTGCATTAGCCCTTTCAAGCGCATCCCCGAGCCACCTCTGGTGGAGTGCGCGGTTGGCGAGGTTGGTCAGCCCGTCGTGAAGTGCCATATGGGCGATACGGGCCTCGGCTTTGCCGCCGTTCGCTGATGTCGACCACCACGACCAGATATCCTTCGCGCCCCTCAATCATCAGGCGTCGCCCAAAGGTCAGCACAGAAATCTCAGCGCCATCAGCCCTGACATGGCGCCAGGGGTGTTCGGACTGAGAGATGTCGCCCGCTTCTCGCAGCGCCCGGGTATAGCTGACCCGTTCGTCGTCTGGCCAGATCTCCTGAACTTTCATTCGCAGGAATGGTCTCGCGAGCATAGCCATAGTGCTGCACTGCCGCGTCATTGACACTCACGAAGTCCATTGTCTCGGCATTTAACGCCCACATCGGCATCGGATTACTGTCGAACAGCAACCTGAACGACGCATCCCGGCGATTGAACGACGTAACGTCGGAAATGACCACGGACACGATGTCTCCGAAGGCACTGAGGCGCAAGCGCAGGCTCTGATACCGTATTCGATGGAGTATCGCGATCCACCCATTTTGGCCGCAAGATTGCCCTTCAGATGCTTGGCAATCCGCAAGGACGATCCGCCTTCAACGAGCTCTCGTTTCCGAGCCACACCTTCCAAGTATTCGCCGGGCCGGCCGTCCCCGTCGTAGAGGGATGGTACCGTCTCCGTGACGCCACAGGACCATAGAGGAGCTGTAATGACTACTGCCACCGAACGCAAACCGAAGCGCCAAAACATCTCATCCGGCGGGCGTACGAAAACATATTTGGCTACTCTCGTGCCGTAGCGAAGAACGGCCAGGTCCATGTTTCCGGCACCTGCGCGCCAGCCCCCCACGAAGGGAGGAGTGCCTACGACCAAGCTACAGCCGCTCTGGCTATCATCAAGGCGGCGCTTACATCCGCGAGAGCAGATCTGGGCGATGTTGTTCGAACAGTTGTATATCTCAGAAATATCGAGGACGCAGATCAGGTCGCGAAAGCGCACCTTGAGGTCTTCGATGCCGTAAGACCCGCTTCGACGCTAGTCCAAGTGACCTCCATGCTAGCTCGTGGAAATCGAGGCCTTTGCAATAGTCGACCCATAAAAGTGACGAGAGTACGTATCAATATGCTTATTGCGGGCATCTATCCGGCCAATTTTGGAAAGGGACGGAGGTCCCGCAAGGACTGTAAAACGCAATCAATGGGCCGGGGCCGTGCAATAGCTAGATGCGGAGCGATTTGATGGTCGCCTGAGGGCGAGATGAACTGCTGTAGTGCCAAGACAATGGAAGGCGCTGAAGAAGAATTTGTCAAGGGCTGCGTATTCCAGGGATGGTGATCAGGTGTTCCAGACGATGGTGATCACCGATTCCAGATGATCGAGATCACTGGAGACGAACACAACTGACGGTTTTAAGTTTGCTGGAAACGGTCTCCTCGTCAAGGCTGGTTGGCTGGCTTGGAGATCGTCGCGGCGGTCCATGGGAGGGCCCCGTGCGCGGCGCGGAGTGCCCCCACGAGCGACGTAGCGACGCGCGCGGGAGGGGCCTGTGGGCCGGCGGGACGATCGTGCGCGAGGTGCTCACGGCATTTTCCTTTCGCTGGTCTGGCGGCGCAGGCTGTCGCCTCTGAGCTCGATACGGTGGGCATTGTGAATGATACGGTCCAGTATCGCATCGCCGAGGGTGGGATCGGCAATGACGTCATGCCATTGCGACACGGGCACCTGACTTGTGATCAACAAGGATCCCTTGTCGTAGCGATCGTCGACGATCTCAAGCAGATCACGGCGCTGGTCGGCGGTGAGCGGTTCGGGTCCCCAGTCGTCGAGGATGAGGAGATTGACGCGCTCCAGGGCGGCAATCAGGCGCGCCAGACGGCCTTCGCCGCGCGCCTGCGCAAGATCTGCGAACAGGCGGGGCGCCCGCTTATAGAGGACGGAGAAGCCGTCGCGGCACGCTTTGTTGCCGAGCGCACAGGCAAGCCAGGACTTGCCGGTACCGGTTGGGCCGACAATGACCAGGTGGTTGGCATCGCGGATCCATTGGCAGGTGGCGAGGGTCTGGAAGAGCGAACGATCGAGGCCGCGGGCGGTGCGATAGTCGACGTTCTCGATGGCGGCGGCTTGACGGAGCTTGGCGCTGCTCAAGCGGCGCGTGAGGCGACGGTTGTCGCGGGCGGTGACCTCGCGATCGACGAGGAGGCCGAGCCAATCGGCGTGCGGCATCTCGGCCGCCTCGGGATTGTTCTGCAGTTCGACGAAGGTATCGGCCATGGCGGCAAGGCCGAGGGCGCGCAAGCGATCGACGGTGGGGTGAATGAGCATGCTGATCGTCTCCTGGTTCAATTGTAGTAACTGCGGCCACGGATGTTGGCGTGGAAGAGGATGGGCGCCTCCTCGGCGGAAGGAGCGGTTCTGTCAGTGCCGTTCTTGAGGATGGCAGCGACCGATTTGTACGAACGGGCGTTGAGCAGGAGGGCCCGGGCGCAGGCGGCGTCGACGCGTTCCTGGCCGTAGCGCTTGACCAGCCCAAGAATGCCGATCGCCGAGCGGAAGCCCTGTTCCGGGTGCGGCCGCGACCGCAGGATGACGTCAATCAGCGTCTCGGCATCGGGGCCGACCTTGGCGGCTTCGGAACGAATGCGCTCATGGGTCCAGTCGCGATAGCGGCGATGCGAACTCGGCATATGCTCGGCGATCGTGGTCGGGCGATGCGGCAAGGTGCTGCGCAGATGCGAGGCTACGCGCTTGCCACGGAGGAAGATCTCGACGGTCTTTTGGGTGATGCGCGCCTCGACCTCCTGATGTACGAGGCTATAGGGAACGCTGTAGTAATGCTTGGCGATCTCGATGTGATAATCGAGGTTGACCCGGCAGCGCTTCCATTCGGCGTACTCGTAGGGCTCATCCGGCAAGGGGGTGAGTGCCGGACGATCGAGCTCCTCGAACAGTTCGCGCCGACTTCGCCCCCAGCTCCGGAGAGGTCGATCGTTCAGCTCGCCAAGGAGCGCGTGGATGGCCTCGTTGAGGGCGATGAGCGAGAAGAAGTGGCGGTTGCGCAGGCGCGCCAGAATCCATCGCCCGACGATTTGGACCCCGACTTCGACCTTGGCTTTGGAGAAAGTCGTCGACTGCAGGCCGTGTAGGTACGATCCGCCAAAAGGTACGGATCACTCATCCCTTCCATCCGC
>NZ_LBIY01000054.1:0-6611 GCF_028128625.1 Bradyrhizobium sp. CCBAU 45389 | reverse complement strand
CGTGAGGTTGTCGATGCTCTCATGATAGCGGAGGTGATTATAGTGCTCGACGAAGGACCGTACCTGACGTTCGAGATCACAGGATAGGTAGTAATTGTCGAGCAGATTGCGGTTCTTGAGCGTCTGATGCCAGCGCTCGATCTTTCCCTGAGTCTGAGGATGGTACGGAGCGCCGCGCACGTGCTGCATGCCCTTCTGGTCGAGCCACTTGGCCAGATCGTCCGCGACGTAACTCGAACCGTTGTCGCTGAGAAGCTTTGGCCGGTGCGCGACGGCGATGTGGTCAAGGCCGGAGGCGGCGAGTGCCTGGTCGAGGGTGGCTGTGACATCGGAAGCGCACATGGTGGGACCAAGCCTCCAGGCCACGATGTAGCGCGAGAAGTCGTCAAGCACGGTCGAGAGATAGTACCACCCCCATCCGGTGATCTTGAGGTAGGTGAAGTCGGTCTGCCAGAGCTGGTTGACGGCCATCGTCTTGTCCTTGAACTCGTTCGCGGCCTTGATCACCACATAGGCCAGGCCGGTGATGAGGTCATGCGCCCTCAGCACCCGATAGACCGACGCCTCGGATACAAAGTACTTTCGTTCGTCGGTGAACCGCACGGCCAGCTCGCGTGGCGACAGCTCAGGTAACTCCAGCGCCAGGTCAATGATCTGGCCCCGCACATCGTCCGGGATGCGGTTCCAGACCCGGTCTGGTCGAGACCGATGATCGGCCAGCGCCTCAACGCCTCCCTCGCGGTAGCGATCATACCAGCGATAGAATGTGGCGCGCGGGATCCCGAGCTTGTCCAGTGTGCGCTTGGGCCGGAAGGTGCGATTGCTCGACCAAATGGATGATCTCGGCCTTCTCGGAGGCGGGATACCTCATGCCTCGTCCTCCCCATCTCCGTTCATACTTTTTTTGAGCAGACGGTTCTCCAGGGTCAGATCGGCGACGGCCTCCTTCAAGGCGGCGGCCTCCCGGCGGAGGTCCTTCACCTCGCCGGATGTCGCAGCTCGCGCCGTGTCGCCGGCCAGGCGGCGCTTGCCGGCCTCGAGAAACTCCTTGGACCAGCCGTAATACATCGAGGCGGCAACGCCTTCTCGGCGGCAAAGCTCGGAGATGTTCTCCTCGCCGCGCAATCCCTCCAGCACTATGCGGATCTTCTCTTCCGCGGAATACTGCCGGCGGGTCTGGCGCCGAATGTCCTTGAACCAGAAATCCTCCCTCCGCAAAATCCCCTGTTTGTCTCACAGGCCCTGACGGCGAACAATGCAGCACCTTGTCGCAACTTCGCGCCCAATGCCGCATGCGACATGTCGGAAACCAAACAAGTGCAAACTTACCACCGGACAGCAAGCGCGCTCATTCTGACCAGCTGTTACGGCGGATCTCATCTGCGCAAGTTTGAGGTGATTGGCCCATTATTTGCTGTTTGCGTTCCCAGGCCGCACGGCGCCCTGCCGTGTCAGTGGCGCTTTGCTCCAGATTCGCCATTGCCGTGCGACGAGAGGTACATACCATGAAGAAGTGTACTTTGAGGATCAAAGCGCTGGTTACGGCCGCTCTAGCGCTGACCTTAATTGGAAGCACGGGGCTCGCGGGTGAATACAACACGGACAAAATCGGCGAGCTTCTACTGCACTCGCGCCGCGACCTCACCTTGGTGTGCGCCCATCGAGGCCTGCATGGCTCGGTCCTGGGTATCAACAGCCGGATTCGTGAAATTCGAGATATCCCCGAAAACTCTCGTGCCGCGATCAAAGCCGCAGCAGACAAGAAAATCGAATGCGTTGAAATTGATCTGCGCTCGACCCCTGGGGGGAAGGTGATCTTGCTCCACGACGCCAAGCTGGGCCGCACCACGAACGTCGGCGACGTCAGCGGCAGCGGCATGCAGAACTACGACCCATACAATGACACGGGCTTCAATCCGTTGTTGTCGGAATATTACTTTCCGACGGAAGAATTGAAACTACGGACAGCCAGCACCAACGTGAATTCGGTCTCCAAAGAAAACCTGCCAAGCCTGGGCGACATCCTAGACTTTATCCACGACAACAAGATCGCCATCATCCTGTTTCTGGACATTCGGGATGTCCATACTGCCCGTTCGGCATGGGAGATCGTGAAGAGACACAAGAACGCTTGGGGCACCCCCGCGACCAAGTGGGTGTACTTCAAGATGAATGTCTCCAAGATCCGCGCCGCCACGCCGGCAGACTTTGAGGAGCTTGGTATCTTTGACCCCAAAACAGAGGCTGGGTCTTTCCGCTTCATTCCCGGGTTCCTTTCGAACTTTATCGATATGAGCAGAGGGACAGACCAAGCTCTCCGGAACTGGCGCGCTTATTACGAGAGGCCTTACGTGTGGGGGACCGAATTGATCGTGAAGCAATACGACGATCGGCTCAGCTTTCCCCTGAACAACATCTTAAACTCCTATTCAGCGTTACGGACAACCGGTTCTCCCAAGGTGATGGGCAATTACCTACCGTTTCCAGAAACAACAAACTATCAGTATTTCTCCCACCGTGGCGAGTGCTGCGTGACGCCGGCGAATTGGTACTGGAAGTCCAAATTCGGTTACGGGGAGGATACCGCTGATCTTCGGGAAGACTTGATCTGGATGATTAACGTTGCGGCTGCGAGCTACGGCTACGTGCTCAGCGACGACCCGCTGACCGCCATCGAGACTCTCAAGAAAGCTAACCGCCGTAACACGCGCGTGATCTGGAACGACTGAGTTTCAATCGTCGTCGTCTCCTCTAGCCTCTCTAGCCTCTCTAGCCTCTCTCTTCGAAAGCGACAAATTCGCGGACGAATGGACCCATTAGCAAACTCATCGCGGGGCGCCAGCCGTCTGAGGCGCCTCACCGCAACTACATGAATTGCTTAAACTCGTTACACCGTCGCAAATTTCCCGGCCTGTTTGACGCGATCCGCTTTTTGCGACCAGCGGCGATTAGTTCTGCCCCCGAGACGCGGCATGCAATCGAGGACATGATCGATTTCCTGGTGGATTTGCGAGCCCTGGCAACTGGCAGCTTCTATTTAAGCAGTCGCGCCATTGAGTCAGTTGCTAATCGAAGCCTGTTCGGTGAGCTTGCCCGCAACCTCTTGCTGGCCGCGACAATGCTCTTGTTCGCCTCCTGCAGTATGGCTACACTCAGCGGACCAACCACGGCTCCAGCCGATGTCGACGTACTCGACAAGGTCCGATCCCTTGACCTCCTGCCGCGCGGCGAACAGCGGGGGCCGGTCGTCCAGGAATGGGCGAACACCGAACGCGTGACAGGCCGCACCGACCTGGGCTCAGAGATCTCCGACGTCGCGGAGATCCGGCCACAGCCGACCTCGAATGGGCCCGGCTACGATCTGAACTTCGAGAACACGCCCGTTGCCATTGCTGCAATTGTGGTGCTCCGGGACATTCTTGGTTTTAGCTTCACAATAGATCCCGAGGTGGAGGGCACCGTCACCCTCACCTCTGCACGACCGGTGCCAAGATCCGACATCATTTTCGTGCTAGAGAGTGCACTACGACTTTCGGGAGTCGTCCTGGTGCGAGAGGGAGGCGGATACAAGTTGACGCCCCTCCACAAGGCCATCGGAACCGGCCATGTCGACGTCCAGGCCGGTCACCCCGAAGCCGGTTACGGGATTTCGGTGGTACCACTGCAACATGTTGGAGCTCAGACCACCCTCAAGCTGCTAGACAGCTTTGCAACGCGCGCCGGTAATGTCCGCGCAGACCCCTCACGAAACCTGCTTCTAATACAAGGAACCGGAGCCGAGCGACGCACCGCTGTCGAAACTGCCCTGAGCTTTGATGTCGACTGGATGCGTGGCCAATCCGTCGGCATCTTCCCGATCAACAATTCCGCGCCCGAGCCTCTGATCGCCGAACTCGAGAAGATTATGGATTCCGGAGAGGATGGGCTCAGTCAAAATCTGGTAAAGCTTCAGGTTGTCAATCGGTTGAACGCGATCATGGTTGTGACGCGCAAGCCCCCCCTGCTGCGGGCCGCAGCGGCCTGGATCCGGCGTCTCGACGTAGCCGGCTCGGCTAGAAACAACGTTCACGTCTATCGCGTCCGCTACGGTGACGCCCGCCAATTGGGCAAGGTGCTAACCGAAATGTTCATCGGCAATGCCTCGGCCTCACGCGACAGCCCCGAAAGTCAGCTCGCTTCTGGACCAGGTGGTCAGGCCTCCCTTGCCGAACGATTGTTGTTGAACACGACTTCATCCGGTTCGTCGGCTAGTCCAGCCAACCACCTGCAAGGCAGTACGGGCGCGGGCACTTCCACCTTGTCCAACGCCAATTCTGCGAACGGAGCCGCAGCCCCCGGCGCAATCGACACGAGGACTGGCGGCGGACAGCCGATCACGGCTAACGTGCGGATTACAGCCGATGTCGTGAACAATTCGCTTCTGGTTTACGCGGATCACGAGAATTATCGCATCATCATCTCCACCTTACAACAGCTCGATCAGCCCGTGCTGCAAGTCGGCATCGAGGCGACGATCGCCGAGGTGACGCTATCCGACGCGCTAAGTTATGGCGTCCAGACGTATCTAACGAGCAAACAACTCGGCCTGAGGCCCAATCAAGGCTCTATCCTCAACACACAATCGAGCTCGGCGCCCCCAGCAACAACGACAACCGATGCGACTACCGGTGCCATGACTACCGTGACAAAGGCCCTGATCAACCGCGCATTGCCGGGCTTCAACTTCCTGATTGGATCTGAGACACAGCCTGCCGTCATCCTCGACGCGCTGCACGAGGTGACCAGCGTAAGAGTGCTGTCCAACCCGTCACTCGTCGTCATTAATAACCAGACCGCAACCCTTCAGGTCGGCGATGTCATTCCCGTCTCCACGGGCAGCGCGACCGTACTGTCCTCAAACAACGCCGTGGTCAACACAATCGAGTACCGCACCACCGGCATTATTCTTCGCGTCGTGCCGCGGGTCACCGCAAATGGAAACGTCAGCCTGGAAGTCGAACAGGAGATCAGCAACGTATCGCCGCAGACCTCAACCAGCCTCACGCCGACCGTGTCCCAGCGGAAACTGAAGAGTTTGATCTCGCTGGCAAACGGTCAAACAGTGCTCCTGGCAGGATTGATTAGCGAACAACAGAACCGCAATCGGAACGGCATCCCGCTGCTTGACGAGATTCCAGGTCTTGACGATGCGCTTTCACATCGAGGCAACAAAGGAAAACGCACGGAGTTGATCATATTCATTCGCCCCCAGATCATTCGGGACGGCAGCGACGCGCATCAGCTGGCCGAGGAGCTACGCTCAAAGCTTCGGGGCACGGTCGACGAGAGCATCCGATGACCTACATGTCCGTACATCTGCTGATCAGCGTCATGTTGCACAAAGTTTTCCGCAGCTCATCCACCTTCGTGACGTCGCAACAGTTGGCTCTGCTTGTCGTTCTCGCGCCCGCAAGCGCGGGTGCCATTGCGATAGCAGCGGCACACCCTACCTGTGCTACGCGGCAACGCGCTGGCGAAGCTTGGCCTCATGCAGGAAAAAGACCTCGACGAAACAAGGGCGTACGAAGCTACAGCCGATCTCTGTATTCAGGCCGCAGCTGCGGGAAATCAAGTTAGCTCAGGCCATGTCAGGTGCGTGCACGTATCAACCGTGTCACGATCCCGGGTCTCTGAAGGACTCGCGACACAGATACACTCAGAGCTGGCTCCGGAATTTTGGACAGGGCGGTAAGTGGAGTTTCTGCCTGATGGCGGGCAAGATTGACCCGCGAATCAGGAGAGACGATGAGCAGACGAACCGGTCGGCACCACGCACCGGCATTCAAGGCGAAGGTGGCTTTAGCCGCGATTAAGGGCGAGATGACGCTGGCCCAGCTGGCTTAGCATTTCGACGTGCACCCGAACCAGATCACGCAGTGGAAGGCCCAGCTTCAGGAAGCGGCGGCCGATGTGTTCGGTCCTGGCGGAGGCAACCGGATGAGCGAGCCCACGGTGGACGTGAAAGCGCTGCACGCCAAGATCGGGGAGCTGACCCTGAGAACGATTTTTTAGAAGGCGCGCTCAGCAAAGCGGGCCTGCTGAGCGCAAAGCGATGATCGATCGTGAGCACAATCTGCCGATCACCAGGCAGGCGGAAGTTTTGAAGATCAGCCGTGGCAGAGTCTATTATCTACCACGTCCCGTGCCGCCCGCCGACCTCGCAATCATGCAACGGCTCGACCGGCTGCATCTGGAGTTTCCTTTCGCCGGTTCGCGAATGTTGCGAGACCTGCTGGCTGCCGAGGGCAGCAAGATCGGCCGCCGGCATGTCAAAACGCTGATGCGGCGGATGGGGATAGAGGCGCTCTACCTCCGGCCGCGCACCACCAAGCCCGAGCCTGGACATAAGATCTATCCATATCTGCTGCGCGGCATGGAGATCACGCGCCCGAACCAGGCTCGGCAAGATCGCTAGCGTCGGCACGGCGGCCACACTGCTCGGTGCGGGTGTCCTTGAGACAATCCTGCTCTTGCAGAGCATTACCTGCAAGCCGTCGTGGCTCGTGCTGAAGCGGCTTCACGCGTTCAACTCAACGGCCAGCTCGGCACGAGCATGCACGGGCCTGGCGACA
>NZ_LBIY01000053.1:0-5824 GCF_028128625.1 Bradyrhizobium sp. CCBAU 45389 | reverse complement strand
CTGCAAGACCACCAACCTTGGTAGGTCACTTAAGACGGCTTCCCCGGTAGAAGCACGTTCTGGGGTTAGCGGCACGAGATAGGGACAGCGCCTTCCTCCCTCCAGCGGAATGCGCCGAGTCACGTCATCTCCAACTCCCCCGGAGTGCGGATGCGGCAGAGACAGCGCCTTTGTCCAAGGCCCCCGGGCCGACATGGGCGCCGAGTCGCATCTGCGCTGCTTTTTTCATGGTCACCGATGTACACCGAGCGGCGTTAAGTCGTTCAGTCCTGTAATATCTGTCAGATTACACACGTTACAAGTTAAGGCTGTAATTATCATCAGGGCTCGCTTTTCGTCAATCCGCAGTATTCCCAGATTGAAGGATTGCTGGAATTCAAGGAATGCTCTCGTCCAGTCAACCGACACCCGGTCGAGTCCAAAAGGAGCACGACGAAAATGGAACTCCGCTTAGTCGTAAACAACGACGGGGCCCTGCATAACCGCGTTTGCGAGGCTGAAGAAACCAACATCCTTGCCCGCGAGGAACTCGCTATCGCTGTTATCGAAGCGTGGCGTGGAGGCAATGTCATCCCGCTCTCGCAATTGGGCCTTGAGGAGGGTGCGTACCGGGAAGCGTTGGATACCCTCTCGCTACACCCCGCTGGAGCTGACGGCGAAGCGTATTTCGGCGCGCTGAGCACCAACGGACGAGGGCAGGCATTGCTCCAAGGAGAATCGTATCTGCGCGCACTGGAGATAGAATCCAAAGTCGTCGCTGAAATTCTCGACGCCTTGAAGGGTGGTCGCGCAGCCATAGTGCCTGTGCCTCAGAGTGAACGCAGGGGCCTTTCAAGCGCCGAGTAGCCGCTAACTTAATCGGCAGTGCGGGTGTGGCAGGGACAGCGTCTGATCGAACGCAACCGAACAGCGCCGAGTCTCGCCCGCACTGCCTGCGATCTGGCACTCATAATTCCTCACGGACACTCAGGGAGGGAGAGGAGGTTGTTCGGCTGAATTCCGTCCACTGTTGTCTTGATGTACTTGTGCCGGCCGTCAGTGGCGACGATGACCTCGGCAGTGACGCCTGATTCTTCGACGTAGTACTCCCACTCGCGGCTTTCGAGGTCTCGGATAGTCTTCTTAACGGATAGCTTCCATCGCGTTCCGTCTGAATTTACCCCGCCGACATATTTGATTCTCTCATGTGCGCTTCGCCTGTCACTCTTGTTTATACAACAAATGCGCACGCGTTTGGGCATGCTGGGTGTCTCCTGTTTCGGCAAGCTTTCGGACCAGATTAGAGAGTGCCTGACGACGTGGGGCCGACCGATTCTGGTAGTTGCGCCACGTGCTTTCCGGACGATACTTTCCGCCGTCAGCTTCAGTCGCTTGAGGCTGGCCATGTTGAAGTTGGCGGGGCGTGGTAGGGACAGCGCTCTAACTCCAACGCTCGGGGCGCCGAGTCACGTTGCCGCTAACTTCGGGGCGATCCCCGGCACTCAGCGTTGGGATCGCAAGGCGATTGACTGGTAGCTGGACCGGGCTTCCGGTCTGCAAACCGGGGCGACCGCATCGAGCGATCCGCTGGCAGAGTGGCTGGCTTCTAGACGTGCAGGCCGGTGAGCGCGATCTGGGGTCGATAACCATCACGGACACTCAGGGAGCCAGAGGAGATTGTTCGGCTGAATTCCGTCCGCTGTTGTCTTGATGTACTTGTGCCCTTCGTGTTTGGCCACGATCAAACCAGCCGTGAGCCCGTCTTCCTGGATATAGAATTCCCACGCGCCGCTTTCGATGTCTCTGATAGTCTGAACGACAGATTGCTTCCACTGACTTCCGTTCGAATATACCCCGCCGATGCTGCTGATTCTCTCGTGTGGATTCGTCCTGTCGGTCTTACTGATGCAACGAACGCGTGCGAGTCTGGCCACGGGGGTCCTCTTCTTCCGCATGCAAAAAGAGCAACCAGCGTAGCGTTCAGTGGCGGACCATGCTGCCGACCAATTCAGGTAGTTGTGCCAGGGCTTTTGCTGATGGAAGTATCCTACCGTCAGCCTTATTCCGTCGCTGAGGCTGGCAGTGGAGTTAGCGGGCGCGTGGTAGGGACAGCGCTTCTTCTTCTCTCAGATTGAGCGCCGAGTCACGTGGCCGCTAACTCCCCCCCCGTGGGGCCAAAGGATGCGCATATTCGAGCGACACATCACAGCCCTACGGTCGCAAGCGCTTGAGGTGCTTGCAGCCAATCAGGCCCGGGCGGCCGATCAGTCTTTGAGCCTGGCAGATCGCCAAGTCGCGACATCTGATGCAGCTGAGGCTCAGGCAGTGTTGGGCATACTCGATAGCGTGAAGCCCAATCTTAGGCCGAAGGATGCCCGGCGGATCGCTGCGCGCATACGCGATCTTCTAGAGGGTGAGGGTTGAGTGCCGCACGACTCTCTCGTGGACAAAGGTGGTCAGCCCCGGTCTTCGGCGACGGTCTGGTCAACAAGGCCTGCCTTAAACTCGTGAACATCAGCGCCGAAGGAGTTCGACTAGGGGCACTTGTCGCCCAGCTTCAGATACTCGTTGCCTTTGATCTGCCAGCCGATCCATTTGGAGGGTTCCTGGCTCTTGATGAAAGTCTCGAAGGGCTTCAGCGCCTCCGGAATATTCTCGGTCTTATTGCCGGTGCCGGACGCCTTATGGATCTTGCTGTTCTTCGGGATGTTACCGGGCTTCGATTTGCCGAATGCATCTCGCAATTCTTTGAAGTCGGAGATCGTTTGTTCGATTTCCGCATTGTTGGTGAGCGTCTCCGCTTCACACCAGCGAGTAGAATGTCGATGGCCTCAATCGCCGCAACATAGTCCGGCGTTTTAATAAAGATATCGAAGCTGTTCTTAAGGACTTCGTCTTTCTGGAAAACGAACTGCTGGACGTAATCTTCATCGAAGACAAGGGCGGAAGTCATACCGTCAATGCCCTGCACAGTGGGCGACTGTGCATCAGCCTTGCCTCGGCTTTTGAACGGCATGAGGTCACCGAGAGTGCCATCTCCGCGAATCTGGCTGACAACGGCTTTTGCCAAGGTACTTTTGCCAAGGCCGTTGGGTCCATATTTGATATTCAGCGCGCCTTTCAGCACGCTGATTTCGGCACGGTCCACACTGTTACAGTTTTTGATGACGACGGTTAGTTGGGTCACGCCAACGCCCTCCGATTCCAAGTAGGAGAGACTATGAACCCAAACCTCCGGCTTGCACGCAGCAAGTAAGCTCAATCCCCAAGAAAACTCAAAGTCATCAGCGGAGTGGGCTGCACTTACCAGAGCGTCTGCTGCTTGAGCGGCTTGCGCGCCTCCGTTACGCCCTAATCCATCGCCCAGGTCTCGTTCGACCGCGTCGCCGGTTTGCGGTCGTCGCGCAACTTGGCCTTAACCCGACGCTTCGGCGTTTTGTTGCGCAATTGCGGGCCCAATTCGCGATAGATGCGACGGGTCTTGTTCTGGCCGTGGCGCCATCCCTCGCGGGCAGCAAGACGTGCACACGGCGATAGCCGTAGCGAGCGCGAACATAGCAGATCTCCTTGATCCGATCTTCAAGGACAGCCTGGCCGGAGCGACGCGACCGGTAATCGTAGGTTGATCGGCCGAACTGGAGAGCGTCACAATCTGCACCCGCTAGTCACGGCACATTTCGTCGACCACCTTGCGCTTCCGGCCAAGCTTCATAGCTTTCGGCGGATCACCTCCTGCAGCATCTCCTTGTCGAGCGACAGGTCCGCCCAGCTTCTTCAGCTTGGCGTTCTCGTCCTCGAGCTGCTTCAACCCTCGCATTTCAGTCGGCAGCAGGCCGTCGTACTTAGTGGGATGGTTTACCGGCGTAAGATCACTTGCTGTCTCCTAGAGAAGTACTTCTAAATTGCCTGAAGAAAATGAGAAACAACCACGCCGAAAGGGGTACAAGAGAAGACACAAATGAGGTGGACAGCGATGGAACCCGATATTGGTGAACCTCTCAGGCGACATGAGGTGATCCCTTTAAACGAGCCTGTGATCAGTCCAGAACCGCCTGATCTTCCCGAAGTTCCGACCAAGGTGCCTGAAAAGGAACCGGCATGAGCTTTGTGGTCGGCGAACTTGTTGGCTATCGGTATTGGGTTGTCTCTTGGCAAGGGAATCTGTTTGGACCACACAGCTGGCGCCATTGGCACCCTGAAGAGCCGATGTCAGGCCGCGGTATGAACGATAGTGGCCATGCCGGGGTGTATGCCTTCAAGACCAGAGACATGGTCGAGCGCTTCATTACGAGCGTACCGGCCCGGAGAGAGCTTGCAAACACCTGGCGGTCCCCGCCTCTTCTTCCACCACCAACGGGCCAGCAAGGGCCAGTTGCTCTTGCAATTGGCTCAGTCTGGCTGTGGGGTACAATCTGGGAGCATGAGTCAGGTTTCCGCGCTCAGTTCGGGCGCGTGCGGACTATCGATGAGTGGTGCGTGGGCGAAGAGTTTGAACAGCGTCAAACGGAAGGTGTCCTACTCGAACGATTACGAAACAAGTACGGTTGTGCTTCTAGACAAGACATGAGTTTCAACTGAGCACTGCGCACGAATTGCACCTCTCGACGGCAGTGTCGATGGCGCTCGTTTTGATCGCATTGCTTTTTTCGGGGTACTCCATGTCTATGTACGACAGTGATTCAGTTCGAGAGACGTGAGAATCCCCACGACGCGGCTTTGTAAAATCGCTATTGCTATCCGAGATATTCGGCGGTGTCGCGAATCTAAGGGATTTCGAGCGCTGCGAGGAATGCGGCATGGATCGCGGCCGCGGAGGGCAGCAAACCGTCTTCGTCAAGTTAAGCCACACGCTTGCATCGCCGCAGGCCAGCCGTTGCGTTGTCGACCGCGCGTTCGCAGGTGTCGTGCAGATGCAGCGTTATTCTCTTGTCCCGCCATTTGGCTTGGACTTCCCCAAGCGACGCGCAGCGGCGTCGTCCTACCCATGGTGTCCCACAAGGAGATGTCACCGATCGCGACACCGCATTCTTCATGCATTGCGCAGCCGTCCTGAAGCGTACTCATGACCTGCGTAGGTGCCGCTTGAGAATTTTTGCGCTCAATGTGAGAGCACCGCTAGAAGAGTCATCTTCTGCAAAGGTTCACACAATGGACACCATTCGGACGACATAAGGCGACCTTTGTCACCGCGTATCGAAGTGTACGCAGGCGCAGGTCGAATGCGCTGGCCGGACGATTTGAAGGCACAGATTGCTGCGGAAAGCCTTGAGCCGGGGGCGATTATCACAGATGTCGCGCGTCGCCATGGGTGCCGCCCCCAGCAGGTGCACGACTGGCGGCGCCGGGCGAAATCGACGAACACCTTCTCGCCACCCAGATGAGTCGTAAGCGTCGTTCCACTCCCACCTTCTCTTAGGGTTTGTGATGGGCCAGGTTCGCGATCTCTTTGAAGGGATCGGCCTGTGTCTATGCTTGACCATACGCTTAAGTCGGACGTGACAGCGCGCCGGCTGGAAGTGATCACAGAGACGGGCCGACGTCGTTGGTTCTCCAAGGACGACAAAGCCCGGATTGTGGAGGAGACACTGGTCCCGGGCGCGGTGGTTTCCGAGATTGCCCGACGACACGGGCTGACACCGCAACAAGTGTTCACTTGGCGCCGGCAGGCACGCCGGTTGCCGGCGCCGGAAGCGGACGATCCGCAGTTTGTACCTGCGGTGGTAGACGCCATGGCACCGGTCGCGGTTGCTGGCCATGAGCGAAAGGCAGGTAAGCGCGTATTTTACCGCACAGGCTAGGCGCGCGGCTGGCCGCGGCGTCGCGTGACGCCGGGCCCCAGCAGTGT
>NZ_LBIY01000052.1:0-5705 GCF_028128625.1 Bradyrhizobium sp. CCBAU 45389 | reverse complement strand
AATGCCGGAATCCCGTGCTCTCTTGCTAGCCGTAACATCGTGGAGATGATGATCTCGCTTTCCCTAAACATGAGGTCAGCGTAGCTCTGGGGCCGTCCTGCATTCGGCTTCCCCCATTGGGCGAGCAATGGATGTCGCTCCAGAGTCTTTTCGCGGACTAACCGGACTGGGAATAGGCGCGCGTCTATCGTCCATCCTCTGTCTCGATACCGCCTTGCGAAATCCGCCTTGATGCCGGGCGACCATTTAGTAAGCAGTCCCGAGTTGCCGAATGAATTGTTAATCCAAATTTTGACAATGGCGCGATGCTTTTCGTCGGGCCCAATGATGTTGCTGTAAGCTGTTGCGGCATCGATCTCCTGCTCGTGCCACGCATAGAAGAGCGTCAAGTATGAGGCGCTAATGTCAATCTCAGCGACGGGTTGGCCGTTGAGACGCAATGCCAGTCTCTCTCCTTGTTTCATTTGCTGATAGTTGGTCGCGGGCAACGGAGGCTGCGAATACAAGCGCCCGCCCTTATTCCAAGCATAGGGAAGCGAGTCAGCTCTGTGGAACTTGCGAACCCACCCGATGTGGGTAGCGCCCTCTAACGAATGTTTCGCGAAAAAGGCGTTCAGCTCATTAACCTGGTCGCGCAATTGTCTCGAAGCGGGCGTATCCGGCGTCGGACGTGATGGGCGGGTGAGTTGTAAAACCTCCTGCGGCATCTCGAATTCTAAGTGGAAATGCTGACTTACGTCGGCTGGTTGGACGCCATGCCGTTCGCAGAGCTTCAGCAAGGCGACCGTCGCACGAAACCTTGTCATCATGCCATTCGCCGGACCCGGGCTGCCGAACTTGAGTGAGCCAGGATAACCCTTGTGTTGTTCGATCAGGCGGGCGTTCAGCCAAGCCGAGCGTAAGGCCATGAACATCCGATAGGACACAGGAGCTGGGCTTTTGAATTTCTTCTTGTCGAGAGACATCCGGAGCCAGCCACCGGCTTCCTCATCAGTGCGTGCTAGCAAGAGAGAAGCCAAAAACGCACCAATCGCACGATGAAAGTTGGGCTCCAGCTTGCGGGGCTTGTTGGTGCGGCTGGTCTCGGTGGCCACTTGGGGAACGCGTGGATTTGTCTGCGCGAGCAATCGGACGAGCGCGATAGCCTCGTCGCTCCGTGCGTAGCCTTTTAAGTTTCCCTCGGGAGCATAGCGAAGCTCATCAGCCAATTCAGCAGAGATTGGTCGGTTCTTTAGGAAGGGCACTGCGGTCTCGATAGGTTAGGTTTGTCGTTTGGCGGGCGCGGTCGCGGCGGTGTCTAAGGCTGGCGATTTCTTCCGCGACCTTCTTTCGAGCGACGGCTCTTCGCGGTTTTTCTCTTTTTCTGCTGCAGTTGCTCCGCCTGGGAGTTGCCACCAACTTGATAACGCGGAAACCTCTGGAGCGCCTCCGACATATCCTCAACCGTTGGGGCGCTATATTTACGGCCCTCCGTTGGCGCGGCGTGCCCCGTTATCGCGTCATGAATCTTTTCACTAATCCCGGAGCGCTCAGCGATTTGCTTGAAAGTGTGCCGCCACCCGTGAGTTGGGCTGACTTCGGGATCGTCACCCCCCAGGGCTCGTACCCACTCGTCTAGCCGTGCCCTGGCAGTCATCGCAGGCGGACGGCTGGGATTGAGAGGGTCCGACTTCCCGCTCCTTTTTGCAGGCTCGTTGTAGAATAGAGGCCCCTGCCCACGCTCCCGCACAAATTGCAGGAAACCTTGCTCGATCGGGTGCGCGTGAATGGGCCCCACCCGAGCCTCGCCGGTTTTTATGGTGCCCGCCTCCGGCGTGAGTCTCATCACATGAAACGCACCGCGTTTCTGCACGTCGATGCCTCGCAACTGAGTAACCTCGCCCGCCCGGGCGCCAGAATAAGCGCATAGCCACATTGCCCAGCGCTTTGCCCCCTGGAAGGTGTTCTTGGACTTGTCGAACGCCATCGTCGCCGACAGGATTGTCCTAACCTCCTCCGGCTTGAAAGCTTAGTCTCACGGTCTCGCGCTTTCTTCGGTACATCCACGCTTACGGCGCTGAAGGGGTTCTTCCGAGCGAGGCTCTGTTTCTCGGCCCAACTGAAGACGCGCCGCGCTGCGGGTATCCAAACCTCTTTCACCGTCAAAGCCGTGCGTGCCGGCGTCACAAGCTTTGATACCCAAGCCCGGGCGCTGGCATCCGTGATCGCGTCGGCGCTGTGAGGAAACGCGGATTTCATGTGAAGGAAGACCGCACGCCATCTTTTCACCGTGCTCGCGGCGGGCCTTGTAGCACTCACGAAGCTCTCGAAGAGCTGCCAGCAATCGAGACCATTCGCTTTCCCCACGAGGATTCCTGTGTAAGCTGGAAAGCTGTCGGGGGTGGCATCGGCCGTGTAGTCTCCCTCCGCGCGCTTCTGGAGCAGCGTGAGTGCCTGATACAGGTTGTCACCAACGGCATCCACGAAGAGTGCCTGAGCATCGCTGTTGAGGACGAGCCCGGAGTCGGCGAGGAACGACGCGGTTCGCGCCATCTCAGCAATGCGAGGGCGCACGCGCGCACGCACTTCCGGCTGTTTTGCCCACGTCCACTCAGGATCGGCTTTTGGGTTCTCGTGGAATTCGTCGGGAGCTTCGGGGTGGAGCACGTCCCAAACGAGCTGGTCGCTCAGCTTGCTCCACTTGTCGGGCGAGCCTGGGTCGCTCTCGTACTGCCCGACAAACCAAGTGTACCAGCGCCCCGCCAGAGCAATCGCGTTGAGCCGACTAAGCGGCTGCCCTTCGCCCTTCGTTGTCGCCCGCAAGGTCGCGATGCGCGTTTCAACCTCGGCTAGCCATTCCCCATGCTTGCTCTTGGCCTCGTGCTTAGATGTGCTCGCGGGAAGTCTAAGTTGGGCCTCCCACCTTTGACCGTAAAGGCGCGCATATGCCTCGCGCACATCGGCGGGAATTCCTTTTCGAGCAAAAAACTCACCGCTCTTTGTCCGGACTAAAGCGGCCATCCTGATTGCCATTTGTTGCGCTCTTTGTATTTTAGCGCGGACAAAAAGGTCAGGTCTATCAGTAAGATGCTGGAACTGCAGGCCAATCTAGATGGCGTGGTACAGTTGGGTGGGCTCGAACCACCGACCTCCTGTTTCAATCGGGATCGCTTAAGCGGATATGCACGGGCGAGCTTGGCTGTCTGCTCGGCATTGACAATGAAGACAATTCCTATCGATTAGCTTAGCGTCGCGCTTCCGAGCGCGAGCGTCGTAAACGTCCATGATAGGTGTGCTTTTGCGCTATGGATGTTATGTAACGCGCACGCCTGCAGCAGGATGCGCGATATTTCAATCGATCAGCCTGACCTCGACGGCTCTGTACTTCGAGCGCTTTTTATTGAAACGAATACCGAAAGTCACGCGCGTGCCGGACACCAGATCAGCCCCTGCGCAGCCGCGAAGGTCCGATATGTGCACGAACAAATCCTTGCCGTCGCCATAGTCAGGCCGAATGAACCCCCAGCCCTTTTCAACGCTGTACGACACTACTGTTCCGGTGCGCATGTTTGTTCCACGGTCTTGCGGCTCGATATCGCCGCCTACTACTCCGGAGCTGCGGGTGCACTTTCCGTTCCTAACTCGGCGGCGACGAGCGCGAGCGAAGATGAGCGCCACCACTTGAACATCCTGACTCACCTCGCCTCACAGCAAACCGGCGGGGCGGACCAGGCGCTAGAAGCGACGCGCCCGCCCCTAACATTACCGCATCTGGAGACTCGGTGATGCTGCCCAGGACCGAGCAAGGGTCGTGCCGAATCGAGAATCGGAGATTCTGCAGGCGCTTCGTGGCGGGCTACAGGGTCAAGGTGTTCGCTTTGGTCTGAAAACTGATGGCCGACGGGGGCACTGTCCGTCCCAGTTGGTCCCGCCGAACTTCGGACTGCAGGCTCACGCTCGCGTCGCCAAATTGCCCCGACAACGTGCTGCCCATCACGGCCCAGCGCATTCTCTTGCACGCCCGGCCTGTACGCGATGGCGGCATTCATCCGACCTGCTAAGCACACAGAAATTTCGCTGGCGTATTGAACAGCAGGCAAGCGGGCCTTTTAATCGATCGTCTCCCTTCGGACGCGCACCCGTTCTCCAACACGCCATGCGCGATTGAGGCTCGAAAACTACGCAATCACGAGCTCGACCATCTCCATCTCAGAATCACTGAGCCTCACGAGGAGGAGCATTCGCATGGGTAGTCGAGCATGTAGCGAAGCTGGACTGGGGTGATTGTCAGGCTTGCCAAAGGTGCGTTCACCTCGGAGGTAATAGAGCGCCATCGACCCTATTTCACGCTTGGCGAATTGCTCAGCTTGCCGCAGATGACGGCCCGCTCTAAATGATCTTATCTCTCAGCCTTTGCTGAACGATTTCGACCAGAACTGCTCCGCGAAATCCAGATGGCACTTCATCACGTCCGAGGGAGTTTTGGAATTGGCAAGATTCTTCAGAAGATTGACCTGAGCGTGCAGAGAGGAAGCAGCCAGCTTTGACCCGTCCTTCAACGCCGCAGCGAACAGGTCTGTTGTCTCTTCGAGGGATTTTTTCCATTCCGGAGACGCAAATGAACGGCTTGATGCAGCCCTCGCTGATTCTCCAATATCGTGCGTGGTGCCTCCCGCTTCAGAGGCTGAAGCCTGGGCGGCCCGTTCGGGCTCTGGATGGGTCTTCCGTTCGCGTTTCTCGTATTCGGGACTTCTCGCGGTCATTCAACGTCTCTCCGTCTGAACAGGATCGCAGCTCGCTGCGTGGTCTAGATCCGACCAAGAGCTTCGGAAAGTACCACAACCGGCAACATGTCGAACCTATCTCATTTGGTAGCACTTGCTCATCGGGATTGCTTAAGCGGATATCCGCACCATTTGCGGGGTATGCGAACGACCGCGAGATTTGACTGAGAATTTCCTGCACGGCATGAAGAAAGTTGGTGGCAAGGAAGTCGAGAAGGACCGCGTTCTAACACTCGACGAACTGAAGCCTTCTTTGCGATCCTCAACGATGAGGAAGCGGGCATCACGGATGGAACGCGCTTGGCGCTGAAAGTCCGTATTGCTGACAGCCCAGCGCCGGGGCGAAGTCGCGAGCATGATGCGTTCCGAGCTTCACGGCCTACACGGGGAAAAGCCCCACTGGATCATTCCCGCTGTACGGACGAAGAACAAGAAAGCGGAGCACACAGTCCCGCTCTTCCCGACTGCCGTCAAGTTGATCGAGGCGGCCTTGGAGATCGGCAAGCCAGAGAAGGGAGAGGACCAAGGCAACAGACCCGTCGTTGCCAGTCGCTTCGAAAGCGTTGGGGTGCTTGCGAGCCACTGAGCCAGGCTGTGCGGCGCTTGTTGGAAGACAAAGAGCTGGTAGCCCTTACGCCCCATGACCTCAGGCGTACAGCCGCGACCATCGTTCATGCGTCTATGCGCGATGGCATATGTTCGAAGAGAAGCGATTCCAGCGGATTGAAAAGCATTTAATCACAATCACCGGTTAGCAAACTACTGCGGCACGTCAGCTCCCCTCTTGTCTGTATCGAGCCAGTGCTGTCCGCTCCTCTGCGCTAATGCCCATGAATGTTACGCCGTTGTACCCGCCGTTTGAAAGGTAGGCATACGATGAAGACCGCCCGATTGACGCGTGCGCGCGGGCCCGGCGAGCTCTATGATGGCGTTGCGTGAAGG
>NZ_LBIY01000051.1:0-4783 GCF_028128625.1 Bradyrhizobium sp. CCBAU 45389 | reverse complement strand
GTCCTGTTTTCACTTCTGTGGACGTATAAGCGCCTGCGGCCCTTACCGCCTCTAGGTGAGACGCCATCGAAACACGACAGGTAGGGAATACCCAGACATTCAGATCCGACAACGCCAAAAGGTAAAGTGAAGCTACGAATGAGAAGCATTCCTCGATGTCTAGGACTTGCTCGGGTCGATTGTCCGTCTCAGGTGTCGTTAACTTGTTCCAAGTAGGCATGCCTACTATGAGGGGCCGTACCGGAGCATACGTCCCGCAAAGATACCGGGCGTGATGCACGGTCGCCAATACGTCAAACGCAACGTCTTTGTGTAGACCAAGCATGGATCCTACCGAAACATTCAGGCCAGCTTTGGCGGCTCGGTCTTGGCTCTGCAACCTGAACAAAAAGCCATTACCGTTTTTTACAATGCGGAAATCATCATCGATTCCGCGTGACTTTGGCCCACGCGAGATGTGTTTGTTATATAGAGTCTCGTCGTACGTCTCTTGCCACGAGATCATTCCGTCTGCACCGCAGGAAGCCAGATTCCGATATTGTTGTTCCGTGAGCGCCATCGTGGAAAACAGCAACTGGCGGCCGCTGCTTGGAGGAAAACGCGACTTTAACCGCCGCAGGAGAACTGGAAGAGCATCGCGAACAAATTGCATGTCATCGCCACCAACAAGTTCGATGTCGTCTATGCCCTTCTCGAGCAAATATTGAGCTTGTATGTCGACCATCTCCTCATCGATTATTAGGCGCCCCATTTGCGCATTGTCGGCGCGCCAACCACAAAAATCGCAGTTAGATGCACATCGATTGCTAACCTCCACGGGAGAGACGGTCACAACTGAATGACCGTACTTCTTGGCCCTGACACCGGCGGAACAGTCAAGCACCATGGTCTTAATAGTGTTAAAATCAGGCGTGTTGATCATGCCGATGAACGCGCTAATCTCCGAAGGAAGCAAAGGACGATGTTGCGCTTGGTTCAGTATATAAGAGGCGTCCGCGAGGGTCACCCCAACAGCTGAATTGGATGCGGTGGCTAACTCATCTACGGGCACTTGGTACATTGTTTAACTCCAAAACGAATGGGAGGAGATCGCGTGATCGACCAGTTTAAGATTGCAATGTAAAATTTCCGCCTATCTATGTTGATAGGTGCGGCGCTCGATCGAACTTACAATAAGCTGCACGGCTTCACTAACCCGTGAGCCCGCCGCATAAGCCGTCGTCAGCACGACGCTTGCGCGCGCTGCAATCGCGTCCAGAAAATGCTCGATCTCCTCGACACTGAGCATGAGCTTGCCGGCTTCTGACCACGATGATCCGCTCAACGCCATCTGGCACACAGTACGACACGAACGGGAAGCAAACCCACGCGCAGGGATAGGTATTTCGCGTTATTTCCCTATCCTGAGTTTCCTATGTCGCGCCCGTTGGTGTACGACAAAGGCCTCTACCGCTCCCGTTACAACTCGAAAACTTCTTCGCCAAACTCAAGGATTGGCGACGACTGGTTTGCCAACGTCGTCGCAGACGACGTGCGCTTCGAGTTCAACCCGCCTTTCGTGCGACTGATGCAGCGTAACCGGTATGAGCTCCCACGTCGGCGGTGATCAGCGTGCGCGTGCATAGCGGATCGGCATCCAGTATTGGCGCATGGCCTCGACGGCTGCGGGAACATCGAGGTGGGCGTTGCGCAGAGAGGCGCGGGTCTCGCGGCCGGTGCGTGGCGGTCCGAGCAGCGGACCGGCCTGATGGTCGCGACAGTGCAGCAAAATAGGCAGCAGCAGGCGGTGATTGACGTTGCTGGCGTCCAGCAATGGCGCCCACGCCGACAGCCTGAGCCGCATCGCGGCGTAGAATCCCTGGCACCATGGTCGCGGATCGACGTCGCCGTTGGGTTGACGCCGGTGCATTGGGGCGAACTGGTTAGGCGTGGTGGAAAGGATCCGGCTGATCTCGTTATGACGCAGCGCGACGGCGGAGATCGCAGCGAACTCCGGGGTGCCGCGTGGTTGAAAGCATCGGCATCGATGGCAAGCAGTGGGCATATCCAATCGAGCGGGCTCATCGACGCCGGTCCGGCCACGATCGCGGCGACGTAGCCGTCGAGCATGGGGAGACTGGTGGTGGCGGGATGCTGATCGAGGCGAGCCTGGAGCCATTGCTCGAGCTCCGCAAGCGGCATGGCGGCGGCCGCCATCGACGATGAAGCTTTAGGGCGACGTGGGCTCATGCTGCAGCCTGTGCGATGCGCTCACGCGCCCCCTTCCAGTTCCAGACGAGCAGCTCGTGGAGCTGGTGGCTCTTGGTTCGTCCGGAGACAATCCGCTCCAGCACGTCCGTCAGATAGATCTGAGGATCGAGTTCATAGAGTTTTGCCGTGTTCACGATCGACGACAGAATCGTCCAGCTCTCGGCGCCGCCTTCGCTCCCGCTGAACAATGAGTTGCGTCTTCCCATGGCAATCGGGCGCATGGAACGCTCTACCGTGTTGGAATCGACCTCGACGCGGCCGTCGCGGAGAAACAGCGTCAACCCGTCCCAGTGATTGAGTGCATAGTTGATCGCCTCCGCTAGCTTCGACTGCGAGAAGAGCTGGCCAACCATTGTGGTCAATCGTGCCTTGAGCGCCTCCATCAACGGAGCGGTCCTGGCGCGACGGACGGCGAGCCGCTGCTCGGCGCTCGAGCCGCGGATCTCGGCTTCGATCGCATAGACCGCCTGCAGGCGTTCGATCACCTCGCGCGCGAACGGCGACTGCGTCGTCTTGAACACCTCGACGAACTTACGTCGGGCATGAGCAAGACAAAAGGCGAGCTGGATCTCGCCGCCATGATCGCGGGCGAGCGCCTTGTAGGCGGCATAGCCGTCCACCTGCAGAATGCCGGAAAAGTCCGTCAATTGTCCGGCGATCTGCTCCGTGCCCCGGCCGGCCGCGAACACGTAGGCAACCGACGGCGGCGAGGGCCCGCCCCATGGTCGGTCATCCATGGCATGCGCCCAGAACTGGCAGATGCGGGTGCGATGTCGCCCGGGGGGGAGCACCGGCATCGGCGTCTCGTCGCAGAACACGCGCGGCGCGCTCTGGATCGTCCTCAGCTGAAGCTCATAGAGGCTTTTGAGCCACCAGGCGGTACGCCTCACCCAGCTGGCGAGCGTCGCGCGGTCGAGCTGGATGCCCTGGCCGGCCAAGATCTGCACCTGCCGGTACAGCGGCAGATACCAGGCGAACTTCGAGACCACCACGTGGCTCATGAGTGCGGTCGAGGCCATGCCGCTCTCGATCAGCCGCGGCAGCACCTTCGCTTGGACCACACCATCGGTGCAGCTGCGGCAGCCATATTTGGGACGGATCGTGCGCAGCACCCGCAGGATCGCCGGGATGATGTCCAGCACCTCGCTGACGTCCTCGCCGATCTTGTGGAGCTGACCCTGGCAGCACGGGCAGGCCGTCGCCTCCGGCTCCAGCACCGCAGCGCGGCAGGTGCTTTGGGAGTATGCCGATGTTGCGGCGCACCTTCTTCCGCGGCGGCTTGCCAAGCGGCTTCGCCGCTGCCGCATCGTCGTTGGCAGCGGCAGGTGGCGTGGCGTCGGTCTCGAGATCGCCCAGCTCGAGCGCGAGTTGCTCGTCCACGAGCACCGCAAGTCGCTCCGAGCGCTTCCCGAAGATCATCTCCTTGAGCGTCTGCATCGCCACACGCAGCTTCTCGTTCTCGGCGTCAAGCGCGAGCACCATCTCGGTCAGAGCTGACGGATCGGTCGGGAGAGCGTCGGAGCGAATCGCCATGACCAGACGACACATCCGCGCGCGACACGCTCCAGCGAAATCCTCACCTCTCAGCCGACAACGGCCGGCTGCTTCACAGGCTTGGGGGAGACACGCGTCCACTCGAGCCCGTCGACCAGCATCGCGAGCTGCGTCGCACTCAAATGCACCGCGCCGTCGCGGATCGGCGGCCAGGTGAAATGCCCTTCGTGCAACCACTTCGTTACAAGCACCATGCCGCTGCCGTTCCACGCCAGCAGCTTCACTCTGGCGGAACGTTTGGAACGGAAAACGAAGACGGTGCCGTCATAAGGATTCGTGTGGAACGCTTCGCTCACCAGCGCCGACAGCGTGTGCACCGACTTGCGAAAGTCGACCGGCTGGGACGCCAGCATCACCTTGAGGTCGGGCCGCAGCGCTATCATCGACCGCCTCTGAGCGCCGACAGCACCGTGCAAAGCGTCGCAGCATCCACTTCTCCCTCGACGCGAATGCGCGCCCCACTCACCTCGATCTCGACCACCCCACAGGTCCTGGTCGGCGGCGCGGTCACCTTCAAGGGCCTCGCTTGCGCCGACGCTGACAGCTGGCCGCTCTCGGCGCCAATCTGGATCGGCACGAAGCTCGGCGCCTTGCCGGCCATTGCCGTAATCTGGCGTCGCCACACCGTGAGCAGCCCGCGGGAAGCGCCGTTGCGCCGCGCTACCTCGGAGATGTTCGTGCCTTCCTCAAAACTCTCCGCCACGATCCGGGCCTTCTCCTCGCCCGTCCATCGTCGCCGCCGGCGCTCCCCGGTGATCACCTCGACACGACGATAGGAGTCACCTTCCTGCCTGGCATCAAGCATGGCATTTACCATCGATCCACCTCCTCCGATCAGCTCATGCCAGGCTCTATCGCGCGTAACCCCACGGAGGGCTAGGTGGGGGCCTCATGCCGGTTACGGTTGATCTGGCTACCGCGGCAATGATACCGCCCGACAGTACTGTGCGTACCGCTGTAGGTAACGTGAAGTTTGCGG
>NZ_LBIY01000050.1:0-4409 GCF_028128625.1 Bradyrhizobium sp. CCBAU 45389 | reverse complement strand
TCAGGCGGCCTGCTGACCGGCGGGCTTGCCGGCTTGGGCCAGGAGCTTGCATTCCCAGGGCAGCAGTTCGTGCAGACGCGATGTGGGAAGATCCGCGATACGGGCGAGGACGTCGGCGAGCCAGGCCTTGGGATCGACCTCGTTGAGGCGACAGGTCGTGATCATCGTCAGCATGATGGCGGCACGGTCGGCGCCACGCTGGCTGCCGGCGAAGGTCCAGTTCCGCCGTCCCAAGGCGATGCCTCTCAATGCGCGCTCGGCACAATTGTTGGTCAAGCAGATCCTGCCATCGTCGAGGAAGCGGGCGAAGTCGTCCCAGCGCCTGAGCATGTAATTCATAGGCTTTAGGACCTCGGAGGAGCGCGAGAGGGTTTCGCGCTCACGCAGCAACCAGGCGTGCATGTCCTCGAGAAGCGGCTTGCTCTGTTCCTGGCGCACGGCACGCCGCTCCTCGGCGCCGCGGCCGTTGATGGCGCGCTCGATCTCGAACAATGCATCCAGGCGTCTGACCGCCGCCAGCGCGATCGGAGAGACCGGTTTGCCCTTCTTACCTTCCCGAGCATTTTTCTCGATGTCGGCCAGCTCGAAGAAGCCCCGTCGTGCATGGGCAAAGCAAAATGCCGGCGTAATCGGCCGCGCCTTCTTCTGCGGATCGAACAGCGGTTCGAACCCGCTGTAGCAATCGGCTTGCAGGATACCACCGAAGGCGACCAGATGCTTCTGGGGATGCTCGCCTCGTCGGTCGCTCGAGGCGTAATAGACCGCCGCCGGCGGCGCGGGCCCGGCGAAGGGCCGGTCATCCCGCACATAAGTCCAGATCCGTCCGGTGGTACACTTGCCCTTCGCCAGGATACGGATGGTGGTGTCATCGCCATGAAGGCGCTCGGCCGCGAGCACATGGCGTTCGATCAAATGGAAGAGCGGCATGACGGCGAAGGTGCCGTGGCCGACCTGGTCGGCCAGGGTCGACAACGACAGGTCGATCCCCTCGGCCTTGAAGCGCGCACTCTGGCGGTTGAGCGGGATATGCATGCCGAACTTGTCGAACAGGATCGTCGCCAGCAATTGTGGGCCAATGAAGCCGCGCGGCGTGGTATGGAACGGTGCGGGCGGCTGGCTGATCTTCTCGCAATCACGGCAGGTGAACTTCTCGCGTACCGTCTCGATCAACTTGAAGCGGCGTGGGATCTCCTCCAGCGTCCTGGTCACATCCTCGCCGATCTTCGCCAGCCGCGATCCACCGCAGCAGGCACAGCTCGTTGGAGCCTCCATGACGACGCGCTCGCGTTCGATGTCATCCGGCCATGGCTTGCGCACCGGCCGCTTGCGCGTGAAGGAACGGACGTTCTGCGTCTTCGCCGCTGCGGCGTGCGCGGCAAGCTCATCCTCGCTCGCCGTGGTGGCGAGTTCTTCGAGCTCCAACTCCAGCTGCTCGAGCAGCCGTGCCGTGCGCTCGGAGCGCGGCCCGTACAGTTCGCGTTTGAGCTTCTCGATCCGCAGCTCGAGATGCGCGATTAGCGCCTCGTTGTCCGACAGCTCCGCCCGCGCACTGGCAGCCACCGCCTCGGCCTGCAGCCGCGCCTCACGCTCGGCCTGCAGCGCCGCCAGGGCACTTGCAAGGTCCGATGGAAGATCGTCCGGCTTCGATATCATGAAGCCAGTGAATCAGATCAAGCCGCAGATTCAAACCATAAAACGCTATCCGACCCGCGTCGGACGGTGGGTTTCTTGTGGGTTGCGCCAATCGATCCCGGACAACAGATAGCTCAACTGCGCCGGCGAGATCGTTACCGATTCACCGGCAACCGATGGCCAGATGAACCTGCCTCTCTCGAGCCTTTTGGTAAACAGGCATGCTCCCAGGCCATGGTGAGTCGGCCCCGGGAGTTGCACCCGGAGCCGCTCTCCGAACCGTACGTGACGCTCTCACGTCATACGGCTCTCAACAAGTAACGAAGCAGAACTCAACATCGTCCAATGAGCGAACAGCTTCGGCCTACGGCAGCGGATCGATTTGAGCCAGGTGGAGGCTCTGACTTTTCCATTCTTCAGCCCTTTGTATTTGCGTCGCGCCCAGCGGTTAAGAGATTCATCGACGTACCGATACAGGTTGTGCATTTCTGACCGCCCATATCTGCCGTAGTACTGCATCCATCCACGAAGGACGGGGTTCAGTTCCAAGGCGATTGCGTCGACTTCCGTCTGCGAGCGAAGCCTGAGCCGGAGCTGCCGGATCGTCATACGCATAGACTTTATCGCCGCCCTGCTGACCGCTGGCGAGAACGTACAGAAGTTTTCTTTCTTCTGATGGTTTCTTGCCCTGCGCGGTCGAAAGGTAAATCCCAGAAAGTCAAATGACTGACTGGCATGGCTACCCGGGCGATTGCTGTCTTTGCAGTAGACGATCTTGGTCTTGTCGGGATGCATTTCGAGTTCGCATTCCCTGAACCTCGCCTTCAGGGCAGCCTTGATGGCTTCCGCTTCAGCCTTGGTTCGGCAATGAACGAGCCCGTCGTCCGCGTATCGACACCATGGTGACCGCGGGAAGTTCCGCGCCATCCATGTATCGAACGCATAATGCAAGAACAAATTGGCAAGGACGGGACTGATCACGCCGCCTTGGGGTGTGCCCCGGTCGCGGGCGGTGACCGCTCCATCTTTGCCTTGCATCGGCGCTATTAACCAGCGTTCGATGTAGAGCAGAGCCCATTCGTCTTGCACATGCTTCCTGACAGCCTTCATGAGCAGCTCGTGGCTGATATTGTCGAACAGGCCTTTGATGTCGAACTCCAGCACCCAATCCATCTTCCAGCACCGTTGCCGGGTGACGCCGACGGCGTCTAGCGCGGATTTTCCGGGCCGGTAGCCGTAGGAATCGGGAAGGAAGATTTCCTCGAGTGCTTGTTCAATCTGCAGCTTGACGACCGTCTGCGCCACGCGATCTGCTACTGTCGGCACACCTAGAATGCGTTGTCCGCCGTTCTTCTTGGGAATGGGGACAGCCCGAACGGCAGGTGGAAAGTAGCTGCCAGAAGACATTCGATTCCAGACCTTGTAAAGGTTGCCCTTCAAGTCCTTCTCAAAAGCTTCGAGCGATACCTTATCCACGCCGGCCGCGCCCGCATTGGCTTTGACCAGTTTGTAGGCCTTCATCACTGTTTGCTTGTCGATATCGTACTGCTTACGTCCGGTTACACTCACATGTCCTCCTGCTCATCACAGTTGCATATGGGCGCAACCCACTTGTTTCGGCCCCTTCGCTCCAGCTCCATTACAGCACCTTCATCACTACTACGAGCCGATCCGCCCCAGTGTTGTGCTTCGGTACTCTCGTCTCGCGGTGTGCGCCGCTTGCACTTCTCCCTTGGCATCACAACGACTGGTTCCTGCAGTTCTCTACAAGAGCCTGTATCCAGATCGCGTCCCCTAAACGCCGGTCGCCATCCGCGCAGTAATCCAGGCACCTCACGGATTGATCTCAGGGATGGCACGCGCCCCTGATTTTGGCGACATCTTAGTAATTTTCGACGCGTCATCGGAAGATTCGCTTTCGCTCGCCTTCTGGATACCTACCTGCCCCGTAAACCCGGGACTTTTGCAACACTTGCTGATGACCGCGCCTTTTAAGCGAAGCCACAGTGTCGTGGTTTTGCACCTGCGCCTGAAACGCCGATGCAGGAGGGCCGTCCTCCATCTCTCATAAAGCTGTACGCATTAAATTCGGTTATTCACCTCCTTCATGCTCTGCAGCACACCGTGCCAGATCACCTTCACAAGATCGCTGCGGCGACCGCGGAAGACGAACAGATGACCGTTGAGCGGGTCTTTGTGCAGCACCTCCTGCACTTGGAGTGCCAACGACGGAAAACCTCTGCGCATATCGGTGTAGCCTGTCGCGAGCCACACTCGCGCGCCTGTCGGAACCGGGATCATCGGCGCACCAGGGCATCGAGAACGCGACGCAGCGCGTCTCCATCGACCTCGCCATCGACCCGGATGCGGTGTCCGCTACCAAGATCGATCTCGATGATGCCCTGGCTCTTCCGTCGACGCGCCGGCGCCGTCGTCAATGGCACTTCGGCCACATCCCGCGGCCGCACAGACGGCCCAATCTCGACCGGCACGAATGAAGCTATACTCGTCTCACCGTGCTTACAAAGCTCTTTGCGCCACCTGAACAGCTGGCTCACATGAAGGCCGGCCATGCGAGCCACCTCGGAAACAGTGGCTCCGGGCTCGAGCGATGCTGCAACCAGCCGTTCCTTCTCATCTCGCGACCACCGCCGCCGCCGCTCGACCGATGTGATCACCTCTGCCCGCGAAATCGTCATAGCGCTTCTCCTAGGATTACCCCTAGGACCTGCAGCGCTCGCCTCCGTCAAACAAGGCGGCCGTCAACGGAGGCGTAC
>NZ_LBIY01000049.1:0-4000 GCF_028128625.1 Bradyrhizobium sp. CCBAU 45389 | reverse complement strand
TGTCATCTAGCTCTATCCACCCTCCCGCGACGAGTTGAGAGAGTGCCTGCGCGATTCCACGGCGCGCGACGACCGCATGGCCATATCGACAGCGACATAGTCGCCACCGAAGGTGAAGATCTTGTTGGACGGAACCGCCATCAGAAACTCCTTCAAAAAGCGAACGCCCGCCACCGGATTGATAATCCACGTCCAGCACATGTCGATCGCGGCGTTGGGATAATGCTTAGCCAGCGCGATAAACTCGTGCTCGTATGGGTATCCGATATGCATCAGGACGAATCGGGTCTCTGGAAAATCCTGCAAGAGACGGCAGACGTCTGCGGCATTGCTGTGGGTACGACCGAGTTGCATCACGCCGTAGCCAGCCAAAACGCCGGTATGCAGCTTGACCGGGAGGCCACGCTCGCCAGCCTTGCCGACACAATAGCGGGATAGATAGTCTTGCAGCGCTTTGAGGTCCTCAGGACCGAGGGCATGCAATGCGCCAACTCTGTCCGCATGGTGTGGAAATAGCCTAGCCGCATACGCCTTGGTGACCGGCTCAAAGTTCAGAGCGCGCGAATAGGCAATTTGCGACTTTACAGCCACGGCCTTGGCGCCGTATGTCGCGAAATAAAAGTCGATGACGTCGAGCCACTCATCGAGCGTCGTCGGCCGTCTGCCTGTCTCGGCTTCCACCCACGCAAAGTCAGCAGCACTACATCGGCACAATTGAAGAATGCTTATGTCGTGATCGAGCAAGCCCGGCTGCTCGGTCTCCATGAAGATACGCTGCAGCGAATTGACGTGGCAGCCCTTTACGTTCGCCAAGCCGAAAATGCGCGCGTAAAAGCCGGGCTGAACGGTTTCACGGTATTTCTCAGCTATGCGGGGCAGGCTCTCGGCGGTCAGGTCCTCTTCACCGTAAACGCCGCGAAATGTATGGCGCAGCGCCTGTGCGTAGCCGGTATGGCGGATGCGCTCCCAATATGGGGCGATCAACCGATATTTGTCCTGGCTCGTGAGGTCCGGCCCGAGAAACCTGCGTAAGTCGGCTGGTGGCAGGCCGGCAACCACCAGATCTTCGGCAGCATAGGACCGGAACAGATACGCCCAGTCGTTGCACGGCAACGTTCGCGGATGGATCGCTCCAGCAAGACGCTGACTTTCCTCTATCAGATGCTCATGGGTATCCACAAACGGCGTCTCCTCGACCCATCGTGCGATTTGTCGATCGGAGTCCGTCATTGCCTCCCAGCTAAGCGCAACTCTACTCATTTTTGGCTCCCAGTAGGTAAGGATAGTCGCTTGCGTCCGCCTTTGCGATCGCCGCTCGCGCTAGACCATGCTGTACGTCTGGTGTCGACCAGCGGGACTTCACGGCCGCAGCCTGGCAAGTTCAATTGTTGACGACGTCACTAGGATGGGCAACGCGCTCCTTAAGAGCCTCGGTCATTGGAAATTCTAGATTGATGTTCTTCGGCGGGATCGCAGCCATGAACCATTTGTTGTAGAGTTTGGTGAAATCGCCGGAAGCCATGAGGCTGGAGAGAACGTCGTCGACCACCTTCTTGAAGTCGGGATCATCCTTCGAGAACATCAGATCGTGCCGTAGTTTGCTTTCAGAAAGGCGAGGTCAGCGGGGTTGGAATAATCCGCTCTCATGCCGGCCAAGAGAATGTCCGCTTCCACCCACGCGGCTGCACGCCCGGTGGCCAGCAACAGCAATGATTCCGCATGGTCCTTGGCTTGCGCGATAGTCAGATTGAGATCGTCGTCCTGCGAAATGCCTTTGGCAATGCCGAGAGCATCGGACCCCTGCGTGAGGACAATAGTCTTTCCTTTCAAGTCCTTCGGCGTCTTGAGCCCGCTCGACACCTTTGTAAGCCAAGCTGTTTGGCTGGCGAAGGTTGATACGCTGAATGAGACCTGTTCCAGGCGCTGCTTGCTGCTCGCGGTGCCGCCGCACTCGAGATCGATCGTGCCGTTCTGGATCAGCGGGATGCGGTTGGACGAGTTGACCGGCGTGAGCTTGACCTGAAGATCTGGGGCGCCGAGATCGGCTTTCAGACGATCGACGACGTGCGCGCACAGGTCCAGGGAAAAACCGACGGGCTTCTGGTCAGCACCGAGATAGGAAAAGGGAATCGAAGTTTCGCGATAGCCGATGGTGATCGCCTTTTTCGACCTGATGTTGTCGAGCGTCGGCCCCGCCTGAGCCGCGGAGACCGAAAATACGGCGATCGCAGTCGCGGAAAGCAGTGCACGCAGTCTAGACATGGAACCCCTCTGTTCGAGTGAGACGCATCTTTGCGCCTTGTTGCTTGAGACGATGAGGACCACGCGCGGCGCGACCTCAGTGAATAATCTGGTTGAGGAAGACCTTCGCCCGCTCCGTGTTCGGTGCGCGGAAGAAGGTGCCGGGATCCCCCTCTTCCAAGATTGAGCCGCGATCCATGAAGATCACACGATCTGCGACTTCGCGCGCAAAGGCCATTTCGTGCGTGACACAGACCATCGTCATCCCGTCCTGCGCAAGCTCGACCATGGTTTCGAGCACCTCCTTGACCATTTCTGGATCGAGAGCAGACGTCGGCTCGTCGAACAGCATGATCTTGGGCTGCATGCACAAGGCGCGAGCTATGGCGACACGCTGCTGCTGACCGCCCGACAACTGCGCGGGATACTTCTTGGCTTGATCGTGGATGCGCACCTTCCTCAGCAGCACCATTGCCCGGTCAAGGGCCTCGGACTGGGAAAGACCCCTGACCTTCATCGGAGCCAGCATGCAGTTTTCGACCACCGAGAGATGCGGAAACAGGTTGAAACTCTGGAACACCATTCCAACCTCGCAGCGAACGCTGTTAATGTCCCGAGTCCGATCTGTCATTTCAACTCCGTCGACGACGATCCGGCCGGAATCATGCTTTTCGATATGGTTGATGCAGCGGATCAGGGTCGACTTCCCCGAACCAGACGGCCCGCAGAGCACAATCTTTTCTCCTCTTGCGACGGTGAGGCTGACGCCGCTCAGGGCGTTGAAGCTGCCGAACCGCTTGATGAGGTGCTCTACGATGACATCGGAACCTGGTCGTCTGGGCTAACTGTGCGCTCTGCTGCATGCAGGTCTCCAGGTTGTAGGGCCTAAGGAACGACGGGCCATCGCATTGACTATCGGTGCGCGCCCGCGACCGCGTACCTCTTGCGGAGCGAGGCGACGAATTGAGACGCGGCGGAGCTTATGATGAGATAGACGACGGCCGCTGCGAGATACATCTCGACGAGACGACCGTTAAGCTGCGCAAGCTTCGAAGCCGCGCCAAGGAGATCTGTGAGCGATAGGACGTAGACGAGTGACGTATCCTGAAACAGAATGATGGTCTGGCTGAGTTTGATCGGACTGGCGACACGGAACACTTGCGGCAAGACAATGTGGCGATACGTATCGAATGTCGACAAGGCCAGCGCCTGACACGCCTCAAATTGTCCCTTGTTCACTGCGCGCAACCCGACGCGGATAATTTCCGAATAGTAGGCGGCCTCGAACAAGCCGAACGTGATGAACGCTGTGTAGGTGGCACCGACCGGAATCGGACGACCATTGCCTGACAGGTGGCCAAGAACGATGGGTACCAGGAAAACCAGAATAGGACGAGAATGAGCGGAATCGATCGCATCAGGGCGACGTAGCTGCGAACGAGCTGGCTCAGAATGCGGAGCTCAAAGTGCTGCAAGAGGGCGAAGAGCGTTCCAGGAAGCATTCCAATTAGGAAGGCGGCTGCCGATAGCTTTCGGCGGATCACGTCCTGCAGCATCTCCTTGTCGAGCGACAGGTCCGCGACCAGCTTCTTCAGCTTGCCGTTCGACCAGTTGGCGAGCGGACACAAGCTGCGCGTCCTTACGATCATCGATACCTTCTCCCGCTTCTCGCCGGCGCTGGCGCCACGGTTCACCTTCCGCGGTACCGACGTCGTGGAGGTGTTGGAAAGGGCCTGCAAGGAAGTGGGATTCCCGGCAA
>NZ_LBIY01000048.1:0-3408 GCF_028128625.1 Bradyrhizobium sp. CCBAU 45389 | reverse complement strand
CCGAAGATCGTCTTACGGAGATCCCGGGCGTCGGCGATGCGATCGCCGACATTGTCACCAAACTTCAACGGGCCGGTACTCCAGCCTATCCCGGATGTGGTGGCGAGACGAAATGGACGCGAATGCCTCGAAGCTAACTGCTTACGTATTCAACCGGAGGTGACGACGTATGCCAGGTCGCTAAATCGCGGTGATGGACAACGCCACACATGCAAAGCGCCTCCGAGAACGTGCCGACGAGTTCCGCCGAGCGGCCGATAAAATTACGGAAGAACACACCAGGCTGAGTTTCCTTGAATTGGCGCGCTCATACGACGAGTTGGCAAAGGCCGAGGAGGCTGTCGCGCAGGGTACGACATAGCGCAAGGAACGGAACACCGAGCGGTCAGCTAGTTGCCGGAGCGGCTAGTTGAAAATCACCCACTTGCAAGTAAAACGGCCAAGACAGGACGTTCCCTCGGTCCACTACGCAACTCTATCTGAATGTCAGCTTCGGGCGGATTTTGTTGCAAAAAGTCGGCTGTAGCGGTGGATCGTTCGGTTATTTCGCTAAAGACGACAGGCTTTGATCCGCCGACGTACTGTGCCGCTCGTCCCGAGCTGCTTTCCGCCCGGGCAGTGGTAGACGTCGTCGGCCGGATCATATCGAAAGTCGTTGCGCGAGAAGGTGCCATCCTCTCGCTTTGACTTGTCTATGACCGGAATGTGTGGCGTGATGTCCTTCTCGACCAGCCAGTTGAGCATCGGAGCCGATCCATAAGCAGTATCGGCCGCGAGCCGCTCCGGCTTGAGGCCAAAGCGCTCCTCTGTTCGTTCGAACGTGGTCTTCGACGTCCAAGATGACACCGAACTTCATGTCGATGAGATAGTTGTCAGAGTAAGCGAAGAATGCCGGTCCTTTGGGTGCGCCGGTCCACTGGGCCGCGGGATCGGATGGTGAGACGAACTTCGGCACAACCTCCGTAGCGGCACCCCATGCGAGAGTCGCCAGATACTCCTTCACGGCGCGACTGGACCTCCTCGGATCGCGATCCCTATGCCAGTCCCGCCCCGGTGATCGAGCGCTGCTTGTTGGCGCGAGCCGCAATCAAGCTCGCATCGACCGCAAAGCCTTCGCCGCAACCAGCCAGCCGCAATCCACGCTTCGACGATCCGCTCGAACATGCGACGGAAAACATTTCCCTCGCGGAAGCGCTCGTTGCGGGCGCGCGAGAACGAGGGCGAGGCCCGAGGACCTTCCCTCATCCCAAAAGGGGAGTTTTGATCCTAAAGTTGTTTCGCGCACATCGGTCGTTCTGACGCTGAGCTCCCTTTGCGTCGTGTCGAAGTGTGAAACATGCTTGATTAGCTCCAGAGAGCGGCCCACGTCTTGGGGCCGACAATTCCATCAGCCTTCAACGGGTTACCATTAAAATCAACGTGGGATGCCTGGAATGCTTTCACCGCGGTCTCAGTGTGCGGGCCAAAATCGCCGTCTATGGCTCCAGGATCAAGTTGAGGATCCGCGTAGTGCTTGAGGATCTCCTGGAGAAGCCTCACACCGCTGCCCTTCGAACCCCTCTTGACCGTCTCTGGTGTTAGCCTGAACCAAGTCGCCGGCCCCACGATGCCGTCAACTTTTAGGGGAAACGAGAACGCCCAGGAATGCCCTGGAGATCGATCGGTTTGATATCTTATGACCGCGTTTTGGGTTACAGGTCCGAAGACGCCGTCATCCGTTCCGGGGGGAAGATAACGTCGCTCAATCAACGCCTTTTGCGCGTTCTTTACTGCTTCACCTTTCGATCCCAGTTTGATGATAGGTTCGGCCATAGCCATCATTCCCTTGGTTGTCTCGTGTAATTTGGCATCGTTACCGCTGGCGCGCGTATGGATGCGCATTTACTATCGTATGCCCACCTGGGAGGCTGATCACCTCCTAAATCTGGTGGGGTTTCTGCCCTGCGGAAAAGGGCCCGCATACGCGGATCAGCGCATCCGGCCTAGCTTCACCAGGCCCCCCATTTATTGATGATGCCGCGGCATAGTTTGATGGAAGCAGTAATATGTCTCATTCACTGGTTCGTTGAGTCGGTCTTTCTTTGCCCGTGTCGGAAGTTCCGAACGAGCAGCTCACTGGGCGATTGGAGACAAAAGCTGACGTCCAAGGTCGAGACGCGGAATGTGTTCGGCATACGGTGATGAAAGTCGGTTCGCCCCTGACTTAGGCTGTGCACCTATAAACCTGCGGCGCCATGTAACTGGTGACTACGTCCGCTTTGCTCCTATAGCGACCAAGTTCGTGCCGCAGCGCATTATGTCGCGATGGGCCAGAAGCCGATACGAGCATTCCCCTCGATTGCGTCGCCGCAAGCAACCATCGCTAGAGTGCTAGACAGTTCTGTGGTGTAGTAGCGAGGGGCTACACCTCGCAATTGCTGATCAAGATTTTGAGTTTGGAGGATTCCATGCAGCTTCAGTCGACGATCATCTCCACGTCGATTTTACTCGAGTTCTTGTCTTTGTCCGCAGGGTCAGCATTTAGCGATGGCGATTGGGTAACTCTGCTCGAACAGGATAAGAAGGGCGAATGGAACGAGGTTGGTAAGGCAAATTGGGAAATGAAGGATGGCGTGCTAGTTGCCGACAAGCTGGATGGCAACGGCTACGCCTATCTCGTCAGCAAGTCGACCTACAAGGACTTCCAAGTCTACGCCGAGTTCTGGGTCGATGACGACGCCAATAGCGGCATCTTCATCCGTTGCGAGAAGCCCGAAGCGATTGACGGTAGGAGCTGTTACGAGTTCAACGTTTTCGATAAGCGCCCTGACCCAAGCTGTGGCACCGGCGCGATCGTAGATACCGCCAAAGTCGATCCGATGCCGAAAGCCGGTGGCAAATGGAATACGTATGAAATCACGGCACAAGGCTCCCATCTTGTTGCCGTTCTCAACGGCCAAAGAACCACTGAGTGCAGGATTCCAAACACACAACTGCTGGTCCGATCGCGTTACAGTACGGCGCAGGCATTGTGAAGTTTCGCCCGGTGAAGATCAGGCGCTCTAGTGTCCCGCGTCACAAGTTCGCAATAACCCAACGGCGACGTCGATCTGAAGTGGACCCCGGGAGCAGGACCACTGACGCCGCCTTCTTAGTTGGAACTCTCGCCGCTCCGATTTTCTGATATCAGGCCGCGAGGGCCTCTGTCTGCGTCTGTTGTTGAGGTTGTGGGCATGTGGGCAACGCCTCTTCGGCGTTGTCCACCATGTCCACAGCCTTTGCTGTAGCGCCGGCGCGCCAGATCGCCATCGGCGTGCGATAGCCGTGTGCCTTGTGCGGGCGCTCCTCGTTATACAACCCAGCTTGATAACACCCACGGGACCGGTTTTCGCGAGCTCTTGTATCGGTGGCATCCATGGTTTGGTCAGC
>NZ_LBIY01000047.1:0-3320 GCF_028128625.1 Bradyrhizobium sp. CCBAU 45389 | reverse complement strand
AGTTCCTGCTGCCCTCTTTCTCACTCCGCATAATCTGGGGCCTCCCTTCCTGCCTTGATGGCAACGAAAGGGAGATAAGGAATGGCCAAGTCGAGTGAGGATCACTGCCACGGGCTGCGCTGCATGGACGCAGGCGATCTCGCCCCGCTGGTGACGGAGTTCACACGACACCTGACGGTCTTGGGGCATAAGAGCTTGACGGTGAGCGGCTATGACGCTGCAGCCCGTCACCTCGCGCAATGGCTGACGCTGGCCAAGATCGCAGTCGCTGATATCGATGATGGCGTCGCCGATCGGTTCGCTCGGCATCGCTGTCGCTGCCCCGGCATCCGTCGCGAGAGGGGCGTGTCCGCGAAGTACGTGAGGCGGGTACGCCGGTTCATCGAGTTTCTCGGCGAGCGCGGAATCGTCCAGCGCAAGCCGAAGCCCGCATTACCGACGCCCCACCGCCGGGTGGTCGAGTTCCAGGACTGGCTGCGCCAGCATCGCGGCGTCACAGAGCTGACAATAGATCGGCACGGTCGCATGGTCATGCGGCTGCTCCCGGCGCTTGGCATCAGGCCGCGAAGTTGGAATGCTCAGCTCATTCGCGATGTGATCATTGCAGAGACGAAACGGGTCTCGCTGGCCTATGTGAAGACGATGACCATGGCGCTGAGAGGATATTTGCGGTTCCTCAGCGCGAGGGGGTTGTGCCGAGCTGGACTCGATCAGGCTGTGCCGATCATTCCGCAGTGGCGACTGTCGTCGCTGCCGCGATACATCCGCTCGTCGGATGTCGAGACGTTGATTGCAACGTGCGATCAGACCTCGGCGACTGGCGTGCGTGATCGGGCGATCCTGCTGCTGTTGGCGCGACTGGGTTTGCGAGCCAGCGACATTCTTTCTCTTCGTCTCACCGATATTGATTGGCAACAAGCCACGCTGTCGGTTCGTGGCAAGGGGCGCCGGGAAACGAGATTACCATTGCCGCAAGACGCAGGTGATGCCGTGCTCGCTTATCTGGATCAAGCCCGGCCGCACGTCGTCGGTGGTCCAATCTTCTTCATGTTGAACGCACCAATCCGGCCACTGACAAGGTCGAGCGTAGTCTCCGACGTTGTGCGCTGTGCAATACGAAAGGCCGGCATCACCGCTCCGTCGAATGGGGCCAACCTGCTTCGACACTCGGCCGCGACGGCCATGCTGCGGGGCGGCGCGACGCTCGACACGGTTGGTGCCGTGCTCCGCCACCGCTCGCCTGACATGACCGCGCACTATGCCAAAGTCGACGTGACGATGCTGCTGCAGATCGCGCAGCCCTGGCCGGGAGATGCGTGATGCTGAGTCAATATCTGGCCAAATACGTGGACCAGCAGCAGTCGCTGGGGTTCAAGTTCCGTGTCCAGCAAATCCTGCTGAGGGGCTACGTCAGCTTCGCCGAGGAGCACGGCGACCGGCACATCAGAAGTGCCCGGGTCCTGGCATGGGCCGCACGAGCGCCGTCACCGGAGCAGCGCCGCAACCGGTTGCTTACCGTGCGGCGGTTCGCGCTGGCGATGCATGCCGAGAATCCGCGCCATCAGGTTCCGGCGGCGGATGCACTCGGCCACGCTGTCGTCAAGCGGCGATCGCCTTATATCTATAGTGCGGACGAGATCGCACGATTGCTTCGCGCTGCGGCGGCACTCCGGCCGGTAGGCTCGATCAGACCGACCATGTATGTAACGCTCTTCGGCCTGCTCACCGCTACCGGCATGCGGATCGCGGAAGCTTTGGCGCTGCGGATCGACGATGTAACTGCGGATGGGCTCGTCGTCCGACAGACCAAGTTCCAGAAGAGCCGGCTGTTGCCACTTCACCCAACAGCTCGGCTGGCGCTCGACAGATATCTGGTCACCCGGCGGTCGCTGACCACCACAGATCGTGCTCTCTTCGTATCGGTTGCCGGACAATCGCTGCCCTACAACACCGTGCGACGCATCTTCCTGCAACTCCTCGACAGTACCAATCTCAGGGGTGCCTACGCGGGGCGAGATCCGCGCATCCACGATCTGCGCCACACCTTCGCGGTCCGCTCGCTGGAGCAGTGCCGCTACGATCGTGCTGCGATCGCCCGCCATATCGTGGCGCTCAGCACCTACCTCGGCCACGCCCACGTGACCGACACCTACTGGTACTTGCAGGCGACGCCGACCCTAATGGGCCAGATCGCCGAGGCCGGCGAGGCATTGCTCATTGGAGGCGCCGCATGACTGCGCTCGCCCCCTACCTGAGCAGCTTCCTGCGCGAGCACTTGCCCAAAGAACGCAGGGCGAGCCAGCATACCTGCGAGGCGTATGCCCAGAGCTTCCAGCTGTTGCTCCAATTTGCCGCCAGCCGGCTCAAGCTCAAGCCATCGAAGATCGAGATCGAACGGCTCGACGCGCCGCTGATCTTGGCATTCCTGGAGCATCTAGAGAAGCAGCGCGGCAACTCGGCGCGAACTCGAAATGCCCGGCTCGCTGCGATCAACTCGTTCTTCCGCTATCTGGAATACAGGGTGCCATCCTGCCTCGACCAATCACGTCGGATCCATGCGATCCCGATGAAGAAGACCGATCAGGCGCTCGTCGCCTATCTCACTCTTGACGAGCTGCAGGCCCTGTTAGATGCGCCAGATGCGAGCACCGTGTCCGGCATCCGTGATCGAGCCATGCTGCATCTGGCCTTCGCCGCAGGCATGCGCGTGTCGGAGCTGGTCGGCCTCCGGCTCGATCAGATCGACCGCCAGACCATGTCCAGCGTGCACATCATGGGTAAGGGCCGTCGTGAACGTGTCTTGCCGCTCTGGAAACAAACGGCTGCAGCTGTGAAGGCTTGGCTCAAAGTGCGCCCAGTCACCGACGCTCCTGAGCTGTTCTTCAACTCCCGTGCTCAGGCGATGACCCGCTCGGGCTTTGAATACATCCTGACCAAGCATGTCGCCGTCGCCGCTCGCAAGGCGCCGTCGATCGCCGGCAAGGGCGTCAGTCCGCACGTACTGCGCCATACCTGCGCCATGCATACGCTTCAGGCGACTCGCGACGTCCGGAAAGTCTCGCTATGGCTCGGACACGCCAGCCTGCAAAGCACCGAGGTCTACCTTCGCGCCGATCCGACAGAGAAGCTCGAAGCGCTCGCCGCCATGTCGCCGCCGATGCTGACGCCCGGTCGATTCCGGGCGCCCGACAAGCTCCTGGCCATGCTGAATGTGGCCGGACGCAAGCCGAATTATGCGGAGTGAAAAGGCGAGAAGACCGCGGCGGGAACCAACTTCCCGCCGCACACTCCGCATAATCGTGGGCTCCGCATAATTGCGG
>NZ_LBIY01000046.1:0-2697 GCF_028128625.1 Bradyrhizobium sp. CCBAU 45389 | reverse complement strand
AATGGAGGGGCTTGCCATGTTGGTGCGCGAGCACGTGAAAGCCGATCCGTTCTCAGGCGCTGTTTATGTGTTCCGTGCCAAGCGGGCGGACCGGATCAAGCTGATCTTCTGGGATGGGACGGGTTTGTGCCTGTTCGCCAAGCGGCTCGAGGACGGCGCCTTCCGCTGGCCGAAGATCGAGGATGGTGTGATGCGTCTGTCCGCGGCGGAATTGTCGGCGCTGCTGGAAGGGCTTGATTGGCGGCGTGTCCACGCGGCACGGGAGACGGTCGTCCCGACGCAAGCCGGATAGTTGTGGGCCGCGCTGCGGCGAAGTGAATCAGGGGCATCGAGCACGTCGCCAGGTGGGCGCGAACATGCTCTGATTGGCCTGTGAGCGATAACCTTCCTGATGATCCCGACACGCTGAAGGCGATGCTGCTGGCCGAGCGGCACGAGAGCGAGCGGTTGCGTCAGATCATCAAGGAGCTGCAGCGTCATCGCTTTGGCCGGAAGGCCGAGACGCTTCCCGAGGAGCAGATGCTGCTCGGTCTCGAGGACGTCCAACAGGTTGCGGCCTGTACGGAAGCCAGCCAGGACGAGACAGCTCCGGAAGGCCGGGCGGAGCGCGCACGCAAGCGCCGCAACAATCGCGGAGCACTGCCGGCGCATCTGCCGCGGATCGAGGTCGTGGTCGACCTCGACGCCAAGACCTGTCCCTGCTGCAAGGGCGACCTGCACCAGATCGGCGAGGACAGGAGCGAGCGGCTGGACATGGTGCCGGCGCAGTTCCGCGTTGTCGTCACCCGACGTCCCAAATACGCCTGCCGCGCCTGCGAAGATGGCGTCCTGCAGGCCGAGGCTCCGGCCCGGCTGATCGAGGGCGGACTGCCGACGGAGGCAACCGTCGCCCAGGTTCTGGTGTCCAAATATGCCGATCACCTGCCGCTCTATCGGCAAGCCCAGATCTATGCCCGCCAGGGCATCGCTCTCGATCGATCAACGCTGGCGGACTGGGTTGGGCATGCTGCCTTCCATCTGCGCCCGCTGCATGAGCGCCTTCTCACGGTGCTTCGCGCGAGGTCCAAGCTGTTCGCCGACGAGACGACGGTGCCGGTGCTCGATCCCGGTCGAGGGCGCACCAAGACCGGCCAGCTCTGGGCCTATGCTGCCGACGACAGGCCCTGGGGCGGCCTCGATCCGCCCGGCATCGCCTATGTCTATGCACCCGACCGCAAAGCCGAGCGGCTGTTCAGCCATCTTGCCGGCTTCAAGGGCGTCCTGCAGGTCGATGGCTACAACGCCTACCCAAAGCTTGCCGAACGTGGCGAGGTCGAGCTCGCCTTCTGCTGGGTGCACATGCGGCGCAACTTCTACGAACTCGCGACAGCCGGCCCCGCTCCGATCGCGAGCGAGGCGCTGAAGCACATTGCCGCATTCTACGCGATCGAGAAGGAGATCCGCGGCCGCAGCGCCGAGGAGCGTCGCCTCGTGCGACAACAGAAGAGCCGGCCGCTGGCTGATGCCTTCGAAGCCTGGCTGCGCGCCAAGCTGGCTCTCATCAGCCAGAAGATCAAGCTCGCCGAAGCCATCCGCTACGCCCTCTCGCGCTGGCAAGGCTTAACGCGCTTCATCGATGACGGACGCATCGAACTCGACAACAATACGGTCGAACGATCAATCCGTGGCATCAAGCTCAGTCGCAAGAACGCGCTGTTTGCTGGATCCGACGGTGGCGCCGAACATTGGGCCGTCGTCGCAACCTTGGTCGAGACTTGCAAGATCAACGACGTTGATCCGCTCGCCTATCTCACCGACGTCCTGACCAGGATCGTCAACGGGCATCCCAACCGCGACATCGACCAGCTACTGCCTTGGGCATACCGCACTCAATCCCTCAAAGCCGTGGCCTGAGAACGACGCTTACGATGAGTCTGCCATATCATGCACATCCGGAACAATCTGACAATCCGAAATTGGCGCTGGATCTCACCAACGGTCGCTGCGCCTGCAACTCGCATAACACCCGAGCCGGCATCCAGGCTCGAGCAAACCGCTTGAGAACGTAGGAGGGGCGCATGTCGAGAGAACCGTCCGCGCGCGCCAGCACGCTGCGGGCTCAATGCAGGTGGGAGCGAATGCAGGCGCAGAACCGGGAGTCCGATGCCCGCGATGCTACCGCAATCAGGAAAGGCAAGCCGAAGGCGCTAACCACGAAGCTGCGGCAGAGCAAAAAAGCGAGCACGAAGAAAGCGGCGCGCTGAGGTGGGGCGTCCGCCTATTCCACACGGCGCGAGGAAAACAGGGAAACAGGGCGAGATTGTCTGGAGCCTTCAGCTGGGTAAGCTCTGAAGGGCAAGCATGCCGCGAATCGTGGTCGTAGATCCATCAAACGGCAGACACCTCGACACGGCGAGCCCTTCTTGCAACGCTAATGCCAGCAGCTTCCAACGCTCGCACAAACTCCTCATGAGTGTAGTGATAATGTTGGAACTGCTCAAAAAACTCTAGGCGCTTAAGCAGCGCATTCCCATTGATCTTTTCGCCAGCAAGTTCACCGCAAACGTTTTCGATCGTAGCTTGGCGCAATTGGTGCTTCACGTTCCGCAGTGCGTCAACCAAATATCCCCCCGGTCCTGTTGTAGGCATACGATGAAGACCGCCCGATTGACGCGTGCGCGCGGGCCCGGCGAGCTCTATGATGGCGTTGCGTGAAGG
>NZ_LBIY01000045.1:0-2674 GCF_028128625.1 Bradyrhizobium sp. CCBAU 45389 | reverse complement strand
CATCTGGGCGATTCCGTGCGTTGCACTGTAACCGGCGAAGGTGGTGGGCGCGACATAAATGAGGATGATCAAGAGTCTAAGCCACGTCCACGGCACCAAGGTGAGCGCGAGTTGGCCAATGCCAATGCTTGCACCGGCCGCCACGAGCCCTGCTGCGGCGCCGCCGATCGCGCCGGCGCCGGTGTGGAAGGACCCGATGCCGATCGTCAGGCCAACGAAGAGAGGCAGTGCAAAGACAGCGAGCGTGAACAGCAACCAGCAGAAAAAGCCGATGCCAACTAGGACAAGCAGTGGTGCAAAGACGATCATGGTGGCGGTCTCCGTGAGATAAAGGTCTGACGGTTGCGCCCTCCACCACCACCACGGCGCAGCCGAGAGCATAGCCATAAACGGCGCCCACGGGGAGCGGAAATCCAAAAGAACCTCCACTTACCGGCCAGCGATCTGCAGTGCCCATTCGTCATTGGAAGGGATCGAATTCATGGTTATGCTCAGATCTGCATAATCATGATTATGATCCCTGGCAGATTATGGACAGCTAAGGACTGTCGGCTGCGCCAAATCCTTGATGTGCCGAGCCTGTCGCTCGGCACATTCCGGTTGAACTGCACATAATCCGGAGCCCTGCTCGAACTCCCAACAACGGAGATCGAGCATGCCCGTACCTGTACGCCTTCAACTCAGGACTGAAGATCCGGACAATGTTCTTTGGCCCATCATGGGCCTCTACACCGACTACCTTGTCCGCGGTCGCTACGGCGCAAAGCGTCGCCGTCGATATACCGCCTCAGCTCTTCACTTTGGCGACTGGTTGCGCAATGAGGGCGCAGGACCAGGCGACATCGACGAGACTCGGATCGGCAGCTTCCTCATCAACCACCTGACTACCTGTTCGTGTGGACATCCGGTCCCGCGCGGTCTCATCCTCAACAGGGCGGCGCTTAACAACCTGCTCCGCGTGCTGCGCGCGCACAACATTGTCGCGGCACCAGCGCCTGATGCGATCGAAGTGGAACTCGCCCGGTTCGACGCTAAGATGAACGAGATTTGGGGACTGACGCAGGGCACGCGTGATCACCGTCGCCGCATCGTCCGACGTTTGCTCCGGGAACAGTTTGGCGCAGGACCGATCGAGTTAGGTGCGCTCACGCCCAATGCCGTTCGCGCCTTCGTACTCGGTGGCGCCGGATGGAGCACCAGCATGATCCGTGTCATGGGTGGGGCAGTCCGCTGCTATCTCCGTTATCGCGCACTGCTCGGCGACGACGTTGCTCATCTCCACAAAGCGGTGCCGCGCCCCGCATTCTGGCGGGATGCCGAGCTCCCGGAGGCCCTGTCGGGAGCCGATGTCGAGCAGCTGTTCTCGGCCTTTGACCGGCCTTGTCCGTCACGCCGACGAGGCTACGCCATCGTGCGCTGCCTGGCCGATCTTGGCCTGCGTTCAAGCGAGGTTATCCGGCTGACCCTTGATGACATCGGCTGGGACGAAGGCGTCATAAGGGTGCCCGCCGGTAAGGCTCGGCGATCCGACATACTTCCGCTCTCGCCTCCGACCGGCGAAGCGACCGTCGATTATATCCTCAACGAGCGACCCGCGACTCCTCGACGCGAGGTGTTCGTCCGCCATGTCGCGCCCCTCGGTGAACCGGTTGGTAGACGTGTCGTGCAGAAGACACTCCACGCCGCCTACGCTCGGCTCGGTTGGGACCGGAGTCGCGTTCACATTCTCCGGCACACGCTTGCAAGCCGGTTGGTCAACAACGGCGTGCCAATGAAGCAGATCGCTGAAGTGGACAGGATCATTGCAGCCGCGCGTGCCCTTCCGCCTGTGTTCGGTGCCGGTCCAGCCTCGCTTCCAACAGTACTTGGCCTGCTCGCCGCTACGGGCCTCCGCATCTCCGAGGCGTTGAGTCTCCAGTGTGGCAGCCTCGATGAGGCTGCAACCCGGGTCACGGTGAAGCACTCCAAGTTCGAGAGGACACGCATGGTACCGTTGCACCCGACCGCGACAGCGGCTTTGCGAGATTACCTACGCACGCGAGCGAGGCTCGGCCCGATCGACCATTCCGCGCCGTTATTCCTCGACGAGCGCAGTGGCGAGGCTCTGGGCTACCGTGCCGTGCGCCGCGCATGGCTCCGACTGACGGCAGACGTCGGCATCGTGCCGCGCGGGGGCCACCGGTTCGTCCGTATCCACGATCTGCGGCACACCTTTATCTGTCGACGGCTGATGCTCTGGCAGACCGAAGGTGCAGACATCGACAACGCAATGCTGGCGCTCTCGACTTACGTCGGCCATGTCAATCTCGGCGACACCTACTGGTACTTGCAGGCTGTGCCCGAGCTCATGGCGCTTGCCGGAGGCCGCTTCGAGGCACTCGCACCGCAGTTCAGGGAGGTGTGTCATGACTGACATGATCCCGTCGTTCCCGATGCTCCTCCAGCGCTTCTTCGTCGACTATCTTCGCCAGCAGCGAGCGGTCAGTCCCAGCACAGTCGCGGCTTACCGGGACACGTTCAAGCTGCTGCTGGCCTTCTCGCTGAAGGCGATAAGCAAAGCTCCGACCGACCTCGCTCTCACCGACCTGAACGCGACGCTAGGGCTCGGACTCAATTGATCCAATAGGCAACGATGGCGGCGAGATGGACGGCAGCCAAGAAGTTCCTGGCTAGT
>NZ_LBIY01000044.1:0-2631 GCF_028128625.1 Bradyrhizobium sp. CCBAU 45389 | reverse complement strand
GGGGTATTTTGGATTTTGGCGCGCGCGTTCCGTGATTGCTTGTGCGGCTGATGCCGAGAGATCGGCACGGGCAAAGATCCAAGGGCCTTCGGACAAGGGATGGATGGCGGCGATCTCGCCGGCCTCCGCCGCCAGTCTGAGGGTTTTGGGCGCGATCTTGAGAAGCCGCGCGGCCTTGCTGAGATTGAGCCACGGCTCGATCCCGTCATCAGCAGGTTTGAACACCGGAATGCGGTGATGCGAGCGCAACGATGTGACGCGCTCCCGCGTCCAGCGGTTGCCGTGACCCGTGACAAGGCCATTCCTATTGAGTGTACCGGCGATGAGATCGTCATCGGCGATCAGCACTAACTGGCGGACAGCCGTGATCACATCGGCTGAGGCGCTATTGCGTTGGCCGCGCCGACGCTTGGGCAAGCGGATCTGGCTATGTACGCCGCCGATCCAGTGGACGATCAACACGATCTCGCCTGCCTCCTGATCGATGTCGGCGACCACCTCCTGGATGAGGGTGCGCACAATGCGCTTCTTCAGGCGCGCGTCTGTCGTTGGAGCGGCCCAGACGGTCTTGAGGTCCGTCGCGAGTGCGGCCAGCGCTGTCGGGTCGATGGCTGGCATCGGCATGGCTGCGCCATGCGTCGCGATCTTGCTTTCGACCTCTGCTACACGCGCGAGCGCCTTGTTCCAGCGAGCCTCCAGTTCGCCAGCAACCAGCCTGTTGGCGGGATCAGTAGCGTCGTACTGACGGAAGGCGCGATCGGCCGCATAGTGCGCCGCTTCAAGGTCGCGCAGAAGTGCCTCGCGTACCTGATCGCGCCGTTGACCGGCTTGCCTCTCGGCGGCGACTGCGGCTGTGATCGCGCCGGGCCCGACCACGCCGAGAAGCGCTTCCTCGATGGAATCGTCGACGCGCAGGCCGCCGAAGGCGATGCAGCGCGGCTCGCCATTGTCCATCCAGGCACGGCTGCAGCTATAACGCGGGATGCCATGCTTTGCGCCGGTATATCGAAGCGTCAGCTTGCGCCCGCAGCGCCGGCACCGGATCATGCCGGCCAGCAGCGCATTGCCATGTTTGGCGGCGCCATGATGACGGCTGGTGGGAATGTTGTTGCTGACCATCGTCCTGATCGCCTCGGCCTTCTCCCAGCTGACGTAGCCCTCATGGGCATTTGGCATCAGCGCCAGCCAGTCACTGCGTGCTTTGCGGCGAATCTTCGCGCTGGCACCGTTGGCTCCATAGCCTACCGCAACCGCAGTCCTACCATAGGCATAGGCGCCGCCGTAGATGGGGTTCTCAATCAACCGGTGGATGGCGGCGTAGTTCGGCCGCCGCCAGGCCACATCGCCATTGTTCTGCTTCACCGGAAGTTCGAGATTATGCTCGTGGAACCAGAGCAAGGCTTGACGAGCGCTGCCCAGTTCCTGAACCTTGTCGAAGACCAGGGTAATGGCGTCTTGCACGCGGCGGTCGGGATCCTTCTCGTAGCGATCGCCGGCCTTCACAAAGCCTACTGGTGCCGCGACGACCAGTTCGCCGCGGCGCGCCTTCTCGTAGCGCGCCGAGAGCGAACGCTGGCGCAACAGGTCAAGCTCGTACTCGTTCAGGCTGCCCTTCAACCCGAGCAGCAGCCGGTCGTTGCCGTGGCGCGGCGCATAGACGGTCTCCTGATCGACCAGCACCGTATCGACCACGCGGCACATCTCGATCAGTTGCTGCCAGTCGCGACTGTTGCGGGCAAAGCGGGAGACCTCACGCGCGCAGACGGCGCCAACCTTGCCGAGGCACACCTCCGCGACCATCCGCTCGAATCCAGCACGCTGAACGGAGCCAGCCGCCGAGCGGCCGAGATCGTCGTCGATCACCTCGATCTGCGACCAGCCAAGCGCCGTCAGCCGATCCCGCATAGCATATTGCAGCGCGCTGCTCTCCCTGTTGTGCAGCACCTGATGGGCCGACGACTGCCGCACATAGAGCAGTGCTTTGCGCTCCAGATGATGGGGCCGAATCTTGTCAGAGATCATGACCGTCCTCCATCGTTACGGCCGTCTTGCTCTTGTCCGCGTGTTCCAGGATCAGCTGCGCCATCAGGTTGGTCAGCGTGCCTTGCACCTCTGCCGGCAGCTCCGGCCAAGCCGGCGCTCCGATGACGCCGCTGGACTGGCCGCTTGCGAACAGGTCCATTTGCAGCGCCTGGCGCTGCTGATCCTGCCTGTGCCGGCTCCGCTGTGCTGGCGGCCGGCGCGCCATTGTCGTGGTCTTGCCTGACATGGGCCTCTCCCCGATTCGGATCGCGAGAGGTCATGATTGCGCCAGAAAGAAAGGCGTTCGATGATGCGGTGCCCGCCTTCAACACATCCGACAGAAGGCCCGCTAGCACCGACAGCGCTGATGAATCGACATAAGGCGTGGTGGTGACGGCCGAATCATCCGCGCAAGCCACGCGATCGAACATCCAGGCAGGAATCTCAAGCCACCGAGTCGCATCGGAGCCGCTCAGCGTGCAGCGGAAAATAACATCATCCGACTTGGCGATCGCCTGGTGGACAAACACCGGCTGACCAAACCATGGATGCCACCGATACAAGAGCTCGCGAAAACCGGTCCCGTGGGTGTTATCAAGCTGGGTTGTA
>NZ_LBIY01000043.1:0-2135 GCF_028128625.1 Bradyrhizobium sp. CCBAU 45389 | reverse complement strand
AGCAATCACCCGTTGGCTGGAATCACAAGATTTGGGCATGCAACTTGAGATCGCCGGTTTCGCGACATTCTTGGTTTTCGGGGATGATGACACCCTCACGCTTGGCGACTCGGAGCAGCTCGAGTCTCTTTACCGATGGTTGAACGAGCCAGGCTTGGCATCGGACATCGCCGCCGAACGTGCCCTGATCTTTCGAGTGTGCTTCGCTTCCTTTGCCGAGGATAGAGCGACAGGCGCCGGATGGAAGCGAACCGAAGTGTTGGTGCGGAAAATTCTGAAAGACGCTACGCGCGACGGTAGGTTTGCCGCTACCCGCAAGGCACAAAGGATGCTTGAGCTCTTGCCCGCCCGAAAAGAGAGCTGGAATCAGGTCGTGAGATCCTGGAATGAATTGACCGCGACGTATCTAACACACGAGGCTCTCAGTAGTTGGAGGGCCGCCGAGAAGCTCCGAGGCCTGAGGGCCATTTCAAGCACCAGCGTTCCTGTTGCTGGGCTTGGGTCGCCTCATCGAGGCGCTGCTTAATTCTGGTAAAGCCGCAATTCCCCTGTGCTGCGGGGCGTGCGTCTGCGTGCACCTGTCGGATCCATGGAGGCCACGCTAGCCGCTTAAAAGCATGACAGCGCATTGAAACTGACCGTCAGGGCCACCGGAGGATATCTCCACCCGACCGGCGGCCCACTTGCGATGCTGTAGCACAAGAGCCGAAACCGGCATCTCAATGGCAGGCACGGCTTCGCGCTTTTCTTCGAACATATGCCAGTGCCAGCGGGCCTAACACATCGAGATGAACGAAAGTCTCCGGATAGGCTATATCGTTTCAGTCGCTTCATTGCTCGAGAGCGGCTCAGGCCGATGCTCAGGGCCGTAGAAGGTGGTACGTCCGCCTGCCTTCGGCGCAGACGCGGCTGCCTGCTCGACATGATGTCGCGGTGGCGTCAGTGCCGCTGCGAACGAAAACCGACAAATATCGAACAAAATCCGCAATTGGTGACGAAAAGTCCGGATTGGCTATATAATATGAGATCGTTGGATGGGGGAGCCCGATGTCGATCTATAACCCTTTGAGAGACAAGCTGGTCGCAAACAGCTCTGCCTCGCTCAAGACGACCTTTGCCGACATCGAGATGCTTATCGGTCGCTCCCTCCCGAAATCGGCGTATGAATATGATGCGTGGTGGGCCAACGAAGACCCCGTCAAAACTAATCACAGTCACAGCCTTGCGTGGACAGTTCCGGGGTATCAAGCCGAACCAAATCGATTGCAACGGACAGTAACATTTCGGCGCAGGGGGTAGCATTTTCCGCAAAAGCGAATGCCTATGAACCTGGTCGCTCGAGGATGCGTCGTGAATGAAAATGATCACGCGACACGACTAAGCCCGTATCGACAAGATATGATATTTCTTATCGCAGTAGCCTCTCTGGCGGGAGCGGTAACTGCTGGGGTGATGGTGAATATCTCCGTTGGCAGGAGTGTGGGGTGGATTGGCTTCGTGGGTACCATCGTAGGCAGTGCCATTAGCTTCGGCGCTGTCACCCACCACGATAACAGGCGCCAGAAACAAGAGATCAAAGCCACGAGAGCAAGTCTCTACGCTGAGATCGTCGATCGAGTTGCACGATGCGCCAACGACTACATAGAGCCGTGGAGGGATTGGGGCACGAGGAAGATTGCAAGTGAAGACGCCAAATTCCTTCCGTCACTCCCACTCGTGTTGCCTGCTGTTGCGGGAAAGCTCGGACTGCTCGACGCCGAGATACTGCTGGCAGTGACACAGTTCTATTTTCGTCTCTCGGTTCTGAGAGACGCAATCGAGCTTGTTTCTGGAGAGCCCGACACAAGCGAAGCAATCCGCTTGCAGCGCATTAAAATAATCCAACGACGATTTCTTAGTTGCTTCGCTCCGGCACTCCGTTCACTGACATTGCTCGATGTGCCGGACTGGGAGCAGTTTGATTGCGAAGCCGCCAAGGTGTACCCTCACCTAAGAAAAGAACCGGGTGATTTGCGCGTGATACTCGAACGATTTGCTGCGTCAGCGGCAAAGCAAAACAGTCGACTGTGAACAAGCCTGTAAGCGATTGAGCAGGAGTCTGTTTTTGGTGTTTTGACGGCGTTTGAGATTGCAGG
>NZ_LBIY01000042.1:0-2063 GCF_028128625.1 Bradyrhizobium sp. CCBAU 45389 | reverse complement strand
TTATGTGGTGCACCACATAACCGCAAGGGTGCGGATGGCTTGGCGCTCTTAGCGAAGGAGACGCTGGGCCATGACCCGATGAAGGGGGTGGCGGTGGTCTTCCGTGCAAAGCGCGCCGATCGGGTGAAGATTGTCGTCTGGGATGGCACCGGCCTTGTGATGTACTGGAAGCGGTTCGATGGCGGCGGCTTCAAATGGCCTCCCATCGTGGCCGGCGTGATGCGGATGAATGCCGCGCAGTTGTCCGCGCTTCTGGCCGGCATGGATTGGACGCGCATGCACGCGCCTCGAATCCCGCAGCCGAAATCGCTTGCGTGAAGATATAAAATCTTCGCTGCATCGGGGAGCGAAGCCTGGCAGACTCGGGCCAATGAGTGATTTGCCTGACGAGTTGCCGAGCGATCCAGCCGAGCTGCGTGTCTTTGCCGCGGCTCTGCTGGATCGCTGCGCCAAGCTCGAGTGGTTGCTCAAGCTTGCGAAAGATGCGCAGTTCGGTCGATCGTCGGAAAAGTTGGACACTGATCAGCTTCAGCTTGTTTTGGAGGACATCGAAGAGGCCGTGGCGGCTCTCGAAGCAGCCGAGGATCGCGCTAATCCCAGAACCTGCGAGAAGAGAACTGCCAAGCGCAGGGCCAATCGTGGCAAGCTGCCGGAGCATTTGCCGCGCATCGTCGAAACCTTGCTGCCGGCTGACACCTGTTGCCCGTCCTGCAAGGCGATCTCGTTGAGATTGGCCGCGATGAGAGTCAAAGGCTCGACGTCGTTCCGGTGCAATACCGAGTGATTGTCACCCGCCGGCCCAAACTGGCCTGCCGCGCCTGTCATGGCGTCGTCCTCCAGCACGCCGCGCCCGAACGATTGATCAAGGGGGACTGCCCACCGAGCGGCTGGTCGCGCATGTGATCGATGCCAAGTATCATTGGCATTTGCCGCTTTATCGCCAGGCGCAGATGCGGGCGACGCACGGTATCGCCATCGACCGTTCCACGCTCGCCTTCTGGGTCGGCTATGCCGCCCAGGAATTGAAGCCCTTGTGGCATCGTCTACGCGAGCTTTTGCGTGTTTCGGCAATTCCCGGACAGCGATTTCGGTAATTCGCGGACAGCGATTTCAGTAACTCCGGGACAGGGATTCCGCTAAATCGCGGACAGATGCGGGAGGTTGGTTTTCGGGAGCGCCGTTCAGGCAATGTTCTCTCTCAAGCTGAGTTTGAGAGGGGCAATGCCGAGACGGAAGCAAGCGAAACGAACCACTGTGAAGGACCTACGATCGATCCTGAGGCTGACGTACGAGCAGGGCCTGTCGGTGCGGGCAATCTCGGAACGGCTGCAGATCAGCAAGACCTCGGTTGCCACCTACCTGCTGCGGGCGCGCGAAGCGGGCTTGAGCTGGCCGCTGCCGCCGATTTGCGAGAGCGAGGCGGCGTTACAGCGGGCCTTGTTCCGGCGGGTCGGGCGACCGCCGCAGGACTTGAGCGAGCCTGAGTGGCCACGGGTGGCGCAGGAACTCAAGCGCAAGGGCGTGACGCTGACGCTGCTTTGGCAGGAATACCGGACGGCTCATCCCGACGGCTACGGTTACACTTGGTTCTGCGAGAAGTTTGACGCCTATCGGCGGCGGGCGAACCCAACCTTCCGCCACCGCCACGCGGCGGGTGCGGTGATGCAGACCGACTATGCCGGCCCGACGGTGGAGGTGACCGATCCGCAAACCGGCGAGATCCGTCAGGCGCAGATATTTGTCGCGGTGCTCGGGGCCTCGTCGCTGACCTTCGCTATGGCGAGCTTCGGTCAGCGACTGCCAGATTGGATCGAAGGCCAGACCCGGGCCCTGTCGTACTTCGGCGGAGTCCCCAAGGCGATCGTCTGCGACAATCTGAAGGCCGGGGTCGTCAAGGCGTTATGGTTCGAGCCGACGCTCAACCAAACCTTTGCCGCCATGGCCGAGCACTACGACACGACGATTTTGCCGACCCGCAGCCGCAAGCCGCGCGACAAGGCGATTGCTTCATATTGCACCTCATCCTGACAGTTGCGCGGTGATAGATGTTGTTTGCGGTTTGC
>NZ_LBIY01000041.1:0-1734 GCF_028128625.1 Bradyrhizobium sp. CCBAU 45389 | reverse complement strand
GTTGAGCGCGAGCAGGTTGGTCTGAGCTGCGATGCTGGAGATCAGCTCGGCGACGTGCTCGATCTGCTGGGCGCCGTCCGAGAGCGCGCGCACGATGGTGTCGGTGCGCCGCGCGCTGTCGACGGCGCGCCCCGTCACTTCGGCCGATTGCGCGACCTGGCGGCTGATCTCGGTGATTGAGGAGGACAGTTCCTCGGCGGCAGCGGCGACGGTCTGGACGCGCTGGCTGGCTTCGGTCGCGGCCGAGCCGACCACGGCAGCGCGGCGGTTGGTGCCTTCGGCGGTCGAGGACATCGACTTGGCGGTGGTCTCGAGCTCGCCGGAGCCGGAGGCCATCAGGCCGACGAGCTGGCCGACGGAGGCATCGAAGCGGTCGGCAAGCGCGATCAGGGCCTCGCGCTTCTCCTGCTCGCTGCGGGATTTGGCGGCAACCTGCTCGGCTTCGAGCGTGCGGGCCGTCAGCGCGGTCTGGCGCAGGACTTCGAGCGTCTCGGCCATGCGGCCGATCTCGTCGCCGCGGTCGGTCTCCTCGACCGGCTTGTCGATGGCGCCTTCGGAGATCGCCTGCATGCGGTTCTTCTGGCGGTCGAGCGCGCCGAGCACGTCGCGGGCGATCAGCCAGGACAGTGTCGCCATCAGCAGCATCAGGCCGACGCCGATCGCGGCGAGCTCCAGCGTCAGCGCACGCACGTCGGCGTCGATGTCGTCGACATAGAGGCCGTAGGCAATTGCGACGTTCCAGGGCGCAAAGTAGCGGGCGAACACCAGCTTGCGAACCGGAACGGTCTCGCCCGGACGCGGGAAAAGATAGGACAGGATGGCGCCTTCGGGAGCTTGCCTCGCCGTGTTGACGGTGGCATCGCCGATCACGATGCCATTGGCATCCTTGATGCCGTTGTTCTTGCCCTCGAGCTGAGGCGCGCCGCCGTTCATCATGACGGTTGAATCGGCGGTGTAGACGACGGGGTAGCCCTGGCCGCCGCCAAACTTCATCTGCCGTCCGCGCAGCTTGAACTGGGCCTGCGCGTCGGCGAGCGTCATCTTGCCGGCCGCGACCTCGTCATGGAGCGATTGCGCAAAGCCGTGCAGCAGATCGACCGCCGTCTGCATCTGGCGCGCGCGATCGTCGAGCATGCGGGTCTTGCTGAGATAGGCGGATGCCACGATGAGCGCAGTGACCGTGAGCGCCGCGAGACAGACCATGCTGGCGAGCTTGGTGCGGATCTTCAGGTGACTGAGCAGCGTCATGACGGCCTCGGGAACGGTTGTAGAATGCTTGTTCTCGCGCAGCCGTATCAGGAAGTTCTTACCATTCCTGAACGCAGGGGATGGCGTGTTCGAGCGCACCGCAATCCGCGCAGCCATGGACACGCATATGCAGGCGAGACGCCAACGCCTGCGGCGACGTGTCCGGAAAAATATGGATTGTGATCGTGTTTGCGCGCTCGAGCGCTGGCATCAATCGATGCATCGATTCGTCGATGCATCGTCGTGTTCGAGCCACGGATGTCGCGCGGCTCACGCCGCGCGCACGCCCTTCAGGAACGTTCCGACTTCGCCGGTGAGCTGCTCGGCCTGCTTGGAGAGGTTGCTGGCTGCGGCGAGCACCATGCCGGCGGCGTTACCGGTCTCGTTGGCGGCGGTCGAGACGCCGCCGATATTGGTGGTGACCTCCTTGGTCGCCTCTGCCGTCTGCGAGACGCTGCGGGCGATCTCGGCGGTGGCGGCGCCTTG
>NZ_LBIY01000040.1:0-1471 GCF_028128625.1 Bradyrhizobium sp. CCBAU 45389 | reverse complement strand
CTCCTAACTTGTCTCGAACGAAGAACTCGTGGACAGGCGGTCTCCTTTCCCGCTCAGGGAGACGCTGATGCTGTGCTACTTACACGGTTCGTTGGTATCCTCGTCCGATATGGCGGCGACGAGCGTGAGCGAATCCGATCGCCACCACTTGAACATCTGATTCACCTCGCCTCCACAGCAAACCGGCGGGGCGGGCCAGACGCTAGCGGCGACGCGGCGCCGAGCCCGCCCCTAAACATCACCGCATCTGGAGCATTCGGTGATGCTGCCCAGACCAAGCAAAGGCCGTGCCGAGTCGAGAATTGGAGGTTCTGCAGGCAGTTCGGAGCGGGGCTCTAGGGTCAGTTGTCGGGCTTGGTCTGAAAGCCGACAGTCGACGCGTTACTTGTGCGACCCTGCCCCGTACTGCCGGACTTCGGACCAATGGCAACGATCACGTTCGCCTCGTCCGATCCAGGCTCGCGGTTCGCCCTCGGCACCTAGTCCGGACAAGCCAATGCAACCACCACCTTCTAACCGGTCGCAGCAGCCGTCACCGCCGGGATTCGGACCGACCTATCGACGGACATTTTAACGTAGAGGACCTCTCACGCGACGGTCTCTCAGACTTCCGATATCCTGCTTCCCACGGCCATCACGTATCGGCAGGGCAAACAGTACGCACCGTCTCGTGCCGTTCTGAACGATCGCATCTATCGCAGCGGCCGGTCCTGTACACGGCTACCCGACGGAATTGCCCGAAACAATCGAGGAGAAGATGATGACGATGTATACGTTCACCACGATTGGCTATCCGTCCGCCACTCACACCGATGCGGTCGGCGTCAATGACGTAGGGCAGATTTCCGGCGGGGTGGCTTTCTTGGGTTCTTGCGAGCGGCGCTCTCTTGCGCGCGGCTGGCTCGGCTCTAGCGCTGCGTTTGTGTTATGGGGCGGATACCTTACACAGCGTGCATCGTTCTGATGGAGTTCGCCCTCTGGTCGCAATAGCGATCGCTATGATCATACAATGAGCTGATGGAAATATCTCACGCGCTTCAGCAGAGTTTCCGTCGAGCTATGAATGAAAGATCGCTAATCTTGAGCAGGTGCGCATAAGAAGTGCCGTGAGGCCAGTGAGATCCCGATTTTCAATCGTGACTTGAGAAGCAAATCGCCAAACCCCTCCCCGTGTCCGGTTGGGCCGTGGACCGGCGCGGAGCCCTCGGCATAGCGCAGCGCCAGATCCCGTCGCCGGATGGCAGGTGACGGCGAACTCGGACGGCGTCTTCCATCCAAGCCGCGAGTGTGGGCGTGCATCGTTATAATCGGCCCGCCAGTATCCGAGCGCGACGCGGGCCTGGGCCAGCGACGTGAACAGCGTCTCATTCAACATTTCATCCCGAAGACGGCCGTTGATGGGGAAGACGGCCCCGCTCCCTCGGCGCCGGCGATATACTGGCGATGGACGAACCCGCTAACAGGAGCAATT
>NZ_LBIY01000039.1:0-1451 GCF_028128625.1 Bradyrhizobium sp. CCBAU 45389 | reverse complement strand
CACTACTTTGGCAGAACTGGTTTTTGCTACAGTTCTTCACGGATTGGTTTACTGCAGTATGCGCAGCGTTGCGATGGCGGCCGAAGAATGAGATCGACGATGGCGTGGCGTACGGCGGGCATGGTTGGTTGAGGCGGAGGGCCGTTGATTCTTTTTTTTCCGACCCGCGTGTGCGAGGCGACGGTGCTGCAAGAAGGCGTAGGCAATCATAGTCATCAGGGCGTGACGATGAAGACCTTGCCATGATCGCCCCTCGAAGTGATCGAGGCCAAGCTCCTCTTTCAACTGCTGATGGGCCTGCTCACAAATCCATCGGGCCTTGATAGTGGCTGCCAGTGTGCGCAAATCCGTCGTCGCGGGCAGGTTGGCGAGATAGTATTTCTTCTCCCCGGAGGCGCGTTGCTCGCCAATGAGCCAGGCTTCGTCGCCTGGCAGATGCTGCTGACCCTTATCCCAAATTCGCTGCGGAGGCCCGTCGGCGATGCGCACACGGACAGCAGCAAATCTGGCTTTCAGCCGACCTTTCGTCCCACTGCGCCAACTCACGGTCTTCCACTTGACGTCGGCCAACATGCGTTCTGCCGCGATCGATAATATATCCGGCACGTGGTGCTTCCGTGCTCGCCCGCGAACTTTGGTCACCGGCCAAATGAGCTGCACATTGACCGGATACACCTTGAGGTGACGAGGAATGCCAACGGCCCAGGCCAGTCCGCGTTCCGTTAGCCCTTGTCGAAACGGCGCGCTGAGCCCGTATCCTGCATCCGCCAACACACACCCAAAACGCACTTTGGCTGCCATCGCGCGGTCAATCTCGGCCAAAGCAATCTCCGGCTTGGATCGTGGCGTTCGGTATTCGGCCGGTACGCGGGCGCGTTTCAAACGAGGGGCGTCGCTTGTCCAACTCTCAGGTAGAAAGAGACGCAGTGCGACCATCACCGGCACCTCGTCGCGCGCGAGTGTCAGCGACACCAGCGTTTGGCAATTTGCCGTTTTGCCAAGAGCCGACGCATACTGAGCCGCAACACCAACTGAGCGGTCGCCCTTCTTCGGCATTGCCGTGTCGTCAATAACCAGCACCGCATCGTTGCCGCCGACAAGCCGATCGGCCTGATTGAGCAGTTCAGATTCCAGCGGTGTCGCGTCCCAAACACCATCGGCAATGAAATGGTGCAGCTGATCGTAGCTACCTGTTGCAAGGCGTTCCGCCATCGGCTGAACGCTTTTACGATCGCCGGGACCGATCAATCCCGCAACGTATAGCGGACACATCCGCTGTCGGGTCTTATGACCCAACCGATCCAAGAACGGCTTCAGCCAGCGTTCGAGTTCGTTTTCCCATTCCGTCATGGTCAGCCCTCCAAGAGCCGACCACCCATGAATCATTGAAAAATCGATTCGGGAATCCTGATTTGAACGCCAAATCTAACAATCTGCCAAAGTAGTGCTAG
>NZ_LBIY01000038.1:0-1411 GCF_028128625.1 Bradyrhizobium sp. CCBAU 45389 | reverse complement strand
AGGACCTCGATGCTGCGAGGCGTCCTTGGCTGCCGTGTGATGAGGCCGGCGCGTTCCAGCGTGAGCACCATCTGGTGGACCGAAGGCGGGCTGACGCGGAAATATTCCTGCATGTCGGTTTCGGCCGGAGGTCTGCGGTGCAGCCGCGTATAGAGGCGGATAAAAGCCAGATACTGCCCCTGCTTGGGCGTGAAGGTTTTTGCCGAAGGACTCACGTCGGCCATCCGATTCAGTTGTTGGTGCGTGCCTCGAACATGGAGGCACACCATGAATGTACGCTATCGGATCGACCTCAGCCAAATCGAGCGCACGGAACTCAGGACGCTGCTCAGCGGCGGCAAGCATGCATCCCGCAAGCTCAAGCGCGCGCAGATTTTGCTGGCTGCCGACGCTGGGGGCAGCGACGAGGAGATCGCGAGGAGCGTCGGCGTGGGCTGCTCGACCGTGTACCGGACCAAGCGACGCTTCGTGGAAGGCAATCTGGCGCGGGCGCTGAGCGACGAGCCGCGTCCCGGGGCGGAGCGCAAACTGACGGGCAAGGAAGAAGCCTTGCTGGTGGCGACGGCCTGCGCCAGTCCTCCGGAAGGCCGCGCCCGCTGGACGCTCGAGCTGTTGGCAGATGCGATGGTCAAGCTCACCGAACACAAGAGCCTGTCGCACGAGACGGTTCGGCGGCGCCTGGCCGAAAATGGCCTCAAGCCCTGGCGCAGGGACATGTGGTGCATTCCGCAGGTCGATGGCGAATACGTCGCCCGCATGGAGGATGTCCTCGACCTCTACGCCGCGGCGCCCGATCCCAGGCGGCCGGTGGTGTGCTTCGACGAAAGCCCGGTGCAACTCATCGGCGAGGCGCGTCAACCGATTCCGGCCGCGCCCGGCCGGCTCGAACGTTACGATTACGAGTATCGTCGCAACGGTACGGTCAATCTCTTCGTCCTGCTCGACGTGCATCGTCCCTGGCGCAAGGTCAAAGTCACCGAGCGGCGAGCGGCAGAAGACTACGCCCACCGCATGCGCGAGCTCGTCGACGTCCATTATCCCGATGCCGAGATCATCCGGGTCGTCCAGGATAACCTATCGACCCACTCCGCTGGCGCCCTGTATCAGACATTCCCGCCTGCCGAAGCCAGGCGGATTTTGCGACGGCTCGAGTTCCACTACACGCCCAAGCACGCAAGCTGGCTCAACATGGTCGAAATCGAGATCGGCGTCCTGCGCGGCCAGTGCCTGGATCGCAGAATCGATGATCTCAAGCGCTTGCGCCGCGAAATCGCCGCCTGGGAACGGAAGCGAAATGCCGCCCGCTCGCGCATCAAATGGATGTTCACAACAGACAAAGCCCGCACCAAAATGGGCCGCGCCTATCCCGCTACTTCCAAAGAGTCATAATCACTGTGCAGAGCCACTAGTG
>NZ_LBIY01000037.1:0-1378 GCF_028128625.1 Bradyrhizobium sp. CCBAU 45389 | reverse complement strand
TGGTCGGCTCTTGGAGGGCTGACCATGCCGGGATGGGAAGACGAACTTGAACGCTGGCTGATGCCGTTCTTGGACCAGCTGGGTCATAAGACCAGGCAGCGGATGTGTCCTCTGTATGTTGCGGGATTGATCGGTCCTGGCGATCGCAAGAGCGTTCAGCCGATGGCGGAACGCCTTGCCACGAGCAACTACGACCAGTTGCATCATTTCATTGCGGACGGTGTCTGGGACGCGACGCCGCTGGAGACAGAGCTGCTCAACCAGGCGGACCGACTTGTCGGCGGCAGGGATGCGGTGCTGGTTATTGATGACACCTCACTGCCGAAGAAGGGTGAGCGCTCGGTCGGAGTTGCGGCTCAATACGCGTCGGCTCTCGGTAAAACGGCAAATTGCCAAACGCTGGTGTCTTTAACGCTTGCGCGCGGCGAAGTGCCAGTAATGGTCGCGTTACGTCTCTTTCTGCCTGACAGTTGGACAAGCGACGCGTCTCGTTTGAAGCGCGCTCGCGTGCCAGTCGAACACCGAACGCCACGGTCCAAGCCGGAGATCGCTTTGGCCGAGATTGACCGCGCGATGGCAGCCAACATGCGCTTTGGATGTGTGCTGGCGGATGCAGGATACGGCCTCAGCGCACCGTTTCGACAAGGGCTAACAGAGCGCGGGTTGGCCTGGGCTGTCGGCATCCCTCGGCACCTGAAAGTGTATCCGGTCGATGTGAAGCTCATTTGGCCGATTACCAAAGTCCGCGGAAAACCACGAAAGCACCACGTGCCCGATATCTTATCGATTGCGGCAGAACAAATGCTGGCCTGCGCTAAATGGAAAACCGTGAGTTGGCGTAGCGGGACGAAAGGTCGGCTCAAAGCCCGATTTGCTGCTCTCCGTGTCCGCACCGCCGACGGCCCTCCGCAGCGGATATGGGATAAAGGTCAGCAGCATCTCCCAGGCGACGAGGCCTGGCTCATTGGCGAGCAACGTGCCTCCGGGGAGAAGAAATACTATCTCGCCAATCTTCCGGCGGCGACGGATCTGCGCACGCTGGCCGCCACCATCAAGGCACGGTGGATTTGTGAGCAGGCGCATCAACAGTTGAAGGAGGAGCTTGGACTTGATCACTTCGAAGGGCGATCATGGCAAGGTCTCCATCGCCACGCCTTGATGACAATGATTGCCTACGCCTTCCTGCAACATCGTCGCCTCGCATACGCGGGGCGGAAAAAAAAGAATCAACGGGCCTCCGCCTCAACCAACCATGCCCGCCGTACGTCACGCCATCGTCGATCTCATCCTTCGGCCGCCGCCTCAGCAGTGCCCATATTGCCGAAAGCAAATCCTTGAAAAACACTGGCGTAAACACGTTCTGCCAAAGTAGTGCTAG
>NZ_LBIY01000036.1:0-1249 GCF_028128625.1 Bradyrhizobium sp. CCBAU 45389 | reverse complement strand
ATCGGAACGGCTTGGTTGACCTGAGCGTTCGAACGTCAGCCGCTATTCTCAGCTGGCAGGTTTTTTTGAGCGGTGCAGTTGAACGGCAACAGATCTTCGATATCGGCGTCTGGCGCGCGCTGGGGCAATTCGGTGAGCGCGTGACGTAGCCATGCATAGGGATCGACGCCGCATGCCCGGCATGTCAGCACCAAACTGTAGATCACGGCGCTTGCCTTGGCGCCGGCAACGGTGTCGCTGAACAGCCAACTTTTTCGTCCGGTGCAAAACGGCCTGATGTCGCGCTCCAGAACATTGTTATCGATCGGGGCGAGACCGTCACTGGTGTAGCGGGTCAGATAATCCCATTGGTTGCGCGCATAGGCGATCGCCTTGCCGGTCAAGCTTTCGGGGAGGACCTTCGGCGCCTGGTCGTCGAGCCAGGTCCGGAAGGCGGCCAATACCGGCAGGCTATGCTGCTGGCGCAGCCGCAAGGTGTATGCGGCGCGCGTTTCGTCGTCGGGCGGCGTCTGGCGCGCCACCCTCTCGACCTCATACAACGCCTCGAAGAACTTGAGCGCCTGCAATGGCGGACCGCCGGGCGTCTTCCTGGCCTTGAGCGCATCGGTAAATTTCCTGCGCGCATGCGCCATACAGCCAAGATGGGTCGCGCCTGTCAGCGTGCCCCAGGCGTCATAGCCGTCGCTCATCAACAAGCCGCGATAGCCGGCCAGGAAGGCCTGAGGATGTTCCTGGCCGCGACCGGGCTGGTAATCGAACAGCACGACCGGCTGCGCGCAGTCCTGGCCGCTGCGATAGGCCCACATGAAGGATTTGGCCTGCGCATCCCGGCCGTCCTCTTTCAGAACCTGGACCCAGGTTTCGTCGCCGTGGACCAGGGGCTGCGACCTGAGCTTTTGCTGTAGCGCGTCATAGACCCGATGCAGATGCAACTCGCTCGCCCGGATCACCCAGTTGCCCAGCGTCCCGCGGCTGATGCTGACGTCGGCGCGCCCCAGCGCGTCCGCCACACGGTACAGCGGCGTGCCGTCGACGTATTTGTTGGCGAGCACCAGCGCCAGCGTCGATGGCGTGGCGACGCTACCCGGCAGCGGCTGCGCCGGCATCGGCGCGGTCACGATCGGGGTGTTCAGCGCGGTACGCTCGCAGTGACGGCAGGCATATTTGAACCGCACATGTTGCAGCACCGACGCCTTCATCTCGACGTGCAACTGCTCGGTGACGGTCTCGCCCATCCGATGCATCCGAT
>NZ_LBIY01000035.1:0-1237 GCF_028128625.1 Bradyrhizobium sp. CCBAU 45389 | reverse complement strand
AACGATGGCCTCAAGCGCCGCGATACGGTCTTCGGCTTTCCCCAGCGCATTTGCAGCCCTGAGAAGGTCAGCCTTCACCTGTGTATTTTCACTCGCGGCTGCAAGCCGCTCCATAGCATGTTGAGCTTGATCAAGTCTGTCCTGATGACCAAGAAGGTCGACCATGATTCATTTTCTCCCATTGGTGATCTACAAGCGCGACAATACCTGATGTAGCGGGCGAGGCGTCGATGTGGAGGGCCGCGCGCCTGCCGCTACGGGCCGCCCGCCACGCGACGCGCTCGACCCATGCCGAAGAACCTACTTCCGCCGAGTGGGCTTCGATGGCCCCTTGTGATCCGGTCGCTGAGTGAGGGCGGACGCCGAAACGGTTTTGATCTCCTTGTTAGTCAGCGCGCCGGGGCTCCGAAGTCCTTTCGAAGCAATCGACCCCACGCCTTTGCCGGTACGTTCATTTTTTGCCATTGGAGTGCCTATCGGTTTCGCGACTCGGGATGAGCCGCAACCAAAGATATCACAGACAATTCTTTTCGCCTCCCGTACAATTCCGGTGCGGCGAACGCAAACGCTGAGGCTATTTAATAGACAGCTTCCGAAAATCCGTGCGACTACAGGGCTGATGCTTGTCGCCCCTGAAGGTCTGTTGTGCAGCTAGTGGGATTTCCAGCTCTTTGCCGGTCTTGTTTTGTCGGACTTCGATGCTGCTATCGTTCAGGTTATCGAGATCGAACTTGCCGCCGACCACGCTGTGAGGCCCGAGCCTGACCGCATCGCCGCGCCGTTGGCCGGTGTAGGGCAGTACGGTCATAGCGAGATGTTGCCGAGTGCCGAGGGGCCACCGCTCGAAAAACTCGGCTATGTTGGTTTCCGATAGCGTGTCCCAACCTTTCTTCGCGCCTTTCGGTCGACGCTTCTTTTTGATGTCCTTGGCCGGATTGTCCTTTCGGTACTTGTGGTCCTTGGCGGCCCGACCGCAGCGCTTCTCTTCTTGGACGTAACAATGCCAATCGGAGCGACATCGCGCGTGACGCAAATCGTCGAACTGCCGGCGCTGCTTCGAGAGTATGATTCAGAATATCACTATCTCGTTCACCACGTTCTCAAGTTTGCGGAGGCTGGCGGAGAGTACGGATACCCGCGTGGAGACCTGTGCAATCAAGTGTAAGCGCGTATTTTACCGCACAGGCTAGGCGCGCGGCTGGCCGCGGCGTCGCGTGACGCCGGGCCCCAGCAGTGT
>NZ_LBIY01000034.1:0-1070 GCF_028128625.1 Bradyrhizobium sp. CCBAU 45389 | reverse complement strand
TGGCCAGCCGGAGGCGCCGATTGCGCCAGCCTTTGTTCCGGTTCGCGCGCCGTCGCCGTCGCCAACTCGATCTGCTGGCGCGATCGCGGTTTGCGCGACGGAGCGATCCTGTGCAGGGCGGCTGACGGCATCGATGCCCAACGGCGTGACGCTTTCGCTGGAAGGCGGCGACGCGCAGTTGCTGTCGGCGGTGATTGAAGCGCTGGGGCGTTGCGATGTTCCGGCTGGCGTCTGATCTTCGGGTCTACCTTCACCGCGAACCGATTGACTTCCGGGCGGGCATCAACAGCCTGGCGATCGTGGTCGAGCAGTCGATGGGGCTGGATCCGTTCCAGCGCGCGGTGTTCGCGTTCTGCAATCGTCGCCGCGACCGGATCAAGCTGCTGATTTATGACCGGTCAGGATTTTGGATGCTGCTGAAGCGGCTGGAGGCCGACAGATTCCACTGGCCCCGAAGTCAGGAGGCGGGCTGACGCTGACGACGGAGGAGCTGCACTGGCTGCTTGACGGCATCAACATCGCGGCGGTGCGTCGTCATCCGGTGCGGCAATATCACAGCGTGGGCTGAGCGTGTTCGATGCGGGCGGCGTCATCAGCGCTATCGGATGACGCCGCCCACCGCATGGAACTCGGTTGACGCGGCGGCATGACTTCGATTCAAGACTACGATGAGTCGCAGGCCCACGACGCACGAGCTGGAAGCCTTGATCGCGGCGCACGCGGCCGAGCTCGCGGCGCTGAAGGCGGAGAACGAGAAACTCGCGCAACGCGTCCTGCATCTTGAGGAGCAGTTGCGCCTGGAGCGCTTGCGCCGCTACGCGCCGAAGAGCGAAAAGCTCAAGGAGCGCATCTTCAACGAAGCCGAGCAGGCCGCCGCTGAAAGCCGGGACGACGACGATGTCGAGGCGGTCGCCGTGCCGGACACGGGATTGCCGGAGGCTCCAAAGCCGGCACCGAAGACACGCGGCCGCAAGCCGCTGCCTGATGATCTGCCGCGCCAACGCGTCGAACATGATCTGGGTGAGGATCAAAAGGACTGTCCGTGCTGCCACAATCGGATGCATCGGATG
>NZ_LBIY01000033.1:0-1043 GCF_028128625.1 Bradyrhizobium sp. CCBAU 45389 | reverse complement strand
CAGCGCGGCGCCCCGTCCGTTGTTCCATTGAACCCGAACAGTCGCGAGGGCCGCCTGGTGAGCCCGGTTGCGCAAGGATGGGTGCAGATGGACGCGATCTATGTTGGCATCGATGTATCGAAGGACCGGTTGGACGTTCATATGCGTCCGAGCGGAGAAGCATTTGCGGTCCCGCGCGACGGCAAGGGCTTGGAAGACCTTGTTGCGCGGCTTGCGGCCTCTCCGCCGACCCTGATCGGGGTGGAGGCGACTGGCGGCTTCGAGACGGTCGTCGCTGCGGCACTGACCGGAGCGCAACTGCCGCTGGTAGTGATCAATCCGGCTCAGATCCGTCACTTCGCGCAGGCCGTCGGCCAGCGCGCCAAGTCCGATCCGATCGATGCCGCGGTGATCGCGCGGTTCGTCGAGGCAGTGAAGCCCGCTTTGCGCCCCGTCCCGGACGAGCAGGCTCGCTTGCTGGCCGAACTGGTTGCTCGCCGCCGGCAGATCATCGAGATGATCGTTGCGGAACGCCAGCGCGAGAAGCGGGCTGAGAATGTCCGCGTCCGCAAAAGCCTTGCTCGCCACATCAAGGTCCTTGAGAAGGAGCTGCCGGAGATCGACAACGACATCGATACGCTGGTACGCGGCTCGCCGGCCTGGCGGGACAAGGAAGACTTGCTGATCACCTTTCCCGGGGTTGGCAACACGCTCGCACGCACCTTCCTTGCCGAGGTGCCTGAGCTTGGCGCGCTCAATCGCCGCCAAATCGCGAGCCTTGCCGGGCTTGCTCCCTTCGTCCGTCAGTCCGGCCGATGGAAAGGCAGGAGTAAGATCGGTGGCGGACGCACCGCCTTGCGGGCAGCTCTTTACATGGCCGCCCTGTCGGCCATCCGATGCCATGCGCAGCTCAAGCTCTTCTATCGCCATCTCGTCGGCGCCGGTAAGCCGAAAATGGTCGCCCTCATCGCCGTTGCCCGCAAGCTCATCACCATCCTCAACGCCATGCTCAGGGATCGAAAACCATGGCAACCCGCTTGACAAAGAACACAGTCGCTGAGGTG
>NZ_LBIY01000032.1:0-962 GCF_028128625.1 Bradyrhizobium sp. CCBAU 45389 | reverse complement strand
CGGGACCGGGCCTTTGGATACCGAACGACGTTGCGTGCCCCGATGACAAGCAAGTGCCTGAGATAGGAATCGCCCTGCTTTGTTATGCGGCCGAGCCTGTCCTTCCCGCCGGTGGAATTCTGTTTAGGCGTCAGGCCAAGCCAGGCCGCGAACTCCCGCCCGGAGCGGAAAATTGTCGCGTCCGGCACGGTCGCGGCGAGAGCTGTGGCCGTTATGGGACCGATCCCGGGGATCGAGGACAGCAACTTCGCCATCGGATTTACGCGCTGGATCTGAGCCAGCTCGCGCTCGATAGCCTCGACCTGCCGATCCAATTCCTTCAGTTGGTTCACAAGGACGGCTAGTGCGATGCGGGCGTGGGCCGGTAGCGTCAGTTCCTCGTCATCCAACACGTCCACCAGACCATCCACCCGTTGCCGGCCTTGCCCGACGATGATTCCGAACTCAGCAAAGTGAGCCCGAATGGCGCAGGCTGTCATGGTTCGTTGGCGGACCAATAAGCCTCTTGCACGATGAAGCATCAAGAAGCCCTGGTTCTCGCCGCTCTTGATGGGAACGAACCGCATATTGGGACGGGTGACCGCTTCGCAGATCGCGGCCGCGTCAGCGGCGTCATTCTTGGCTCCTCTTCGTACGTAGGGTTTAACATAGGCTGGCGGGACAATCTCACATCACGTCCAAACTGCCGAATCTCCCGCGCCCAGTGGTGAGCAGGCGCGCAGGCCTCAATGCCGACTAGACAAGGCGCGAGCGAGGAGAAGAACGACACGATCTCACCTCGCCGGAGGCGTTGCCGACCGGCCACTTGGCCTTGGCCATCAACTGAATGGATGTGAAATACGTGCTTCGAAATGTCCAACCCAACTGTCGCGGCTTCCATTGGTGAATTGCTCCTGTTAGCGGGTTCGTCCATCGCCAGTATATCGCCGGCGCCGAGGGAGCGGGGCCGTCTTCCCCATCAA
>NZ_LBIY01000031.1:0-868 GCF_028128625.1 Bradyrhizobium sp. CCBAU 45389 | reverse complement strand
GCTGACGGCGGTGCTGTCGGGTACGACGGCTGCGCTGGACGAGGGCAACACGGACGCAGGTTCCCCGCCGACGAGCGCCCCCCCCCCCCCCCCCCCCCCCCCCCCCCCCCCCCCCCCCCCCCCCCCCCCCCCCCCCCCCCCCCCCCCCCCCCCCCCCCCCCCCCCCCCCCCCCCCCCCCCCCCCCCCCCCCCCCCCCCCCCCCCCCCCCCCCCCCCCCCCCCCCCCCCCCCCCCCCCCCCCCCCCCCCCCCCCCCCCCCCCCCGACGGCTCGGCGATCAGCCTTGTCGACGTGAACGGCGACGGCAGCGTGATCGTGGGCGTGGTGCAGGCGGGCAGCTTCGCCAACCAGGCCGCGTTTGCGATCTCGATCAACGGCACGACGGGCGCGGTGACGGTCGAGCAGTATTTGTCGCTGCACCAGGACAGCGCCAGCAACACGCCGGACGACGGGGTGTCGCTGAACGCGAACTCGCTGGCGCTGACGGTGACGATCACCGACGGCGACGGCGACAAGGCGAGCACGCCGGTCGACGTGTCGGGCAAGATCACCTTCGACGACGACGGTCCGAAGCTGACGGCGGTGCTGTCGGGCACGACGGCTGCGCTGGACGAGGGCAACACGGACGCGGGCTCCCCGCCGACGAGCGCGGCGGCGACCATCAACACCGGCGCGATCGCCAAGGGCGACGATCCGGATGTGACGGGGACGGGCTACATCGCGCATGCGGTGGACGTTGCGCTGCTGACGGCGACGTCGCAGTTCGGCGCGGACGGTCCGGCGGCCGCGGGATCGACGGCCTACAAGCTGACGGTGACCAATGCGGTGTCGGGTCTGTTCGTGACCGACGGTTCGGCGATCAGCCTTGT
>NZ_LBIY01000030.1:0-866 GCF_028128625.1 Bradyrhizobium sp. CCBAU 45389 | reverse complement strand
TGTCCGACACGCTCGCACCGCCCGCCAGGGCATTGCTGTCGGCATCGTTGTTGTCGAGGGCATAGCTCACCACACCGGTCGCGCCCCCCCCCCCCCCCCCCCCCCCCCCCCCCCCCCCCCCCCCCCCCCCCCCCCCCCCCCCCCCCCCCCCCCCCCCCCCCCCCCCCCCCCCCCCCCCCCCCCCCCCCCCCCCCCCCCCCCCCCCCCCCCCCCCCCCCCCCCCCCCCCCCCCCCCCCCCCCCCCCCCCCCCCCCCCCCCCCCCCCCCCCCCCCCCCCCCCCCCCCCCCCCCCCCCCCCCCCCCCCCCCCCCCCGGTGATCGCGAAGTTCACCGCGGTCGAGGCCGTGCCGGTGCTGCCGTCCTTGACGAAGACGGTGAAGTCGTCCGACACGCTCGCACCCTGCGCCAGGGCATTGGTCGCGCCGGCCCCGTCATTAAGGGCATAGCTCACCAGGCCACTGGCCCCCCCCCCCCCCCCCCCCCCCCCCCCCCCCCCCCCCCCCCCCCCCCCCCCCCCCCCCCCCCCCCCCCCCCCCCCCCCCCCCCCCCCCCCCCGCCGTGCCGTAGGTCCCGGTCTTGGTGTAGGTCGCCCCGGCATCACTGGTCGCCCAGCCATCGGAGGTCAGCGCCGCGCCGTCATAGCTCGCCGCATCGCCCGTATCGGGGTCACCGCTCGTCAGCGCGATCGACGCATTCGCCGTCCCCGCTGTGCCGACGCCGGCCTCCACCAGCGGCACGCTCTGTGCACCCGCCGTGACCGTCGGATTGTCGTTGGTGCCGGTGATGGCGAAGTTGACCGCCGTCGAGGCCGTGCCGGTGCTGCCGTCCTTGACGAAGACGGTGAAGTCGTCCGACACGTTCGCGCC
>NZ_LBIY01000029.1:0-835 GCF_028128625.1 Bradyrhizobium sp. CCBAU 45389 | reverse complement strand
CAAGGCCGAGCCCGCGCCTGCGCCGGTCGCTGAGGCTCCTGCCCCTGCCGCGAAGGAAGCTGCAAAACCCGCCAAGGAGAAGGCGGCGCCGAAGAAGTCGATGGCCGACGAGACGGCGAGCGAGGGCGACCGCATCGCCAACCAGTCGATCCGCGTCAACGTGGATACGCTGGAGCACCTGATGACCATGGTCTCCGAGCTGGTCTTGACCCGCAACCAGCTGCTGGAGATCTCCCGCCGCAACGAGGACACCGAGTTCAAGGTGCCGCTGCAGCGTCTCTCCAACGTCACCGCCGAGCTGCAGGAAGGCGTCATGAAGACGCGCATGCAGCCGATCGGCAATGCCTGGCAGAAGCTGCCCCGCATCGTCCGGGATCTGTCGAGCGAACTCGGCAAGCAGATCGAGCTGGAGATGCACGGCGCCGACACCGAGCTCGACCGCCAGGTGCTCGATCTGATCAAGGATCCGCTCACCCACATGGTGCGCAACTCCGCCGACCATGGCCTCGAGACCCCCGCCGAGCGCCTGGCCAGCGGCAAGGGCGAGCAGGGCACCATTCGCCTCTCCGCCTATCACGAGGGCGGCCACATCATCATCTGCATCGCCGACAACGGCCGCGGCCTCAACACCGAGAAGATCAAGGCCAAGGCGATCTCCTCAGGTCTCGTCACCGAGGCCGAGCTGGAGAAGATGAGCGAAGCCCAGATCCACAAGTTCATCTTCGCGCCGGGCTTCTCCACGGCGGCCGCCATCACCTCGGTCTCGGGCCGCGGCGTCGGCATGGACGTGGTGCGCACCAATATCGACCAGATCGGCGGCACCATCGACATCAAG
>NZ_LBIY01000028.1:0-797 GCF_028128625.1 Bradyrhizobium sp. CCBAU 45389 | reverse complement strand
CCGCAGTGGCCGCAACGAAGAACCCGCGAGCAGGCCTTCGCCGCTGCGAACCGAGCCACGACTCATGAAGCTTTTTCCGTTGGCGTTGTCGGTGATCAGGCCCTGATTCTTCTCGAACTCCGCCCACGTAATGTAGCCCTCATGGTGGTCCTTGATCAAAACCTCCCAGTCGTTGCGCTCGCGCCGGAAGCCCCGCACGATCCTCTTGCGGCCGGCCTCGATCGCCACCCGACTGCCCGAGCGCCCGAAGACATAGGCGCCAGCATAGGCGGGATTGGTCAGGATGTGGTAGATCGTATTGTACACTGGTAACTTCCATTCGACGTGGCGGCCCTCGGGGCCATGGCCGACCCCCGGGCAAAGTGATTCGCTCCTGCCGTAAGCAGAGGTGGACCTGGCGCAGTGTCTGGATCTCGGCAAACTTGGTGAACACGAGTGCGAGCGCCTCCTGAATGCGCCGATCAGGGTCCTCGTCGATCCGATCGTTGGAGACCTTGAGATAGCCGATGGCGACGTTGAGGAAGAGCTCACCCGTGCGTGCCTTCTGCTTCAAGGCTTCAAGCGAGCGTTGCCGAAAGATAGATAGCTCCATCTCGCTCATCGTGCCCTTCATGCCGAGCAGAAGGCGATCGTTGGGATGGCGAGGATCGTCGACGCCATCCTCATCGACGATCAGTGTTCCAACGAGCCCGCAAAACTCCAGGAGCGTATGCCAATCCCTGCCGTTGCGCGCCAGCCGAGAGGCCTCACTCGAGACCACAGCGCCAACTTGCCCTTCGCAAATGGCGGCGAGCAGC
>NZ_LBIY01000027.1:0-792 GCF_028128625.1 Bradyrhizobium sp. CCBAU 45389 | reverse complement strand
CGCCCTCTCAAGCATCGGCTCGCCGCAGCATTTCATCACGACCCGAATGGCGCGAGCCGGAATGTCCTGCCGACGTGAAGCCGCCCAAGCAAAGGAACGGCAACACGACTTCGGGCAGCTCATCGGTCAGACGCAGGACGTTGATTGCATCGCCCCCACATTGCCTCAGCTTCGCGAGCGCGTGTGCGAGGACATCGGGAGTATAAGGCTCGACGGCCGCAGTGCGAGGCGCGAATTGCAGCTTGACTACACTGCTCACTCTACGCCCCTGCCGAGCCGAACGACCTTGACTTCGATACGCGCAACGCTGTCAGACTTGATGTCTGTCACCTCGAGGGCTTCACCCGTGCGAATGAGCGTGATGCGATAGCCTTGCAGCAACGGCCACGGCAGCGCCTTGTGGTCGAAGGTGAAGATGGGGACACTTGTGGTTATGAGCGGGCTCAGCGAATGGCCGCGCGCATGCACCTTGTTGTCGCCCATCACCGCAGTCTCAGGCTTTGCCATGAAGACAGCGGTCACCGTCACAGCCCTGTCAGGCTGAGGCTCTCCGGGGAAGTTAGGCCTCCCCGGAGTCACGGGCATAACCACAACGGGCTCACCTATATTGTCGTCAATGGCTGCGCTGACACGCTGCATGCCTGCGCGCCACGTTTGTGGGAATAGCATCATTCTTGTGATCCTGTCGGCGGCCCTTGTGTGGCCTTAACCGAATTGTCGCCAGGCCCGTGCATGCTCGTGCCGAGCTGGCCGTTGAGTTGAACGCGTGAAGCCGCTTCAGCACGAGCCACG
>NZ_LBIY01000026.1:0-764 GCF_028128625.1 Bradyrhizobium sp. CCBAU 45389 | reverse complement strand
GGACTGTTCTGGCTCAACGACAAGCAATGGGCTCTGATAGAGCCGCATCTGCCAACGAACCAGACCGGACCGGTGCGCGATGACGATCGACGCGTCATCAGCGGTATCATTCACATGCTTCAGTGCGGCGCACGCTGGCGCGATTGCCCGCCCGACTATGGTCCGTACACGACGATCTACAATCGTTTCAATCGCTGGGCCAAGCGCGGACATTGGCGGGCGATCTTTGAAGCGCTCGCCCGCTGCGGCAAAGACGGCGTGACTTTGTCCATCGACTCCACCACGATCAAAGCGCATCGCTCGGCGAGCGGCGGAAAAGGGGGGAGCATGAACAAGCGATCGGCCGCTCGCGCGGCGGGCGGACCACGAAAATCCACGCGCTGAGCGACCCTGACTGCAGACCTTGCGCATTTCATCTCACTCCAGGCCAGGACGCTGATATTGCCGCAGCGCCAGCCCTTTTGGAACTCGCGCCACCCATGTCTGCCCTCATTGGCGACAAAGGGTACGACGGCGACGGCTTTCGAGCCGAAATCGTCGATCGTGGTGCCAAGCCCGTCATTCCAAACAAATCCAACAGGGTCACTCTCCACAGCTTCAGCAAACGCGCCTACAAGGGGCGCAACGTCATCGAGCGCTGTTTCTGCCGCCTCAAGGATTTCAGGCGTGTCGCAACTCGCTACGACAAACTAGCCAGGAACTTCTTGGCTGCCGTCCATCTCGCCGCCATCGTTGCCTATTGGATCAATTGAGTCCGAGCCCTA
>NZ_LBIY01000025.1:0-687 GCF_028128625.1 Bradyrhizobium sp. CCBAU 45389 | reverse complement strand
GCGCCGCACTGCGGAGATGATCAAATACGCCGCGAACGCCTTCCTCGCGACCAAGATCACCTTCATCAACGAGATCGCTGACCTCTCGGAAAAGGTCGGCGCCAACGTGCAGGAGGTCGCGCGCGGCATTGGCCTCGACAATCGCATCGGCACCAAATTCCTGCATGCTGGTCCGGGCTTCGGCGGCTCATGCTTCCCGAAGGACACCAAGGCGCTGATCAAGATCGCACAGGACTACGACGTGTCCTTGCGCATCGTCGAATCCGTGCTTGCCGTGAACGAGAACCGCAAGCGCGCGATGGCCCGAAAGGTCAGCCAGGCGCTCGGCGGAAGCTTGCGCGGCAAGACCATCGCCGTGCTCGGCCTCACCTTCAAGCCCGATACCGACGACATGCGCGATGCGCCGTCGATCCCGCTGGTGACCGGCCTCATCGACATGGGCGCGAAGGTCAAGGCCTACGATCCCGTCGGCATGGAGCAGGCCAAAAGCGAGCTGCCCAGCATCACCTATTGCGAGGACGCCTATTCCTGCGCGCAGGGCGCCGACGCGCTGGTCATCGTCACCGAATGGGTGCAGTTCCGCGCGCTCGATCTCGACCGGCTGAAGGCGACCATGGCGCAGCCCGTCGTCGTCGATCTCCGCAACATCTACCGTCCCGAAGAGATGGCGGCTGCCGGCTTCACCTA
>NZ_LBIY01000024.1:0-681 GCF_028128625.1 Bradyrhizobium sp. CCBAU 45389 | reverse complement strand
CTGATCTGAAGTGTCGTAGGCGCGAGCGTAGGCCCATTCGCGCAGGACTGTCTGAATGAAGCGTTCGGCCTTGCCGTTTGTTTGCGGTCTGTAGGGCCTGGTGAAGATGTGCTTGAGGCCGAGCTTGCGGCACGCTCTGGCGAAGGCCTTGGCGCGGTAGCAGGAGCCGTTGTCGGTCATGATGCCGGTGACCTTCATGCCGAGGCTGCGGTAGTAGGTGACGGCCTCCTTGAGGAAGGCGATGGCGCTCTCCTTTTTCTGATCCCGCCGGATCTGGGAGAAGGCCAGGCGCGATGCATCGTCGATGGCGACGTGGACGAACTCGTGGCCGGCGCCCCGGCTTTCACCCATCTGGCGATCGTGTGTGATGCGGTGACCCGGTCTGACGAACCTGCCGAGCTTCTTGATGTCGATATGGATGAGCTCGCCGGGCTGTTCGCGCTCGTACCGGCGCACCGGCTCGGCGGGCTCCAGGTCGCGCATCCGACTCAATCCTAGGCGGCGAAGGATGCGGCTGACAGTTGCCCGTGACACCCTGACCTCGGCTGCGATCTGCTTGCCGGTGTGGCGCTGCCGGCGCAACGCCTCGACGGCGGCGCGCGTGGCTGGCGGGGTTTGGCTTGGCGATGAAAGAGGCCTTGAGGAGCGATCACGCAGCCCTTCGACACCTTCCGCGCGGAA
>NZ_LBIY01000023.1:0-674 GCF_028128625.1 Bradyrhizobium sp. CCBAU 45389 | reverse complement strand
TCGTTGAAGGAGGTCGAGGCGGATATCGCGCGTGAAGCGATGTCCGATCCGATCATTCGGCGGCTGATGACGCTCCCGGGTGTGGATATGACGGTGGCTTCGGGCGTGGCCGCGGCCGTCGGCGACATTCGGCGCTTTGCCGATCCGACCAGGCTGGTGAGCTACCTGGGGCTAAACCCGAGCGTAAGGCAGTCTGGCGAGGGCTCCGCCTACCATGGCAGGATCACCAAGCAGGGCCGCGGCCAAGCTCGCGGAATGCTCGTCGAAGCAGCATGGGCTGTAGCCCGTTCGCCGGGACCGCTGCGTGCATTCTTCCAGCGCGTGTCTTCACGACGCGGCAAGCACATCGCGGCAGTCGCGACGGCGCGGAAGCTGGCGATGATCATCTGGCATATGCTGACCAAGAGCACTGACTACATCTGGACCAGGCCGGCCCTGCTGGCGCGCAAGTTCCGGAGCATCGAACTGCGCGCTGGATTACCCACCAGCCATGCCAAGCGTGGATCGGCCTATGATTACAACATCCCCGCGAAGAGGGCTGAGGAACGAGCACGCGTGGAATCCGCCGAGAAGGAGTACACGAGGTTCACGTCCCGGTGGCGGGCAAAGCCACGATCCCGACACAGCAAGGCTTCCGCGACATAGGGCTTGTCTACAACATCCGTGTCGGTCGG
>NZ_LBIY01000022.1:0-583 GCF_028128625.1 Bradyrhizobium sp. CCBAU 45389 | reverse complement strand
ATGGAAGTCGCGACAATTGGGTTGGACATTTCGAAGCACGTATTTCACGTCCATGCAGTTGACAGCAAGGGCCAAATAACCAGTCGCCAACGCCTCCGGCGAGGCGAGGCGAGATCGTGTCGTTCTTCTCCTCGATCGAGCCGTGTCTGGTCGGCATCGAAGCCTGCGCCACCGCTCACCACTGGGCACGCGAGATTCAGCGGTTTGGACACGAGGTGAAATTGATTCCGCCTGCCTATGTAAAACCTTATGTGCGGCGAGGAGCTAAGAACGACGCCGCCGACGCGGCCGCGATCTGCGAAGCGGTGACCCGCCCCAATATGAGGTTCGTTCCGATCAAGAGCGTCGAGAACCAGGGCTTCCTGATGCTTCATCGCGCAAGAGGCCTGCTGGTCCGCCAGAGAACCATGACGGCTTGTGCCATTCGAGCTCACTTCGCTGAGTTCGGAATCATTGTCGGGCAAGGCCGGCAACGGGTGGACGGTCTGGTGGACTTATTGGATGACGAGGCCCTGGCGTTACCAGCCAATGCTCGTCTGGCACTCGCCGCTCTCGTGAACCAACTGAAGGATTGGACCAGCAG
>NZ_LBIY01000021.1:0-553 GCF_028128625.1 Bradyrhizobium sp. CCBAU 45389 | reverse complement strand
CGCGGCATGGAGATCACGCGCCCGAACCAGGTCTGGGCGATGGACATCACCTACATCCCGATGGCGCGGGGCTTCGTGTACCTGGCTGTTGTCCTCGACTGGGCGACCCGTCGGGTGCTGTCGTGGCGCGTCTCGATCACGATGGAAGCCGCATTCTGCGTCGAGACGCTGGAGGATGCTCTCGCTCGCCACGGCAAGCCGGACATCTTCAACACCGACCAGGGCTCGCAGTTCACTGGCGCGGCGTTCACCGGCGTGCTCGCCAGCCACGGCATCGCCATCAGCATGGACGGCCGGGGCGCCTGGCGCGACAACGTGTTCGTCGAGCGGCTGTGGCGCAGTGTCAAATATGAGGAGGTTTATCTGCGCGCCTACGACACCGTGTCCGACGCCCGCGCCTCGATCGGCCGATACCTCGACTTTTACAATGGCCGGCGTCCTCACTCGAGCCTTGACGGCGGCACCCCGGATCAAGCTTACTTCAACCCGCTGCCGTTCCGCGCGGCAGCTTAATTTTGGCGGAAGCTCCACTCATCGACGCGGAATTGCTGTT
>NZ_LBIY01000020.1:0-536 GCF_028128625.1 Bradyrhizobium sp. CCBAU 45389 | reverse complement strand
ACTTCGGCCTGACTAACCTTCTGCAGCAAGTCGTCCCGGTCCTTGCCAGGCCGCAGTCCTTCGGCCTGATCGCGCCCGCGTTGCGCAAATTGGGAAAGCCGTTCTGAAAGTGTTAAAATCCGAGATTGCATAGTGCTGCTCCCTGTCCGGTTGGGCGGGAGCACAATACTCTCAGTCACCGATAGAAGCCGTGGGCCGAGCGGTGATGAAGCGACTAGACACCCTATTCGGCAGGGAGTCGACCAAATTCGGTCAGGGCGCTTCGAATCGTCAATTCGCTGTACGAAGTAGGTAAAACAGGGCGCTATTTCCCTCGATCTGGGCCGTTTCGCGCGAAGTCTCATGGCCGCTCATCAGCAGGGCGTCGTCTTCCCAAACCTGCCACTCCCACTTCTGCGGGAGAAGAGCGTCCAGCCTCACCTCAAGCATGCGCCTCGCGGGAATTTTGTGGGCCATACAGCGTATATCCGCTCTCAGACACCGATATATTCTACTGGCCTTGCGGTGATGCCGAAACGCTAGCACGGCACCAATGG
>NZ_LBIY01000019.1:0-466 GCF_028128625.1 Bradyrhizobium sp. CCBAU 45389 | reverse complement strand
TCAGGAGAGACGATGAGCAGACGAACCCGTCGGCACCACGCACCGGCATTCAAGGCGAAGGTGGCGTTAGCCGCGATCAAGGGCGAGATGACGCTGGCCCAGCTGGCTGAGCATTTCGACGTGCACCCGAACCAGATCACGCAGTGGAAGGCCCAGCTTCAGGAAGCGGCGGCCGATGTATTCGGTCCTGGCGGAGGCAACCGAATGAGCGAGCCCGCGGTGGACGTGAAAGCGCTGCACGCCAAGATCGGGAAGCTGACCTTGGAGAACGATTTTTTAGAAGGCGCGCTCAGCAAAGCCGGCCTGCTGAGCGCAAAGCGATGATCGATCGTGAGCACAATCTGCCGATTACCAGGCAGGCGGAAGTTTTGAAGATCAGCCGTGGCAGTGTCTATTATCTACCACGTCCCGTGCCGCCCGCCGACCTCGCAATCATGCAACGGCTCGACCGGCTGCATCTGGAGTT
>NZ_LBIY01000018.1:0-394 GCF_028128625.1 Bradyrhizobium sp. CCBAU 45389 | reverse complement strand
GGGTGTTGTTGTAGGCGGCGACGAGCCGGCGGAAACGGTGGCTTGTCAGGGCGGCAAGATCGGTTTTGCGGGGGATGAAGCGCCGCATCCGGCCGATGGCATTCTCGATGCCGCCCTTCTGCCAAGGCGAGTGAGGGTCGCAGAAGAAGGTCTCGATCGAGAGGCGGTGCAGGGCCAGGTGTTGAGCGAACTCGGTGCCATTGTCGAAGGTGACGGTCTGGCGCAAGCTCTCCGGCAGGTCCGCGAACAAGCGCACGAGATGGCGCGCGATGCCGCGGGCGACCTTGCTGGCGAGACGAATGCCGAGCAGCAGGCGCGAGGTGCGCTCATGCACGGTCAGCACGGCCTGACCGTATTTTGAGAACATCATCAGGTCGGCTTCCCAATGGCCGGG
>NZ_LBIY01000017.1:0-355 GCF_028128625.1 Bradyrhizobium sp. CCBAU 45389 | reverse complement strand
CGCCAACCCGAAGGAGGTGCGGTTGATCGCGCACGCAAAGATCAAGACGGATGCGATTGATGCCGCAGTGCTCGCGAAGTTGTACGCCACCGGATTTCTTCCGGAGGTCTGGGTACCCGATCAGCGCACTATGGCCCTGCGACGGCAAGTTGCGCGCCGTACGCAGCTCGTGCGTCAGCGGGTGCGCTTGAAGAACCTCATTCAGTCGATCCTTCACGCCCACCTCATTCCGCCCTGTCCACACCTCAACCTTGTAGGGATCAGCGGTCGCAGGTGGATCGCCGCCCAGATGGTACCTGCCGACGAGCGTGCCGCAATCGAGCGGCACCTGGCGCAGATCGACCTGATCCAGGGT
>NZ_LBIY01000016.1:0-354 GCF_028128625.1 Bradyrhizobium sp. CCBAU 45389 | reverse complement strand
CGCGGTGTTGGAGCGCCTTGGACAGGGCTGGTCGCCCGAGCAGGTCGCAGGCCGGCTCGCCCGCGACCATGGCCGCAAGGTGATCTCCTACGAGACCATCTACCGCTTCATCTACGCCCAGCTCCGGCGCACCTCGGACTACAGCTGGCGCCGCTATCTGCCTCGCGGCAAGAGCAAGCGCGGCTGTCGCGGCAAGAAGGGCGGCAGTCCCGCAAGCTTCATCGAAGGCCGTGTTTCACTGGCGGAACGGCCCATCGAGGCCGCCAGCCGCAAGGTTCCCGGCCATTGGGAAGCCGACCTGATGATGTTCTCAAAATACGGTCAGGCCGTGCTGACCGTGCATGAGCGCACCTC
>NZ_LBIY01000015.1:0-271 GCF_028128625.1 Bradyrhizobium sp. CCBAU 45389 | reverse complement strand
GCGAGGAAGCACGGGGTCAGGCTGCGGCAATCCTATTGTCGCGTGGCCAAAAGCGCGGCGATGATGGCGGGCCGTTACGCTCATGCCAAACAGTTCAACCGGCATCAGCGGCAGCTGCGTATCCTACGCAGCCGGCTGGGGCGGATCATCCGCGACATCCGCCGCAAGATCGAAGGCCAGGCGACGCTGGAGGAGGCGTTCGCCCTCCCGCTTGGCCGGGCCACGCAGATCCGCTCGCAGCAGCAGCGCCAGCGCGGCTTCAAGCTTTATT
>NZ_LBIY01000014.1:0-262 GCF_028128625.1 Bradyrhizobium sp. CCBAU 45389 | reverse complement strand
AAGGCAGCGCGACGTAAGGCCAATCCGGACGTCGGATGCATCGAGATCGAAGCCGAGGGCGTCACTATCCGGGTCGGCCGAGGCACGGACGTGGCGATGATTGCAGCCATCGTCCATGCGCTAAAGGCAAGCCGGTGATCGGTCCGTCCGGAACTGTGCGGGTGATGGTAGCAACCAAGCCGGTCGACTTCCGCAATTATGCGGAGCCCACGATTATGCGGAGTGTGCGGCGGGAAGTTGGTTCCCGCCGCGGTCTTCTCGC
>NZ_LBIY01000013.1:0-231 GCF_028128625.1 Bradyrhizobium sp. CCBAU 45389 | reverse complement strand
GAGCCAGACTGCGGAAGCCACCCGCGAGATCGGCGACAAGATCGCGCAGATCCAGGGCGCGACCAAGGAGGCCGTCGATGCCATCGGCGGCATCACCGCCACCATCGAGGAGGTCAGCCGCATCGCCACCTCGATCGGCGCGGCCATCGAGGAGCAAGGCGCCGCCACCGCCGAGATCGCCCGCAGCGTCTCGCAGACGGCAGAGGCGACCAAGGAGGTCACCACCAATAT
>NZ_LBIY01000012.1:0-222 GCF_028128625.1 Bradyrhizobium sp. CCBAU 45389 | reverse complement strand
AGAGGACGACGTTGGCGGCATCGCCGGCGCGGCCCTTGAGGTAGCACCGGCCGAGGTGTCCTTCGGCTTTGAGGTGTCCGATGATGGGCTCAATGGCGGAGCGGCGGCGCAGCTCACGCTTGATGGCGCCGAAGACACCGCGCTTCTGGCCGGAGATGAAGACGCGGCGGGGATTTTGCGCGTCGTGGCCGCGGTAGCCCTTGTCGACATAGGCCCGCTCGA
>NZ_LBIY01000011.1:0-212 GCF_028128625.1 Bradyrhizobium sp. CCBAU 45389 | reverse complement strand
CCATCGATGATCACTCCAGAAGAACTTTTGAGACTTGAGACGGTCGGCGTGTTGCGCAATGGGCGGCGTCGCTATGATCCGGCCAGCAAACAGCGGCTGGTCGAGGCCTGTCTGCAGCCTGGCGTGTCGCTGGCGGGGCTGGCGTTGCAACACGGCGTGAACGCGAACCTGCTGCGCAAGTGGGTGGCCAAGCGACAACGTCAGAACGGGGA